>NZ_JALPRI010000013.1:0-195962 GCF_030464785.1 Paraburkholderia sp. SEWSISQ10-3 4
GTAGGTGCCGCCCCGCACAGGGGCAACGCTAATAGACCACTAACAAATCAAGGAACGGCACGAAAGCCAGAACAAGGAAAAGCCAAAGCCCCAGGCAACCGAACAAACAAGCGCCGCGAAGGCAAATCAAAACCTTCAATTCCGGCTAGCAATAGCGCGCCGATCATTAGCAGCCCCAGCTGCCGACGAAGAACCAGAATCCGCCGTCTGCGAAGACCCCTTCCCCCATACAACGGAGTTGTCAACGGCATACAACCGGCAAGGCGCCGAACTCTGCTTCTGGCAATTAGCAATGGCAACAGACATCGGATTATCACCACCTTCCGCCCACGACCAGGCCCCCGAATCCGACACAGCAAAAGCCCGGCTAGGATACTGATGCAAGAAGTTGCGATAACCGTTACGCCCAGCTTCATCAACAAACGGAACAGAGTCGACCGCATCGACAGCAGCAAAACCGCTCGCCTTCGGCGCCGAAGGATCATCGACCCGATACTGCACGCCCGTAGGCATCCCAACGCGCGCAAGAAACGCCTCGACAGCAGGCCACCAGATCTGCACGCCATCGCGATCGCCCACCAGCCGATGTGCATCGTTCTTGTAATTGCCGAAATCCACCATCTTCGCGCTCGCGCCATGCGCGGCATACGCGGCATACATGCCGGCCACCAGCGGCGCGGTCCACACCGAATCGTTATCGCCGTACAACCACAGCGACGGCACCTTTGTCTTCTCGCCATAGGCGCCAAATGCATGCGTCAGATTGCCCTGCCAGTCGGTGCACGCGTCCTGCCGCAAGCCGCCCGAGAAATTGATCAAGGCTCGCACGCCCGATGCAGCCTCGGGGCCGTAAGCAATCGTCGCGAGACCGCCGTGCGAGGTGCCGGCCACGACGATGTGCGTGGCATCCACGTACGGCTGCTTCGACATGAAATCGATCGTCGCGGCCACGTCGCCAGCCTGGCCGATACCGTTGCGTTCGACGTCGCAGCCGTCCTGCTGATACGTGCCGTCCGAATGGCCGAAGCCCTGGCGGTTCGGCGCCACCACCACGTAGCCGCGGCGCACGAATTCGCGCGCGAACGGCCGCGGGTCGCTGCGTTCCTGCGTGCGTGGGTCGCCGGGAATCTTGCCGTGGTTGAAAACGATCATCGGAAACGGGCCTGCGCCGTCCGGTTTGTAGATCGTGGTTTCGAGTGTGACGGTGCCGGCAGCGTTAACCGGCACGCGGATGATCTGTTCGTTGAGGCCCGCGGTGGGCAGATAGACATCGTCGTCGAGTGCGATGCGCGGCACGTGCGCGCGAGTGAGAGGCCCCGCCTGGGTGTCGGCGAGCGGCTCGGCATGCGCGAGTGCGATGGCGCACATCGCTGCTGCACAAGTCACCGCGCACTTCGTCAGAACCTTGCTGAACACCATTGACGCACCTGCCTCAAAAACCTGCCCTTAACACCGTGACGTTTTGTCTGTCGAATATCGTCGCTGACAATTGCCTTTCATCGGCGTTTTCGACAAACAAAAACACACTCGCGTACGTAGTGCGGCAAGCGCACGCACGCTGATCGAGATCGCACGGGATGAACCCAAACGGCCGACGCGACCCCACGCGCCGATGATGAGCGTCACACATGCTGCCCGGAACCGCCGCCGAACCCTTGCTGGTGGGCTATCGGCAGCTGCCTGCGCATTTTGCGGAATCGGTATGGACCTGTTCTCGCAACGTGACGTCACAAACCTACGGCCTCATCCTGGCACGACAATTTTGTTTTGTGCAATAAAGGAGAACCCGCGACGCAATAATTGCCGGGTGCGGATCAGGGCGTGTTCGCCCCGACGGAAGGCCGAAACCGCCTGCCTCGCAGCGCTTGGCTGCCCGAAGTAATTTGTCGAAATATGCGCGCTGTGGTGTCGAGCCAACACGAAAAAAAGGCCCTCGTTTGAGGGCCATATGTGATGACGGTTTTATTGCGCACCGCCAAGCCGTGTAAGGCTTTCGAAGGTGCAGCTTATTCGTTTACGTCGCCGTCGACATAGCGCCAGCGTCCGTCCTCACCGCGTATGAAGCGGCTCAGTTCGTGCAGCCGGTGGGCGCGGCCACCCACCTTATATCGTGCGACGAATTCGACTGTCGCATGATCGGCGCTGGTTTCAGCGAAGGCTTTGATCTGCAGTCCGAGCCAACGTGGCGCGTCGGGGGCGGCAGGGTCGGCGTCGAGATCCGTGGGGCAGGTGTGCGGTGCCCAGGTCGCGCGCAAATAATCCGTTGCGCCCACAACATACGCGCTGTAACGCGAGCGCATCAGTTCGAGCGCGCGTGGCGCTGTTTCACCGCCATCGATATAGCGGCCACAGCATTGCGCAAAGCGCGGCGGTTTGGCGCCGCTGCGCTGATCGGGCGCGGCGCCGCCGCAGGGGCAGTCGGACGGTCGTTGCGTTGGCAACAATGGCTTATTCATCAGACTTTCAGGCAAGGCCGCGTGCGATCAAAATTTTCTGGATGTCACTGGTGCCTTCGTAGATCTGGCACACGCGTACATCGCGGTAGATGCGTTCTACAGGAAAGTCGCTCAGATAGCCGTAGCCGCCATGAATCTGCAAGGCGGCCGAGCAGATCCGCTCAGCGGCTTCGGATGCAAACAGCTTGGCCATTGCGGCTTCCGTCAGACAAGGTTGCCCGGCGTCTTTCAACGAAGCCGCGTGCCAGATCAACTGGCGCGCGGCTTCGAGCTGGGTCGCCATATCGGCGAGGCGGAATTGCACGGCCTGATGCGAGAACAACGGCTGGCCGAAGCTCTCGCGCTCCTTCGCATAGCCCAACGCCGCTTCGAACGCGGCGCGCGCCATGCCGACGCTTTGCGCGGCGATACCGATGCGCCCGCCTTCGAGCCCTGATAGCGCAATCCGATAACCTTCGCCCTCCGCGCCGATCAGGTTCGCGGCCGGCACGCGGCAATCTTCGAAAATAATCTGCGCGGTGTCCGACGAATGCTGACCGAGCTTTTCTTCAACGCGCGCGACGACATATCCCTTCGTATCGGTGGGCACGATGAACGCGCTGATGCCGCGCTTACCCGCCGCCTTGTCGGTCACGGCCATCACGATCGCGACGTTGCCGTTCTTGCCGCTCGTGATGAACTGTTTGACGCCGTTCAACACGTAGCTGTCGCCATCGCGTGTCGCGGTGGTGCGCAGCGCGGAGGCGTCCGAGCCCGCTTGCGGTTCGGTCAGGCAAAACGCGCCGAGCATCTCGCCGCGCGCGAGCGGCGTGAGCCAGTCGCGTTTCTGCGCGTCGTTGCCATAGGTCAGCAGAATGCTGCACACCGGGCAGTTGTTGACCGAGATCGCGGTCGAAGTGCCGCCGTCGCCCGCAGCGATTTCTTCGAGGATCAGCGCGAGCGCCAGCGCGTCCATGCCGGCGCCGCCGTAGGCTTCGGGCACCAGCACGCCATACGCGCCGAGCTCGGCGAGCTGGCGATGCACGTCCTTCGGAAAGGTGCGCTCGCGGTCCCATTGCGCCGCGTACGGCGTAACGGCTTCGCGCACGAACGTGCGCACCGCGTCGCGGACCATCTGATGATCCTGATCAAGCACCATGGCTCGGTCTCCTCATTAGTCTCCCCACTTGTCTCTTCACTCGCTTCTTCACCAGTCGAGCGCCGTGCCGTCGTATTGGTAGAAGCGGCCGTTGAATGCTTCATGTGCGGCCGCGGCCTGCGCAAGCACTTCACGCATGCCGGTGACGCTGCGCACCGGATCGATCGCCGCTTGCGCGCCACCCATATCGGTGCGCACCCAGCCAGGATGCAGCGAAATACAGGTTGCGCGCGTGGCGTCCAGTGACGCGATCTTCAGCGCGTCATTCAGCGCAGCCTTACTCGCCCGATACAGCCAGCCGGTCGTGCCGCTTGCGTCGCCGATGCTACCCATCTTGCTCGAGATCACCGCGAACACACCGCCTGCTTCTTCGACGAGGGGCAGCAGGATCGGCATCAACTGCATCGGACCGCGCACGTTGGTATGCATGACCTGGTCGAAGTCTTCCGCCGTAATCGTCTCGATGTCCTCGGTGCGCGGGCCGTACACGCCGGACACCAGTACCGCTGCGTCGAGCCGCTCGCCGTCGAGCTTCCAGCCGAGCGCGGCGATTTCTTCGGGTGCGGTGACGTCGAGTGAAAACGTCTCCGCGCCGAGCGCCTTCAGCGCGTCGAGAGCGGCGCCATCGCGCGCGGTGGCGAGCACGCGCCAGCCGCTCTTTATGTATTGCCGCACGAACTCCTGGCCGATGCCGCGCGATGCACCGACGATCAACACTGTCTTCATCGAATCACCTCAAGCTTGCAAACACCCGGTAACAGCGCGTCAAACCAGTTCTATGCCCATCGCGGTCGCTTCGCCGCCGCCGATGCACAGCGTCGCGACACCGCGCTTCAGACCGCGATTTTTCAACGCGCCGATCAGCGTGACGAGAATCCGCGCGCCCGATGCGCCGATCGGATGGCCGAGTGCGCAGGCGCCGCCGTTCACGTTGACCTTGTCGTGCGGCAGGTGATGTTCCTTCATCGCGGCCATCGTGACCACCGCGAACGCCTCGTTGACCTCGTACAGATCCACTTCGTCGGCGCGCCAGCCGTTCTTCTCGAACAGCTTGCGAATCGCGCCGACCGGCGCGGTGGTGAACTTCGCGGGTTCCTGAGCGAAGGTGGAGTGGCCGACCACGCGAGCAAGCGGCTCGACGCCGAGACGCTTCGCGGTCGATTCACGCATCATCACGAGCGCCGCGGCACCGTCGGAAATCGATGATGAATTCGCTGCCGTCACCGTGCCGGTTTTGCTGAACGCGGGCTTGAGCGTCGGAATCTTGTCGAGGTTCGCCTTGAACGGCTGCTCGTCGTGATCGATGGTCACGTCGCCCTTGCGGCTTTCCACCTTCACCGGCGCGATTTCCCACGTGAACGAACCGTCTTCATTCGCACGCTTTGCACGATTCAGTGACTCGACGGCGAATGCATCCTGCGCTTCGCGTGTGAAGTCGAACGAGGCCGCGCATTCCTCGGCGAAGGTGCCCATCAGACGGCCTTTTTCGTAGGCATCTTCGAGACCGTCGTAGAACATGTGGTCGATCACCTGGCCGTGACCCATGCGCATGCCGTTACGCGCTTTCGGCAACAGATACGGCGCGTTCGTCATGCTCTCCATGCCACCCGCGACGATTACGTCGACCGAGCCAGCGGCCAGCATGTCGTGCGCGAACATCGCCGCGCGCATACCGGAGCCGCACATCTTGTTGACGGTGGTGCTGCCGGTGCTCAAAGGCAAGCCTGCGCCCAGCGCGGCCTGACGCGCGGGCGCCTGGCCGAGGCCGGCGGGCAGCACGCAACCCATCACCACTTCATCGATCTGCTCGGGCTTCAACCCGGCGCGTTGCACGGCGGCTTCGATTGCAACCGAACCCAACTGCGGCGCGGTTAGCGTTGCGAAATCGCCCTGAAATGCCGCCATCGGCGTACGGGCCACACCTACGATTACGATCGGATCAGACTTTGTCTCGCTCATGTTTGTCTCACTCATGTGGGTTTCATTCATGCTTAAGTTGTTTGATCACACCTTCGACGATGGCCGGCACGTCGCCGAGCTGGGCCGCTTCGGCGGCCGCCGCATCGTTGTCTTCCTGGTACGCACCGCCGGCCGATACGGCCGCGATGCAGCGCTTATAGGTTGCATCGAGCGCCGTGGGGTCGTTGATTGTCATGCCGAGGTCGCGCACCTTGCCGTCATGCACGCCATACACCCAGCCGTGCACCGTGAGTTCCTGGCCACGTGCCCACGCGTCATTGATGATGGTGGTCCGGCATACGTTCATGACCTGTTCGATCGCATTCAGTTCGACCAGCCGCCGATGGCGCGCCTCGCCGAGCGGCCATTCTTCGATCAGCGCAGCATGCTTGGTGCGCACGTCCTGCACGTGATGCAGCCAGTTATCCGCGAGACCCACACGCCGGCCGTGCAGCGCCGCGCCGACGCCCGAGCAGCCATAGTGACCCACCACCATGATGTGTTTGACCTTCAGCAGATCGACGGCGAACTGGATCACCGACAGGCAGTTCAGATCCGTATGCACCACCACGTTGGCGATGTTTCTGTGTACGAACACTTCGCCCGGCGGCAGGCCGATGATCTGGTTGGCCGGCACGCGCGAATCGGAGCAGCCGATCCACAGATATTCGGGTGTCTGCTGGTGCGCGAGACGCGAGAAGTACTCCGGGTCTTCGGACAGCTTGCGGGCCACCCACGCGTCGTTATTGTCGAACAGATGGGCAAGCGGATTGGCAGCGGGAGAAGCGTTCGTGTTCATGTTGAGTCTTGGCGGTTGCTCGACCGATTGACCGGTCGATGTCGTTGCATAAGGTTCGGACGATGCATTCAACGATGCGGGCGGCGCATAGTGCTTACGCCACGCGCACGGTGCGTTCATCTGCCTGGTTCTCCGCTGGTCCGGACGCCGTATCGGCGAATCGTTCCGGATAGCGGATGCAGAAGCGCACGCTGCTGTCGTACGGGAAAACGTCGGGCAGTTCGCCTTTCAATAGATGATCCTTGTGCCGTTGCCACAGCGCTGGATCGAAGAAGTCCGCGTGATGTTGCATGAAGGACCGGCGCACGCGTGGATCGCCGAGCAGAAAGGTGCCGTATGTCTCCGGGAAAATGTCGTGCGGGCCGACCGAGTACCATGGCTCGCCCGACATTTCGTCTTCCTCGTAACGTGGCGCCGGCACTGCGCGCACGTTGCATTCCGTCAGGTATTCGATTTCATCGTAGTCGTAGAACACGACGCGGCCGTGACGCGTCACGCCGAAGTTCTTGTACAGCATGTCGCCAGGGAAGATGTTCGCCTGCATCAATTCCTTGATCGCGTTGCCGTATTCCTTGATGCCGTGCTCGACGTCCTCGTCGCTGCCGTTTTGCAGGAACAGATTGAGCGGCACCATCCGGCGTTCGATATACATGTGACGAATCACCAGGTTGTCGCCGTCGTATTCGATCAGGGACGGCACTTCCTTTTCGAGTTCGCGCAGCAGCGCTTCGTCGAGCCGCGAAATGGGCAGCGCGACGCTCGAATATTCGAGCGTGTCGGCCATGCGGCCCAAACGGTCATGACGCTTGACGAGCTGATACTTTCGCTTGATCTGCTCGCGCGTGGTTTCCTTCGGCGGCGGAAAGTGGTCCTTGATCAGCTTGAATACGTACGGAAACGACGGCAGCGTGAACACCAGCATCACGAGCCCCTTGATGCCGGGCGCGATGATGAACGGATCGCTGGAATGCTTCAGATGGTGCAGCAGATCGCGATAGAAGAGATTCTTGCCCTGCTTCTGCAAACCCACCGAGGTATAGATTTCCGCCTTCGGTTTGCCCTGCATGATCGTGCCGAGAAATTCGACGTACGCGGACGGCACTTCCATGTCCACCAGGAAGTACGAATGCGAGAAGCTGAAGATGATCAGCAACTGGTCGCGTTTGAGCAGCACCGTATCGAGTGCGAGTACGCCGGGCTTCACATGGCGCAGCGGCACCGCGAATGGCAGCAACAGATCGCCGTTGATGATCCGTCCAACGATATACGCCGACTTGTTCCGAAAAAACAGCGACGAAAGCACGTGAATCTGGAAGTTGGGCGCTTCATCGAACACGCCGAACGCATCGTGGATCGCTTGCATCACGCATTCGACGTCGCGCGTCAGATCCTCAAACGGAGGCTCCAGCTGGAAGTTCGTGACGATGCGCTCGAGCGTCGCGGCAAGACCGTCCTTGCCGGGGTAATACGCACGATAGGTCGGCTTCGCCGCCGGTTCGTCGTTCTCGATGTATTCGGTCGAGATCGCCGGGCGCACGAAAATGAAGTCGTTGTTGAAATACGAACGGTGCAGGATCTTGCAGCACACCGAATTGAAGAACGTCTCCGCGCACTCGGGCTGGCGGTGCGTGGTCAGGAGGCCGATGTAGTGGAGCTTGATCTGCTGCCACACTTCGTCGTCGATATTCTCGGCGTCGTATTCGTCTTCGAGCAGTTCGACGCATTCCTCGACACGATCGTCATACGAGGTGATGCGCTCGCGCGCCAGCGTTTGCAGCCCATGCCAGTCGGCAGCTTCGAACAGCGTTTTGGCATGGATCGCGGCGTCACGGAAGATGCGGTAGTGCCGATCGAATCCTTCGAGCATCGTCTGGGCGACGTCAAAGCCGATCTGTGACGACAGCAGTTTGGGAAAGTGATTCATGTCGGCCGTGCATTCATCCCATGTCGTGAAGACACCCGTGATTGTATCGTCCGGGTGCACTCGCGGCGCGTCGCGCCGTTCTCCGCTCAGGCGGACCTGGTCTCGCGTGAACCGCCTTCCAGCAACGCGCGCGCCTGAGTTTCGTATTGCGCGAGGTCTTCGAGCGTTGCGTTCAGATCTTCCAGTTGACGTTCGAGCACGTCGCGATGGCGCGCCACCGTAGCAAGGAAGGCCTGCAATTGCGGCACGGTGTCGGTCGGCGACTCGTAGACGTCGAGCAGATCGCGGATCTCCGACAATGTGAAGCCAAGCCGTTTGCCGCGCAGCGTGAGCTTCAGGCGGGTTCGATCGCGGCCCGAATAAACGCGCCGCAAGCCGCTCGATCCCTCACGGCTGGGCGAGAGTAAACCCTGGTCTTCGTAGAAGCGGATCGCCCGCGGCGTGACGTCGAATTCCCGCGCGAGCTCGGTGATCGTGTATTGCGTGTTCATCGGGGCATCCCGTAGCCGGGCAGAAAATCGGATTGAACGATAGAATCGACGTTTACGTTATCGTCAACTTGATCGAAACGCAACTACGGCGCAATACGGTACCGGCATGTCCCGGCCGGGCCGCAACCACGCCGTCCGGCATCGCATACCTCGCCATGCCGGATGGCCGACGGAGGAAGACAAGCACAATGAATGCACTCGAACATCAACTCGACTACCCGTTCAAGGACACCTTGCCCGAGGCGGGCCAGACGATGGAAGTCGCGCCCGGCGTCTTCTGGCTGCGCATGCCGCTGCCGTTTGCACTTGACCACATCAATTTGTGGCTGCTACGCGATGAGATCGATGGTCAACAAGGTTGGACGGTAGTGGACTGCGGTATTACGTCGGACACGATCAAGGAGAACTGGGAGAAAGTGTTCGACTCGATGCTCGACGGCCTGCCGGTGCTGCGCGTGATCGTCACGCATTGCCACCCGGATCACATCGGCCTTGCGCACTGGATCTGCAGCGGCGGCGACAAGAAACGCTGGGACGTGCGCTTGTGGATGACGCTTGGCGAATACATGCAGGCCCGCGTGATGGCGGCCGGCGACGGATCGAATGCGGGCGGCGAGGGCGCGGCGCGCCACTTCGCACGTCACGGCTTGAACGACGAGGCGTCGCTCGAGAAGCTGCGCAATCGCACGAGCTACTACTCGAGCCTCGTGCCGGCGATTCCTGGGCAGTACCGCCGCCTGCGCGAAGCCGATGGCGTGAAGATCGGCGGCAAGACGTGGCGCGTGGTAACGGGCTTCGGCCATTCGCCGGAACACTGCGCGTTGCATTGCGAAGAGACGGGCACGCTGATCTCCGGCGACATGGTGCTGCCGCGTATTTCGACCAACGTCTCGGTGTTCGACATGGAGCCCGAAAGCACGCCGCTCGCGCTGTATCTGGAATCGCTAGGTCGCTACGAGACGATGCCTGAAGACACGCTCGTGCTGCCGTCGCATGGCAAGCCGTTTCGCGGCGTGCGTACGCGGATCAAGCAATTGCGTGAGCATCATGACGCGCGTCTGGCTGAAGTGCGCGAGGCCTGTGCGGAGAAGCCGCAGAGCGCTGCGGATATCGTGCCGCTGATGTTCAAGCGCCAACTCGACATCCATCAGATGACATTCGCGATGGGCGAGGCGTTAGCGCACTTGCATCTGCTGTGGCTGGCCGGCGAGTTGAAGCGCACGCAGGACGCAGATGGGGTGATCCGGTTCTCGGCGTGATCGCGTCGACAGCTTGATATGTCGATAAAAAAGCCCGGTTGCGAAAAGCAACCGGGGTTTTTTTAATCGGCGAGACAGAGTCTTACTGCACCGCCACCGTCGCAAAGTTCTGCCGTCCGAACGGACTCACGTGATAGCCGCTCACGTTCGTACGCGTGATGGCCGCTGCGGTCGGGTAACCCAGCGGAATCCACAGCGCCTGATCGTGGATGATCTGCTGCGCCTGCTCATACGCCTTCGCGCGTTTGGCCTGATCGGGCGTGGTCTTGCCGTCGGCGATCAGCTTGTCCAGATCCTGATCGCAGAAGCGCGCGAAATTGATCCCAGACTTCACCGCATTGCAGCTGAAGAGCGGTGACAGATAGTTGTCCGGATCGCCGTTATCGCCGGCCCAGCCCATGAACAACGTGTCATGCTGGCCTTGTTTGGCCTGCTTGATCAGCTCGCCCCATTCGATCACCTTCACTTCCGCCTTCACGCCGATCTTCGCGAAGTCGGCTTGCAGCAGTTCGGCGCCGGCCTTCGGATTCGGGTTCAGCACGCTGCCGTTCGGACGCACCCAGATCGTCGTTTCGAAGCCGTTCGGATAGCCCGCGTCCGCGAGCAGTTTCTTTGCCTTCACCGGATCGTACGGCCACGCCTTGACGGCCTTGTCGTAGCTCCATGTGTTCGGCGGATACGGATTGACGGCCGGCGTCGCGGTGTTGTCGAAGATCGCCTTCAGGTAGGTGGTGCGGTCGAACGCCATGTTCAGAGCCGCGCGCACCTTCTGGTTGTCGAGCGGCTTCTTCTGCGTGTTCAGCGCGACGAAGGCGGTCATGAACGCGGGCGTCTGCACGATGGCGAGCGATTTGTCGCCCTTCGCTTCGGCGAGATCCTGCGGCTTCGGCGACAGCGCGATCTGGCATTCGCCGGCCTTCACCTTTTGCGCGCGCACCGTGGCGTCCGGCGTGATCGCGTAGATCAGGCGGTCGATCTTCGGTTTCGTGCCCCAGTACGTCGGGTTCACGTCGTAGCGGATCACCGCGTCTTTGGTATAGCTCTTCAATTCGAACGGACCGGTGCCGATCGGCTTCGCATTCAGGTCGACCTGTTTGCCGGCCTTGAGCAACTGGTCGGCGTATTCGGCCGAATAGATCGAGGCGAAACCCATCGTCAGGATCGACACGAAGGTGGCGTCCGGTGCGTTCAGTTCGAACTTGACGGTGTTGTCGTCAACCTTGCTGATCGACTTGATGAGCTTCGGCAAGCCCATCGACTGCGCGTGCGGGAAGCCGCTCGCGCCCGCCACCTTGTGCCACGGATTGCTGTCGTTGAGCATGCGGTCGAACGTGAAGACGACGTCGTCGGCATTCAGCGCGCGGGTGGGCTTGAAGTAGTCGGTGGTCTGGAATTGCACGTTCGGGCGCAGATGGAACGTGTAGGTGAGGCCGTCGGCGCTTACGTCCCATTTGTCGGCCAGTGCGGGCACGACTTTCTTCGCGGCCTCGTCGTACGAGACCAGCGAATTGAAGATCACGTCGGCCGACGCATTGGTCGTCACGAGCGAATTGAACTGCACGACATCGAAGCCGTCGGGGCTCGACTCGGTGCAGACGGTCAGCGGTTTGGCGAGCACGAGCGCGGGCGCCGTGAACAGTACGGCGGCTGCGAGCAGTTTGAAGCGCATAGGATCTCCCATAACAAGCGCAGTCAGGCAGTGCGTCTGGTTGTGTGGTTATGTTCCGTTGACGGGTGGCGACCGGTCTGGCCGTCGTCTTTATTGTGATACGTTTCCGGCGCTGGCGCATGCTTTGGCTGCTGCGCTACATGCACGTCCTCGCCTTCGCGAAAGCTTATCGAAGGGTGGTTGCGGCGACAACAATTTAATCCGCATATCCATATGGGTTGGCCGCGTTGCCGCTCATGACGCCGCCGCGCGCTGCATCAGGTAGCCGATGCCTTCGATCGCGCGCACGCCGTACCACGACACCAACTCCCCATCGATCAACTCAATGCGCTTGCCGGTCAGACGCGGATCACGCTTCAGCGTGTCGCAATGCGCTTGTGTGAAGCGATAGGGCTCGCTGGAGAGCAGTATGCGATCCACGCCGGCAAGCCACGGCGCGTGGTCGAAGTCGAGCACGGGATAACGAGCAGCACTGGTCGCGCCGCCTTCCACGTCGGGTAGCGTCTGCCAGTTCACGAGCCTCAGCATCGAGGCGATATAAGTGTCGCGCGCCACCGTCATCCATGGTTCTCGCCAGATCAGATACAACACGTTTTGCCTGGGAAACGGCTGCGCTGCGGCCTCGTGCAGACGTATTTCGAGCGCCTCGCTCAGGCGCTGAGCTTCCTGCTCGCGGTCGAAGATCGCGCCCAGCAACGCGTACAGCGAGAGATTGTCTTGCGGCGTCTGCGGATGGGTCACGACGATATGCGGCACGAACGCACGCAATTGCTCGACGGTATCGCGCTCGTTTTCGTCGATATTGACGATCAGATGGGTGGGGCGCAAAGCACGGATCGCATCGACATTCACAGCCTTGGTGCCGCCGACCTTGCGCACCTGCCGGACCTTGTCGTGGGGATGCACGCAAAAACCGGTGCGTCCGACGATCTGCCTGTCGAGCCCGAGAGCGAACAGCAATTCGGTGATGCTGGGCACCAGCGAGACGATGCGGGTATTGGCGCCGCCCATTTCGTGCGCGACGCCAGCTGCATCGACCGCACGCGGCTGCATGACTTACTCGGTGGCGGCGCGCGGTTTGCGCGGCGCGCGTTCGAAGGCGCGGTCGTAGAGCCAGCGCGGCAGCACGTGCAGCAGCATGGCCACGATGCGCATCTGCCATGGAAACACGGCAAACGCGGTTTGACGCTCGACCGCCCCGGCGACCTTCACCGCGAAGCGGTCGGCGTCCATCAGGAACGGCATGGTGTACGGGTTGTGCTCGGTCATCGGCGTGCGGATATAGCCGGGAGCGATCGTGACCACGCCGACGCCAAGCGGCCGCATCTCGACGCGCAACGCTTCCAGATACTTGAGCGCCGCCGACTTAGACGCGCTGTACGCGCCCGACCCCGGCAAGCCACGTACGCTGGCCACGCTGGCGATCCCGACCAGCGTGCCTTTCTTTGCCGCGACCATCGCGGCGGCGAACGGCTCAAAGGTGGCGACCATGCCGAAATAGTTGATATCCATCACTTCGCGGAACGTGCGCAGATCGCCGTGCCCGGTGAGCGCACCGCGGCTGATGCCGGCATTGGCGATCACCACGTCCGGCAAACCGTGCTGCGCGATGAACTGTGCGGCCGCTTCAGCGAGCGCCTCGGCGTCGCGGACGTCGACGGAATAGGTGGAGATGGAATTCTGTGGATGGGACTGCTGGAAGGCGGTGAGGGCGTCGCCGCGGCGGGCGACCAGGCCGAGAATCGCGCCGCGCCGCGCATATTCGGCGGCGAGCGCGAGGCCGATGCCACTCGAGGCGCCGGTAATGAAGACCTTCAGGGGGGAGCTCATTCCGGCGCCTTCGACATCACATCTTCTTGGCGCGGACCTGCTGCACCAGATAGTCGAGCACCTGGATCGTGCCCGGCAGGCTGTTGGTCGCAGCCGGACCGGTTTCATACTTGCCTTGCACGGCCAGCGTCGGCACGCCGTCGATCTTGTAGTCGTCCATCAACTTCTTGTCTTTTTGCAGCGCGCTTTGCGTCGAGAACGAGTTGTACGCGTCCATGTACTTCTTCGGATCGACGCCGTTCTTCGCGAGGAACTTGGCCTGATCTTCCGGCGTCAGCAGGTAGTTCTTGTTGACGTGGATTTCGTTGAAGACCTTCGGCGTGAGTTGCGTGGCGAGGCCGAGTGCGTCAAGCGCGTGGTACATCTTCGAGTGCGGAATGAAGTCGTCGCGGAAGGCAACCGGCACGCGCTTGAACACCACGTCCGGACCTTGCTTCTTCACCCATGCTTCGAGGTACGGGTTGAATTCATTGCAGTGCGGGCAGCCGTACCAGAAGAATTCGGTTACTTCGATCTTGCCGGCCGGCACGTCCGTAGGTTGCGGCGTGGACAGCACGGTGTAGTCCTTGCCGGAAACCGGTGCGGCCGGCGATGCATGCGCCGTGGCGGCAACCAGGCCCAGCGAGAGGAACAGAATGCTCAGCAGTTTTTTCATGTTGTGATAACCCAAGTAGGCGGTAAAACGGTGGCGCCACGCAAATGCCCGTCACCGTTTTTAATGTCGGCGTTAGACGCTCTAGTCGTCCGTTGTGCTTGTCGGTTGTGTTTGCCGGTTGAGCTTGTGACTCGCGCCGCACGCCGATAGTTCGGCGGCGGCGCGTTCCGGTAAATCACGGTTTGTTTATTGTTGGCTTATTGCTTCGTAAAGCGGATCACGGCTGTATCCACGCCCGCGTCGGACAGACGCTGACGGCTCGAATTCATGTCCTCGAACTTCGAGAACGGGCCGATCCGCACACGGTAGTACGTCACGCCGCCTGCATCGCGCTGCGTGACCTTCGATTCAAAGCCCTGGAAGGCGAGCCGCGCGCGCTGCTGCTCGGCGTCGGCCGAGGTCTTGTAGGCGCCCACTTGCAGGAAGTAACCGGTGTTCGCGTCGCCCGCTGTCGGCGCCGCGCCTGAACCCGGCTTGGCGTTGGCAGCCGTGGCGGACGACGTACCCTTCGGCGCGGAGCCTGCCGCGGTGGCGGCCGGTGCGCTTGCGCCTTGCGGCTTTTTCACCGTACCGGTGGCCGTGCCGTTGCCGTTGTCCTGCGCGGGTTTCGGTGCGACTGCCGTGCCGTTCGCATTGCCATTCGACGGCGGCACTTCAACGATCTGCGGCTCTTCCAGCATGCCCGACTGCGTCTGCGCATTGGTCTGGCCCGGCGCGGTGTTCGGCGGCGCCGGTTGCGCGGCTTGCGGCACCGGCTGGCCCGGCGTCTTGCCTTGCAGCGGACGGTTCGGGTCGTATTGCTGCGCCTGGCTCGCGCCGGTGTCGGGCGCCGCGGGCGGCGCGACCTTCGAGACGAACGGCGTAGGCGCACGGGTGATATACAGCGCCACCACTACCGCGATCGCGAGACCGACGATCAGGCCTAGCACGATGCCGAGAAAAGTCCCCCCGGTTTGTTTCGATTGCGATTGCTTTGTTGTGCGGCGTGGTTTTGCCATCGTATGAATCACCTGCAAAAAGAATCCTGGAACGGCCGTCGATTATAACGACGGCCGCATGCATGTTACGCCGGAGGACTTACATCTTGACGGGAGCGGAGACGCCGATCGTCGCGAGACCGTTGGCCAGCACCTGACGTGTGGCCGCAAGCAGCGCGACGCGTGCATTGCGCTCGGCGGCGTCGTCGACCAGCACGCGTTCGGCTCTGTCATTGTAGAACGAGTGGAATTCCCCGGCGAGGTCGCGCAGATAGAACGCGACCGCGTGCGGCGCGAGTTCGCCGGCGGCGTGCTCCAGCATGTCCGGGAATTCGGCGAGCTTGTTCAGCAGGGCCATGGCGCGTTCGCTGGTGAGCGGCGACACGTCCACCGTGGCCAGCGTGCTTTCGTCCGTGTTGTAGCGCGCCTTGCATTCCGCGATGACCGAGCAGATCCGCGCATGCGCATACTGCACGTAATGCACCGGATTTTCGTCGTTCTGTTTCAACGCCAGGTCGATGTCGAACACGAATTCCGTATCGGCCTTGCGCGAGATCAGGAAGAAGCGCACGGCGTCGCGGCCGCGGCGAATCGTCTCTTCGTCGATCAGGTCGACGGCGGCTTCCGAACCCGGCGTCGCGCCGCCCGACCATTCGATCAGGTCTCGCACGGTCACATAGCTGCCCGCGCGCTTCGAGATCTTCACCTCTTCACCGTTGCGCATCACCGTGACCATCTTGTGCAGGATATAGTCGGGATAGCCCTTTGGAATGCCGATGCCGAGACCTTGCAGGCCGGCGCGCACCCGCGCGATCGTGCCGTGGTGGTCCGAGCCCTGAATGTTGATGACCTTGGTGAAGCCGCGTTCCCACTTGGCGACGTGGTAGGCGACGTCCGGCACGAAGTACGTGTAGGTGCCGTCGGTCTTGCGCATCACGCGGTCTTTGTCGTCGCCGTCGTCGGTGGTGCGCAGCCACAGCGCGCCTTCCTGTTCGTAGGTTTTGCCGGCGGCGATCAGCGCCGCCACGGTCTTCTCGACCCGGCCTTCCTTGTACAGCGACGACTCCAGGTAGTACTCGTCGAACTTCACGCCGAAGGCCTGCAAGTCCATGTCCTGCTCGCGGCGCAGGTAGGCGACCGCGAAGCGGCGGATTGCTTCGAGGTCTTCGACGTCAGCCGCGCCCGTGACGGGTTCGCCGTCGCTCGCGGCAACCGTGACGCCGTTCAGATAGTCTTTGGCGATGTCGGCGATGTACTCGCCGTTGTACGCCGAGGCGGGCCAGCCTTCATCGCCCGGGGCGAGGCCGCGGGCGCGCGCCTGGGTCGACAGGGCGAGCGTCTGGATCTGCACGCCGGCGTCGTTGTAGTAGAACTCGCGGTGCACGTCCCAGCCTTGCGAGGCCAGCACGTTCGAGAGCGCGTCGCCGAGTGCGGCCTGGCGGCCGTGGCCGACGTGCAGCGGGCCGGTCGGGTTGGCCGAGACGAATTCGATCAGCACATGCTTGCCGGCTTCGCGCTGCGAACGGCCGAAGGCGTCCTTTTCAGCGAACACCGCGGCGATCACCGCCTGCTTGGCGGCGGCCGCGAGGCGCAGGTTGATGAAGCCGGGGCCAGCCACTTCGGCGGCTTCCACGAGACCCTTGGCTTGCGGTTGCGCGAGCAGCGCGTCGACAATCTGTTGCGCCAGCTGGCGCGGGTTGGCGCGCAGCGGCTTGGCGAGTTGCATCGCCACATTGCAGGCGACGTCGCCGTGCGCGGCGACCTTGGGGCGCTCCAGCGTGATCGTGGGCGACACGAAGGCGGCTTCGCTCGCGCCCTGGGTTGCGTCAGCAACCTGCTTCACCGTGTCGGCGAGCAGTGTTTCGAGGGTATGTTTATGTGCAGGCAGCATGCTTGTTGCGAGTCCAGTGAGGCAATCCGGTGATGCGGAAGAAGCGGCGGCCGCGCGCGAGGCGCAGCCGATTCGTCAGAAGCGTGGAAAGCGGCGCTGCACCGGCCGGGATGCGCCGGGCACGTCGGGGCGTCATCGGGCACGTAGCGTGCAACGCGTCTGGCGCGGTGTGCGGCGCGCTTTTCCGTCCAGACGGATTTTAGCAGGTGCTAATATGTTCAATGAGATGCCCACCAAGGGCCGTGGCCGCCGTGCCTGATCGGCGTGTCAACGTAACGCGCGCCGACGGTCGGCTTACAGCCGTTCGCGCGTCAATCCAACATAACGAAAAAGGGAACAGTCATGCTGATTACTTTCAAATGTCGCGCCGCGCCGGACGTGATGATGCTGGAAAATCTCGCTCAGTACCTGGTCGGCATTGTCGGCAAGCGCCTGGGTGAGCGTGGTGTCATCACCCACGACGAACTGAGCGTCGCGATCACGAAACTCGAATCGGCGATCAGCGTCGACAAACAGGAACGTGCCGAGCACGACGGCCATTTTCACGAAGGCGAAGACGGCCACGAGCATCATGAGATCCCGCCGGGACTCGCCCAGCGTGCGTATCCGTTCCTCGACATGCTGCGCGCCGCGCAGAAGGAAAACGCGGATATCGTCTGGGGTATCTGATCCCGCGGCGGTCCGCTGGCGGTGGAGTTCGCCGCGCTCGCGGCGCTGGTCGTGACGTGTCAATGAAAAGAGCCCGCATCTGCGGGCTCTTTGTTTTTCACGGGTCTTGCGGCCCGCCTGCCGAAACGGCTTACTGGCTGGCGGCGTCCGCCGGGGCAGCCGCCGGTGCCGACGCACCCTTCTTGGCTTTTTGCTTCTTGGGCTTCTTGACGTGCTTCACGGTGGGCGGCGAATACGAACTGACCGCGCTGGAGCCGGCCGGAGCGGCGGGCTGGGCCAGCGCCACCGAGGCGCCTGCGGCGAGCGAAACAGCAGTCAATAACAGCGTCAGCTTCTTCATACGATTTTCTCCGTTGACGATTGCAATTTGATAAGCCGACGCGTTTTGGCCGCGTCTGGCGGGTTGATGCCGTTTCAGTCTACAAAGCCGAAAATTACACTGCCGCAAATATTCAGCCTAGCGTGCCCGATATAGTAGGTCGCCCGCCCCGCAAGGCTTACAGCAAAGGCGCGAGCGCCCGCTCAGCGTCTGTTTTCGACAACGACATGCGTTTTGCGTAGTCTTCCAGCTGGTCCTGGCCGATCTTGCCAACCGAGAAATAGGTGCTGTCCGGGTGCGCCAGATAGAAGCCGGAGACGCTGGCCGCCGGCAGCATGGCCAGCGATTCGGTCACGCTCATGCCGATTTCAGTGGCTTGCAGCACGTCGAACATGTCGCGTTTCACGAGGTGGTCCGGACAGGCCGGGTAGCCCGGCGCCGGGCGGATGCCGTGGTACTTTTCGGCGATCAGGTCTTCGTTGGAAAGGGTTTCGGCGTTCGCGTAGCCCCACAGATCGCGCCGCACGCGAGCATGCAGTCCTTCAGCGAAGGCTTCGGCGAAGCGGTCGGCGAGCGCTTTGAGCATGATCGCGCTGTAGTCGTCGTGATCCTTTTCGAACTGCTTTTCCTTCACGTCCACACCCAGACCCGCTGTGACCGCGAACATGCCGATATAGTCGGCCACGCCCGAGTCCTTCGGCGCGATAAAGTCGGCCAGCGACCGGTTCGGGCGCATCACGCCGTCCACCACTGGCCGCACGCTTTGCTGGCGCAGGTTACGCCACGTGAGCGCGACTTCCGAGCGCGATTCGTCCGTGTAGATTTCGATGTCGTCGTCGTTCACCGTGTTGGCCGGCAGCAGCGCGATCACGCCGTTGGCCTGCAGCCAGCGGCCCTGAATCAGGCGCGCGAGCATCGACTTGCCGTCCGAGAACACGCGGCGGGCCGATTCGCCGACGATCTCGTCGTTCAGGATCGCCGGATACGGGCCGGCCAGGTCCCAGGTCTGGAAGAACGGACCCCAGTCGATGTAGTTCGCCAGCTCGTTCAGATCGTAGTTCTTGAACACGCGGCGGCCGATGAACTTCGGCTTGACCGGCTTGTAGCCGGCCCAATCGACCTTGGTCTTGTTCGCGCGGGCTTCGGCGAGCGTGACCATGGGCAGCGCTTTCTTGTTGGCGTGCTGGTCACGGATGCGGTCGTAGTCGGCTTTGAGGTCGTCGACGTATTTCGCTGCGCCTTCATCGGACAGCAGGCTCGACGCCACGGAGACTGAGCGGGAAGCGTCCGGCACATACACCACCGGTCCCTCATAGTGCGGCGCGATCTTGACCGCGGTGTGCACGCGCGAGGTAGTTGCGCCGCCGATCAGCAACGGGATCTTCTTCACGCGGAAATAGTCGTCGCGCTGCATTTCCGAGGCGACGTAGGCCATCTCTTCGAGGCTAGGCGTAATCAGTCCGGACAAGCCGATGATGTCCGCGCCTTCGACCTTCGCCTTGGCGAGAATGTCGTTGCACGACACCATCACGCCCATGTTGACCACTTCGAAGTTATTGCACTGAAGCACCACCGAGACGATGTTCTTGCCGATGTCGTGCACGTCGCCCTTCACCGTAGCGATGACGATCTTGCCCTTCGCGCGCACATCGGCGCCGGCTTCGGCCATCAGCTTCTTTTCTTCTTCGATGTACGGGATCAGATGCGCGACCGCCTGCTTCATCACGCGCGCCGACTTCACGACTTGCGGCAGGAACATCTTGCCCTGACCGAACAGGTCGCCGACGACGTTCATGCCATCCATCAGCGGGCCTTCGATCACATTGATCGGACGACCGCCGGCTGCGGTGATCTTCGCGCGCACTTCCTCGGTATCTTCGACGATGAAGTTGGTGATGCCGTGCACCAACGCATGCGACAGGCGCTTCTCGACGGGCTGGTTACGCCACTCGAGGTTCTCTTCCTTCTTCGCGGCGCCGGTCTTGAACTTGTCGGCGATTTCCAGCAGACGATCAGTGCCGTCTTCACGGCGGTTCAGCACGACGTCTTCAACCCGCTCGCGCAGCTCCGGGTCGAGGTCGGCATACACGCCGAGCTGACCGGCGTTGACGATGCCCATGTCCATCCCCGCCTGAATCGCGTGATAGAGGAACACGGTGTGGATCGCTTCGCGCACCGGATCGTTGCCGCGGAACGAGAACGACACGTTCGACACGCCGCCGCTGATCTTTGCGTAGGGCAGGTTTTCCTTGATCCAGCGCGTTGCGTTGATGAAGTCGACGGCATAGTTGTTGTGCTCTTCGATGCCGGTCGCAATCGCGAAGATGTTCGGATCGAAGATGATGTCTTCCGGCGGGAAGCCGACTTCGTTCACAAGGAAATCGTAGGAGCGTTTGCAGATCTGCGTCTTGCGTTCGAACGTATCGGCCTGGCCTTGCTCGTCGAAGGCCATCACGACCGCAGCCGCGCCGTAACGGCGAATCAGGTTCGCGTGGTGACGGAACGCTTCTTCGCCTTCCTTCAGCGAGATCGAATTGACGATTGCCTTGCCTTGCACACATTTCAGACCGGCTTCGATCACGTCCCACTTCGACGAGTCGATCATGATCGGCACGCGCGCGATGTCCGGTTCCGAGGCGATCAGATTCATGAAGCGGACCATCGCCGCTTTCGAATCAAGCATCGCCTCGTCCATGTTGACGTCGATGATCTGCGCGCCGTTTTCGACCTGCTGCCGCGCGACTGCGATTGCGTCGTCGAACTGGTCGTTCAGGATCATTCGCGCGAACGCCTTCGAGCCGGTCACGTTGGTGCGTTCACCGACGTTGATGAAGAGCGTCCCGGACGTAACGTTGAACGGCTCGAGGCCGGAAAGGCGCATGGTGTGATCGGTCATGGCGTAGGTGCGGTTCGGTTGCGTACGATTACTTGCGTCGGGTTCGATAGCGGACGTGCAGCGGATCAGGATCGAGTCGCCAGGCTCAGGCCGCGTCGCGGTATTGCGTCGGCCATTGACGCGGCTTCACTTCAGCCAGCGCTTTGGCAATCGCCGCAATATGCTCCGGCGTCGTGCCGCAGCAGCCGCCGGCGATATTCACGAGGCCTGCCTGCGCGAACTCCTTCAGCAATCCCGACGTATCCGCCGGCAATTCGTCGAAGCCCGTATCGCTCATCGGATTCGGCAAACCGGCGTTCGGATAGCACGACACATAGGTGTCGCACAGCTTGGCCAGTTCGGCGACGTACGGGCGCATCAGCGCCGCGCCCAGTGCGCAGTTCAAACCAAAGGTGAGCGGCTTGGCGTGACGCAGCGAGTTCCAGAAGGCCTCGACGGTTTGTCCCGAGAGAATCCGGCCCGATGCATCCGTGACGGTGCCCGAAATCATGATCGGCAGACGCTCGCCGGTGTCTTCGAACAGCTCGTCCAGCGCGAACAGCGCGGCCTTGGCGTTGAGCGTGTCGAAGATCGTTTCAACGAGGAACAGATCGCAGCCGCCGTCGAGCAAAGCCTTTGCCTGCTGGTAATACGCCGTGCGCAGTTCGTCGAATGTCACGTTGCGTGCGCCCGGATCGTTCACGTCAGGAGAAATGCTCGCTGTTTTCGGCGTCGGTCCGATCGCGCCGGCGACGAAGCGTGGCTTGTCGGGCGTCGAGTATTTGTCGCAGGCGGCGCGCGCCAGCTTCGCCGATTCGAGATTCATCTCGATGGCGAGGTCTTCCATTCCGTAGTCGGCTTGCGCAACCGTGGTCGCACCGAACGTGTTGGTTTCGATGATATCCGCGCCCGCCGCGAGGTACTGCTCGTGAATCTCGCCGATGATCTGCGGCTGCGTGATCGACAGCAACTCATTGTTGCCCTTGATGTCGCGTCCATAGTCCTTGAAGCGCTCGCCACGATAGCGGGCTTCGTCGAGCTTGTAGCGCTGGATCATCGTGCCCATTGCGCCGTCCAGAATCAGGATGCGCGACTTGAGCAGCGCGGGCAGCGCCGTGCCGCGTGTGTAGGCGGCGTCGGGACGGACTGGCGTGGCGGATTGAGCAGGCTGGTTCATGGCGGACGAGGGCTTGCGCCGGCTTTTTCGGGAAACCTGTCATTGTAGCCGCTGCGGGGCAGTCCCGCCCGGCGTGCGCTCAGCAGGCGGATGCGCGTGCCGCGGCAACGGTGGCATGGGCTGTGGTCGCAGCGGAAACAAACAGAGGAAATGACAAAGGAAACTACAAGGGAAACAAAACGGCCCAGCGAGGTGAAAGCCTGCTGGGCCGCGTTACTTCAACTGACCGCCTTATAAAGGCCGCCGGCTAAGCCGGTCGGCGCGGTCGATATATGTCGCCAAACCGTTACGTTTAACCCTTCAGTTAGTGAAGAATCACCGGTTGATGCATCAGGCTGTCGAATTGCCCGAGGAATTCGTCTACTTCATCCAGCGACGGTTCCTCTTCGATCAGCTTTTGCACATGCTCGCGGAAACGCGCTGCCATTGCACCATCAATGTAGATTTCGCGCTGCATGTTCTTGTCGACGATCTCGTAGCCGCCTGATTTCATGGCCAGCGGGCCTTCCTGCGGCGGAAACTCGACGACACAATAGTTGGGGCTGTTATAGATCATTTGCATGGCGACACTCCTTATTTCCGTTGGCTCCTGGCCATTCCTGCGCCATAGGTGGAGCTTGTGGTGTGGAATTCAAGGGGTGGGTCCGGATTGACGCTTGTACAGTTCCGAACCTACCGGTTAGACCGGCTTTCCAAGAAACGTTTCAAGCAGTGCAGCAAAACGGTGAGATTGCTCGATGGGCGCGAGATGAGCGGCATCGAGTAGTTCGAACTGCGCGCCTTGGATGGCGTCTGCTATTGCCTGCGGAGCAGCAGGTAGCGTGCCCGTGTCATGGCGGCCTCCCACGGCCAACGTCGGGCAACGAATTGTTCCCAGCTTACCGCGTAGATCGAAATCGCGCAGGGCTTCGCACGCCATGGCGTAGCCTTCTGGCAACGTATGGCTCAGCACGTCGCGAATCTGCTCGACTGCTTCGGGATGTGCTGCCTGGAAATCAGGCGTCAGCCAGCGGCTCAACGTCGCGGGCACGAGGGACGCCATGCCCTCCGTGCGCGCCGTTGCCGCACGTTGATCCCATATCGCGCGGCCTTCGGGCGGCGTGCCGCTCGTGGTGTCGGCAGCGGTCAGCGTGTCGACGCGCGACGGGTAGTCTAGCGTGAATTGCTGCGCGATCATGCCACCCATCGACATGCCGACGAGATGCGTGGTGGGTGCGCCGAGCGCATCGAGCAGCGCGGCGAGATCGCGGGACAGATCGGCGACGCTGAACGGTTCGCTCGATACCGCAGTCTTGCCGTGGCCGCGCAGGTCGTAGCGCAACACGGTGTACTCGTCGCGGAAATAGCCGGCGAGCTGGTCCCAGACAGACAGATCGCCGCCGAGCTGATGAATGAACGTCAGCCACGGGCCGCCGCCCTCATTGCTCAGGACATAGCGCGTCTCGATACCGTTGATTTTCACTTGCATGCAGGCTCCTTGAAGGGAACGCGGTGGAAAGAGCCGTTTGCGCGCTTCTCCCGCCTTCACTATACCTACGTGGCGGCCGCGCGAACGGTTGCGGTTCACGTGCGAGTGAGCCGCGTCGCGGAAGTTTCAGCGATCTGTTCGAGACCCTGCTCGGGTTCAGGGTTTTTCGGGCGCGTTGCCGGGCACGGTCGTATCGACCGAGGGGGTAGTTTCGGGCGTTGGTGCGGGTGGGTTGGCGGGTGATTGGTTTGCCGAATTGTCAGGCGAGGTATTGCCGGCGCCGCTGGTGCCATTAGAACCACTCGTGCTGTCAACGCCGCTGCCCGTACCGTCCGCATTGAGCTTGCCGCGCCACACCAGTTCGAATTGCGTGCCATTCGGCTCGGTCTGCATGATTCGCGCGGGCAGCCAGCCAAGCGAAGGCGCGAGCCAAACGTCGATGCGGCGCAGATCGCCGTCATGGCGAGGCAAGCGTTTGAAGTGGCGCGTCTCGAGGTAGCCCTGCGCGGTGCGGATGGTTTCGTCGCCGATCGTCTCGACTGGCCAGTTCTCGCCGCTGTTGTTATCGACCACAAAGAATTGCCGCGTCACGCCCGGCTTATAGGCGGCCGGGTCGCCGCGCACGAGGCTGGCGAGTTGCATCACCATGCTGAAACGGTCTTGCGCGCCGTCGGGCAGCGGCAGCGTGGTCGGGGTACGCGTGAAGGCGATATTTTTGTCGGTCCGATTGAAGATCGCCACGTCTTCCGGACGACGGCCGCGCTTTTCGATGTATTGATCCGGCGCGAGGCCGAATGCGTCGATGCGGCCATGGCTCGAATACACGAACGTGCCGACGAACGGCAACGGCACGGAGACGACCATTTCGTAACTCTGCGCGTTGCTGGTCCAGTGGATGGTGCCGGGCTGGTTGCGCACGCCGTTGTAGAACGTGTCGTACTGCAGTTCGCCTGATGGCGGAACGGAGAATTTCACGCCCGCGGCAGCGTGAGGCGCGCTCGCAGCAGCGGGTGCGCTGGCCGTGCCGGCGGCGGTTGCGCCCGCCTTGGCGTTGGTATCGGGTTGACTCGCTGCAGCCGATGCGCTCGCCGCGGCATCCGATGCGGCCGCGACCGCAGGTGCCTGCTTTGCCGGTTGCGTCGCCGTCAACACGTGTTCACGCGGCTTGCTTGCAACGGCCTTGTGCGCCGGAGCCGGCGTTACTGCTTGCTGCGCGTCGGTAGCGGGTTTGCGTTCGACACGCTCTGGTGTCAGCAGTGCGACCTGCACGGGAACATGCTCGTTGTCTGATGGATTCAGCGACGCGCGGTTGCGCTCGACCCATTGCGCCGCAATCCAGTGCAGAACGGCCACCGCCAGCAGAACCGCAAGCCATCGCCCCACCCGCAAACCGGCGCGCGGCCCGACGGGCGGCGTGCGATCAGAGCGTTGTGCGGTGGAAGGTGAGGACATAGGCGAATCGTCAGCGTGGCGTCGCACTATACCCGAGCTCATACGAGAGCTTTTGCGCACATTCGCGCAGCGCCGTATCGATCTCGCCGCCCCAGCGGATATCGAATGCACCCTCATGACCGAGCGCGACCAGGCCCAGCGCGAGATCACCGGTCGAGTCGAAGACCGGCATGCAGAACGCGTGGATGGTCGGCAGCAACATGCCTTCCACACGCGCTGCTTCGTGCTGCCGCACGTCCGTCAGCGCCCGTTCGACCTCGTCCCGCGTGCGCGGCCCGCCCATGTGTGACGAGCGGCGTGAATCGGCCAGTTCGCGCTCCAGCATCGCTGCGGTCTTGCTCGACGGCAGATAGGCGGCAAACAGCAGGCCGGTGGCGGAACTGAGCAGCGGCATCACATCGCCGAGCTTGAGCGAGGCCTTGGCCGGATGACTCGATTCCATCCAGTGGACCATCGTCGGCCCCTGATTGCCCCACACCGCGATGCCCACGGTCAGATCGAGCCGGTCGCGCAGTTCGGCAAGCGCAATGCGCGCGAGCTTCACGCCATCGACGCGCGCAAGCCGCGCGAGCCCCAATTGCAACGCAAAGCCGCCCAGTTCGTAGCGGCCCGACAGCGGATCCTGCGCCACCACGCCGAGGCGCAGGAAGCTCACCAGATAGCGGTGCGCTTTCGCCGGGCTCATACCGGCACGCTGCGCCAGATCGCGCAGCATCATCGCGCGCGGTTCGTGGGTGAGCACCTCGAGCAATCTGAAACCGACTTCGATCGACTGGATGCCCGAGCGCAGTTTTTCCTCGCCGGTCTCGACGCTTTCGTCGTCGGATTCGGGCGCGTCGAGCGGTTCCTGCGGTTCAGCGGAAGCGGAGTCGGTATCGGTGCGGATCGCGCCGGAGCGGGCAATTGGAGGCATGAGCGAGGCGCATCGAGCGCGTTCAAAAGACAGTGAGAGAGGCGTTAGACGCAAGGGCGCTTGGGCCGCGCCGATTCACCATCGTAGAATAGATTCCTTCTATCGTCACTAACGGTTCACTCCCCTATGAAACTTGCCACGCTGAAGGACGGCACGCGCGACGGTCAGCTGATCGTCGTGTCCCGCGACCTGCACACCGCGGCCGTCGCCGACGCGATCGCGCCCACCATGCAGCGCGTGCTCGACGACTGGGCCTTCTACGCGCCGCAATTGCAGGATCTGTACGATGCGCTCAACCAGGGCCGGGCGCGCAACACCTTCCCGTTCGACGCCAAAGAATGCATGGCGCCGTTGCCGCGAGCGTTCCAGTGGGCTGACGGTTCATCGTACGTGAATCATGTGGAGCTGGTGCGCCGCGCGCGTGGCGCGGAAATGCCGCCGGAATTCTGGACCGATCCGCTGATGTACCAGGGCGGCAGTGACGACTTCATCGGCCCGAAAGACGACGTGCTGTGCGCATCTGAAGAATTCGGCATCGACTTCGAAGCGGAAGTCGCCGTGATCACCACCGACGTGCCGATGGGTGCCACGCCCGACCAGGCGCTCAGGAGCGTGCGTCTGGTGACGCTCGTCAACGACGTCTCGCTGCGCAATCTGATCCCCGCCGAACTCGCGAAGGGCTTCGGCTTTTTCCAGAGCAAGCCGGCCACGTCGTTCGCGCCGGTCGCGGTGACGCCGGATGAACTCGGCGAAAGCTGGCGCGAAGGGCGCCTGCACCGGCCGATGATCGTGCACTGGAACAACAAGAAGGTCGGCCAGCCCGATGCCGGCACCGACATGGTGTTCCATTTCGGCCAACTGATCTCGCACGCGGCGAAAACGCGCAACCTGCGCGCCGGTGCGATTGTCGGCTCGGGCACGGTGTCGAACAAGGACGCTAAGCGCGGCTATTGCTGTATCGCTGAAAAGCGCTGCCTCGAGACCATCGAGCACGGCGCGCCGCAAACCGAGTTCATGAAGTTCGGCGATACCGTGAAGATCGAGATGTTCGACGAAGCCGGCAAGTCGATTTTCGGTTCAATCGATCAGGGCATCGCGCCGCTGGATTGATGCGCCGGTTTGGTGCGGACCGCGGCAATCAGGACCGCGCCACGTGCGCTTCATTGCTTACGAAAGGGTTTCGCCCGATGCCGCCGTCACGACGCGCCGCTACACTGACTGGCGCGGCGGCGGCCCCGGGATAGCGGCTGTCCGTTGATCGCGAAACCAATGCAAAACCATCGCGAAGCCGCACGTGAGCAGGACATAAGCAACGCATAAGTAACACCCAGCAGCACATCGGCGCTACATCAAAACGAAAAACCGAGGTGAGGAGACAGCATGCCGCCATTTGAAACCACCGAACGAGGAATCCAGGGCGCTCGCGTATTGAGCGTACGCGCAACACCATCGTGCCGCGGACTCGCCCGTCTTGCCGCCGCGCTGTGTGCCGCGTTGCCCGCCATCGCCATTGCGCAGGTGAAGATCGGCCTCGTGCTGTCGCTGACCGGGCCAGCAGCTTCGCTCGGTATTCCCGCGCGCGACACAGTCACACTGCTGCCCAAACAGATCGGCGGTCAGAGCGTCGAATACATCGTGCTCGACGACGCGTCCGACACCACGCAAGCCGTGCAGGACACGAAGAAGCTGATCTCCGAGAATCATGTCGACGCGATAATCGGCTCGTCGATCACGCCGAATTCGCTCGCGATGATCGACGTGGTGGCCGATGGCGAAACACCCATGATCTCGCTGGCCTCGTCGGCGAAAATCATCGACCCTGTGGATGCGAAACGCCACTGGGTATTCAAGACCCCGCAGACCGATGCGATGATGGCCTCGGCGATTGCCGCTCACGCCAGTACGCACGGCGTCAAAACGATCGCGTTCATCGGCCAGGGCGACGCGCTCGGCGAAACCTTCTACACCGAAGTCGCGAAGTTCGCGCAACTGCATCACATCAACGTGGTGGCGAGCGAGCGCTTCAATCGCACCGATCCGAGCGTGACCGGCCAGGTTCTGAAGATTCTTGCGACTCATCCGGATGCAGTGGTGGTCGGCGCGGCCGGCACGCCCGCCGCGCTGCCGCCGAAAACCCTCAGGGAACGCGGCTACAAAGGGCTGATTTATCACAATCACGGCGTGGGCAATAACGACTTCCTGCGGGTGTGCGGCGCCGACTGCAACGGCACGTTCCTGCCCGCGAGCCCGGTGCTGGTCGCCGCGCAACTGCCGGCGGACCATCCGGCCAAACGTCTCGCGCTCGACTACATCGCGCGCTTCGAGGCGTTGCGTGGACCGGGCAGCGTGTCGGCGTTCGGCTCGTACACCTGGGACGCCGGCATGCTGCTCAGCAACGCGGTGCCGATCGCGCTCAAGGTGGCCGCCCCCGGCACGCCGGAATTTCGCGGTGCGTTACGCGATGCGCTGGAAGCGACGCGTGGTCTTGCGGATACCAACGGCGTGGTCAACATGAGCGCCACTGATCACCTCGGACTCGATCAACGGGCGCGTGTAATGGTCGAGATCATGAATGCGAAGTGGGTTTATCAGCCGCATTGAAATTTTGCTGGGTTTGCGCGGGTCTAGCGCGGAATATGGCAAATGTGCCCTTAGCTTAGGGCGACGGTTTCAACCGACATACCGATAGACGGATTGCTCATCATGTCTCAGGCAACACACAGTAACGACGCGTTTTACGCGCACTACCACTCGCTGCAATTGCACCGCCATCCGCATGGCGTGCTCGAAGTCGTGATGAGCGGCGAGGGTGCGAACAAGAGCGGCCTCGCCACCGCTAATGCGCGAATGCACTTCGAACTCGCCGAAATCTGGCGCGATATCGATCGGGATCCCGACACGCGTGTCGCGATCATTCGCGGCGAGGGCAAGGGCTTTTCGGCCGGCGGCGACCTGCAACTGGTCGAAGACATGGCGACCGATTTCGACGTCCGCGCACGCGTGTGGCGCGAGGCGCGCGACCTGGTCTACAACGTGATCAACTGCAGCAAGCCGATCGTTTCGGCAATGCACGGTCCTGCGGTCGGCGCGGGGCTCGTGGCCGGGCTGCTCGCAGACATCTCGATCGCGACGAAGTCGGCGCGCATTATCGACGGCCATACGCGTTTGGGCGTGGCAGCCGGTGATCACGCGGCCATCGTCTGGCCACTCCTGTGCGGCATGGCCAAGGCCAAGTACTACCTGCTGCTGTGTGAGCCGGTGAGCGGGGAGGAGGCTGAGCGGATCGGCCTCGTGTCGCTCGCCGTCGACGAAAACGATCTGCGGCCCAAAGCCTTCGAAGTCGCGCAAAAACTCGCCAACGGCTCGCAAACGGCGATTCGCTGGACCAAGTACGCGCTGAACAACTGGCTGCGCTCGGCGGGGCCGGCGTTCGATACGTCGCTGGCACTGGAATTCATGGGCTTCGCCGGGCCGGATGTGCGCGAGGGCGTGAACTCGCTGCGTGAGCGGCGCGCGCCGGATTTTGGCGGCGCGGACCCGTGGAATGGGCAGCCGCGGCACACACCGGGCGGCGGCGCATCGGGCGGTGGGCGCTCCTGAAACAGGAGGCCGGCGCGTATTGCGCAAAGCCCCGCCGGTCGGCACTTGAGGTGCTGCGCGAGCGGGGCAAACATGGGGCAAGCAGCAGCCCAAACTAAGCGCGATTCGCAGCACCGCGCGCGGTATGATCGAATTCGAATCAAACGCGCGCGGGACGGCGCTATTTCCTTCCCTTTATGCAGCGAGGCGACAAGCATGACTGATACATCTGGCACCACGCCGCCCTTTCCGGGCTTTCCCGGTTTCCCGCCCGCTGAAATGCTCGAACGCATGTGGGGCATGATGCGTCTCTCGCCGTTCGGCTCGGCGTTTTCGGGCGCGCAGCCTGGCAGCAACCTCGGGCCGTCGCTGTCGATGATGTCCGACATGATGGCGCCGCTTACCAACGTCGAAGAACTCGATAAGCGCATCACCGATATGCGCGCGGTCGAGCAGTGGCTCAAGCTGAACCTGAACATGCTGCAGTCCGCCATTCAGGCGCTCGAAGTGCAGCGCGCCACGCTCGCGACGCTGCGTGCGTTCGGTGCGTTCGCGCAGTCGTCGATGGCGCAGCCGGCTTCCGCGGCTGCCGCGCCGAGTCCCTCGCCGACCGGCTGGCCGCACCCGGAAGCCACCGTGGCTTCGGCCAGTGCAAGCTCATCGGCCGCGCCCGAACCGGCAGCCGAAGAAGGCGAAGCCGCCGCGGCACCGCCGTTCGATGCCTCCGGCTGGTGGAATCTGCTGCAATCGCAGTTCAATCAGATTGCCCAGTTTGCGATGACGCAGCCAGGCGCCGCAGCGGAAGGTTCGGTAATGGACTCGCCAGAAGGCGCGGCGAGCGCTTCAGCATCGGCCGGCGAAGGGGCTGACGTGCCGGAGGGAACCGCAGCCAAAAAGCCTGCAGCGAAACGGGCAACGACGTCGGCTTCAACGGCCGCGAAGCGCGCAGGCAGCGCGAGCGCCGCTCCCCGAGCGACGAAAAAGGACATTTGACGGCGGGAGTGAAACGGGTCGGCGCGATCTGTGCGCCGACAGCGTGCACAGCCGTGCCGACCGGCGGCGCCAACGAAGTGAATTCGCCGCCTGTCATGGTTTTGACCCCGATCGTCCGCCACACTCCGTGAATCGGGCTGTTTATTGAGAGAAGTCAATCAGGCGCGGGAATTGCGTCTGCTAAGGCACGGGAACCGTAAAGTCAGCGTGCTATCATTGTGTAAGCTTCATTTGGCTTTTGGGCGTGCGCTGAAAACAACCCATGCGACCCGTCCTTGCGCCATTCGCCGCCGGTACCACCGGCGCAGAGCTGGACGGTGCGGATTCATCGCAGACTGGCTCGACCTCAGGCATAGGGTATCCCTCACCCACGGTTGGCCGCGCAGCGCGTAACTTCTGGTTAGCAGCGCCGCGCAAACGCCGGACTTCTTTGCTGCCCGGTGCATCTAGGCGGCCGATTACCGCGTAAAATTGAATGCTTGGCCGATAAACGGTGCACAAAACGGTGCGTTTCGTTCGTCATAAGCAAAAGTGCTACACGTAGTAGTTACAGACACAGACAGTATGCGCAGAACAGGGGTGGGACTATGAACACCATGCTTTATCCGGAACTTTATAAATCGCTCGAATCCGTTCGATGGGACATGGAGAAAGACATTCCCTGGGACAAGTTCGATGCATCGCTATTGACCGACGAGCAGGCAGCGACGATCAAGATGAACGCGATCACCGAATGGTCGGCGTTGCCCGCCACGGAAATGTTCCTCCGTGACAACCATCACGACAGCGATTTTTCCGCGTTCATGAGCGTGTGGTTCTTCGAAGAACAGAAGCATTCGCTGGTGCTGATGGAATATCTGCGCCGTTTCAAGCCGGAAATGTGCCCGACCGAAGAAGAACTGCACGCCGTGCGCTTCGAATTCGATCCGGCGCCGCCGCTCGAAACGCTGATGCTGCACTTCTGCGGCGAAATCCGCCTGAATCACTGGTATCGCCGTGCTGCCGAATGGCACACCGAGCCGGTCATCAAGGCCATCTACGAAACCATTTCGCGCGACGAAGCGCGTCATGGCGGCGCATACCTGCGCTACATGAAGAAAGCGATGGTGCAAACCGGCGACATCGCGCGTGCTGCGTTCGCCAAGATCGGCGTCCTGATGGCATCGGCGCGCCGCACGGAAAAGCCGCTGCATCCCACCAACCTGCACGTGAATCAGGCGCTGTTCCCGCGCGACACGATTCAATCGCGTCTGCCGGATCCGGAATGGCTCGAACGCTGGCTCGACGAGCAGATCCGTTTTGACGACGGTTGGGAAAAGAAGGTAGTCGAGCGGATTCTGCATAACCTGTCGATTCTGTTCGAGCGCACGTTCAACACGGCGCAGGAACTGAACCGTTATCGCAAGGAAGTCGTGCTGCGCCTGCAGGCCGATCAGAAATCGGCTGAACAGCCGGCTTGATGGGTTCAGGTTCGCGGTTTTAAAGTTTCAGGAACGGCCCGGCAGGCGTGAGCTTGCTGGGCCGTTTTGCTTCATGCCGTCCGGCGTGTATCGTGGCGGCACTTCTTTTTTCTTTTGCGACTCCGTCATGGCCGCTACTTTTGAACGCAAGATTTTTACGCGCGATGCGCTGGTGAAGCTCCGCGCTTCGATGTCCGCACCGGTTGTATTTACCAATGGTGTGTTCGACATCCTGCATCGCGGGCATGTGACATATCTGGCCGACGCCAAAGCACTCGGCGCTTGCCTGATTGTCGGCGTCAATAGCGATGCCTCCGTGCGCATGCTAGGCAAAGGCGATGACCGGCCGATCAATAACGAGGCTGACCGGATGGCTTTGCTGGCGGCGCTGGAGAGCGTCGATTATGTGGTTTGTTTTGGCGAGAAGACGCCCGTGGAGCTGATTTCGGCGCTGCGTCCGGATGTGCTCGTCAAAGGCGGCGACTACGACATGGATGTGTTGCCGGAGTCGGCCATTGTGCGGGGCTGGGGAGGCAAGGCTTTAGCGATTCCGTTCGAGCATGAACGCTCGACTACCGCGTTATTGAAGAAGGTTCGCGCGCAAGGGTGATCTTTACTGCGGCAGCGCAGATGCCGCGATCGGCGCCGTCGGCGCTGGGCCGCCTACCACGGCCTGGTCGGCGGCTTCGGCTGCCGTGACGGGCCGCACCTTCAACCACTCCGCATGGAGCTGGCGGTTCAGGTGGTTCGGCTCGCGGCCGCCGGCTGTGGGCGTCGGGCCGAATACGCCGCGCATCGCGACGAATGCCAGCATATTGGCAAGAAACAGGATGGCGATCAGCCAGCGCAGCATCGTTAGTATTCCCCGTTAATAAGTTCAGCCGCCGTTCTCGCGCTGCTATCCCGCCGTTGTCCGGAAGGTCGCGGCTCAGGCGTCGCGTTCCATCGCGTGCTCGGCCGCAATCAGCGCAAGCCCCGACAGCACCAGCGAATCGTGGCGAGTATGCGGCACTTTTAGCGCACTTGTCACTTCGTCCACGGCGCCGCCGCTTACCACCAGGCGCACCGGCACCTGCCATTCGTCCTGCAAGTCACGCCACATGCGTTCGATCAGACCGGCTTGCGCCAACGTGCATCCGGCCGACAACGAGCGCGGCGTGTCTGTCGCGAAGAATGGGCCGCGACGCTCGCGCTCAGACGGGGCGTCCTCATCGAGCAGGCCGCGCGCAGCATGGGCGTCGAGTGTCGGCAGTTGCGCCGTGTGCTCGCCGAGCGAGCGCATCATAAGAGTCCAGCCCGGCGCAATCAGGCCGCCGACAAAGCTACCGTCCGCACGCAGCGCTTCAAGCGTGGTTGCCGTGCCGAACGTTGCAATGAGCAGGTTCTCGCCGGGAAACGCCGCGTGCGCGCCGATCAGGCCCGCCCAGCGATCGCTGCCGAGCGCATGCGGCGTCGTGTAGCTATTGATCACGCCGCACTGCTGCGCAGAGGCGCGGATCGTCGTGCGCGGCAGTTGCGGCCAGTGAGCGTCGAGTAGCGCGGCAATCCGTGCCGCGACGCTTTCGCCCGCCACGTTGGATAACCATGCGCCGCTCGGTGTCGGCAACGTCGACCAGTCCGGCAGGTCAACGCCGCCGTGCGCGAGCGCGCCGGCTGCGATTTGCGTACCGTCCGGCTGCACCAGCGCCCACTTGACGCGGCTATTGCCCGCGTCGATCAACAGATAAGGCGCGCCGCTCGTCATGCCGTATCGTCGGCCAGACGCAGCGAGACGTCACCGGTCGCGACGGCGAGACGCCCGGCCGCCGTATTGAGCAGCAGTTGTCCGCGTTCGTCGACACCTGTGGCTACGCCGCGCGCCAGCTCTTTACCTTGCTCCAACAGCACGACTTCACGGCCTGCGTAGGCGTGCACCGCGTTCCAGCGCGTCTGGAACGGTGCGAAGCCTTCCGCGCCGAAGCGCTGCAGCGCGGGTTCGAGCGCGTTCAGTTCCGCGGCCAGCGTATCGGTGAGGTTCGCATTCGGCAGCGCGCGTTGCAGTGCGGTCGGTGTGGCGCCGCGCGCTTGCGCCGGCACGTTCGCGTTGAGTGCGCCGACCTTGGCGGCGAGATCGTCGGCACCCTTCACATTGGTGCCGATACCGATCACCACGGCGCTCGCTTCGTCCGTGCTCCATGCAGTTTCGATCAGGATGCCGGCCAGCTTGTCGCCTTCGAGCAGCACGTCGTTGGGCCACTTCAGCGCGATCTGCCCAGGACCCGCGACTGGTAACGAACGCAGCCCGTCAATCAGCGCCACGCCCACCGCGAGACTCAAACCCACCAGCCCTTCAAGCGGGCGCGGCAGCACACATGCCACCGAAAACAACAACGCATTGCCCGGTTCCGCATACCATGGGCGGCCACGACGGCCGCGGCCCGCGGTTTGCAGATACGCGACCCGCACGATCGGTCGCGGCAGTGCGCCGGCCTTGCGCGGCAATGCCTTGACGCGCGTCATCAGGTCGGCGTTGGTCGAGCCGGTTTCCTCGACGATTTCGATCGGCCAGTCGTGCGCATGCGCACCGAACAGCGCGACAGCGCGCTCACGGTCGATGCGCCAGTCGGAGGCCGCAGCGGCTTGGGGTGGGGTCTTGGAGGCGTTCATGTCTCATATTGTAGCCACTGCGAACGCCAGGAGTCCGTGAGCACGGTTCAAGCGCCGCGCCTTCGTTACAATGACCCCTAATCCGATAACCAGATTCCAGCGATCCTTGAACTACGACACTCCGCCCGGCCTTGAAGTCGCGGCCGGCAGCCAAGGCAAGATCGTCCGGCTTTCGGGCCAGTGGACGGCGCTCGCGCTCGCACGGGACAAGGCCACTGGCCACGTGATCCCGCTGTTGCACTCGCTGGCTGGCGCTACGGGCATCCGCCAGTGGGACCTGTCGCGTATCGACCGGATGGATCACGTCGGCGGTCAGGCGCTGTGGCGCGTGTGGGGCCACAAGATGCCCCCGGACACCACGCTCACCGATACGCAACGCGACATTTTCGAGCGCATCGCGCTGCTCGACACGGCGCGCGAAAAAGTCGAGCCGGTGGTCAAGTTCGATCCGTTCACCCGGCTGGGCCTCTCGATCTTCTCGTTCTTCGAGCACCTGTACGGCGGGTTCGGCATGCTCGGGCAGGTCGTGCTCGATCTTCTCGCGATCGCGCGCAAACCGAAAATCACGCCGTGGACCGAGATCTCCGCGAACATCTATAACGCCGGCGCCAAGGCGTTGCCGATCACCGCGCTGGTCGCGTTCCTGATCGGCATCGTGTTGAGCTATCTGTCGGCGCAGCAGCTGCGGCTTTTTGGCGCGAATCAGTACATCGTCAATATTCTTGGACTGTCGGTGATTCGCGAACTGGGGCCGGTGCTGTCGGCGATTCTGGTGGCGGGCCGCTCGGGCTCGGCGATTACCGCGCAGATCGGCGTGATGCGCGTCACCGAAGAACTCGACGCGATGCGTGTGATGGGCATCCCGCACGGCCTGCGGCTGATTTTGCCGCGCGTGGTCGCGCTCGGCGTCGCCATGCCACTCCTCGTGATGTGGACTAACATCATCGCGTTGACGGGCGGCGCGCTCGCCGCGAAGATCGTCCTTGGCATCGACATGAGCTACTTCGCGCGCGCCTTGCCGGGCGTGGTGCCGGTCGCGAACTTGTGGATCGGCCTTGGCAAGGGCGTTGCGTTCGGCATGCTGATCGCGATCGTCGGCTGTCACTTCGGCTTCCGTATCAAAGCCAATTCGCAAAGCCTCGGCGAAGGCACGACGACCTCGGTGGTGACCTCGATCACCATCGTGATTCTCGCGGACGCGGTGTTCGCGATCCTCTTCCAGAATGTGGGGCTAGGATGATCGCGCCACTCACCCAGGCCGTACGCGGCCAACCGATGCCCGAGATCGCGGAGCCGGTGATCGAGGTGATCGACATCACCAAGCGCTACGGCCGCAACATCGTGCATCAGCATCTGAATTTCGACGTGCGGCGCGGCGAGATCGTCTCGATCGTGGGCGGTTCGGGCTCGGGCAAGACCACGCTGGTGCGGCAGATTCTCGGCCTGGAGCGGCCGTCGTCGGGAACCATCAAGCTGTTTGGTCAGGACATTGCGACCATTTCGCCCGAAGACGCGCTGCTCACGCGCAGCCGCTCCGGGATGCTGTTTCAGCGCGGCGCGCTGTTCTCGTCGCTCTCGGTGTTCGACAACGTCGCGCAGCCCTTGCGCGAACTCGGCAAGGTGCCCAGCGACCTGCTGCGCGACATCGTGATGCTCAAGCTCGAAATGGTCGGCCTGCCGTGCAAGCACGCGTCGAAGATGCCGTCGGCGCTTTCGGGCGGGATGATCAAGCGCGTGGGCATTGCGCGCGCCATCGCGCTCGAGCCCGAGTTGCTGTTTCTCGACGAACCGACCGCCGGCCTCGATCCGCAGGCGTCGGATGAATTCGTCGAACTGATTTCCGCGCTGCATCGCGCGCTCGGTCTGACGGTGGTGATGGTCACGCACGATCTCGACACGATGATCGCGCTGTCCACCCGCGTCGCCGTGCTGGCGGATCGCAAGGTGCTGGTCGCCGCGCCGGTCGAAGAGGCGGCGGGCGTCGATCATCCTTTTATCCGGGAATATTTCCTCGGCCTGCGCGGGCGTCGCGCGCTGCAGGCGCTGCCGCCGGAACGCCGCGCGAAATTGCCGCGCGCCGCGCTCGAATCGGCATCGTCCGAATTGCCGCTGTGAACCAGGGAACCTGACAATGGAAAACAAATCACATGCCTTCTGGGCAGGGATCTTCACGGTGGCCTTGCTGGCTGCGATCGCAGTGGCGGCTTTTTTGTTCAACGTCGACCGTTCCGTGCGGGTGCCGTACGATCTGATTGCGCGCACCAACGTCACGGGGCTCTATACCGACGCGGCGGTGCGCTATCGCGGGCTCGACGTCGGCAAGGTGCAGTCGATCAAATTCGATCGGGATCATCCTGGGCAAATCCTGATCCGCATCCTCGTCGACACGCACGCGCCGATTACGCATTCCACGTTCGGCAGCCTCGGGTTCCAGGGCGTGACGGGTATCGCCTTCATCCAGCTGGATGACAGTGGGCGCGATCCGACGCCGCTCGCGTCGTCGGCGAAAGCGGTGGCGCAATTGCCGATGCGTCCGGGCTTGCTCGATCAATTGCAGCAACGCGGCGACGTTTTGCTGCGCAAACTCGAAAGAGTCACCGACGACGTCGACAATCTGTTGTCGCCGGAAATGGTCAGCCAGTTGCAGGGCACGGTAGCGAGCCTTCAGAAGGCCGCCGACGGCGTCGCCACGCTGACCCAGCAGATGGCGCCGGCAGCCGGCAAGCTGCCCGGCACGATCAACGCACTGGATCGCACGCTGGCGTCGACCAATCAGTTGATCACCAGTCTGAACCGTCCCGACGGGCCGTTCGAGACCAACCTGAACAAGGTCGGGACGGCGGCGCAGCAAGCGGGCGACGCACTGGTGTCGATGGACAGTTCGATCCAGGAGTTGTCGGCGCGCGTCGGTTACGACACGCTGCCGCGCGTCAATTCGCTCGCCGAAGACGTGCGCTCGGCGGCCCGTTCCGTGGACCGCGCTGCCGATACGTTCAGCACCAATCCGCGCAGCGTGCTGTTCGGTGCGCCGCGTTCGGCGCCGGGTCCTGGAGAGGCCGGTTTCTCATGGCCCGCCGCGCGCGCTGCTGCGCCCGGGGTTACACCCGCCGCCAAATGAAATGATTTGCAGGTTTTGAAGAAGGAAGATTGTCATGTCACGCTTGACCCACCGATTGTTGTCCTCTGGCGCCACGCTTGCGATGCTGCTCGCGTTCGGCGTGCTGGCCGCGGGTTGCGCCGGCACCCCCGCGGCGATCTCGGACATCCGCTACGACCTCGGGCCGCCGAACCCGGCGGCCTCGGCCGGCACGCAGCCGGCGGTGAAGGTGCTCGATGTCACCGCGCCCGACAACCTCGAATCCGACAAGCTGATTTACCGGCTCAGCTACGCCGACGCGCAGCAAACGGCGTCGTACGCGAATAGCCACTGGACCATGGCGCCGTCGCAACTGCTGACCCAGCGGCTGCGCGGTGCGCTCAGTTCGCGTGGCACCGTGCTGACCGGGGCCGACGGCGTGCACGCAGCGGTTCTGAAAGTCGATCTGAGCGAGTTCGAACAGGTCTTCGATAGCCAGTCGGAAAGCCACGCCGCGGTGACCGCGCGCGCCACGTTGACGCAAAACGGCAAAGTGATCGGCCAGCGCACCTTCCTCGCACGCGCGCCGTCCAGTTCGGCGGACGCCGCCGGCGGCGCTCAGGCGCTCGCCACGGCCAGCGACGACCTCGTCGCGCAGATCGGTGCATGGCTCGGCGTGCAGGCGCTGGTCGCCGCGCAATGACCGGCTCGCAGCGCAAAGAACGGAGCGCTGCATGAGCGTTAAGCCCTGGCAGCGCCGCCCGTCGGCGCTCGCCCGGCAGACGTTGGGGCTGTATACGGCGCTGATCGTCTACGGTTCGTGGTATCCGTTTTCCGGCTGGCGTTCGCTCGGCCTCGCTCCGTTTTCCTATCTGTCCGATCCCATGCCGCAGTACCTGACGGCGTTCGACGTCGTCACGAACGTGCTCGGCTATATGCCGTTCGGCGCGCTGGTGGTGCTCGCGGTGTATCCGCGCTGGCGGGGCACGCTGGCGGTCGCGTTGGCTTTCGTGCTCGGTGGCTTGCTGTCGGGCGTGATGGAAGCGGTGCAAACCTATCTGCCGACGCGCGTGGCCTCCAACCTCGACCTGGCCGCCAATGCGCTCGGTGCGCTGCTCGGCGCGGCGATCATGTCGCCGGCCACCGGCGCGTTGCTCGATCGCGGTTTGCTGCGGCGTGCGCGGCTCCTCTGGTTCGAGCGCGAAACGGCAGCGCTTGCCTGTCTCGTCGCCTTGTGGCCGTTCGCGACCATGTACCCGGCGCCGCGGCTTTTCGGTCTAGGCAACTGGCCGCGCGAGCTGTGGCTGCGTTTCGATTCGACGACGCAAGATGCCTTGCTCGCGTGGACGCCGACGGCCTGGCACGTCGGCGCGTGGCCGGCGCTGGTGGCCGCCTGGCTGCCGGACGACGCCTGGGAAGCCGTCATCACCACGCTCAATCTGTTCGCCGCACTGGCTCTCGCCTCGCTGCCGGTGCGCCGCCATGCGCCGCTCGTGCGCCTGTTGATCGTGTTTATCGTCATGACCTTGTGCGTGAAGGCGGGCGCGACCTTTCTGCAATCGCAATCCGGTCTTGCGTTCGACTGGGCGACGCCCGGCGCACTGATGGGGCTCGTGTGCGGCACCGTCGCCGCATTGCTGGCGCTGCGCTTGCGGCGCAGGTCGCGGGCGGCGCTCGCGGGATGCGCGCTGACGGTCGCGCTGGTGTTCGTCAATCTGCTGCCGGTCAATCCGTACTTCGATGCCGTACTGGCGGACTGGCGCCAGGGACGGTATCTGCACTTCAACGGTCTCGCGCACTGGATCGCGTGGATCTGGCCGTATGCGGCGCTGGTGTGGCTCGCCTATCTGGTTGAACAGGTGTGGCTCAAGCGGCGCGTGAGGGGCGCATGAAGCGCGCATGAAGCAGCGGCGGCGCATGCGTGCGGCCGTGCGTCAGCCGCTCAGCGACCGTCAGCCTCGCTCGCTATAATCGTCCGCACAACAGGCGCGCTGCGGCGCTTCCAGCGCCATTCCCACTCTTACAGTCTCGCCTCTCCGGACATCATGGATTCCTACTACAAGTACCACGTCTTCTTCTGTCTCAATCAGCGCGATCCCGGCGCGGAGCGTCCGAGCTGCGCGAATTGCAACGCGCAGGCGATGCAGGAACACGCGAAAAAGCGCGTGAAGCAACTCGGCCTTGCAGGCCCGGGCCAGGTGCGTATCAACAAGGCCGGCTGTCTCGAGCGTTGCGAACTCGGCCCGGCGCTCGTCGTGTATCCGGAAGGCGTCTGGTACACGTATGTCGACGAGAGCGACATCGATGAAATCGTCGATTCGCATCTTGTGAACGGCAAAGTCGTCGAGCGTCTGAAAATCGATCAATAAACCGCGCCATGAATGTACATACGAAGAAGTATCTGATCGACGGCCCGGTCGGCAAGATCGAAGTCGCGCTGGATCTGCCCGACGAGATGCGTGAGAACGGCGCCGCGCCGCGCGGCATCGCGCTGGTTGCGCACCCACATCCGCTGTTTGGCGGCACGATGGACAACAAGGTCGCGCAGACGCTCGCCCGCACGCTCGTGCAGTTGAACTACGTGACATACCGCTCGAATTTCCGCGGTGTCGGCGAAACGCAAGGCGAGCATGACGCCGGTATCGGCGAGCGCGACGATCTGCGCGCCGTGCTCGACCACATGCGCGCCCAGGCAGGGCAGCGTGATCTGCCCCTCGTACTGGCGGGTTTTTCGTTCGGCACCTTCGTGCTCTCGCACGTGGCCGCGAAGCTGCGCGAAGAAGGCCAGGCGATCGAGCGGATCGTGTTCGTGGGCACCGCGGCGAGCCGGTGGGAAGTCGCGCCTGTGCCGGAAAACACGCTCGTGATTCACGGCGAAATCGACGATACCGTTCCCATCCAGTCGGTTTTCGACTGGGCGCGGCCGCAGGAATTGCCGGTGGTCGTGATTCCGGGGGCAGAGCATTTTCTGCATCGCAAGCTGCACGTTCTGAAGCGGATCATCGTCGACGCGTGGCGCTAAGGGACACACGCGGGCACACGCGGGGACACACGCCGAGGGCGCCGCGCGTGTTTTCCGGGGTACAGGTATGGGCAAACGCAAATTAATCGCCGACCTTTGCTCAAAGATACCAGGATAGCGCGCGTATAATGAGCGCTCTTTTTTGGGCGCAGCATTGCCCACCCGGCAGTTCGCGCGACGCGTAGCTTCTTGCTCGTGCGCAGCGGTGCCGGATGCGAGGCGTGCTGCGCGAACCGATCGCGTCGCCGGAAGTCCAATGGGCGCCGCGCCGTTTTTACGGCCTGACGCTCGCCGACCGGCTCCTCCAATCTGTGCGCCCTGCGCGCGATGTATTTTTCCGCACGAATCGACCCTATGCGTTTCTCCACCTCCGGCCGCACGTCATTCCCGTCAGTTTCTTCTTTCGTTCCCACTACGCTTAGCCGTGCCGTGACCCTCGGCATCGTGCTGCCGGCAACGCTCGTTGCCAGCACGGCGTTCGCGCAGGTGCCGCCGCCCGCGGTGAATGCGCGCTCGTGGGTGCTTGTCGACGCCACCAGCAATCAGGTGCTCGCCTCGGGCAATGCCGACGAACGCGTCGAACCGGCCTCGCTGACCAAGCTGATGACCGCGTACCTCGTCTTCGAAGCACTGCAGACGAAGAAGATCACGATGGACCAGACGGTGATGCCGAGCGAAGCGGTACGCCGTGTGCGCACCGACGAATCGCGCATGTTCATCGAAGCGAACAAGCCGGTGACCGTGCACGATCTGGTGTACGGCATGATCATCCAGTCGGGTAACGACGCGGCGATCGCGCTGGCCGAACTGGTGGGCGGCAGCGAAGCGCAGTTCGTCAACATGATGAACACCGAAGCGCAGAAACTCGGCATGAAGAACACGCATTTCGCCGATGTGAACGGCATGCCCGACGCGCAGCACTACACGACCGCGGGCGACCTCGCGGTGCTGTCGGCGCGCCTGATTCGTGACTTCCCCGACTACTACAACATCTTTTCGGTCAAGGAATTCACGTACAACAAGATCAAGCAGCCGAACCGCAACCGTCTGCTGTGGATCGACCCGACGGTGGATGGCCTGAAGACCGGTCATACGCAAGCGGCCGGCTATTGCCTGATCGCCAGCGCGAAGCGTCCGCTGCCGGGTGCGGCCGACGGCTCGCGCCGTCTCGTCTCGGTGATGATGGGCGAGGTCAAGGAACACGACCGCGTGCAGGACAGCTTGAAGATGCTGAACTACGGCTACACCGCGTACGACACGGTGCGTCTGTACAAGGCGAACCAGGTGCTGGGCACGCCGCGCGTCTACAAGGGTGCGCAGGACACCGTGCAGATCGGCGTGAAGGGCGATCAGTACATCACCGTGCCGAAGGGCATGGGCGACAAGGTGAAGCCGCAGATCGAGCAGATCGATCCGCTGATCGCACCGATCGCGAACGGTCAGCAGGTCGGCACCGCGAAGCTCGTGGCCGACGGCAAGGTGCTGGCGCAATTCCCGATCGTCGCGTTGCAGGCTGTTCCGCAAGCCGGTGTGGTCGGTCGCGTGTGGGATTCGCTGATGCTGATGTTCAACAAGAAGAAGTAAGAGCTCGATTGCGATGACCGCTGTTTCCGATGTTTCGCTCGACCCGATCGTTTATCTGAACGGCGAGCTGGTGCCCTTGTCCGAAGCGCGCGTGCCGGTTCTCGACCGCGGCTTTATTTTCGGCGACGGCATTTACGAAGTCGCGCCGCTGTATCCGCATGCGAGCGGCCGTACGGCGTTTCGCTTCCGGCATCATCTGGCGCGCCTCGCGCGTTCGCTGGACAAGATCGGCATCGTCAATCCGTTCGACGACGCCGGCTGGCGCGAGCTGATCGACCGCGTAGTCGCGGCCAATGAAGCAGACGCCGGCCTGCGCGCCGATCAGGACGCGATTGCCTACGTTCAGATCACGCGGGGCGTGGCGAAGCGCGGTCACGCGTTCCCGGCCGGCATCCAGCCGACCGTGTTCGTGATGGTCACGCCGCTGAATCTGCCGGACGCTGCCCAGCGCGCGCAGGGCGTGCGCTGCGTTACCGCCGAAGACCGTCGCTGGCTCAATTGCGATATCAAATCGGTCTCGCTGCTCGGCAATGTTCTGATGGCGCAATACGCAGCTGAAAACGACGCGTTTGAGACGATCCAGTTTCGCGACGGCATGCTGACCGAAGGTTCGTCTTCGAATATCTGGATGGCGAAGGACGGCGTGTTGTATGCGCCGCCGCGCAGCCACAAGATTCTCGAAGGGATTCGCTACAGCCTGATCGAAGAGCTGACGGGCGAATGCGGCATTCGCTTCGAAGCGCGCGAGATCGCCGAAGCCGAGTTGCGTGCCGCCGACGAGATTCTGGTCAGCTCCGCCACCAAGGAAGTGCTGCCGGTCACGCAGCTGGACGGCCAGTCGGTCGGTAACGGCAAGCCGGGCGCGGTGTTTGCGGCGTTGTACGCGGCCTATCAGCGCGCCAAGGCCAAGGAAGCGCAAGAAGCGCAGCAAGGAGTAGAAAGTGAATCCAGCGAAAGAATCATTGCTTGAGTTTCCGTGCGACTTTCCCATCAAGATCATGGGCAAGTCGCATCCCGAGTTCGCCGAGACGATCGTCACGGTGGTTCGGCAGTTCGATAACGAAGTCGATCCTGCTCGCGTGGAAACGCGGCCGTCGAGCGGCGGCAATTACACCGGTTTGACGGTTACTGTGCGCGCGACCAGCCAGGCGCAACTCGACGATATTTATCGCGCGCTTACTGGTCATCCGATGGTGAAGGTGGTGCTTTAAGGCCAGCCAGGTCTGTGCCTACGGATGCCTTTGGATTACGGCGTGACGCGCAATGCGTCCGCCGGGAGATCGGCGCTTGCAGCAGAGCCCACCTCGCAAGCCTGCTCGAAAAGCTGTTTGAACCGTCCCACTTCTTCGAATACCCAAGCCCGGAACGCCTTGACACGCGCGGTTTCGAGCATCTGCGGCGGGCAGATGAAGTAGTACTGCCACGGGCTCGGTCCATCCACATCGAATAGCCGCACAAGGCGGCCTGCCGCGATCTCGTGCATCGCCAGAGAACGGCGCGTGAGCGCGACTCCCTGGCCGTCGATGGCCGCCTGCAGCAGGTTCGACGAATCCTGATACAACACACCGCGTTTCGGCTCAGGCCAGTCTGTGAGGCCGGCGGCGTCGAACCACGGGCGCCAGAGTTCGTCGTCCGAGCGCAGCAACTGAACCTTGGCCAGATCGGCCGGCGTTTGCGGCAGCTTGCCGCCGTTGAAATTCGGCGCGCAAGCCGGAAAGAAGATCTCCTCCAGCAGCAACTCCGCGTGCAGCCCCGAATATTTGCCGTAGCCGAAGCGGATCGCCACGTCGACGTCGTCGCGCGCGAAGTCCGTCAGCGCGTTGGTGGACAGCAGTTCGAGGTCCCACTGGGGATGCGCCTCGATAAAGCTGCCGATGCGCGGCGTCACCCAGCGCGCCGCAAACGAGGACAGCATGGACACGACGAGGCGCCGTTCGCGGTCGCCGGCGCGGACTTCACGGGTGGCGTCAGCCAGCGCCATTAACGCGGTGCGCACGCGCGTGGCATAGCGGCGGCCCGTATCCGTGAGCCGCACGCGCTTGCCGTCGCGGGCGAACAGTGCGATGCCCAATTCCTCCTCCAGCGCGCGAATCTGGTGACTGACGGCGCCGTGCGTGACGAACAGCTCGTCGGCGGCGCGCGAGAAGCTCTCGTGGCGGGCGGCGGCTTCGAACGCCTTGATGGCGTTCAGCGGAGGCAATTGCCGGAGATCCATCGCAATATTTCTCACATAGAGGTGAAAATAGATCGTTTTGCGTAAACCCTTGCTACGCCTAGGATTGTAGTCACGAAACGAATTTTGGCGAGGGCATCATGCGAGAAATTTCCTCTAGTATCGGCTTTGAAATCCGCAATGGCGAAACCATTCCTATGAAGGTAGCACGCAGCACCAAGCTGGTCGTGCATGGTGGTGCGGTGTGGGTCACGCGCAGCGACGATACCGAAGACTACTGGCTGCAGCCCGGCCACACGCTGCGGCTGCGGCGCGGTGAACGGCTGTGGTTGAGCGCCGAGGGCAGCACGCATGCGAAGGTCGCGTTTTCAGTGCCGACACGCTGCGATGAACGTGCGCTCAACTGGCTCGCGCGGGTGGGCGAACGGCTGGCGGCCCGCATGCGGGGGGGCTGGCGCACGGTGTGAGCGCTGGCGGCGCCGTGACGCGATGGCGGAGCGGCGCTGAAGTTGAACGGCGCTCAGGCGCGAAACGAAGCGCCCCGAGTCCCAAAGTGGGCGCGTCCGGCGGGGATGCCCAGATTTCGGTAAACTGTCGGGATCATGTGCACCACCCCGGTTTCCCCGTCTCCCTTGCCCGTCACGGCGCCGCTTACGCTGCGCTGGCTCGGCAACGAACCTTACGAAGCCAGTTTCGAAGCGATGCGCGCGTTCACCGACGCGCGCACCGCCGATACACCCGACGAGATCTGGCTGGTCGAACACCCCCCCGTCTTCACGCTTGGCCAGGCCGGCGACCCGGCGCATCTGCTGGCCGCCGACAGCGGCATTCCGCTTGTGAAAGTCGACCGGGGCGGGCAGATCACGTATCACGGCCCCGGACAGGTGGTTGCCTACCTGTTGCTGGACCTGCGCCGACGCAAGCTGATGGTGCGCGAGATGGTCACCCGGATCGAGCAGGCCGTGATCGACACCCTCGCGGCGTATAATCTCGCCGGAGAACGCAAGGCGGGCGCCCCCGGTATCTACGTGGCGCCCGGGCCGGACGCCGGGTTGCATGCCGGCGCCAAGATCGCCGCGCTGGGTCTGAAAATCCGCAACGGCTGCAGCTATCACGGCGCGAGCCTGAATGTGAACATGGACTTGCGGCCGTTTCTGGCCATCAACCCGTGTGGCTACGCGGGGCTCGAAACAGTCGATATGGCAACGCTGGGCGTTGCCGCCGGCTGGGACGACGTGGCCCGTACCTTTGCAGCACGCCTCACCGCAAACCTCGACGGCAGTCCCGCGGCCGTCGCCCAACCGCAGGCCGGTGCCCTCACCGCCTGACTGGACCGAACGAATGACTGACGTTACCGCGAACCTCGCAGCTTCTCCCGCTCCTGATGCCGTGCCGGCTCCCGCCGCTGCCTACGACGCCACCGCGAAGCAGAAAGCCCAAGCCAAAACCGCCCGTATTCCGATCAAAATCATCCCGATCGAAAAGCTGAAAAAACCGGACTGGATCCGCGTCAAAGCGGCCACCGGCAATTCGCGCTTTTCTGAAATCAAGCAGATCCTGCGCGAACACAATCTGCACACGGTGTGTGAAGAAGCGAGCTGCCCGAACATCGGTGAATGCTTTGGCAAGGGCACTGCGACGTTCATGATCATGGGTGACAAGTGCACGCGCCGCTGCCCGTTCTGCGACGTCGGCCACGGCCGCCCCGATCCGCTCGACGTGGATGAGCCGGGCAACCTGGCACGCACCATCGCCGCCCTGAAGCTGAAGTACGTGGTGATCACCAGCGTCGACCGTGACGATCTGCGCGATGGTGGCGCTGCTCACTTCGTGGAATGTATCCGTCAGACGCGAGAACTGTCGCCGGAGACGCGTATTGAAATTCTGACGCCGGACTTCCGCGGCCGTCTGGATCGCGCGCTCGGCATTCTGAATGCCGCACCGCCTGATGTGATGAACCACAACCTCGAAACGGTGCCGCGTCTGTACAAGGAAGCGCGCCCCGGTTCGGACTATGCGCATTCGCTGAAGCTGCTGAAGGATTTCAAGGCGCTGCATCCGGACGTCGCGACCAAGTCCGGCCTGATGGTCGGCCTCGGCGAGACCGAAGAAGAAATTTTGCAAGTGATGCGCGATCTGCGCGAGCACGACGTGGACATGCTGACGATCGGCCAGTATCTGCAGCCGTCGGAACACCATCTGCCGGTGCGCTCGTATGTGCATCCGGACACGTTCAAGATGTACGAGGAAGAAGCGTACAAGATGGGCTTTACGCACGCCGCTGTGGGCGCGATGGTTCGCTCGAGCTACCACGCCGATCTGCAGGCGCATGGAGCCGGGGTGGTTTGAATGGTTTAGTGTGTTGCCAGTTTGAAAATGCAAAGCCCGCACATGTTGCGGGCTTTGTTTTTTGGGCGCGGAAGTGGGTGGTTCAGCAGTTCTGCCCTGAGATCTGCCTGCGTTGCCTAGCGGTAGTAACGTGCGAGCAGACTGCAAGTAACGGATATCATTCCGCCGATGATCGTGAACGGGTAAAGAAAGAGGATGAAGCGATGGCGCAGTGCGCGGTCTTCGATGAGGCGGTCGATCAAATTGGGCATACTGGATCTCCGTGAGACTAGGATGAAAATTATAGATCAGAGCGCCGAATTTAGTTAGGTAAACGAATAATGAGATGCGGAAAAGGAGACTGCGACGACAACGGTTATGAGCAGCGAAAACCACATCAACCAACCATCACGCTCCTGTTCTCCCGCGTGACGCGCTGGGCGAGCCGCTGCATCGGCCGCACCCAGGCACACTAGTATTGACGCTGCGACGATAAAGAGCACGTGCCAGAGAAGTGCGGCCAACATGAGCGCTAACCTGCTGCGCGTCGGCGCTTCGCTCAACGCACCTCCAATCTCGTAGCATGCGCTGGCACACATCGAAATGACGACCCAGAAAAGCTGGCCATCCTGAATGGATCGCCGTGTAATACCTTTCGCCGCGTGCCGGTAGTAGCGCGAAAAGTTCAACAGAGGAAGTAATGCAATCGGCGCAAAAACAGGCACGCCGATATTGAAAAACAACCAGCTCAAGCGGCTAAGAAAATCGACCATAGGAATGCGAATTGAAGGCAATTCGCTGATCATGCCGTTGCCGCGGAAGCACGACAATCCGCCGAACGGCCAGCTTGCGCAAAGGCATCCCAATCCGTAACCCTTCGCTAGAACCCATCTACTGGCCACCGCAGCAGTCGCGCCGATCCAACTCAGCGTGAAAAGCAATGCTCGAACAGCGTCATTAGCAATCGTGGATTAATTGGAACCGTCCGCGGACAAACTCCCTATAGTCGAAAGCCTCCCAGACAACACACACTAAAGGGGTTTCTCGATGAACCGCTTGCTTCGTCCGCTCGCCGCGTTCGCTACGCTGCTCGCACTGTCCGCGCCGTTTTCTTCCGTTGCACACGCCGACACCAAAGAAGTCGTGATCGCGTATCAGGACATGGTCGTGCCTTGGCGTTATGCGCAGGCCACGGGCGAAGTCGAGAAAGCCACCGGCTACAAGGTCACCTATCGCAAGCTCGGTAGCGGCGCCGACGTGATCCGCGCGCTGGCTTCGGGCTCGGTACAACTCGGCGAAGCGGGGTCGAGTCCGATTGCCGCCGGACTGTCGCAGGGCGTCGATATTTCGCTGTTCTGGATTCTCGACAACATCAACGACGCCGAAGCGCTGGTCGCGCGAGACGGTTCCAATGTCACCAGTGTCGCGGGCCTGAAGGGCAAGAAGATTGGCGTGCCGTTCGTGTCGACTTCGCACTTTCATACGCTGGTTGCACTGCAGAGCGCCGGCGTGAATCCGTCGGATGTGAAGATCGTTAATCTGCGCCCGCCTGAAGTCGCAGCGGCGTGGGAGCGCGGCGACATCGACGCGACTTACATCTGGGACCCGGTGCTGGCGAAGGTGAAGAAGAACGGCAAGGTGTTGATCACGTCCGGGCAGGTCGCGCAGCAAACCGGCAAGGCGACGTTCGACGGCTTCGTCGTCGATCGCAAGTTCGCGAGCCAGAACGCCGAGTTCGTCGCGCGCTTCGTGAAGGTGCTGGCCGCGACCGATGCGAGCTATCGCGATCACACGTCGGCATGGACCGCGACGTCGCCGCAGGTCGAGGCGGTTGCGAAGGAGTCCGGCGCCACCGCGCAGGAAGTGCCGGCGAGCCTCGCACTGTATGCATTCCCGACGCCGGCTCAGCAGGCCTCGAATGCATGGCTTGGCGGCGGTGCACAATCCGGCGCGGCTAAATCGCTCGCCGCAACCGCTGCATTCCTGAAGACGCAAGGCACGATTCAGAACGTGCTGGCCGATTACTCGACCGGCGTCGATCCGCAATTCGTGCAGCGCACGGCGCATTAACTTTTTAAACGTGCTGACCCATCAGCATCATGGAGCATGGCGATGAGCGGTCTTGAGATACGGCGGCTGCACGTCGCCTACGAAGGCGCACGTGGCGCGGCGCCGCACATCGCGCTCGCTGACGTCGATCTGCACATTGAACCGGGTGAGTTCGTCGTCGCGCTGGGTGCGTCCGGTTGCGGCAAGACGACTTTGTTGAACTGCATCGCCGGTTTCATTCAACCGACCGAAGGCGAGGTGCGTCTGAACGGTGAACCCGTGCTTGGACCGGGCGCGGATCGCGGTGTCGTGTTTCAGAAATACGCGCTGATGCCCTGGCTCGACGTACTCGACAATGTCGCGCTCGGCCTGCGTTTTCAGCGCGTGCCGAAGGCGCAGCGCGAGCGTGTCGCGCTGGAGATGCTGGCGCTGGTTGGGCTTGAGAAGCATGCGCGCTCGCGGGTCTACGCGCTTTCGGGCGGCATGCAGCAGCGCGTGGGTATTGCACGCGCGCTGGCAAGCGATCCGCAAGTGCTGCTGATGGACGAACCGATGGGCGCGCTCGACGCGATGACGCGCGAGTCGATGCAGGAACTCGTGCTCGACGTTTGGGGCCGCACACGCAAGACGGTGTTCTTCATTACGCATAGCGTGGAGGAGGCGCTGTTTCTGGCGACACGCCTCGTTGTGATGACACCGGGACCCGGGCGCATCGCCGAGAGCTACGACCTGCCATTCGCGCAGCGTTTTCTCGAGACACGCGACGCGCGTGCGGTGAAGTCGTCGCCGGATTTCATCGAGTGGCGCGAACGGCTGGTGCGCCGTCTGCACGAACGGGGTGAGCGCAACCAGGACCAGGAAGAGGTGCTGTCGTGACGGTCTCACGTGAATCGTTGGGCACCGTGCCCCTGACCCAGACAAGCGAGCCGCCGCGGCGTAAAACACGGGCGGTACGTGGCTGGCGTTTGCCGGGCGAAGGCCCGACTGCGGCGTTGAGCGCGGTCTCGGTCACGACGCTCGCGGCGCTATGGTGGCTTGCCACGCATCTGCACTGGCTGCCGCCACTCTTCCTGCCGACGCCCGAGTCGGTTTGGGGCGCATTTCTGGACGCCTGGCACGGCCGTATTCAAGGCGGCTTGCCACTCTCGGAGCATCTCGCATGGAGTGCGCTGCGCGTGTTCGGTGCGTTCGCGCTGGCGGCGGTCACGGCGGTGCCGGTCGGAATCCTGATGGGCGTAAGCCGGGTTGCACGTGGCTTGCTCGATCCGCCTCTTGAGTTCTACCGACCGTTGCCGCCGCTTGCGTATTTGCCGCTGGTGGTGATCTGGTTCGGCATCGACGAGACCGCGAAGATCGTCGTGATCTATCTCGCCTGCTTTGCACCGATTGCAATGGCGGCGCGTGCCGGTGTGCGCAGCGCGACCATCGAGCAGATTCATGCGGCGTATTCGCTGGGTGGCCGCTTCGGGCAGATCGTGCAACATGTGGTTCTGCCCGCAGCGTTGCCCGAGATTCTGACCGGCTTGCGGATTGCCATCGGCTTTGGCTGGACCACCCTGGTTGCCGCCGAGATGGTCGCTGCCACTGCCGGCTTGGGTCAGATGGTGCTCAATGCGTCGAGCTTTCTGCGTACCGATGTGGTGGTGATGGGCATCGTGCTGATCGGACTGATCGCGTGGCTGTTCGATCTCGGCATGCGTGCTTTGGAGCGGCGGCTGGTGCCGTGGAAGGGCCGTGTGTAGCCGCCGCCCGCGCCGAGAGTCCGCGCAGTCTCAAGCAAACAGCTCAATCACCGGCCAGCCGCGTTCCGTGGCAATGGCGCGCAGGCGCGGGTCGGGATTGGTCGCGACCGGATGCGTGACGAGCTCGAGCAAAGGCACATCGTTGATCGAATCGCTATAGAACCAGCTCTGCGGAAAATCCTGCAGACGATGACCGAGCGAAGCCAGCCAGCTCTCGGTGCGCGTGATTTTGCCTTCACGGAAGGTCGGCACGCCGACGGCGGTTCCGGTAAAGCGCGCCAAAGGATCGCCGCCTTCGGTGCCGAGATCGATCCCCAGCAGATGTTCGAAGCCGAGTGCCTTGCCGATCGGTTTCGTAATGAACACGTTGGTGGCGGTGACGATGCAGCACAGGTCGCCCGCTTCAATATGACGTTGCACGAGTTCCCGTGCAGCCGGCAGGATCGCCGGCGCAATCACATCCCTCATGAACTGCGCATGCCACGCGTCGAGCTGTTCGCGCGAGTGGCGAGCGAGGGGCGCCAATGTGTAGTTCAGATAGGCGGCCATATCGAGCGTGCCGGCCACATACTGCCGGTAGTAATCGTCGATTTCTTCCGCGTGCTGCGCAGCGCCTTCTATGCCCAGTCCGGCGATGAAATGGGCCCACGCCTGATCGCTATCGAGCGGCAGCAGCGTATGGTCCAGGTCGAACAGCGCAAGGTTGCGGCTCATCCAGAGTCCTTGTGATGAAGTGGGCAAACGAAGTGATCGAGTGAATTGCGGTCCGGACGACGAGCCGGTACACAGCAATCCACGGTTCGGCACGAGCGTATATTTAAAAGCACAAAATTACAATAAGGCAAAAATGTGCAACACTACTGTCATAAACGCCCCGGGTGCCGGTTCACGCGGCATGCGGTTCGGGTCATGGCAGCAGGAACGGATGCGCAGTGCCTTATGTTGATTCTCCTTAACCTTCTGGCTGGTGTGGCGCTCCTCGTGTGGGGCTCGCACATCGTACGTACCGGCATCCTGCGCGTGCTCGGCGCCGATCTGCGTACTGTCCTCGGGCGCAGCACCAGTAGCCGCTGGCGCGCCTTCCTTTCTGGCGTTGGCGTCACAAGCCTCGTGCAAAGCAGCAATGCAACGGCGGTGATCGTCACCTCGTTCGCCGCGCAAGGTCTTCTGCCGCTCACCAGCGGCCTCGCCATCATGCTTGGCGCCGACGTCGGCACCGCACTGATGGCGCGGCTGCTGACTCTCGATCTGACATGGCTGTCGCCGATCCTGATTCTGTTCGGCGTGCCGCTCTTTTTGTCGCGCAAGCAAACCCGCACGGGCCAGGTCGGGCGTACGCTGATCGGGCTTGGCTTGATCCTGCTGGCGCTGCACCTGATCGTTGAAGCCGCCCAGCCGATGATGCAAGGCGCCGGCGTACGCGTGATGTTCGGCGCGCTGACCGGCGACACCATGCTCGACGCGCTGGTCGGTGCGGCATTTGCCATGCTGTCTTATTCGAGTCTCGCGGCGGTCCTGCTGACAGCAACGCTTGCCTCGTCGGGCGTGATCTCGCTCAAGGTGGCGCTGTGTCTCGTGATCGGTGCGAATCTCGGCAGCGGCTTGCTGGCGCTGATGGGCACCCTCGCGCAGAACGCGGCGGCGCGGCGTCTGGCCCTGGGTAGTCTGGCGTTCAAACTGGCCGGCGCGTTGCTGATCCTGCCGTTCGCGCCGCTGCTTGCACGCGGGCTGCCGGTGCTGATCGCGAATCCACGCGAAGCCGTGGTCGGCTTTCACGTGATCTACAACACACTGCGTTGCTGCGCATGTCTCTCGCTGATCGATCCGGTGGCGCGCATCTGCACGCGGGTGTTGCCGGACCGGCCGCAGCCCAACGGCGAACTGCGGCCACTGCATCTGGATGCCGCCGCGCTTTCCACGCCCACGCTCGCACTCGCGAACGCCGCACGCGAGGTGCTGCGCATTGGCGACATTGTGCGCACCATGCTCGATAACGTTGCGGGTCTGATCCATGAAAACAGCCTCGACAAGGCGCGCGAAACGGTCCGGATGGACGACGACGTCGACCAGCTCTACGCCGCGGTCAAAACCTATCTGACGCTGATCTCGCGCGAGCAACTCGACGAAGCCGATAGCCGCCGCTGGACCGACATCATCTCGTTGACGATTAACCTGGAGCATGCGGGCGACATCATCGAGCGGATCGTCGGCGATATCGAGGAAAAGAAGATCGCGCACCGGCTGTCGTTTTCGGAGGAGGGGCTGGGCGAACTGGACGACCTTCAGGCACGGCTCGTCAGCAATCTGCAGCTTGGCCTCTCGGTGTTTCTGAATAACGATCTGCGTTGCGCCGAGCGCTTGCTGGCGGAGAAAGAGCGCTTTCGGGATCTGGAGCGCGCGTATTCATACAAACATCTGGACAGACTCGCCGGACAAACCTTGCGCAGCATCGAGACCAGCGCGTTGCATCTGGATCTGATCAGCGACATGAAGCGGCTCAATTCGCTGTTCTGCTCGACGGCCTATCCGGTGCTCGAAGCTGCCGGCGCGCTGCGCGACACGCGCTTGCGCAAGCGCGTGCTCGACACGATGCATGTGAAGGAATAAGCGGCTTGCGCGGCGCGCTTGCGGCGCCCTAAGCCAGAACGATCTCTTCCAGCTTCTTTTTCAGCGCGGCAAAGTCGGCGGCTTCGGCCGCCTTTTTGTTGGTGACCAGCACATCGATCCGATCGACCGGACAGTACGAAATCCGGCTGCGTTGACCGATCTTGCTGTAGTCGGCGAGGATCACGACGCGGTCTGCGTTGGCGACCATGGCGCGCGCCACTTCGGTTTCAGCGTGATCGTAGTTGGTCGCGCCGTGCCGGTGATCGATGCCGACCGGCGAGAGCAGGGCCATGTCCGCACGATAGCGCTGGATGTCGAGCACAGTGGTCGCGCCGGTGGTCGCCATCGCCCGATCGCTGATCGAGCCGCCCAGCAGGATCACTTCGTTGGCCGTTTCCGTTTGATCCACGGCGCCACGCATTTTCAGCGCGACGTCGATGGAATTGGTGACGATCGTCAGGTTCGCCAGTTTGGCCAGTTCTTCAGCGAGCGCTGCGGTGGTCGTGCCCGCGTCGATGAAAAGTGTCTGGCCGCTCGCGATCAAACCGATGGCCGCCTTGGCAATCGCCGTTTTGGATTTGACGCGCGTGTGGGCGCGCTCGGCGATCGGCGCTTCGTCGGCGGGTTTGATCGCGCCGCCATGCACGCGCCGCAATTCACCGAGCGCCTCCAGGTCGAGCAGATCGCGCCGCACCGTTTCGCGCGATACCCCGAGGTCCGCCATGATCCGTTCGGTCGACACGCGTTGAAGCGTGGACAGCAACGCGCGAATTCTCTGATGACGGTCTTCCTGCCACATGCATTATTCCTTGGATGCGAACGCGCGTTCACACAGCTTGTTTTAATAGTGTCATCGTGGACATGGATGTGTGTCCGGACAATGACAAGCGTACTACTTTAGTCGAATTGTGTTGTATTTTTTTGGCAGCTTGCAAGTTTGTGTATTTAACCTTAGCCTTCGCAGATCGAAGCGCGGCGCATATTTCGAACATCAAATGTTCGAAAAGGAATTGAAATGTCCGATTTCGAGCATTTCGCGGCGTTTTTTGGCAATTTGATGGACACATGTCATTGCCATAATGGACCTTGGGATCTGCCGTCTGAACCATTTGCTGCTGAATGCGGCGCTGCCGGGACGCCGCACGGTTCGGCATCCTGACAATAAGATTGCAGCAGTGCGCGGCGTTGGCCGTGCGGCCAGCTATCGCAGCGTCGCCCATTGGCGCGATACTACGCGCGGGGCTCACGCGTAAAGGCTGCATGGCGCAGGTGTGGCATGACGGCAGTGGCAGCTGGGAACGTGTCGAGAGCATATTTAACCCGCTCTATCTGGAAGGTAACGAGACGTGGGAAACGGGATTGATCGCACCTTATCCGCAGACTGGCCGTATCCGAGGCTGGTTGCGCATCGCTGCGGCGGCACGCTGGCGCCGGAGAACACGCTGGCCGGTTTCGACGCATGCGTGCGCTACGGCTACCGCATGGTTGAGTTCGACGCCAAACTCTCTGCTGACAACCAGCTCTTTCTGTTGCACGACGACACGCTGGAACGCACCACCAACGGCCATGGCGCCGCTGCTGAACATACGTGGAACCAGCTGGCTGCGCTCGACGCCGGCGCCTGGTTCGGGCCGCAGTTCGTCGGCACGCATCTGCCGACGCTCGCCGAGGCCGCCGCGCGCTGTGCACAAGATGACATCGCCGCCAACATCGAAATCAAACCCTGCCCAGGGCGCGACGAGATCACCGGGCGCCTCGTCGCAAGCGGCGCGCTGACTTTGTGGCAAGGGCAAACGCCGCCACTGCTGTCATCGTTTTCGTTCGAGGCGCTGGCTGCTGCGCGCGAGGCGGCACCCTCGCTGCTGCGCGGCATGCTGTTCGAAGAGGTGCCGGCTGACTGGCTGCGCATCGTGCGGGAACTGGACTGCGTGTCGCTGCATGCGAGCCACCGGTACCTGACCGAGCCGCTCGTCACCGAGATCAAGGCGGCCGGATTGCGCGTGCTGGCCTACACGGTAAACGATCCCGAGCGTGCGCAGGTGCTCGCGCAATGGGGCGTCGACATGATTTGTACAGATCGCATCGATAAACTGGAACACGACATGTTTTCGGCGCCGGTGAATCCAGACTGAGCCGGACCGGGCATGGCGCGGGTGCGCGAGTGCGAGCTTGCACAGGTGTGCGCCCATAGAGCTAGAAATTAGAAATTTTCCAAACGTAGCAATTTCGGCAGAGGATGGGGATAACTATGAAGCGCACCGCGTTAGCTCGTTTACTTTCGATGTCGGCCGCTGCGGGTGTCGCCGCAGCCGGCGTGAGCAGCGCCTCGGCCGCGCCGCTCGACGCACTGGTCGCAGCCGCCAAGCAGGAAGGCCAACTCACCGTGATCGCGTTGCCGCACGACTGGTGCAACTACGGTGCACTGGTGGCCGGCTTTCAGAAGAAATACGGCATCAAGATCAACGAGCTGAATCCGGATGCGGGTTCGGGCGACGAAGTCGAAGCCATCAAGGCGAACAAGGGCAACAAGGGTCCGCAAGCGCCTGACGTTATCGACGTGGGTCTGTCGTTCGGTCCGACCGCGAAGGCCGAGGGTTTGCTGCAGCCGTACAAGGTCGCTTCGTGGAACTCGATTCCCAAAGAGTCGAAAGACGCCGATGGCTATTGGTATGGCGATTACTACGGCGTGCTGTCGTTTGAAGTGAACGCCGACATGATCGACAAGGCGCCGTCCGACTGGAGCGATCTGCTCAAGTCAGACTATAAGAACGCCGTCTCGCTGGCCGGCGACCCGCGCACGGCCAATCAGGCGATCCAGGCCGTGTTCGCAGCAGGTCTGTCGCAAAGCAAGGGCGATGTGAGCAAGGCGGACAAGGCCGGCCTCAAGTATTTCGCCGACCTGAACAAGAACGGCAACTTCGTGCCGGTGATCGGCAAGGCCGCATCGCTCGCGCAAGGCACCACGCCGATCGTCGTGCGTTGGGACTACAACGCGCTAGCCGATCGCGACACGCTGAAGGGCAATCCGAAGGTGCAGGTGGTGATTCCGAAGACGGGTGTGGTCGCTGGTGTGTACGTTCAGGCGATCAGCGCCTACGCACCGCATCCGAACGCCGCCAAGCTGTGGATGGAATACCTGTACTCCGACGAAGGCCAGATCGGCTGGCTGACCGGCTATTGCCACCCGATGCGCTATAACGAATTGGTGGCAGCGAAGAAAGTCCCGCAAGCGCTGCTCGACAAGCTGCCGCCGCCGTCGTCGTACAAGAACGTGGTGTTCCCGACGCTGTCCCAACAGGACGCCTACAAGGACACCATCACGAAGCACTGGGACGAAACGGTCGGCGCGAACGTCAAGTAATCGCCGCGGCGCACGCGGTTGCGGCGGCCATGCAGCAGCGAGCAATCGCAGGCTGCACACGCCGCCGCTTCTAACCGCAACGCGCAGTTTCAAAGATAGCGCGCCGCTCCATGAGAGCGGCGCGCCACGCGTTAGCCAGATTGCCTAAGGGTGAGCTATGAGCGCTTCATCGGATGCTGGATCGGTGCAGCCGGAATTGCTGGTTCCGCCTGTGCCCACGCCAACGCCTCGCGTCAACGGTCCGGGCCGCGCGTCGCAGTTTCTCGCCTGGATCGGCGTGGTGCCGTTTTTCACGTTCGCACTGCTGTTCCTGATTCTGCCGACCGGCTTTCTGATGGTTGGCGCATTTCAGGATCCACAGGGCCACTTCACGCTCGGCAACTTTCGCGACCTGCTCCAGCCCACGGTGCTGGACGCCTACTGGATCAGCTTCAAGGTGAGCGCCGCTTCCGCGCTCGGCGGCGCGTTGATCGGCTCGCTGCTCGCGTGGGCGGCGGTGCAAGGCAAATTGCCGGGCTGGATTCGTCCTACGTTGATGACGTTCTCCGGTGTCGCCTCGAATTTTGCCGGTGTGCCGCTCGCGTTCGCCTTCATCTGTACGCTGGGGCGCGTCGGCCTCGTGACCGTATTGCTGAAGAAGTACCTCGGCTTCAATCTGTACTCGACGGGCTTTAGCGTTCTGAGCTTCTCGGGGTTGACGCTGACTTACCTGTACTTCCAGATTCCCTTGATGGTGCTGATCGTCACGCCCGCGCTCGACGGCCTGAAGCGCGAGTGGCGCGAAGCCTGTGACTGCCTCGGCGGTACGGCCTTCCAATACTGGCGTCACGTGGCGTTGCCGGTGTTGTGGCCGAGCGTGCTTGGCGCGACGTTGCTGCTGTTCGCCAATTCGTTCGGCGCGGTCGCCACGGCTTACGCACTGACCGGCAGTTCGCTGAACATCGTCACGATTCTGCTGTACGCGCAGATTCGCGGCGACGTGATGCACAACCAGAACCTCGGCTACGCGCTCGCGCTCGGCATGGTGCTCGTGACGGGCTTGTCGAATGGCGGCTACATCTGGCTGCGTTCACGCGCTGAAAGGGGCCGTCGATGAAAAGCCAGTCGCGTGTGGGTGCATGGACCGCGATGATCGTCGGTTCGCTGTACTTTCTGATTCCGTTGCTCGCCACTTTCGAATTCAGCCTGCGCATGAAGCGCGGCGTGTACAGCTTCGAGGCGTATAGCGTCGTGCTGAGCGATCCGCGCTTTCAGGCCTCGTTCGGCTATTCGATCCTGATGGCGGTGCTGACGATCATTGTCGGCGTATTGCTGGTGGTGCCGACTGCGTACTACGTGCAGTTGCGGCTGCCGAAACTGCGGCCGGTCGTCGAATTCATCACGCTGTTGCCGCTGGTGGTGCCGGCGATCGTGATCGTGTTCGGTTATCTGCGCATCTACAACAGCAGTTCGATTCTGCCGCTCACGGCCAACGAGCGCGCGACCGACCTGTTGCTGGTGTTCGGTTACGTGACGCTCTCGCTGCCGTATATGTATCGCGCGGTCGACGCCGGTTTGCGCGCGGTCGATGTGCGCTCGCTCACCGAGGCCGCCGAATGCCTCGGGGCGAACTGGCCGACGATTCTGTTCAAGGTGATCTTCCCGAATATCCGCTCGGGCATTCTGTCCGGCGCGTTTCTCACCTTTGCGGTGGTGATCGGCGAGTTCACGCTGGCAAGTCTGCTCGACCGCCCCGCGTTCGGCCCGTATCTGCAATTGATCGGCGCGAACCGCGCGTATGAACCATCGGCGCTTGCGATCATCGCGTTTGTGATCACATGGGCGTCGATGGGTTTGATTCAGGTATTCGGCTCGGCACGCGCGCTTAGCGGCCAGAAAATTTGACGGACTAATTTGACCGACTAAGGCAGCGAATCATGGCATTCCTTGAGATCGAAAATCTGCATAAGTCCTTCGGGGCGAACACGGCGCTGCATCACTTCGACATGAAGATCGAGCGCGGCGAATTCATCACGTTTCTTGGGCCGTCCGGCTGTGGCAAGACCACGGTGCTGCGCATGATCGCCGGCTTCGAAACGCCGACGCGCGGCATCATCCGGCTGGATAACAAGGACGTGACGCACCTGCGTACCCGGCAGCGCAAGGTCGGCATGGTGTTCCAGTCGTATGCGCTGTTTCCGAACATGACGGTGGCCGATAACATCGGCTTCGGTTTGAAGATCACGCACCGTCCGCAGGCGGAGATCAAGAAGCGCGTCGAGGAGATGCTGCAACTGATCAAGCTGCCGCATCTCGGTGAACGCTATCCGTGGCAATTGTCGGGTGGCCAGCAGCAGCGCGTGGCGCTGGCGCGCGCGCTTGCCGGCAAGCCGCAGGTGCTGTTACTCGACGAACCGCTATCGGCACTCGACGCGAAGATCCGCATTTCCTTGCGGCAAGACATCCGTGCGTTGCAGCGCGAGTTGGGCATCACGTCGATTTTCGTCACGCACGATCAGGAAGAGGCGCTGTCCATTTCCGACCGCATCGTGGTGATGAACGAGGGGCGCGTCGAACAGATCGGCTCGCCCTCGGAGATCTACAACTATCCGCGCACGCGCTTTGTCGCGTCGTTCGTCGGCACGCTGAACATTCTGGCGGGGCATGTGATCGACCCGAAAACCGGCAAGATGGCCGTCGACGGTCAGGAGCTGACCACCACGCAAGAATTGCCGGCAGACGACGCGGGCAAAAAGCGCATGCTCGCCCTGCGCCCCGAAGCGATTGTGCTGGAACCGGCCGCGCCGGGTCGCAATACGCTGAACGCGACTGTCGAAGAAGTGAATTTCCTCGGCGCGGTGGTGCGCATCAGAACGCGCGTGAAAGACGCGGTGATTTCACTCGACGTGTTCAACGACCCGAATCGCGGCTTGCCCGAACGGGGTCAACCGGTATCGCTGGGTTTCTCGCACGAGAACTTGCTGGTGCTGGAAGAGGGTGGTGCATAGAAGCCGAACAGCCGTGTCTGAGGTGGGCGAAAACCCCGCGTACAGACCAGGTGGTTTCGGCTGAAACAGGCGAAAGCCGCAGCCCCAAAGGCTCTCCGGGTTTTCCCGGACTCGCGGCCCGTACGGATTCCGGATTCCCCGACACCCCTCGTCCGGATTTCCGGAATCCCGGACGGCGGGTGCTGTAACACGCCAAAAAACCTATAAAAATCAAAGCGATTCGCTTTGCATCAAGCTGGCATCGACCTTGCAATTTAGAAACCGCGGCCGCAACGGTCCGACAACTAAAGCAAGGAGACAACGATGTCTGATTTCCCCTCCCGGTATTTCTGAATTCGTCGTCTTGTCGCGGCCTAATGCCGTGCACAGGCGTGACGACTATTCGTTCGCATGATGCGCAGCGTGGCAGGCCTTGAGCTCACCCATATCGCAGGAAACATCGTGAAGAAACCTATCCACAAAGTGCTGTACGTCCAGGTGATCGTGGCGATCATCATCGGCATTGCGCTCGGCCATTTTTCGCCGGACTTCGCCGTCGACATGAAGCCGCTCGGCGACGGCTTCATCAAGCTGATCAAGATGGTGATCGGGCCGATCATCTTCTGTACGGTGGTGACGGGTATCGCCGGTATGGAAGACATGAAGAAGGTCGGGCGCGTCGGCGGTAAGGCGCTGCTGTACTTCGAAATCGTCTCGACGTTCGCGCTGGTGCTCGGCCTGATCGCGACCCACGTGCTGAAGCCCGGTGTCGGCTTTAACATCGATCCGGCCACGCTCGACGGCAAGGCGGTCGCCTCGTATGCCGCGAAGGCGCACGGCCAGACCACGGTCGATTTCCTGATGCACCTGATCCCGGACACGCTGGTATCGGCGTTCGCACAGGGCGAAATCCTGCAGATCCTGCTGATCGCGCTGCTGTTCGGCGCGGTGCTGGCCACGGCTGGTGAGAAGGGCAAGGTCGTCACGAACTTCATCGACGGGCTCTCGCATGTTCTGTTCGGCATTGTGCGCATCATCACGAAGCTGGCGCCGATCGGCGCCTTCGGCGCGATGGCGTTCACCATCGGCAAGTACGGCATCGGCTCGCTGCTGCCGATGCTCAAGCTGATCGGCACGTTCTATCTGACTTCGATCGTGTTCGTGGTGGTCGTGCTCGGCATCATCGCGCGTGCGGTGGGCTTCAACATCCTGCGCTTTGTCGCCTACATCAAGGAAGAGATGCTGATCGTGCTCGGCACGAGCTCGTCGGAAGCCGCGCTGCCGCAACTGATGCTGAAGCTCGAAAAGCTCGGCTGCTCGCGCTCGGTGGTGGGCCTCGTGGTGCCGACCGGTTACTCGTTCAACCTCGACGGCACCAACATCTACATGACGATGGCCGTGTTGTTCATCGCTCAGGCGACCAACACCGACCTCACGTGGACGCAGCAGCTCACGCTGCTGGCGGTGACGATGCTGACGTCGAAGGGCGCGAGCGGTGTGACGGGCGCAGGCTTCATCACGCTGGCCGCCACGCTCGCTGTGGTGCCGACCATTCCGTTGTCGGGCATGGTGCTGATTCTCGGTATCGACCGCTTCATGAGCGAATGCCGCGCGCTGACGAACATTGTCGGCAACGGTGTGGCGACGGTGGTGGTGTCGGCATGGGAAAAGGAACTGGACCGCAACAAGCTGAACGCTGCGTTGCGGGGTGACGTGGCGGTCAAAGAGCCGGCCGAGGCGTAAGCCAGGCAACCGTCACGAGCACGACTTCGGCCGCGGACGCCCACCTATGAAAGCGGCGACCGCGAGCCCGGACCCCGCGCCGTCAGCCGACGAAGCTTACGCCGGCGACGCGGCGCCTTATGCCACAATATCCGATCCTTACCGATCGGATATTGCCAACGTGACGCGCCGCCTGCTGATCCTCTTCGCGCTCGTCGCCGGGCTCGTGGTGGCGTGCGGGCTGACTTACACCATCGCGTGGCAGAGCGGGATCGACAATTTGCGGCGCAACGCCGCGGTGCGGGTCGATCGCACGACCAGCGCGCTGAAAAGCACGCTCGAGCGCTACGAATCGCTGCCTTATCTGCTGGCCGAGCATCCCATTGTGCAAGACGTGCTGGTCGATCCCAGCCCTGCCAACGTCGAACGCGCCAATCTCTATCTCGAAGACCTCAACCGTCACGCGCGGGCAACGGTCACCTACATCATTCCGCTCGACGGCTATTGCGTCGCCGCGAGCAACTGGCACGGGCCGGGCAGCTTCATCGGCGCCGGCTATCAATTCCGGCCGTATTTTCTCGATGCGGTGAAGGGTGGCGTGGGCCGCTTCTTTGGTATCGGCACGGTTTCGCAGGCGCCGGGTTATTACATCTCCCAGCCGGTGCGGCGCGACGGCAAGATCGTCGGCGTGGCCGTCGTCAAACTCGATCTCGAATGGTTTCAGGGCGCGGATGCGTCCGAGCCTCTGGTTGTCGCCGACGATCACGGCGTGATCTTTCTGTCGTCGGTGCCGGCGTGGAAATATCACACGATCCGCCCGTTATCGGGGCAAGTCGCCGATTCGATCTATCAGGCGCGCCAGTATGCGCAGCAACCGATCGCGCCACTGCCGGTGACGATCGAGCGCACGCTCGAAGGCAATGCGCAGATCGTGCGGATCGGCGGTGGCCGCTATGCACCGCGTTATCTGGCGTCGCGGCGCGGCATGGGCGAGCCGGACTGGCATCTGATTACGATGTCGCCCGTCGGTCCTGTCGACGCCGATGCGCGCAAGGCGACCATCGTGACGGGTTTCGGCTACGTGTCGCTGGTGTTGCTCGCGTTCTACTGGAGAATGCGTCGCGCCCGGGTGCGCGAAGTGATGCGCAGCCGTTCGCTGCTGCAAAAGGCCTACGCCGAACTGAACCGGCGAGTGGCGGAGCGCACCGCGGATCTCTCGCAGGCGAATGAGCAGTTGCAGAAAGAAGTCGCCGAGCGGACGCGCGCCGAGCAGGAACTGCGCGACGCGCACGACGAACTGATTCAGGCCAGCAAGCTCGCCGCGCTCGGTCAGATGGCGGCGGGCATCACGCATGAATTGAATCAGCCGCTTGCCGCGCTGCGCGGTTTCTCGGACAACACACGCGTGCTGCTCGAACGCGGCGATCAGGCGTCGGCGTTCGAAAATCTCGAAGCGATCGCGGCGCTCACCGAGCGCATGGGCAAGATCACCAATCAGTTGAAGTTGTTTGTCGGCCGCGCGCGGCCGCGCAGTGCGCGTGCGCCGGTCATGCGAGCGTTGCGCAACGTCATCGCGCTGCTGCAGAAACGCCTGCAAGGCGTGGAAGTCGAGTTCGCCTTGCTCGATGCCGGCACCGGCGTGCGCACGCCGCTGAATCTCGCCGACGATCCCGCCGATCTAGTTGCCAATTGCGACGATCTGCGACTTGAGCAGGTGTTGATCAATCTGCTCGGCAACGCGCTGGATGCAACGGCGGGGCTGATGCCGCCGCGCATTTCGATCGAGATCGAAACCGCTGAGTCGAGCGTGTCGTTCGCTGTGCATGACAACGGCCCAGGCATTCCGGACGACGTGTTGCCGCGTCTGTTCGAACCGTTCTTCACTACGAAAGAAATGGGTCAGGGGCTGGGGCTCGGCCTCGCGATTTCGTCGTCGATTGCGCGCGACTGCGGCGGCACACTGGTGGCGCGCAACGCGCCGGATGGCGGTGCATTATTCGTATTGACGCTGCGCCGCGCGCGCGTGCAGACGAGCTACACATCGGACCCGCTCACCACGGGTTCCTGAATCAGACGAGAACAACATGCTGAACGACGGCCTACAAGTGCTGTATATCGAAGACGACGAACTGGTGCGGCGCGCCAGCGTGCAGAGTCTGCAACTGGCGGGCTTCGAGGTGATCGGCCATGCGTCGGCGGAATCCGCGGCGAAGATGATTAGCGCGGACTTCTCCGGGGTGATCGTCAGCGATATTCGCTTGCCTGGCGCGAGTGGACTCGAATTGCTTGCGCAGTGCCACGAACGCGCGCCCGACGTGCCGGTGATTCTGGTTACCGGCCATGGCGATATTTCGATGGCCGTACAGGCGATGCGCGACGGCGCGTATGACTTCATCGAAAAGCCCTTCGCATCCGAGCGTCTGATCGAAACCGTGCGACGTGCGCTGGAGCGCCGCAAGCTGGTGCTGGAGAACCTCGCGCTGCGGCGTGAACTGGCCGGACAGAACACGGTGGCGCCGCGCATCATCGGCCGTAGTCCGGCGATCGAGCAGGTGCGGCGGCTGATCGCGAATATCGCGCCGACCGACGCCTCGGTGCTGATCAACGGCGACACCGGCGCGGGTAAGGAGTTGATCGCGCGCAGCTTGCATGAACTGTCGCCGCGCCGTGACAAACCGTTTATCGCGGTGAACTGCGGCGCGCTGCCGGAGCCGATGTTCGAGTCGGAAATGTTCGGCTATGAACCCGGTGCTTTCACCGGCGCGGCAAAACGCCGGATCGGCAAGCTCGAACACGCTTCGGGCGGCACGCTGTTCCTTGACGAAATCGAGAGCATGCCGCTCGCGTTACAGGTCAAGCTGCTGCGCGTGTTGCAGGACGGCGTGCTGGAGCGGCTCGGCTCGAATCAGCCGATTCGCGTGAATTGCCGCGTGGTGGCTGCCGCGAAGGGCGACATGGCCGAGCACGTCGCGGACGGCTCGTTCCGTCGCGATTTGCTGTACCGGTTGAACGTGGTGACGATTGCGCTGCCGCCGTTGGGTGAACGCCGCGAGGACATCGTGCCGCTCTTCGAACACTTCCTGCTGGATGCGGCCGTGCGTTATCAGCGCCCCGCGCCGATTCTCACCGACCGGCAGCGTGCCAGCCTGATGCAACGGGAATGGCCGGGGAATGTGCGCGAACTGCGCAATGCCGCTGACCGTTTCGTGCTCGGCGTCGCCGACGACCCCGTCATGTCTTTCGCCGACGACGGTGTAGCGACGCAACCCTTGAAGGAACGTGTCGAGCAATTCGAGCGGGCGGTGATCGCGGAGGCGTTGGAGCAGGCGGGCGGCGTAGTGGCGGTCGCGGCAGACAAGCTGCAGCTTGGAAAGGCAACGCTCTACGAGAAGATCAAGCGATATGGCCTCGCGGCCAAAGGCGAAGGGGAGCGGTGAGGATTTGAAGCGCCGGCGGCGAGGCGGTATGACCTCGGCGCCGGCGTGTTTGAATCTGGATGTTTTACTTCAGGCTTTTCGTGCGGCGATCAGGCAGCAATCAAGCCGCGTTCAGCGCTTTTTCCAGCAACTGGTCGAGTTCCGCGAATTGCGGTTCGCCGACATAGCGCTTCAGAATCTTGCCGTCCTTGTCGACCAGGAAGGTCGTCGGCGTGAGCTGCACGTTGCCGAACTGCTTGGCGGCCGAGCCGTCGTCCATGGCAACCTTGAACGGCAACTGGCGGGTTTGCGTGTAATTGGCCACGTACATCGGCGCGTCGTAGTTCATTGCGACGGCGACGAATTCGAGCCCTTTGCCCTTGAAGCGGTTATAGGTCTGGACCATCTGCGGCATTTCCTTCATGCAGGTGTCGCAGCTGGTCGCCCAGAAGTTGACCAGGTAGACCTTGCCTTTCAGATCGGCAGTGGAGACTTTCTGGCCCGAGAGCAACGTGAAGGTCGCATCGGGCACGCGCTGCTGGCCGGCGAACGCGAAATAGCCGGCAGTCGCAATCGCGATGGCCACGACGGCGATGATGATGGCGCGAAGCGGATTCGCGCGCCGTGCGGCAGTGGACGGGGTGGAGCTCATGAACGGAACCTCGAGAGTCGCGCAGAACGCGCGGAACAGTACGTGGATTTGGCCTGTTAAATCCGGTATTGCTTGGCCTTGCTATTGTAGCCCCATTCCGGCAACGCGGCAGCGGGCGGCCCGGGAGGCGATAATAGGACTTCACGTTCCTGTCAGTCCGATTTTCTGTCCCCATGCTCCGAACTGCTTTTCGCTTCCTCGCCCGAGTCTCGATCATCCCGTTTGGCCGCCCCTTTAGCCGTTCTCCACGTTTCGCCCTGACAGACGGTCGCCCGGCCGGCGTCGCTTTCCCCTTGCAGCGAGCGCGAGCAGTTCTCCGCACGGTGGCCTGCACGCTGGCGTTGGGCGGCGCGTTGGCAGCGTGTTCGCCGACCTTCGACTGGCGCACCATCATGAATAACGACAACGGCTACACGGTCGACTTGCCGGCCAAGCCGGACAACGATCAGCGCGCGGTCCAGATCGACGGCAAGCCGATGCAGATGGCGATGCAGACAGCCGAAGCCGGCGACGCCGTGTTCGCGGTCGGCACCGTGATGCTGCCGAGCGATGACGAAGCGACGCAACGCGCCGCCCTCGAATTCCTGCGCACGGGTCTCGCCCGTAACGTCGGCGCCGCGCCGGATGCGCACGCGGTGCAAATCCCGTTGGCCGCAGGCGGCAAGGTGCTGGGTCTGGAAATGAAACTGAGCGGCGAGGCTGGGTCGCAGCACGAAACGCGCACCGTCTATGCGCGGCTGGTCGCGCGTGGCCGGCATGTGTATCAGGCCGCGATCATTGCTTCCAAGCCCGTGCAGCAGGAACAGGTCGACCAGTTTTTTTCGTCGTTCCAGCTCTACTGAACGTTTAAAGCGGCATGTTTTTTGGCCGACTCGGTGCGCGACAAGTTTGTGGAAGACAGTGAAAGTTCCTTCGTAGCATCGCGTGCTAATTCCCGGTTTACGTTGAAGTTTTCCGGTTACTCACAGGTCCTGTGGATAACTCTGTTGAGAACTTCGCTTTTTTTGCCGTAGATGCCCATCCCGTGGGCATTCTGTCAGAGCGAGTCCGCTCCGGTCGTTCAAAAAAGTCCAATCGAATCAATGCCTTTTGGATGCATGCTTCCGTGCGCCTTTCAGATGTTTCAAAATCTATCTGGATCGCGTACATGTGCATAAGTCAAGTCTTGACAGCCGATTTTTCGCCTTATACCGACCCAAAAGCCCGGCGATATTGGATGGCTTCACCGACTTGTGCAGCGCTCGGCATGGCGGTGCCGGCGAGGTCGGCGATGGTCCGCGCTACCTTCAGAACTCTGTAGTAAGCACGCGCCGACCAGCCGAAGCGCTCGCCGGCCTGGCGCAGCAAAGCTTCTCCTTCCGCGTCGGGCCGACAGACCTCGTCCACTTCCCGTCCGCCCAGTTCCCGATTGGTTTTGCCTTGCCGGGCGAGTTGCCGCTCACGCGCGGCATTCACCCGCAGTGCGATCGCCGCACTGGACTCACCGGTGGTGGCGGAACGCGCCGACAGTTCCGCCGGCGTGAGCGCAGGAATCTCGAGCTGGATGTCGATCCGGTCGAGCAGCGGCCCGGACAGCTTGCGCAGATAGCGCGCCGCGATCTCAGGCGTGCAGCGGCAGCGGCCGTTGGGGTCACCGCGCCATCCGCAGGGGCAGGGGTTCATCGCCGCGATTAGCTGGCAAGCGGCTGGAAAATCCGCTTGCAAGGCGGCGCGCGAGATGGTGATGCGGCCGGCCTCGAGGGGCTCGCGCAAGGTCTCCAGTACATGGCGGTCGAACTCAGGCAATTCGTCCAAAAACAGCACGCCCAGATGCGCCAGGGTGATTTCGCCGGGTTGCGGCGGATTGCGCCCGCCGACCAGCGCCGGCCCGCTCGACGAATGATGCGGCGCGCGAAACGGCCGCTGCCGCCATTGCGAGGGCGTAAAGCCGGCCCGGCTGGCGGACAGCAACGCGGCCGAGCTGAGCGCTTCGTCATCGGTCATGGGAGGGAGCAGGCCTGGCAGGCGGGCGGCGAGCATCGATTTGCCCGCGCCAGGCGGCCCGACCAGCAAGACGTGGTGTCCGCCGGCCGCGGCCACTTCAAGTGCGCGGCGCGCGCCGCGCTGGCCGATCACGTCGGCCATGTCCGGAATGGCGGCGGGCGCGGTTTCGCTAAGGTCGGGGGCCACGACAGGGTAAAGCCGGGCGTCGGGCGCTCCGGCCAGATGTGCGCACAGCGACGGCAGATCGGTGGCGCCATAGACGTTGACACCCGGCACTAGCGCTGCCTCGGCCGCGCTCGCGGCGGGTAGATAAAGCTGCGGGGCAGATTGAGCGGACGTAACAGGCGTTGCCAGTCCGGCCGAAGTAATACAAGTACAAGTAGAAGCAGACACGCCCGCCACGCCGCCAGGAGAAGCAACGCTGCGGGCCGTTCCGCAGGCCATCGCGAAAGCCCCGCGCATCGGCCGCAGCGCGCCGGTCAGTGACAGTTCGCCAGCGAATTCACGATGCAGGAGCGACTCGGCCGGAATCTGCCCGCTCGCCGCCAGAATGCCCAAAGCAATCGGCAGATCGAAGCGGCCGGATTCCTTCGGCAAATCGGCGGGAGCCAGGTTGACCGTGATGCGCCTTACAGGGAAATCGAAGCTGCAGTTCTGCAGCGCCGCGCGCACGCGCTCGCGGCTTTCGCGCACTTCCAGATCAGGAAGGCCGACGATCGAAAAAGAGGGTAATCCGTTCGCGAGGTGGACCTCGACGGTTACTTCGGGCGCGCGGCCAGAGGCCGGCGCGCGACTGCGCACCACGGCAAGCGACATGTTTTCTCCCGTCGGACCGCGCGCAGATGGCGCGCGCAAATCCCCTAAAACGCTGATGACGTCACGGCTCGCTTGCCAGTGATGTGCAGCACTACGCAGCTAAAGCGCTGCGAGCCAAGCTTCAGGCTGCTGGCGTTGTGACCGGCAGTTTCTGTTCGAGCTCGGCGACGCGGCGCTCCAGTTCCTCGAGGCGCGCGCGAGTGCGCACCAGCACCTGGGTCTGCGTATCGAATTCCTCACGTGTGACCAGGTCGAGCTTGGAGAAGCCTTGCGACAGCATGGCTTTCACGTTGCGTTCGACATCTTTGGCCGGCGAGTTCTTGAACAGCTCGCTCATGCGGGCCTGAAAATCGTTAAAGACATCGTTCGGTTGTTTCATGGTGTTCCCCTTAATGCACAAAAAATGTGCATGTTTCATTGCGCCTGTGCTTTGTCACGTTGAATGGGCCGTCTTGGTGCATGGCCTGTTGCCTGCCGCTGCCGCATGAGCCCGTTTGGTGCGTGCTCAAACGTTAAAAGCCTTCGAACACTCTAGCAACGATCCATACGCCGCGCCACCGGTCCCCGCCAACGTTGGCCATCCGGCCAGGGCCGCTTGCGCTCCTTCTGCAGCATGCCCCGGACGAAGTCTGACACAACATGGCATGCGAGTTGCTGTTACTGCCCCGCGCGCACTGCCGGGTGCTTTTTACCGGCAGCGGAACGAGACCACGCGAACGGGTTACAGGGTACGCAAACAGGGTTACGCAACGGGTTACGCAACTTAGCGAGGGATTTCATGAAACTCATTACCGCAATCATCAAGCCGTTCAAGCTCGATGAGGCGCGCGAAGCCTTGTCGGCCATCGGCGTCTCAGGCATCACGGTGACGGAAGTCAAAGGCTTCGGTCGTCAGAAGGGCCACACGGAACTGTATCGGGGCGCTGAATACGTCGTCGATTTCCTGCCGAAGGTGAAGATCGAGGCGGCTGTCTCGGACGACATCGTCGACCAGGCGATCGAGGCGCTCGAACGCGCGGCACGCACCGGCAAGATCGGCGACGGCAAGATTTTTGTCACGCCGATCGAGCAAGTGATTCGGATTCGCACCGGGGAGACCGGCGCGGACGCTCTGTAATACCAAAAGATAGCGACACAGATAGCGACAAGAGGAAACGAAGATGCGCAAATTATTGATGTCCATGCTGATGGCCGGTTCGCTGCTCGCGGGCGGTATCGGCGCCGCCCTCGCGGACGACGCTTCCGCCCCTGCAGCCGCCTCGGCGCCTGCTTCCGATACGACGGCGAGCGCGCCGGCGCCTGACGCTTCGGCAGCGCCTGCTGCCGCCGCGGCTTCGGCACCGGCCGCTGATGCGTCCGCCGCACCGGCTGCCAGCGCCGCTGCAGCCGCGCCGGCAGCATCGGACGCCGCACCTGCCGCCCCGACCGCGCCGTTCTCGGTCGATTCGTCGAAGATCAATTCGGGCGACACCGCCTGGATGCTGACCTCCACCGCGCTCGTCCTGTTCATGACGATCCCGGGTCTGGCGCTGTTCTACGGCGGCATGGTCCGCAAGAAGAGCGTGCTCGCGATCCTGATGCAGAGCTTCGCGATCACCTGCCTGGTGTCGATCATCTGGGTCATCGTGGGCTACAGCCTCGCCTTCACGCCGGGCAACTCGTTCATCGGCGGCTTCTCGCGCTTCTTCATGGCGGGCATGAACTACATCAAGGGCGACAAGGCCACGACGCTGACCGTCAGCCACCTCGCACCGACGATCCCGGAAACGGTCTACGTCGTCTATCAGATGACGTTCGCGATCATTACCCCGGCACTGATCACGGGCGCGTTCGCCGACCGTATGAAGTTCTCGGCAATGCTCGTGTTCATGACGCTGTGGTCGATCATCGTCTACTCGCCGATCGCGCACATGGTCTGGGAACCGAGCGGCTGGCTGGCTAGCGCGGGCATCCTCGACTTCGCGGGCGGCACGGTGGTGCACATCAACGCCGGTATCGCGGCGCTGGTCTGTGCTCTGGTGCTCGGCAAGCGCGTCGGCTACGGCAAGGAAGCGATGGCGCCGCATAACCTGACGCTCACGCTGATCGGTGGCGCCATGCTGTGGGTAGGCTGGTTCGGCTTCAACGCGGGTTCGGCAGTGGCAGCAGACGGCCGTGCCGGTTTCGCGATGTTCGCAACGCAAGTGGCAACCGCAGCAGCAGCACTCGCATGGATGTTCGCTGAATGGGCAACCAAGGGTAAGCCGTCGGTACTCGGTATCGTGTCGGGCGCCGTGGCAGGTCTGGTGGCGATTACGCCGGCTTCGGGCTTCGTCGGTATGGCGGGTTCGCTGGTGATCGGTATCGCGGCAGGCGTGATCTGCTTCTGGTCGGCAACGTGGCTCAAGCACAAGCTCGGTTACGACGACTCGCTCGACGCGTTCGGCGTGCACTGCATCGGCGGTATCGTGGGTGCAATCCTGACCGGCGTGTTCGCGGTCAAGGACATCGGCGGCGCGGACGGCAGCGTCATCCTGCAAGCCAAGGGCGTGCTGACGACGCTGGTCTACAGCGGCGTGGTGAGCTACATCCTGCTGAAGGTGATCGATATGGTGATGGGCCTGCGCGTGACGGAAGAAGAAGAACGCGAAGGTCTGGACGTGAGCCTGCACGGCGAACACGTCGAATAAGGATTCCCCCCGCAAGTCTCAGGACTTGCGGATCAGAATCAAGCGCAGCGACTTTGGCCCGCCTTCATGGCGGGCTTTTTTCTTGACGCGTCTCTTGTGAACAGCAGTTTTCCCCGCCTATCATGGCGATAGCGAGAATGCATTCGCATCCGCTTGCGAATGGAGAAAGCGTCCCCAAATGGACAAAGCATTTGCTCTACAATCTTTTTTCTCCAGTCTGCGAGTGATCAATGGTTCCGCACCTAGTTACGGCGTTAAACGGCCCGCTGCTCGACCTCGAGCGGAAGATCCTCGACGCTACCCCCGCCATCGAACGCTGGTTCCGGCTCGAATGGCAGGAGCACACGCCGCCGTTCTACTGTTCAGTCGACCTGCGTAACGCGGGCTTCAAGCTCGCGCCGGTCGACACCAATCTGTTTCCCGGCGCATTCAACAATCTGCCGCAGGAAGTGCTGCCGCTCGCCGTGCAGGCCGCGATGGCGTCGATCGAAAAGATCTGCCCGGACGCGAAGAATCTGCTGGTGATCCCCGAGCGCCATACGCGCAACGCGTTTTATCTGGAGAATGTCGCCCGTCTGGCCGCGATCATGCGCCAGGCCGGCTTGAACGTACGTTTCGGCACGCTCGACGAAAGCATCGTCGGGCCGGTCACGATTGCACTGTCCGACGGCCAGAAGCTCGTGCTCGAACCGCTCGAGCGTTCGCAGCGGCGCCTCGGCCTGAAGAATTTCGACCCGTGCTCGATTCTGCTGAACAATGACCTGTCAGGCGGCATTCCGCCCGTGCTGGAAAATCTGCACGAGCAGTATCTGCTGCCGCCGCTGCATGCCGGCTGGGCCGTTCGCCGCAAATCGATGCACTTTTCCTGTTATGACGACGTCGCGAAGAAGTTCGCGAAGATGGTCGAGATCGATCCGTGGATGATCAATCCGTACTTCGCGCACGTTGAAGGCGTCGATTTCCAGGAGCGCACCGGTGAGGAAGCGCTAACGGATGCGATCGACGGTGTCCTGAAGAAGATCGCCAGGAAATATCGCGAGTACGGTATTTCCGAGAAACCGTATGTTGTCATCAAGTCGGATGCGGGCACTTATGGCATGGGCGTGATGACCGTGCACGACGCCTCGGAAGTGGCCGCGCTCACCAAGCGCGAACGCGCCAAGATGGCCGCCACCAAAGACGGCCTCGAAGTGCATGACGTGATCGTGCAGGAAGGCGTGTACACCTTCGAGCGGATCGGCGAAGAAGTCGCCGAGCCGGTCGTGTACATGATCGACCGTTACGTGGTGGGTGGCTTCTACCGCGTGCACGGCAGCCGCGAGCGCGATCAGAACCTGAACGCGCCCGGCATGCACTTCGTGCCGCTCGGCTTCGAGCACACGGCCTTGCCGGATGCGCACGCCAAGCCCGGCGCGGCGGTGCCGAACCGCTTCTATATGTACGGCGTGGTGGCGCGGCTCGGGTTGCTGGCCGCATCGGTCGAACTGGAAAAGACCGATCCGGAAGCAATTCAGGTTTAAGCCTCGCGAGATGGTCGATGGCGGCATGCGTGCCGCCATCGTCATTTTCAGCGACTATATTTGACGATCAATGCCAAGCCCTAAGGGCGCACCGGAATCCTCATGGACATTCTTTTCATTGCCGATCCGCTTACGCAGTTCAAGATCTACAAAGATTCCACCTACGCGATGATGGCCGAAGCCGCACGCCGCGGTCACACGCTCTACACGTGCGAGCCGAAACATCTGGCGTGGACCGGCGGCGACGTCGAGGCGAATGTGCAGCGCTTTGCGATTACCGGCGACGTGACCGACCTCCATCGCGACACGTGGTACGCCGCTGAAGCGGCCACGCCGAAATCGCTGAAGAGTTTCAGCGCGGTCGTGATGCGCAAAGACCCGCCCTTCGACATGGAATACGTGACGTCGACGTGGTTGCTGGAAATCGCCGAACGCGGCGGCGCGCGCATTTTCAACAAGCCGCAGGCCATTCGCGATCATTCGGAAAAGCTGGCGATCGGCGAGTTCGCGGAGTTCGTCGCGCCGACGTTGGTGACGCGCGACGCCGCCCGTTTGCGCGCCTTCCATGAAGAACACGGCGACGTGATCCTGAAGCCGCTCGACGGCATGGGCGGCATGGGCGTGTTCCGCGTGAAGGCCGACGGCATGAATCTCGGCTCGATCATCGAGATGCTGAGCCACGACGGCGCGCGCTCGGTGATGGCGCAAAAGTTCATCCCCGAGATCAAGGAAGGCGACAAGCGCATTCTCCTGATCGGCGGCGAAGCGGTGCCGTTTTCGCTCGCGCGAATTCCTCAGGGCAATGAAGTGCGCGGCAACCTCGCGGCGGGTGGGCTCGGCGTGGCGCGCCCGCTCACCGATCACGACCGCAAGATCGCGGACACGCTTGCGCCGGTGCTTGCCGCGCGTGGTCTGCTGCTGGTCGGGCTGGATGCGATCGGCGACTGGCTCACCGAGGTCAACGTGACGAGCCCGACGTGTTTCCGCGAGATCATGGATCAGACCGGTTTCGACGTCGCCGCGATGTTCATCGACGCATTGGAGCGAGCGGCCGCTTGAGGCGCAGCCCTTGAATGGCTGCGAAGCCCCCCAAACTGTGTAGTAAATCCGCATCAAGCGAAACACCAGCTTTGGCGAGAAAATGAGCCTGATACAATGCCCGCTCTTCCGCGCCAAGCCGAGTGGAAGGTGTCTGTCAGACGCCACTGGCATGGATTGCGGACTGTGAACGAGCCGTTTCCCGCCCTTGCCTCGGCGATATCAGGCACCGCGGGCCGCTCGTCGGGTGATGCGTTCCGGCCCTCACGACCCACGGCCAGTCGAGGGCGCTTACGAACCGGGCTTCGTCCCGGTCCACGGTTCGGGGCCGTTCTTTTGCAGTAAGGCTGACATGGCAGGCATTCTGATCATTGCGCACGCTCCGTTCGCCACCGCGTTGCGCGATTGTATTTCGCACATCTACGGTGGCTTGCCGGCTCGCATCGGCGTGATCGATGTATCGCCGGATTGCGATCCCGCACAGCAGGTCGCGTTCGCGCATTCGGAAATCGAGCGGCTCAAGGAAGAAAACGGCGCACTCGTGCTCACCGACATGTTCGGCGCCACGCCGGCGAATATCGCCGGGCGGCTCGCTTCGGTGCCGAACGTTCGTGTGCTGTGTGGCGTCAATCTGCCGATGCTGGTGCGCGCGGTCTGTTATCGCGCGACGCCGCTCGACACGCTGGTCGACAAAGCGCTCGCTGGAGCCACCAAGGGCGTACACGCAATCGGGCCGGCCACGCCGGCGCCGGTTGCGCCGCCCGCGGGGTCCAGTGACTGTTTGCCCGCTTTGCCGCCAGAGGCCGCCGCCGCTGACTGTTTGCAAGCGCTGCCGGCCGAGGCCGACCTGACTCAGAAAGCCGGCTCGACCGGGTTGTAAGCGGATCTCACGGCTTTAAACGATTGCGATTGGGTCGCGCCCAATCGCAGCTGGTTTGCAGTTTCACCTTTCACTACAACACTTACCCGCGCTTCGGACCATCACATGCTGCAACAGGAAACGACTATTGTGAACAAGCTGGGGCTGCACGCGCGCGCGTCGGCCAAGTTGACGCAACTCGCGGGCAACTACCAGGCGGAAATCTGGATGAGCCGCAATGGCCGCCGTATCAATGCCAAGAGCATCATGGGTGTGATGATGCTGGCCGCGGGTATAGGCAGCACGGTGCTCATCGAAACAGAAGGCACCGACGAAAAAGAAGCCATGGACGCATTGTTGAAACTGATTGCTGATAAATTCGGCGAAGGTCAGTGAATTCACGCGTTACCGTTGCCTGAAGCAAAATGCCGCGGCTGTCCGCGGCATTTTTTTTAGCGCGAGACAATCGCAGCTTGAGAAGCGCCTGCTCGCGGCGCGCGGGGGGTCGCGTTGCCGGAGCGCAAGTTCGCCGAAGGCGCATTGTTGTGGATGGTTACGGTATTTCGTGCTGCGCTGCACACAGCCCTAACGTATCTACAACGGGCGCGGAATTTATAATGGCCAGCAGAGTCTGAGAGCATTGCAGCGGTTTGCCGCGGCATCACACAACTAGAGGAGGTGCGCGTGTCCTTCACGCTGCATGGAATTCCCGTGTCACGCGGTATCGCCATCGGGCGGGCCTATCTGATCGCCCCGGCTGCACTTGACGTAGACCACTATTTGATCGAACCCGCCCAGATCGAGGGCGAGATCGAGCGCTTCCGCACGGCCCAGCAACATGTGCATTACGAGCTCGACACGTTGCGCGCCGATCTCGCGGCAGACGCGCCGAGCGAAATGGGCGCGTTCATCAACGTTCATTCAATGATCCTGAACGATGCAATGCTCGTGCAGGAAACTATCGACCTGATCCGTACACGCCGTTACAACGTGGAGTGGGCGCTGACCGAACAGCTCGAGCGCCTGTCGCGCCATTTCGACGATATCGAAGACGAATACCTGCGTGAGCGGAAAGCCGACATCGAACAGGTGGTGGAGCGCGTGCTGAAGGCGCTCGCCGGTGCTTCGGTGGCGCTGGTGGACGGCGTGCACGGTACCTGCGACGAGATGATCGTGGTCGCGCACGACATCGCGCCTGCCGACATGATGCAGTTCAAAACGCAAACGTTTCAGGGCTTCGTCACCGATCTCGGCGGACGGACTTCGCATACGGCGATTGTCGCGCGCAGCCTCGGCATTCCGGCCGCGGTCGGCGTGCAGCATGCGAGCCAGTTGATCCGGCAAGACGACCTGATCATTGTCGACGGAGATCACGGCATCGTGATCGTCGATCCCGCACCCATCGTGCTGGAAGAATATTCGTACCGTCAGAGCGAAAAAGCGTTGGAGCAGCGCAAGCTGCAACGCCTGAAGTTTTCGCCTACGCAAACACTTTGCGGCACGCGCATCGAACTGTGCGCGAACATCGAGTTGCCGGAGGACGCGCGCGCGGCGGTCGATTCGGGCGCAACCGGGGTGGGCCTGTTCCGCACCGAATTCCTGTTCATGAATCACAAGCACCAGTTGCCGGAAGAGGAAGAGCAGTTTGCGGCCTATCGTCGCGCGGTCGAGTTGATGAACGGCTTGCCGGTGACGATCCGTACGATCGACGTCGGCGCCGACAAGCCGCTCGATTCGATGGCTGGGGGCGACGGCTACGAAACCGCGCCGAACCCCGCCTTGGGGCTCAGAGCGATTCGCTGGAGCCTCTCGGAACCGCAGATGTTCCTGACGCAACTGCGCGCGATTCTTCGTGCGTCGGCGTTCGGCAAAGTGAAGATTCTGATTCCGATGCTCGCCCACGCGCAGGAGATCGATCAGACGCTCGATCTGATTCGCGAGGCCAAGCGTCAACTGGACGATGCCGGTATCGCCTACGATCCGAACGTGCAGGTCGGCGCGATGATCGAGATTCCGGCTGCCGCGATTGCATTGCCGCTGTTTCTCAAGCGGCTGGATTTCCTGTCGATCGGCACCAACGATCTGATCCAGTACACGCTGGCGATCGATCGCGCGGATAACTCGGTCGCGCACCTGTACGACCCGCTGCACCCGGCGGTGCTGCATCTGATCGCCTTCACGCTGCGCGAGGCGAAGCGGGCGGGGGTGCCGGTGTCGGTGTGCGGCGAGATGGCGGGCGACCCGGCATTGACGCGTCTGTTGCTCGGCATGGGCCTCACCGAGTTCTCGATGCACCCGAGCCAGTTGCTGGTGGTCAAGCAGGAAGTCCTGCGCTCGCATCTGAAGACGCTCGAGAAGCCGGTGGCCGACGTGTTGGCTTCGTTCGAACCGGAAGAGGTGCAGGCGGCGCTCAAGCGCGTGATACTGGCTTGAAACTGAAAATCCGGATTGGTGGGTTCAAATGAAAAACGCCGCACATATGTGCGGCGTTTTCCTTTTAGCGTCTTGCCTGCGTAGGCTCAGGCCTGATGCCGTTGCCCACATACCGGGCAATCCGGCTGACGCGCAATGCGCATCGTGTTCCATTCCATACGCAGCGAATCGAGCATCGTAAGACGGCCCATCAGCGGCGTGCCGATTTCGCCGATCACTTTCAGTGCTTCAGCCGCTTGCATCGAACCGATGATCCCGACCGTGGGCGCGAACACGCCCATCGTCGAGCACGCGACTTCCTCGAACGGTTGATCTTCCGGGAACACGCACGCATAGCAGGGCGACGCTGCATCGCGGAAATCGAAAGTGCTGATCTGGCCGTCGAAGCGCAAGGCCGCGCCTGAGACCAGCGGCACACCATGCTTCACGCAGGCGCGATTGATCGCGTGGCGCGTCGCGAAGTTGTCGGTGCAATCGAGCACGACTGCGGCGTGCGGCACCTCGCGATCGAGCCATGCATCGTCGACGCGTTCGGCCACCGCGTTCACTACCACCTCAGGATTGATCTGGGCGATTGCATCGCGCCCGGACTCCACCTTCTTGCGCCCGACAGACGCCGTCACATGCAAAATCTGCCGCTGCAGGTTGGTCAGGTCGACCGTATCTTCATCGACCAGCGTCAGACGGCCAACGCCTGCCGCCGCCAGATACATCGCTGCCGGCGAGCCCAGGCCGCCCGCACCGACAATGATCGCGTGCGCGTCGATAAAGCGCTGCTGCGCCTCGATGCCGATTTCGTCGACGAGGATGTGGCGGGAATAGCGGAGGAGTTGGTCGTCATTCATGGCGGGGCGCGTGGAGTGTCGCGCAATGAGATGCAGGACCGATGGCCTGCCGTGCGCGGTTTCGTTATTTTAATCGCGCGGGGGAGCGGGTGTTCTTGCTGGTGCCGGATATTACAACGGTACTGCTACGTGTCTTCGCAGCACGTTCCGCTGCGAAGACACGTTGGGTTTGCTGCTTAGTTGCTTTGCGTAGCAGGCGCCGAGGCCGGTGCCGATGCGCCCGGTACCGGCTGCGTCGGCTTCACCGCGACCGGCGCGGAGGCCGATGCTGCCGGCTTGTTCTGCGCGAGACGCCGCTCGGTCAGCGACTTCGATTCCTGCACCGGCTTGCCTTCCAGCTTGTTCAATGCCTGCGTCAGCATGAAGTCGTCGGTCGAACCGAACTCGACCGGCTTGCGCTCACGATCCTTCTGACGCTGTTCCGGCGTCTTCTTGTCGTTCTGCTCTTCAAGCTGGCGCAGTTGGTCCATGCGTTCCTGTTCGCGCTGTTCCGCTTCCTTCTTCTCGTTCGGATCCTGCGTGTTCGCCAGGTGGTTCGAGTAGTCGACTTCGCGGGTCACCAGTGCGTCGTCCGGATCGCCTTCCGCGTATTGATCGACCGCGATGTCAGGACGGATGCCCTTGTTCTGGATCGAACGGCCGCTCGGCGTGTAGTAGTACGCCGTGGTCAGACGCAGTGCCGTTTCAGCCGTCATTGGACGGACGGTTTGCACCGAGCCCTTGCCGAAGGTGGTCTTGCCGACGATCAGCGCACGATGCTGATCCTGCAGCGCGCCCGCGACGATTTCCGAAGCCGACGCCGAGTAGGCGTTGGTCAGCACGATCATCGGCACAGTCTTGAAGATCGGCGCTTCGTCTTTCAGCGGATCGCTGTCGAACGATTGCAGGCGGTAGTTATCGTACGTGTCGCGATAGACCTGCTTCGAATCCGGAATCTGGCCGTTGGTGGACACCACAACCGAATTCGGCGGCAGGAACGCGCCGGCAACACCAACCGCGCTTTGCAGCAGACCGCCGCCGTTATTGCGCAGGTCGAGCACGAGACCCTTCAGGTTCGGCTGTTGACGGGCGATGTCTTGCAGCTTCGCAGCCAGATCAGGCGTGGTGCGTTCCTGGAAGCTGGTGATGCGGACATACGCGTAGCCCGGCGCCAGAATCTTCATCTTGACCGATTGGACCTTGATGATCGCGCGCGTCACCGTGAGCGGGAACGTACGGTCGTCGGTCTTGCGGAAGATGGTCAGCGTGACCTTGGTGCCCGGATCGCCGCGCATCTGCTTGACGGCCTGGTCGAGCGTCATGCCGCGCACCGGCTTGTCATTGATGCGGGTGATCAGGTCGCCCGGACGGATGCCGGCGCGGAACGCGGGTGTGTCTTCAATCGGCGAGATCACCTTGATCAGGCCGTCTTCCGACGAAATTTCGATGCCGAGACCCGCGAAGCGACCCTTGGTCTGCTCCTGCAGTTCTTCGTAATCGGTCTTGTCGAGATACGACGAGTGCGGGTCCAAGCTCGACACCATGCCCTTGATCGCGGCGGTGAGGAGCTTTTTATCGTCGACCGGTTCGACGTACTCATGCTTGATTTGCCCGAAGACTTCGGCAAAGAGCCGGAGTTGGTCCAGCGGCAACGGTGCGACGGCGCTCGAGGCGGCGCTGGCGGGTTGCTGGGCCGAGGCGGAGAGTTGCAGGGTGGCAAATGCGCCGGTAGCAAGGCCCGCGGCAATCAGGCCGATATTTTTCAGGTTCTTTCGCATAGAGTCTGTTGCGGTCGGGAGCGCGTGGCAGCGTCGATAGAGATGGGGACGGACAAGTATAACTGCACACCCGCCCAGTCAGTGCGCAGCGCAGGCAATCGTGATTCGACAGCGCCGGCGGGCCCTGGTTCGTGAGCCGGCGCTCGCGCCGCTGAAGTAATGTGCAGTAACGGCAAGATGGCAGTGCGATGGCGCAATTGACAGCCGGCGGGCAGCGTATCCCGGTAGGTCTTGCCGATGGTACGGCCCGTTTGCCGGGCCCCCCGCTGCAAGTTTCCGCTGCAGACGGGAGCCGCGGCGGCCGGTGGCCCCGGTTTAGCCCGCCTTGCCCTGCTTGGCCACGGCGGCCTGCGCCTTTGCAATCGCGTCCTGGTCGCCCAGATAGTAGTGCTTGATCGGCTTCAGGTTTTCGTCGAGTTCATAGACGAGCGGCACGCCGTTCGGGATATTCAGGCCGACGATGTCGTCGTCCGAAATGTTGTCGAGATACTTCACCATGGCGCGGATCGAGTTGCCGTGCGCGGCGATCACGACCTTGCGGCCCGACTTGATGGCCGGCGCGATCGACTCGTTCCACAACGGCAAAACGCGTGCGACGGTGTCTTTCAGGCACTCGGTGAGCGGCAATTGCTCACGCGGCACCTTGGCGTAGCGCGGATCGTTGTAGGGTGCGCGTTCGTCCGACGGATCGAGCGCCGGCGGCGGCGTGTCGTAGCTGCGGCGCCAGACCAGCACCTGTTCGTCGCCGAACTTGGCGGCGGTTTCCGCCTTGTTCAGACCCGACAGCGCGCCGTAGTGGCGCTCGTTCAGGCGCCACGAGTGCACCACCGGCAGGTACATCAGATCCATCTGGTCCTGTACGTGCCACAGGGTGCGGATCGCGCGCTTGAGCACCGACGTGTAGGCGATATCGAACGAATAGCCCGATTCCTTCAGCAGCACGCCCGCCTGCTGCGCTTCACGATTGCCCTGCTCGGTGAGGTCGACGTCGACCCAGCCCGTGAAACGGTTTTCCTTGTTCCACGTCGATTCGCCGTGGCGGATGAGAACGAGTTTGTACATGAGATTGCCGGTCGGTAGTAAGGAAGCGGTAAAGCGCTGCGAGGGTCCTCTAGAGGAGCGCCGCCATCGCGTCAGACGGTTATTTTATAATGGGTGGATTGCCCTTTTCGATTTCTCTCTTTTTCGGCGGATTTTCCGTGAAGTTTTTCACTGATTACACAAACCTTGTACTGATCGCAATCGTCCTCATCTCCGGTGGGTTGCTGCTGTGGCCGACGATCAGCCGGCGTGGCCGCGGTGGCCTGTCGGCCGCTGAAGCCACCCAACTGATCAACCGGCGCAATGCGGCGGTCATCGATCTGCGTCCGTCCGCCGACTTTGCCAAGGGCCATCTGCCCGCGGCACGGCACCTTGAATTTGCAGAGCTGCAGGCGAAAGTCGCGCAACTCGTGAAGAACAAGAGCAACCCGGTGCTGCTGGTATGCCAGACCGGCCAGCAGTCGAACAAGGCAGCGCGTATCGTGCAGGATGCGGGATACGCCGAAGTCCATGTTCTCGAAGGCGGTGTCGACGCCTGGCAGAAAGCCGGTATGCCGGTTGTGAAACAAGGAGCAGCCAAGTGAACAAAGTCATCATGTACAGCACCCAGGTGTGCCCGTATTGCCAGATGGCCGAACGTCTTTTAAAGTCGCGCGGCGTCGAGCACGTTGAAAAGGTACTGATCGACAAGGACCCGGCCCGTCGTGAAGAAATGATGACCCGGACCGGTCGCCGCACAGTGCCGCAGGTGTTCATCGGCGAGACGCATGTCGGCGGGTACGACGATCTGTCCGCGCTCGATCGCGCGGGCGGTTTGATGCCTCTGCTCGAACCTGCCTGAACGAAGCTGCCTGACTGGTGCGCCGGCCGGCGCGTGAGTCAGTCGGGTGAAATACAAGTCGGCGCGTGCTGGCCCTTCAAGGACAACCTCGAGGGCCGGCGATGCGCCGCAACGATCTGGCGGCCCGTGGAGTCATGGGCCGCCGCCATGCATACCTATCAGGGAATCACTCAATCATGTCCGACGAGAATAACCAGCCGTTCTTCAACATCCAGCGCATCTACCTGAAGGACATGTCGCTCGAGCAGCCGAATTCGCCGGGCATCTTCCTCGAGCAGGAAATGCCGTCGGTCGAAGTCGAAGTCGACGTGAAGGCCGAGCGCCTCGCCGACACCGTGTTCGAAATCCTCGTGACGGGCACGGTCACGGCCAAGGTGTCGGACAAGGTTGCGTTCCTGATCGAAGCCAAGCAAGCCGGCATTTTCGACATCCGCAACATTCCGGCTGAACAGATCGATCCGCTGGTCGGCATTGCCTGCCCGACGATCCTGTTCCCGTACCTGCGCTCGAACATCGCCGACGCGATCACCCGCGCAGGCTTCCCGCCGATCCACCTCGCCGAGATCAACTTCCAGGCGCTGTACGAGCAACGTCTCGCGCAAATGGGCGGCCAGGAAGGCGCGGCGCAAAACGGCGTCACGCATTAAACGCGTCCGTTCGGTGCCGGCTATGAAGGTTGCTGTCCTCGGCGCCGGCGCATGGGGCACAGCCCTCGCCGGACATCTGGCCGCACGGCACGACACGGTGCTGTGGGCGCGTGAACCCGCGCTCATCGCCGATCTCTCCGCTTCGCACGAAAACGCCCGCTATCTGGCGGGCGTTGCGTTGCCGGCGTCCCTTCGCTATGAAGCCGATCTGAACGCAGCGCTCGACCACGCGCTCGCCGACGACGCGTTATGCGTCGTGGCGACGCCCGTTGCCGGTTTGCGGGGTTTGTTTCGGGCGATGCACGACGCGGGCAAAGTGCCGGCGCATGTGGTGTGGTTGTGCAAAGGATTCGAAGCCGACTCGCAGTTGTTGCCGCATCAGGTGGTCGCGGCTGAATTGCCGGGGCATGGCAGTAACGGCGTGCTGTCGGGTCCGAGTTTCGCTCGTGAAGTTGGACAGGGCTTGCCGGTCGCGTTGACGATCGCGAGCACGTCGGCGACATGCCGGGAGCGCACGGTTGCCGCGTTTCATCATGGCGCCATGCGCATCTATACCGGCGATGACATCGTCGGCGTGGAAGTGGGCGGCGCGGTCAAGAACGTGCTGGCGATTGCCACGGGTATTGCCGATGGCCTCGGCCTCGGTCTCAACGCACGCGCGGCGTTGATTACACGTGGTCTCGCTGAAATGTCGCGCCTCGGCGTGACGCTAGGCGGGCGGGCGGAGACGTTCACCGGTTTGACCGGGCTGGGCGATCTGATCCTGACCGCCACGGGTGATCTCTCACGCAATCGCACGGTCGGCGTTCAGCTCGCCGCGGGCCGTACGCTCGACGACATCCTCGGCGGCCTCGGTCACGTGGCCGAAGGTGTGCGTTGTGCGCAAGCTGTGTTGGCAATCGCTCGCGCTCATGCAATCGAGATGCCGATCACGCAGGCAGTCTGTGCTGTGCTGTTCGACGGCGTAGCGCCCCGCGACGCCGTCAGCGCCTTGCTGCGGCGCGATTCGAAAGCAGAATAAGTCTTGTCTTTCAGCCGTTTAGCGCGAAAAGCGCTGAACGGCTGCCCGCCATCGCTGTCCACGTTTTATCGACGCTTCGGACCAGCGAGGTTCTCATGCCCAGTTTTAACAATTGCACGCTAGAAGCGCGCGTGGTCGACATCACGACACTCGCCGTGGATGCGATCGTCAATGCCGCGAATACTTCGTTGCTAGGCGGGGGCGGCGTGGACGGCGCGATTCACCGCGCGGCCGGCAAGGAATTGCTGCGTGAGTGCGAAACGCTCGGCGGCTGCGCAACCGGCGATGCGAAAATCACCCGTGGCTACCAGTTACGGGCCAAACACGTGATCCATGCGGTCGGCCCGGTCTGGCAGGGTGGTGTGCGCGGCGAGGCGGACCTGCTTGCCTCCTGTTATCAACGCTCACTCGAAGTCGCGCATCAGGCGCATTGCACGAGCATTGCATTCCCCGCGATTAGTTGCGGCATCTACCATTTTCCTGCCAACGAAGCCGTGCAGATCGCCGTGGGCGCTGTGCTTGAAACTTTGCCACGCACCCCGAAAATCGAGCACGTGGTGTTCGCCTGTTTCGACGAAGCCATGCTCGCGCGCTACGAAGCCGAATTGAAGCGCCGTCAGGCGCCGCCGTCAAAGCCGGTCTGACGCCACGCTTCGAACACCACGACAGCGACCGTATTCGACAGATTCAGGCTGCGGTTGCCCGGTCGCATCGGCAGACGCACGCGTTGTTCATTGGCGAATTGATCGAGCACGGTGTCAGGCAGGCCGCGCGTTTCTGCGCCGAATACGAACCAGTCGCCGGATTGAAACGCATGCTCGTGAAACCGGCCAGAGCCACGGGTGGTGAAGGCGAACATCCGCGCCGGATCGGGCGCTTCCTTGGCGACGAACGCGGCCCAATCGGCATGCACGTTCATCTGCGCATACTCGTGATAGTCGAGACCGGCGCGGCGTAACTTGGCGTCGTCGAGCGGAAAGCCGAGCGGCTCGATCAGATGCAGCCGTGCGCCGGTGTTGGCGCACAGGCGGATAACGTTGCCGGTGTTCGGCGGGATTTCGGGTTCGACGAGAACGACATTGAACATGATGGCTTCTGATAGAGACTAGTTTTTCGGCGTACGCAGCGCGACGAAGTTGGTGACGCGCCGCGCACCGGCAGCTTTGAGCGTACGCGCCAGCGCTTCGAGGGTCGCGCCGGTCGTCATCACATCGTCGACGATGCCGACATGCAGACCTTGCACCGGTCTGGCGACCTTGAATGCGCGGCCCACGTTCAAGCGGCGCGCGTCCAGGTCGAGCCGCGATTGCGGCGCGGTGTGAATCACACGATGCAGCAAGGTGGCGTCGCTGCGCACATTCAGCGCGCGGGCCAGGGGCCTCGCAATCTGCCAGGCCTGGTTGTAGCCGCGCTCAGTAAGACGTTTGTTGGCCAGCGGCACAGGCGCGAGCACATCGGGCTTGTCCGTCGCGTCCACCCATGAATCCCCTGCGAGCCGCGCAAGGCGTTGCGCAAACTCGCGCGCCAGCATCAGCCGGGCACGGAATTTCAGCCCGAGCGCCAAGGCATCGAGCGGCTGGCGGTAATCGGCAAGAGCAAAGGTCGCCTCGAACGGCGGCGGCTCGCCGATGCAATCCGCACAGCGATATTGCGCGTGGCCCGCCCAGCGCGTTCCGGACAAAGGGACCGCGCACACCGTGCAGCGCAATCTGGCTTCGTTCCAGTACGCCTCGTCACAACCAGCACACAGCGTTTTATGCGACAAATTGCCGCACAGTGCGCACAGGTTCGGCAACGCAGCGTGCATCACATGCGGCCATGCCGAATATAAGCCGCGCGTGAAGCGTGCAAAAAGTGCGTTCGAGCCGCCGGGAGACGAGGAATTTTTTCGGAATGGCATGATTGGACCGCCCGTAAAGGCCTTTCACGCTGAATGGACGGAAGCGAACGAGTATACTTCGTGCTCTACGCCAGTACGACACCCATGCCCCCAACTACGTCTCAATCTGGCCGTCCGGCCTATGATTCCCGGCGCCTCAGGCAGATTTTCGACCGCCGTGCGGCGACCTTCGACCAGGTCGCGTTCCTGCCGCGCGAAATCGCGCAGCGCATGCGCGAACGCCTCGACTACATCAAGGTTGCGCCGTCGAGCGTGCTCGACGCCGGTTGCGGTGCGGGCGAAGACATCCCCGGATTGCGCGAACGCTTCCCCGAGGCGCCGGTGTTCGGCACCGACCTGTCGCACGGAATGCTCAGCCGCGCGTTGCGCCACGATTCCGGCGACATGAGCTGGCGGCGCTTTTTGCCGGCCACGCTCGGCAAGGCACTCGGCGCCCGTGGTCCGCGTTTCGCGCAGGCCGACTTCTCGGCGCTGCCGTTCGCGGCCGGCGCCTTCGAATTCATCTGGTCCAATCTCGCTCTCCACTGGCACTCGCGGCCCGATCTCGTGTTTCCCGAGTGGCAACGCGTGCTGAAAGTGAACGGCCTGCTGATGTTCAGCACGCTCGGCCCCGATTCGCTGAAGGAATTGCGCGGCGCCTACGCCGAGGTCGAGGCCGCACATGGCGTTGCCTCGCGCAAGCACGTGATCGACTTTGTCGACATGCATGACCTCGGAGACATGCTGGTCGAGAGCGGTTTCGAGATTCCGGTGATGGATCAGGAAACACTCACCATTACGTATAAGTCGCCCGAGTCGCTGCTCGCGGATGTGCGCCGTTGGGGCGCCTATCCGTTCGAGCGCGAGAGCACCTCGAATGCTGTCGCGCGTAGGCTGCACAAGGCTTTGCTGGCGGCGCTCGAAGCCCGCCGGCGCGCCGACGGCACGATCGCGCTGACCTTCGAAGTGATCTACGGCCACGCCTGGAAAGCCGTGCCGCGCACCACGGCCGAAGGGCATGGGATCGTGCGGCTCGAGGATATCGGACGAGGCTCGTCGAGGAATCGGTGAGGAATCAACGAAGCGGTAAAGAGGACATCTGTTATGTCTGAAATTACCGCTTCAAAAGACGCGTGAAAGCTGCGTCAAAACGGCGCGGAGGCTTGTCGCACCGGGCTTGTGGGCCGATTGAGGCTTGCTTGTGGATGCCATGGATCGCGCCTATAATGCGTCAGTTTGTCGCCCGGAGTTCCCACATTTGGGGCGGCAGGCCCGAGGCATAGGGCTGCAACATGAAGTGACGCGGCAGTAATCAAGTAGCTGGATTCTGCGGTCGCAAGCAATGGCCGCAGGCGGTGATCGGTGACGGTCGGCGGGAGGCAGCGATGGAAGCATCAGATCTGCTGGCGGATTCAGAACCAGTTCTCAAAGACTGGACGATGAAGCGCAACTGTTCGATATCACCGCGGCAGTTTGTATGTTTCTACGTGTCGCTTGCGTTGTTCTCGTTGGCAATTGCTTTCATGCTGGTTCTGGTCGGCGCCTGGCTGGTGTTGCCGTTCACCGGTATTGAATTGCTGGCGGTGGGCATCGCGTTTGCCATATATGCGCGTCATGCTGTCGATTACGAGCGCGTCCGGCTGTTTCAGAACCGGCTCGTGATCGAGCAGGTCAGCGCCGAGCGGCTCACGCAGTTCGAATTCAATCCGCGCTGGGTGCGGATCGAACCGGGCGCAACGCCGCGTGACCAGATCAAACTGGTCTCGCGCGGACAGACGATCATGATCGGGCAACATCTCGCGCAGTATCGGCGCGCGCAGTTCGCAGGCGAATTGCGCATGTGGCTCACGCGTTGTTAGACGTGTTGAGACGCGCGGCGTTCACGGGGAGCGCGAGACAGCCTGCCAGCGGGGTCGAGGGTTTGAATGGAAATTTTGGGTAAGGAAGCTATGAAAACAATCAAGCGAGCCCTCATGGGCGTGCTGGCGATGAGCGGACTGCTTTTCGCCGGGGCGGCCCTGGCAGTGGGCGATGTTCCGGGCGGCCCTGCCGTCAACGAGATCAATCTCCAGCCGCCGGCGACGAAAATCGCTGAGGAGCTCTACAGCCTCCACACGTTCATGCTGATCCTGTGCACGGTGATCTTCGTCGGCGTGTTCGCAGTGATGTTCTATTCGATGTTTGCGCACCGCAAATCGAAAGGCCATAAAGCTTCCCATTTCCACGAAAGCACTACCGTCGAAATCATCTGGACGATCGTCCCGTTCGTCATCGTCGTGCTGATGGCGCTCCCCGCCACCAAGACCGTCGTCGCGATGAAGGACACGACGAACGCCGACGTTACCATCAAGGTCACGGGCTACCAGTGGAAGTGGGGCTACGACTACGTGAAGGGTCCGGGTGAGGGCATCAGCTTCCTGTCCACGCTGGCCACGCCGCGTGCGCAAACCGATGGCCGCGAACCGATTTCCACCACGTACCTGCAGGAAGTCGACAATCCGCTCGTCGTCCCGGTCGACAAGAAAATCCGCATCATCACCACCGCGAACGACGTGGTCCACTCCTGGTACGTGCCGGCATTCGGCGTGAAGCAGGATGCGATTCCGGGTTTTGTGCGCGACACGTGGTTCAAGGCTGACAAGACCGGCACCTTCCGCGGCTTCTGTACGGAACTGTGCGGCAAGGAACACGCGTTCATGCCGGTGGTCGTCGAAGTGCTGTCCGCAGACGACTACGCGAAGTGGGTCGATACGCAGAAAAAGAAAATGGCCGCCGGCCAGGACGATCCGAACAAGACCTACACCATGGCTGAGCTGATGGAGCGCGGCGGTAAGGTGTACGCAGCGAACTGCGCGGTCTGCCACCAGCCGACCGGTAAGGGTGCAGGTGCATTCCCGGCGCTGGACGGCAGCAAGATCGCCAACGGTCCGATCGCCGAGCACGTGAGCCTGGTGCTGAAGGGCAAGAACGCGATGCCTTCGTGGGCGCCGACGCTGAACGACGTCGAAATCGCTTCGGTCATCACGTACGAACGTAATTCGTGGGGCAACCACACCGGCGACATTCTCCAGCCGAAGCAGATTCTGGACGCCCGTAACGGCAAGCTGCCGGAAGGCGGCGATCATCTGGCCAGCGCAGGCGCAGCAGCTAGCGGCGCAGAGGCAGCTTCGGGCGCAGCGTCTGCCTCTGGTGCAGAAGCCGCTTCGGCCGCCTCGGACACCACGGCTGCACTCCCGGCAAGCATCTACTTCGACACCGGCAAGAGCACGCTGCCGGCCGACGCGAGAGCGGCGGTCGACGCGGCCGCGGCCTACGCGAAAGCACACCCGGACGCCAAGTTCACGCTGTCGGGCTTCACCGACGCCACCGGCTCTGCCGAAGTCAACGCGAAGCTCGCGAAGACCCGTGCCGAAGCCGTGCGCGACGCGCTGAAAGCAGCCGGCATTGCCGAAGACCACATTATTTTGAAGAAGCCGGAAACGATCACGGGCGGCAGCGACGCAAAAGAAGCCCGGCGTGTCCAGATCAGCCCGGCTGCCTGACGTGTTCATGGTCAGCACCGCAGTATTCGCATTAGGAGATTGTCATGTCTAGCATCGGACACGATGTAACCGCGGGCCACGAGCACGTGCACGGCGACCATGCCCACGAAACGCCGCATGGCTGGCGTCGTTGGCTGTTCGCAACCAATCACAAGGACATCGGTACGCTGTACCTGATCTTCTCGTTCACCATGTTCCTCTCCGGGGGCGTGATGGCGCTGATGATCCGTGCCGAACTGTTCGAGCCGGGTCTGCAGATCATGCGCCCCGAGTTTTTTAACCAGTTGACCACCATGCACGGCCTGATCATGGTGTTCGGCGCGATCATGCCGGCCTTCGTCGGCTTCGCGAACTGGATGGTGCCGCTGCAGATCGGCGCATCGGACATGGCTTTTGCGCGGATGAACAACTTCAGCTTCTGGCTGCTGCCGGTGGCTGCGGTGTTGCTGGTCGGCTCGTTCTTCGCACCGGGCGGCGCGACCGCCGCGGGCTGGACGCTGTACGCGCCGTTGTCGACGCAAATGGGCCCGGGCATGGACTTCGCGATTTTCGCGGTCCACTTGATGGGTGCTTCGTCGATCATGGGCGGGATCAACATCGTTGTGACGATCCTGAACATGCGCGCACCCGGCCTCACGCTGATGAAGATGCCGATGTTCGTCTGGACGTGGCTGATCACCGCGTACCTGCTGATTGCCGTGATGCCGGTTCTGGCAGGCGCGATCACCATGGTGCTGTTCGATCGCCACTTCGGCACGTCGTTCTTCAACGCGGCAGGTGGCGGCGACCCGGTCATGTACCAGCACATCTTCTGGTTCTTCGGGCACCCCGAGGTGTACATCATGATCTTGCCGGCGTTCGGGATCGTGTCGCAGGTGATCCCGGCGTTCTCGCGCAAGCCGCTGTTCGGCTATAGCTCGATGGTTTACGCAACCTCGTCGATCGCGATTCTGTCGTTCATGGTCTGGGCGCACCACATGTTCGCAACCGGCATGCCGGTGACGGGCCAGCTGTTCTTCATGTACGCGACGATGCTGATCGCCGTGCCGACGGGTGTGAAGGTGTTCAACTGGGTCGCGACGATGTGGCGCGGTTCGCTGTCCTTCGAAACGCCTATGCTGTTCGCGGTCGGCTTCCTGATCGTGTTCACGTTCGGCGGTCTGTCGGGCCTGATGCTGGCAATGGCGCCGCTCGACATCCAGTATCACGGGACCTATTTCGTGGTGGCGCACTTCCACTACGTGCTAGTGGCGGGTTCTCTCTTCGCGTTGTTCTCCGGGTGGTACTACTGGTCGCCGAAGTGGACCGGCTGGATGTACAACGAAACGCGCGGCAAGATCCACTTCTGGGCGTCGATGTTCTTCTTCAACCTCGCGTTCCTGCCGATGCACTTTGTCGGTCTCGCGGGTATGCCGCGTCGCTACGCTGACTACCCGGCACAGTTCACCGACTGGAACCAGGTCATCTCGATCGGCGCGTTCGGCTTCGGTCTGGCGCAGGTGTACTTCCTGTTCGCAGTTGCACTGCCGGCCTACCGTGGCGGTGGCGAGCACGAGAAAGCGGGCGACAAGCCGTGGGACGGCGCAACGGGCCTCGAATGGACCGTGCCGAGCCCGGCTCCGTTCCACACGTTCGAAAACCCGCCGACCGTCGAGTAATCGGCGTTCAGCGAGCTTGCCGGTTCTGGCGGCGTGGTGTCAGTCGCCGCCAGAACCGGGCAGCCATGCGAGCAGTGGTGGCACCCTGTAGTGACGAAAGTATTCAGAAAATCGAGCATGACGCGCAATCCTCAAGAAAGACGTACGCCCGAGCAGGTTCGCGCGGGCAACCGGCGGATCGGTATCGTGATGTTTGTCATCGCCGCGGCTTTTTTTGCGAGCGTCATCATTCATCAGAAGTGGTTCCCCTGACGCGGTACGCGGGTGTTCGAGTCTGTGTGCAGGATTGTTGAGGATTGAGATGTCGACGCAACCGCCGGCCCAGGCCGATCGCTCTTTTAACCGTTCGATGCTGATCAAGCTGTTCATCGTCGCGTTGATGATGTTCGGTTTTGGTTTTGCGCTGGTGCCGATGTACCGCGCGATCTGTCAGATCACCGGCATCAACAACCTCGTGCAGCGTGATGCTACGGTGCGTGAGGCGAAGAATACGCAGGTCGACATGAGTCGCACGATTTCGATCGAACTCGATGCGAACGCGCGCGGTCCGCTCGGTTTCAAGCCAGAGCAACGTAGTCTCGACGTGCATCCGGGCGAAGTGACGACAGTGATGTACGAGGTCAGCAACGAACAGGCGCGCACGATTCAGGCGCAGGCCATTCCGAGCTACGCGCCGAAGCAGGCAACCGAGTATTTCAAGAAGATCGAGTGTTTTTGCTTTACGCAGCAGACGTTGACTGCGAACCAGACGAAGCGGTTGCCGGTGGTGTTTGTCGTCGACCCGAAGTTGCCGAAGGATGTGAAAACGATCACGTTGTCGTACACGTTCTTTGAGTTGAATACGCCGGCAGCGGCGACGGCCGGGAGCGCAGCACCCACGGCCAACACGGCGGCGACCACCGCCAACCCCGCCTGACGGCGCTGGCCGCAGGCGAAGGAAGAAGACGTTAATGAGCGATAACCACGGCAGCCCACGCAAGAGCAGTTTCGGCCAGTCGATGAAAGCCGTGTTCTGGTCGTTTTTCGGGGTGCGCAAGCGTCGTGATCTGGAGGCGGACGCAACGCAGTTGAACCCGTTGCATGTGCTTGCGGCAGCGCTGATCAGCGTAGCTATCCTGATCGGAGTGCTGATCCTGATCGTGCACGCCGTTGTAGGTTGAGCCGGCAGGCACACAAGTCGTACCGGGCGAAGCAGAGCCCACGAATTAGAGAGAAGCGGTGCGGTATCGACGCGCCGCCGAAGATACAGCCGGAGATTCCGGAACAACTGGACTGAAGTGGAGAATCAAGAATGAGCGGTCAAAACGAGAGCCCGTACTATTTCGTACCGCATCCGTCGCGGCATCCGATCAGCGCCGCGGTCGGATTGCTGGTCATGCTCGGATCGCTTGCGGCCTGGATCAACGAACATGAACTGGCGCCGATCGGCGTCGTCGTCGGCTTGCTGTGGCTGCTCTACACCTTGTGGCACTGGTTCGGCGACGCGATCGCCGAGTCGGAAGGCGGCATGTACGGCAAGAATGTCGACAAGTCGTACCGCTGGAGCATGAGCTGGTTCATCTTCTCCGAAGTGATGTTCTTCGGCGCTTTCTTCGGCGCGCTGTTCTATGCACGTGAAATCGCGCTGCATCAGCTCGGCAGCCTCGACTACAAGCTGATCTGGCCGGATTTCTCGGCGGTGTGGCCGAACAACGGTCCGGCAGCGCTGGTCTCGACCTTCAAGTCGATGCAGCCGTGGCCGGTGCCGACCATCAACACGGCGCTGCTGCTGTCGTCGGGCGCTACGTTGACGGTTTCGCACCACGCGCTGCGTGAAGATCATCGCAAGAAGGCGATCATCTGGCTGGCTGCTACGCTGGTGCTCGGCGTCTGCTTCCTGTTCCTGCAAGGCTTCGAGTATTTCCACGCGTACAACGAACTGAACCTGACGCTGGCTTCGGGCGTGTATGGTTCGACGTTCTTCCTGCTGACGGGCTTCCACGGTTTCCACGTGTTCCTCGGCGGTACGATGCTGGCCGTGGTGCTGGCGCGGATGATTCGCGGCCACTTCACTGCGGAGCATCATTTCGCGTTCGAGGGCGCCGCCTGGTACTGGCACTTTGTGGACGTCGTGTGGCTTGGGCTGTACGTCGTCGTGTACTGGCTGTAACGCAGTCTGGTCTGCATACGTACTGAAAACCGAGTGGTTTCCGGAACGTGTGCAGGTCGTTCGCGCATCGCCCATCAAGGGCGCGGCGCACGAGCAGTACGCAAGTCATGGAGCGCCGCCCTCGACCCTGTCAGGGCGGCGTTTTGTTTGGTGGGTTTATTGGCGCGAAGCTTTTTCTGCCGAGCTCAACGCCCGTAAGGAATACCGGTCGACTGAATCCAGCCCATCCAGTGAGCGAACAGGATGAACAGGAACAGCGAGATCGACAGACCCACCCGCGTGGCGAGCGACCAGACCATCCGCTTGGTTTTGCCCTTGTCATGCATCATGAAGTAAAGCGCGGACACCATGCTGGCGATAATCAGGACGAAGGCGATGGGAACGAGAATGTGCATGGAACCAACTGAAACCGGGAAGCGCAGAGGCAAGACGTTTATTATCGCACCGCGCGTCAGCGTCTGCCGTACGTTCAGGACGCCGTCGCATGCGCTGGTGCCGGAGTGTGTTCGATGAAGTTTCGCCTCGTTCCCGCGCTGCTGATTCTGCTGGTGATTGCAGTGACGGTGCGGCTTGGCTTCTGGCAGCGCGACCGTGCGCATCAGAAGGAAGCGCTCGAAGCCCAGATCACGCAGTTCGAAGACGCACCTGCGCGGCCTGTGAGCGCTACGCCGGTTGCACTCAAGGACATCGAATTCCATCGCGTGAAGGCGCGTGGGAGTTTCGTCGCGGACAAAGTCGTCTATCTGGATAATCGCCCGTATAACGATCAGCCGGGTTTTTACGTCGTGATGCCTTTTAAACTGGCCGACGGCGGTTACGTGCTGGTCAATCGCGGCTGGCTGCCGCGCAACATGAACAATCGCGAGACCATCGCGCCATATGTCACGCCGCAAGGCGAGATCGAAATTGAAGGCATTGCGCGTGCAGATGCATCGCGCGCTTTCGAGTTGGGGCAGGGCGGATCAGCCGCGCATCAGAAGATCCGTCAGAATCTGGATACGGCGGCCTACGCCGCGGAAACCGGGCTGCCGCTGCAATCGTTCGTGATCCAGCAATTGAGCGACGACGGTGACAAGCTGGTGCGCGACTGGCCGGCGCCGACCACCGGCGTTGAAACCAACTACGGCTACATGTTCCAGTGGTGGGGCATGGCGGCCGCGGCTCTGGTCTTCGGTTTGTACGCCGCGCGCCGCGCCGCGAAGAAAGAGCACGCTCCGAGCGTGTAACGCATCGCCTGCGGTTTCGTGCCCTGAGAGAAGAGCTCGAAGCCGCGCAATCATTGAAAGAGGTCCTGTAGTGTCGACGCAATCTCCCCGTTCGCCGCAAGCCGGCAAACCCGCAGCTCCGAAAGTGATGGCAGATCAACCCAATGGCGCGGGATCGTGGAAGCGCGGCCGCTGGATGCTGCTATTGCTGGCGATCATCTGTGCAGCACCGATAGCCGTGTCGTATTTCGTCTATTACGTGGTCAAGCCGGCCGGCGGCAGCACGAACTACGGCGCGCTGATCGAACCGCAGCGGCCGATTCCCGAATCGATCGTCGTGACGGGGGAAGACGGCAAGCCGCTCAAGCTCGCGTCGCTGCGCGGCCACTGGCTGATGATCTCCGTCGACAACAGCGCGTGCGACAAAGCGTGCGCCACCAAGCTGTACTTCATGCGACAAATCCGCGCAGCTCAGGGCCCGGAACGCGAGCGCGTCGTCGAAGTGTGGCTGCGCACCGATGCAGGCAACGTCTCCGACGTGATACAAAAGGCCTATCCCGACACCGACATGCTGATCGCCAACCCGGCGCAGGTGTCCGCATGGCTGCCGACCGATACCGGCACCCAGCTCACCGACCACATCTACCTGGTCGATCCGAATGGCAATCTGATGATGCGTTTTCCGAAAGATCCGAACCCCAGCAAGATCAAGGGCGACCTGACCAAGCTGCTCAAGTGGTCGAGGATCGGCTGACGCCGCAACCAGGGTAAGAAAGATGTTCGTACTGCAACTGGCCCTGATCGGCTTGTGTATCGCGTTGTTGCCGCTGTCCTATGTGTGGGTCAAGGCCGACGACAACAAATTCCGCAAGCTGGTGTGGCTCACCACTTTCCTGACGCTGGACCTGGTGATGTTCGGCGGCTTTACGCGTCTCACCGATTCTGGTCTCGGCTGCCCGGACTGGCCTGGTTGCTATGGCACGTCGTCGCCGTTCATCGCGCACGCCGCGATTACCGCCGCGCATCAATTGATGCCGACCGGACCGGTCAGCATGACGAAGGCCTGGATCGAGATGATCCACCGTTACTTCGCGATGGCGATCGGCGTGCTGATCATCGCGCAGACGTTGATCGCGTGGACGGCTCGTATCAAGCGCCGTCCGCTGCATGTGTCGCCGTGGTGGCCGACTTCCCTGCTGCTGCTGATTCTCGTGCAGGGTGCGTTCGGCGCATGGACCGTGACCATGAAGTTGCAACCGATCATCGTGACAACCCATTTGCTGCTCGGCCTCGCATTGCTCGGCACGCTCGGCTGGCTGGCCGCGCGCCAAACGCCATTGCCGGCCTACGAGCCCGAAGCCGCGCGCTGGCGAGCGGCGGCGATCGCCGGTCTCGTACTGCTGGTGGTGCAGATTGCGTTGGGCGGCTGGGTCAGCACGAACTACGCGGTGCTCGCGTGCACGGACTTCCCGACCTGCAACGGCCAATGGGTCCCGACGATGGATTTCGCGCACGGCTTTCACCTGTGGCGCGCGCTCGGTATGACCGGTGACGGCGACATGATCACTCAAGATGCGCTGGTCGCGATTCACTGGACCCACCGCACGTTCGCGATCGTCGTGGTCGCCTATCTGGTGTGGTTTGCGCTGAAACTGCGCCGATTCGAGTCGCTGAGGCGGCCGGCAAACGGCGTGTTGCTGGTGGTGCTGATCCAGTTCATCACCGGTCTGTCGAACATCGTCCTGCAATGGCCGTTGCCCATTGCGGTCGCGCATAACGGGGGCGCCGCGATCCTGCTGCTTCTACTCGTTATGTTAAACTTTCGAATCGCTTATAGCCGTCCCGGCCGCGCCGTGTTGCCTGCGCGCGATGCCGCGCCAGCGTGACCCCACATGGACAGCACAACTCTCTCCCAAACGCCCGGTAGCCGGGTCTCCCAGTACATCGCCCTGACGAAGCCGCGCGTCACGCAGCTCGCTGTGTTTTGCGCAGTCATCGGCATGTTTCTGTCGACGCCCGGCATGGTGCCGTGGACCGTCCTGATCGGCGGCACGGTTGGCATCTGGCTGCTGGCCGGTGCGGCGTTCGCCATCAATTGCCTGATGGAACAGAAGATCGACGCGAAGATGCGTCGCACGTCGTGGCGGCCGTCCGCGCGCGGCGAAATCACCACCCCGCAAATTCTGCTGTTTTCGGCCGTGCTCGGCGGGCTCGGCATGTGGACGCTCTACACGTTCGCTAATCCGCTGACCATGTGGCTCACGCTTGCCACCTTCGTCGGCTATGCGGTTATCTATACGCTGCTGCTCAAACCGGCCACGCCGCAGAATATCGTGATCGGCGGCGCGTCCGGCGCGATGCCACCGGCGCTCGGTTGGGCCGCCGTCACTGGTCACGTGCCGGGCGACGCATGGATTCTCGTGCTGATCATTTTCGTGTGGACGCCGCCGCATTTCTGGGCGCTCGCACTGTATCGCCGCAAAGACTACGAAAACGCCGGTCTGCCGATGCTGCCGAACACGCACGGCGAGAAATACACGCGCCTGCATATTCTGCTGTACACGGTGATTCTGTTCGCGGTCACGATGATGCCGTTCATCTCCGGCATGAGCGGCGTGGTGTACCTCGCGGCGGCCGTGTTGCTCGGCGCCGTATTCCTCGCGTATGCGTGGAAGATCTATCGGGACTATTCCGACGATCTGGCGCGCAAGACCTTCCGTTACTCGATCGTTTATCTGTCGCTGCTCTTCGCCGCGCTGTTGATCGACCACTATGCGCGCGTCGTGATCGGCGCGTAACACCCATGCTTACACAACGCTTTGTGCGCACGGCGCGTGCCGCCGCGCGTGTCACCGTGATCGCTTGCGCACTCGGCGGCGCGTTGCTGGTGGCCGGCTGCGGCAAGCAGCCGCCGGCGTTCCAGAACCTCGACATCACCGGCAACACGCAGTTCGGGAGCGACTTCTCGCTGCCCGACACGACCGGCCAAGTCCGCACAATGGCGGATTACAAGGGCAAGGTCGTGGTGCTGTTCTTCGGCTATACGCATTGTCCGGACGTCTGCCCGACCACGATGGCTGAGCTTTCGCAAGCGCTGCAGCAACTCGGCCCGGAAGACGCGAAGCGCGTGCAGGTGCTGTTCGTCACCGTCGATCCCGACCGCGACACGCCGGCTCTGCTCGGGCAATACGTGCCGGCGTTCAATCCGACGTTCGTCGGCTTGCGTCCGGCGGACCAGGCGCAGCTCACCAAGATCACGAAAGACTTCCGCGTGTACTACGCGAAAGTGCCGGGCAAGACAGCTGATAGCTACACGATGGACCACACGGCAGCAAGCTATGTATTCGACCCGGACGGCAAGCTGCGTTTATTCGCGCGTGACGGCCAGGGCGCCACGCCGTGGGTGCACGATATCAAGCTGCTGCTCGATTAATGCGTTGATGCAGACGGGCGCGTGCATCTGCCGCGCGCCCGTATTCAATTTCCTTCGCAGTTATCCTCAAGCCGGCATCGGCAAATTCATTCCCGGCGCGAGGCGCGTCGCCTTGAACTCCGTCACCTCGTAACGCGCGAGCTTCTGTTCGGCGAACGGGTCGCTGGCGAGAATCTCATCCAGCTTATCGCGCTCGATGCGCACCGCCAGAATGATGCCGCCGTCGCGCGGCACCTTCGGTCCGGCGGCCACAAATACGCCTGCTTCGAACTGTTGTGTCAGAAACGCGCGATGTGCTTCGAGTGCGTCGTCGACGCGGTCGAGGGGGGCGGTGTAGATGAGATTGATGACGTACATGAGCGTTCTCGTAAGCGAACAAGTGGGCCGCGTGGGTTTGCGGGCAATGATCTTCGATTATCTGTCAGCAGCTAGTTCGTTGCGCGCGACCTACGGAGCTTAGTGCCTCGCTCCGGCTACGGTGAGTGTGTTTCGCATCTACAGCGCCATTGCAGGTGCATAACCATATGCGATCGTGATATTTCCCATCTCGCCGGGCGTATGAGACCATTTACGGTCCAGTTGGCGGCGCGTTCACAAGATGCCTGCCGCCGGCTTCCACCCGAATCTGACATCGATCAGAACAAGCGAGAATTACATGCAGCGCAGAAACATCCTCAAAGCCCTCTCGGCAGTAGTCGCCAGCGCGGCGATCGTCACCAGCTTCGGCGCACACGCCGACGACAAGGTCATCAAGGTCGGCACCATCGGCGGCCCGGATGCGCAAATCTGGGAAGTCGTCACGAAAGTGGCGAAGCGCGAAGGCCTGAATGTGAAGGTCGTCGAATTCAACGACTACGTGCAGCCGAACGCCGCGCTCGATGCCGGCGATCTGGATGCCAACAGCTTCCAGCACCAGCCGTACCTCGACAGCCAGGTCAAGCAGCGTGGCTACAAGATCGTCAATGCGGGCCTGACGTACATTTCGCCGCTCGGTATCTATTCGAAGAAGCTGAAGTCGCTGAAGGATCTGGCGCAGGGCGCGAAGATCGCGGTGCCGAACGATCCGTCGAACGAGAACCGCGCGCTGCTGCTGTTGCAGACGCAAGGCGTGATCAAGCTGAAGGCCGGTGCGGGCACGAACGGCAATAACGCCACGGCGCTCGACGTCGCCGAGAATCCGAAGAAGATCAAGCTGCTCGAACTCGACGCGGCACAACTGCCGCGCTCGCTGTCGGATGTCGACGCGGCCGCGATCAACACGAACTTCGCGCTGGCCGCCGGTCTGCAGCCGACCAAAGACGCGATCGCGCTCGAAGATATCCACAGCCCGTACGCGAACCTGATCGCCGTGCGCACGCAGGACAAGGACAAGCCTTGGGTCAAGAAGCTGGTCGCGGCTTACCAGTCGGAAGACGTGCGCCAGTTCATCAAGACGCAGTTCAAGGGTTCGGTGGTGCCGTCGTTCTAAGCGACACCCGTCAACCTGCTTCGCAAAGCAAAAACGCTACGGTGACAAACCGTGGCGTTTTTTGTTTGTACGTCGCGCATTCGTTGCCGGGACTACAACTCCAACTCCCACCGTTCGATCATCAGATCCTTGCCGAAGCGCCGTTCCTCCGTCGTACAGACGAGTTCGAAGCCGGCGCGCTCGCATAGCCGGCGCGGCTCATTGAGCGTGCTGGCCGTGGTCAGCGTGAGTTTTGTGTACCCTGCGCGTCGCGCGAAGCGCACGCATTCGTTCATCAATTGCGTGCCGATGCCAAGACGCTGCACGTCCGGCTCGACCCACAAGAGCCGCGCGCCCGCCACGGTCGTCGAGATTCCGACGATGCACACCGAGCCGACCACCATGCCGTCCTGATCGGCAACCCAGCACATCTCGCGCACGGGATCGTTGCGCTGCGAGTAATCGGCGACGACGCGCGCGAGCAGCCCTTCGAACGATTGATCCCAGCCGTATTGCGCGGCGAACCACTGCGCCTGTCGATGCACGAGCCAGCCGCACTCGCCGGCGCGTGGCTGCCGAAGGGTCACGAGTTCATGCTGCGGCTTGCTGTCGAGCAGGCGCTCGATCACCTTCATCGCGGCGATCAGATGTTCCTGGGAAAGCGCGGTGAGGCCATTCAGCAGCGCCGTTACTTCGTCGATCGCCGCCGTATCGAGCGGTGCATAGGCCGCGTGGCCGTTGTCTGTGAGGGCGATTAACGACTGGCGCGCATCCGTGTCGGAGGGGCGCCGCGTAATCAGGTTGCGTCGCTCGAAACTGGTCAGAAGGCGGCTGAGGTAGCCGCTATCGAGGCCGAGATTGCGCCCGAGCACCGAGGCTGTCTGCGCGCGTCCGCGGGACAGTTCGTGTAGAACGCGTACTTCCGTCAGCGAGAAGGCACTCTTTGCCAGATGCTCGTGCAGAGCGCCGATGAGCTGGGTATAGAAGCGGTTGAAATGGCGGACGGCCTGAGCGCGCCGCAGCGCCTCGGAATCTGTCAAATGCTGCTCCCCGGGGGAATTTTTTTGGCTAGCTACGCATCACTATATTGGAACGGAACCCATTAAAAAAGCCGCGCTGCCACGGAGCGTCCCTAAGTGGTATCAGAAAGGTATGGATTTTAGGGCGTCTATCCGGCCGGGAAGAGAACCACTATGGACCACCTGGATGCCGTCCGGCATCTCGAATACGGGTAAATCCCGATCCCTGTAAACCGCTCTCCGAAGCGCTCAAATCACCCTCCGACGCTTATCCAGCAAGGCTTTTCGCCAATCTATACCAGCATGGGACCAGTTGATTGACTGGTATTATGTTGGTTATATAATGGGCTCTCATTTTCGTAGGCCGCATTCTTCTAGACGACCGCCGGAGCCCCATGGAAACTCGCTGGTCCGCACTGATGCCTGACGCTCGCAACGTCACGCCGCTCTATCTGCAGCTCGCGCGCAATCTGGCGACGGCGATCCACTGCGGCGTGTGGTCGGCGGGTGAAGCGCTGCCTTCGGAGCGCACGCTTTCGGATGCGATCGGCGTGTCGCGCATCACCGCGCGTAAGGCGATCGAGCTTCTGGTCGAACAAGGCTTGATCCGGCGGGCGCGGGGCGCAGGGAGCTTCATCACGCCGCGCGTCGAAGACCCGCTGTCGCGGCTCACCGGTTTCACGAAGAAGATGCAGCAACGCGGGTTCCGGCCGGATTCGGTGTGGCTCGAGCGCGATATCCGCGCCGCCAACCGTGATGAGCTGGTGCACCTCGGCCTGTCGCCCGGTGCGGCGGTGACGAGCCTGCGGCGTCTGCGGCGCGCGGATGGCATCGTGATGGCGGTCGAGCATTCGGCGCTGCCCGCGGCGATCGTGCCTGATCCGCTGGCCATCGGCGTGTCGCTTTATAGCTATCTCGAACAACGTGGCGCTGCCGTCGTGCGCGCCTTGCAGCACTTTCGCGCGGTCAATGCTTCGAGCGAAATCGCCTCGTTGATGGATATCGAACCGCGCTCGGCGCTGCTGGTCATTACCCGTATCGGGTATAGCGCGGACCAGCGTGCGATCGAACTGACCGACACGTATTGCCGCGACGATTACTACGACTTTGTCGCTGAATTGCGCACCTGATTGGCGCGCCTGAGCGGGCAGCCGTCACGTGCGGCATAGCCGAACGCAATTCAGTCACACCCCGCATTACGCCTCACCAGAGAGACTCATGCTGACCGGAAACATACTCACCACCGATGGGTGGATTCACGGCACGCTCGAATACGAAAACGGCCGCATCACGGCACTGACCGGCGAACGCATCGATCCGGCGAAGAATGACGCGCCGTACATCCTGCCCGGTTTCATCGATCTGCACGTGCATGGCGGTGGCGGCTCCGACGTGATGGAAGGCGGCGACGCGATCGAAACGATCAGCCGCACCCATGCTCGCCACGGTACGACCAGCCTGCTCGCCACCACGATGACCGCGCCGCGCGACGAGCTGATGAATGTCGTCGCGGGTCTGGGCAACAACGCGCGCATTCGCACGCCAGGCGGGTCGCGTGTGCTTGGCGTGCATCTGGAAGGTCCGTACATCAACCCCGGCAAGCTCGGCGCGCAACCAGACGCGGCCGTATCGGCCGTGATGGACGAAGTGCTGAAGTATCTGTCGATCGCGCCGATTCGCGTGGTCACACTGGCGCCGGAAATCGCCGGCCACATGGAGATCATCTCCGAGATGGCGGCGCGCGGCGTACGCGTGCAGCTCGGCCATTCGCTCGGCACCTACGACGACGCCGTCGCCGCACTCAAGCACGGCGCCTGCGGCTTCACGCATCTGTTCAACGCGATGTCGCCGCTGCATCACCGCAATCCCGGCCTCGTCGGCGCCGCACTCGCGCACGCCGAATTCGCCGAAATCATTCCCGACTTGCTGCACGTCCACCCGGGCGCGATCCGCGCCGCGTTGCGCGCGATTCCGCGTCTCTACGTCGTGACGGACAGCACCTCGGCGACCGGCATGCCCGACGGCGAATACCGCCTCGGCAGCCAGCATGTGACGAAGTGCCTCGGCGGCGTGCGTCTCGCCGACGGCACGCTCGCCGGCAGCACGCTGACGATGGATCAGGCGCTGCGCAATCTCGTATCGATCGGCTTGCCGATCGCCGATGTTTCAAACCGTTTGTCGCGCTACGCCGCCGACTACCTCGGCATCGAAGACCGCGGCCGCATCGCGCGCGGTGCGTGGGCCGATGTGGTCGTGTTCGATCGTGAACTGGCGTTGACCGCGACTTACGTCGAAGGAGAATCAATTGTCGAATATGCTTAAAGAGGCGCAGGCGTCCGCTGAAACGGTCGCCGCGCAGCTCAGGGATACCTCGCGCGTGGAAGCATTGGCGGCGAAGCTCGCCCAGCAACCGCGCCACGTTGCGCTGACAGTCGCGCGCGGCAGCTCGGACCATGCGGCGAGCTACTTCGCGAGCCTGACGATGAGCCGCCTCGGTGTACCGGTTGCCTCGCTGCCGATGTCGGTCGCGACGCTCCAGCAAGCGCCGCTGCAAGTGCGCGATCAACTTGCGCTGGCGTTCTCGCAGTCGGGCAAGAGCCCGGACCTGGTCGGCACGATGGAAGCGTTGCGCAAGGCCGGCGCGTTGACAGTGGCCGCGGTGAATGCGCCGAACTCGCCGCTGTCGGACGCTTGCGAGTTTCACCTGCCGCTCGTGGCCGGCCCGGAACTGAGCGTCGCGGCGACCAAGAGCTACATCGCCATGCTGTCGATCTCCGCGCAACTGGTCGCTCATTGGCAGAAAGACGAAGCGCTGCTCGGTGCGTTGAACACGCTGCCTGACGCGTTGCAAGCCGCCGGCAAGCTTGATTGGTCGAAGGCTGTGGATGAACTGCGTGGCGTCGAACGCATGATCGTGATTGGCCGCGGTCTGGGCCTTGCGATCGCGCAGGAAGCTGCACTCAAATTGAAAGAGACCTCCGGCATTCAGGCCGAAGCGTTTTCGAGCGCGGAAGTGCGGCACGGTCCAATGGAGTTGATCGACCGCGACTACCCGCTGCTGGTCTTCGCACCGCGTGGTCCCGAACAAGCCGGCTTGCTGCAACTCGCGCGCGACATGCAGGCGCGCGGCGCCCGCGTACTGCTCGCCGCGCCGGCCGACGTGCCGGAAGCGACCCTGCCGCTCGCCACCACCGCTCATGCGGCGCTCGATCCGATCGCCGCAATCCTGTCCTTTTATGTGATGGCTGCCGGCCTTGCCGCCGCTCGCGGGCGCAATCCTGACGCGCCACGCCATCTCAACAAAGTCACCGAAACTCACTGACGAGAAATCAGATGCGACGTGTCGAGGAGTCCCGCTTGATGAGCCATTCTGAAGGCCATATTGTTTTGCTCGCGCCGATGACCGGTCCGGTCGTGCCGCTGGCGAACGTGCCCGACCCTGTGTTTTCGGGCGGCATGTTCGGCGACGGCATCGGCATCGATCCGCTCGAGGGGCGACTCGTCGCGCCGTGCGACGGCACCATCACCCATCTCGCCCGCACCGGTCACGCAGTCACGCTTGCGACGGCCGAAGGCGTCGAGATTCTGTTGCACATCGGCATCGATACGGTCGAACTGAATGGCAAGGGCTTTGCGCCGATGGTCGCGCAAGGCGCCCATGTGCGCACCGGCGACATCCTGATCGAATTCGATCAGGACCAGGTCGCGCTGAATGCGCCGAGTCTCGTCTCGGTGATCGCGATTGCCAATTCGGATGCGTTTGAGATTGTCGAGCGTGTGCAGAACGGCATGCTGAAGGCAGGCGAAACGCCGTTGCTGGTGCTGCGCGCTCGCAGCGGCGAAGCGGCGGACGCATCGCGCCAGGCGAGCGCCACCAACGTGACCGAAGAAGCCCGTCAGCAAGTCACGCTGGTCCACGCGGGTGGTCTGCATGCACGGCCGGCGGCGCGCGCTCGTGAAGCGGCGCGCGGTTTCGATGCCCGTGTCGAAGTACGTTACGAAGGGCGCAAGGCGGCGATCGAGAGCGTGGTCGGTTTGCTCGGTCTTGGCGCTGGCGAAGGTGCGACTGTCGAGTTGCTCGGCGTTGGTCCGCAAGCTCAAGCTGCGATCGAAGCGATTGCACACGAATTGACGCGTGAAGCGCACGGTGAAGTCGAAGAGAAGCCGGCGCGACAAAGTTCGCCAGCGCCGCAAACGGTCGCGCGCGCTGCGGGCGAAACGCTCGCGCCGAATACGCTCGCGGGTGTGTGCGCGTCGCCGGGCGTCGCGGTCGGCAAACTGGTGCGTTGGGATGATGCGGATATTGATCCGCCGGAAAAGGCGAACGGCACGTCGGCGGCAGAGAGCCGGCTGCTCGACAAGGCGATTGCCACCGTCGACGCCGACCTCGGTACGACAGTGCGCGATGCGTCGCAACGCGGCGCGGTGGGTGAGGCGGGCATTTTCGCGGTGCATCGCGTATTGCTCGAAGATCCGACGCTGGTCGATGCCGCGCGCGATCTGATCAGTCTTGGCAAAAGCGCCGGGTTTGCATGGCGCGATGCGATCCGCGCACAGATCGCCATCCTGACGAATATCGAAGACGCGTTGCTCGCGGAACGTGCCGCCGATTTGCGCGACATCGAAAAACGCGTGTTGCGTGCGCTCGGTTATACGAACGCCGCGGCACGCACGCTGCCGGAAGAGGCCGTGCTCGCGGCTGAAGAGTTCACGCCGTCGGATCTGTCCTCGCTGGATCGCGCGCGCGTCACTGCGCTGGTGATGTCGCGTGGCGGCGCCACTTCGCATGCGGCAATCCTCGCGCGTCAGGCCGGCATTCCGGCGTTGGTGGCAGTCGGCGATGCATTGCACGCGATCCCTGAAGGTACGCAGGTCGTGGTGAACGCCACCACCGGCCGCGTCGAATTCGCGCCGACTGAGCTCGACGTCGAACGCGCGCGTCTTGAGCGCAGCCGCCTCGCCGGTGTGCGCGAAGCGAATCGCCGTACGTCGCAACAGGCAGCCGTGACGTCCGATGGCCGCGCGATCGAAGTCGCCGCAAACATCGCCACGCTCGACGACGCGAAAACTGCCGTCGACAACGGCGCCGATTCCGTCGGCCTGCTGCGCACCGAATTGCTGTTCATTCACCGCGCCTCGGCGCCGACCGTCGACGAACATCGCCAGAGCTATCAGGCCATTGTCGAAGCGTTGAGCGGCCGCACCGCGATCATTCGCACGCTGGATGTGGGCGCGGACAAGGAAGTCGATTACCTGACGCTGCCGCCCGAACCGAATCCGGCGCTCGGCCTGCGCGGCATCCGCCTCGCACAAGTGCGCCCGGATCTGCTCGACGATCAGTTGCGCGGCCTGCTCGCGGTGCAACCGCTCGGCGCGGTACGCATCCTGTTGCCGATGGTGACGGATGTCGGCGAGTTGATCCGCATCCGCAAACGCATCGACGAATTCGCTCGTGAATCGGGCCGTACCGAACCGATCGAAGTCGGCGTGATGATCGAAGTACCGTCGGCCGCGTTGCTCGCCGATCAACTGTCGCAACACGCGGATTTCCTCTCGATCGGCACCAACGATCTGACGCAATACACGCTCGCCATGGACCGTTGCCAGGCCGATCTCGCAGCGCAAGCGGACGGCTTGCATCCTGCGGTGCTGCGCCTGATCGCAGCAACCGTGCAGGGCGCGAACAAGCATGGCAAATGGGTCGGCGTATGCGGCGCACTGGCGGGCGATCCGCTGGCCATGCCGCTGCTCGTCGGCCTCGGCGTGACCGAACTTTCGGTGGATCCGGTGTCGGTGCCGGGCATCAAGGCGCGGGTGCGCAACCTCGATTATCAGCTGTGCCGTCAACGTGCCCAGGATGTCCTGGCGCTCGAATCGGCGCAGGCGGTAAGAGCAGTAAGCCGCGAAACCTGGCCTTTGGACTGAACCCCACACGGTCCGCAACCAGCTTCGCTCAGTAACCACGTAAAGCTAGAACTCAACGACGACTGTCGACAACGAGACAAGGATTGGAGGTGTCAATGGATGGGAATCCGTTTCTGAAGATTCAGCGCCTGGGACGCGCGCTGATGCTGCCGATAGCAGTGCTGCCGGTTGCCGGCCTGCTGCTGCGGTTGGGCCAACCCGATGTGTTCAACATCAAGATGATCGCCGACGCCGGCGGCGCGATCTTCGACAACCTGCCGTTGCTGTTCGCAATCGGCGTGGCGGTTGGCTTCGCGAAAGACAATAACGGCGTGGCGGGTCTCGCGGGTGCGATCGGCTATCTGGTCGAAATCGCGGTGATGAAGGACATCAACGACAAGCTCAACATGGGCGTGTTGTCCGGGATCGTGGCGGGTATCGTCGCGGGCTTGCTGTACAACAAGTACAAAGATATCAAGCTGCCAGACTACCTCGCATTCTTCGGAGGGAAACGCTTCGTGCCGATTGTCACCGGCGTGGTCTGTCTGGTGATAGGCATTGTGTTTGGCTATGTATGGCAGCCGGTGCAAGGCGTCATTGATACGGCCGGCCATTGGCTGACCACCGCAGGTGCGCTTGGCGCGTTCGTGTTCGGTGTGCTGAACCGCTTGCTGCTTGTCACGGGTCTGCATCACATTCTCAATTCGCTGACGTGGTTCGTGTTCGGCACCTTCACGCCGCCGGGTGGCGCGCCGGTGACGGGCGACCTGCATCGCTTCTTCGCGGGCGATCCGACTGCGGGCACGTTCATGACGGGCTTCTTCCCGGTCATGATGTTCGGTCTGCCGGCCGCGTGTCTCGCGATGTATCACGAGGCACCGAAAGAACGTCGCGCGATGGTGTTCGGCTTGCTGGCTTCGATGGCGCTTACCTCGTTCCTGACGGGCGTGACTGAGCCGATCGAATTCAGCTTCATGTTCCTCGCGCCGGTGCTGTATGCCATCCATGCGGTGCTGACGGGCTTGTCGCTGGCGATCTGCTCGGCGCTCGGGATTCATCTCGGCTTTACCTTCTCGGCTGGCTTTATCGACTACGTGCTGAACTACGGCCTGTCGACCAAGGGCTGGTGGGCGATTCCGATCGGCCTCGTGTACATGGTCGTGTATTACGGACTGTTCCGCTTCTTTATCCGCAAGTTCAACATGGCAACGCCGGGTCGTGAACCTGCTGCCGAAGAAGAACAGATCGAGTCGTTTGCGGCTGGCGGTTTCGTGTCGCCGGTGGCGGGTGCCGCCGTGCCGCGCGCACAGCGTTATATCGCCGCGCTGGGTGGCGCGTCGAACCTGTCGGTGGTGGATGCTTGTACGACGCGATTGCGTCTGTCGGTGGTGGATGCCAACAAGGTTTCGGAAAGCGAACTGAAGACGATCGGCTCGCGTGGTGTCCTCAAACGCGGTTCGACCAACGTGCAGGTGATTATTGGACCGGAAGCGGACATCATCGCTGATGAAATCCGCACGGTGATCGCACAAGGCGGTGGCGATGCCGTGAAGCCGGTGGCTGCTGCTGCGCCTGCTGTCGCTGCGGCTCCTGTGGCTCCTGTGGCTCCCGTGGCGACCGCAAGCGGTGCTAAGGGCGGTCCGCTCGATCCGGATCCGTTGCGTTGGCTCGCCGTGTTCGGCGGCGCGGGCAACGTCGTGTCGCTGGATGCCGTGGCGGCCACGCGTCTGCGGATCGTGGTTCGCGATCCGTCTGCGGTTGATCGTCAACGTCTTGCTACGCTCGATACGGCGTGGGTTTCGGCCGATACGTTCCACATCGTCGTTGGCGACGCAGCACAGCGCTACGCTGCACAACTGGCGACGCGTCTGTCGCCCGATACGGGTGCCGGTACGGCGCCGCAGCTGGCGTAATGCAACGTTGAGGAGCGGCCTGCGCCGCTCCATTGTTAAGCTTCTGTTCCGATGAAGCAGCAATAAAAAAGCGGCACCTTGATTCAAGGTGCCGCTTTTGCGTTTGCCGGCTTGAGCCTAACGGCGCGCGACCAGTAACAGATCCATCAACGTGCCTTCTGCTTACCCGCTTCCAAAGGCCGGCGCGTTTCCAGCCACATCACATTGATAATGCCGAAGGCCAACGCCACGCCAATGCCAAGAAGCCAACTGAAATACCACATCACAAACTCCTGTTATCCGTATTCCTGATCAATACATAGAATGGTGATTTTCTTCGAGCGCCGCGGCGGTCACCTTGCCTCGCATCACGCGATACACCCAGCTCGTGTAGATCAGGACGATCGGCAGGAAAATGATTACGGCGATCAGCATGATCTGCAGCGTCATGCGGCTCGAGGTCGAATCCCATACGGTCAGGCTGCTGCGGCCGTCGAGCGAGGAGGGCATGATGAACGGGAACATCGAGAAGCCCGCCGTCAGGATCACGCCGATGATCATCAGCGAGGTCGACAGGAAGGCGCTCTTTTCAAAACGCGAGCGCGCCAGCAACAAGGCAAGCACGCCACCCACGAGGCCCGCCACCGGCGCGATCACCATCCACGGATAGTTTGCGTAGTTGGTGAGCCACAAGCCGGGCGCGCCGATCACGTTCTTCAGCAGCGGGTTGGCCACCGTATCGAGCGGCGCGGCGTCGACGATCTGATAGCCGCCGATCATCGTGGCGATCAATGCGCCGGCAAGCAGGAATAGCACCACGGCGGCGAGCGAAGCGATCCGCAGCGCGAGCGATGCACGCTCGGCGACGACGTCGTCCGCCTTCATCTTCACGAAGGCCGCACCGTGCGCGGCCAGCATCGACACGCTAACGAGTCCGCACAGCACGGCGAACGGGTTGAGCAGAGCGAAGAAACTGCCGTGATACGTAACGCGCAGATCGGTGTCGAACGAGAACGGCACGCCTTGCAGCAGGTTGCCGAACGCCACGCCGAACACCAGCGCCGGCACGAAGCCGCCGACAAACAGCGCCCAATCCCACGCACTGCGCCAGCGCGGGTCTTCACGCTTGCTGCGGTAGTCGAAGCCGACCGGCCGGAAAAACAGCGAGAACAGCACCAGCAGCATCGCGAAGTAGAAGCCGGAGAACGACGCGGCGTACACCAGCGGCCACGCGGCGAACATCGCGCCGCCCGCAGTGATGAGCCACACCTGATTGCCTTCCCACGTTGCGCCGACCGTATTGACGACGATGCGTCGCTCGGCGTCGGTCTTCGCGATGAACGGCAGCAGAATCGCCGCGCCCATGTCGAAGCCGTCGGTGAGCGCGAAGCCGATCAGCAGCACGCCGATCAACACCCACCAGATCAGTTTGAGGGTTGCGTAATCCATGATGATCTTTCCCTTGGAACAGAGTGGCGGCGAATCATGCGGCCGTGTTGGTCGGCAGCGACTGATTCAGCGGCTGTTGTTGTTCGTGGTGATAGCGCCCCGTGTGCAGTGACGAAGGCCCGAGCCGCGCGTACTTGAACATCAGCATGATTTCGATGATGAACAGCACCGTGTAGAAAACGACGAAGCCGGCAATGCTCAGGTACAGATCCCCCGGCGTCAGACTCGATGCGGACAATGCGGTCGGCAGAATGCCGGCAATGGTCCACGGTTGACGGCCCACTTCAGCAACGATCCAGCCGAATTCAGCGGCGAGCCACGGCAACGGAATCGCCCACACAGCCCAGCGCAGGAACCAGCGGCGTTTCTCTAGGAGCAGGGAGCGCTGAGCGCAAAACCAGAACGCCAGCACGAAGGTCGCAAGGAAGAGGATGCCGAGGCCGACCATCAGTCGGAACGAGAAGAATACGGGCGCTACCGGGGGAATCGTTTTCTTGGCGGCCTGCACGATCTGATCCGGCGTGGCGTCGGTGACGTTCGCGGTGAACTGCTTGAGCATTAGGCCGTAGCCGAGGTCTTCTTTGTGCGCGTCGAAGGCGGCTTTGGCTTCGTCCGTGACATCGCCTTGCTTTAGCTTTTGCAGTGCGGCGTAGGCGAGCATGCCGTTCTTGATGCGCACTTCGTTTTGCGCCATCAGTTCTTTCAGGCCGACCACCGGTTCGTCGATCGAGCGCGTGGCGATGAGGCCGAGCGCATACGGGATCCGGATCGCATAGTCGGTGCGTTCTTCCTTCTGGTTCGGAATGCCGATGATCGTGAAGGGCGCCGGTGCGGGCGCCGTTTCCCATTCGGATTCGATGGCGGCCAGCTTGACCTGCTGAACTTCACCGGTGCGGTAGCCGGATTCGTCGCCGAGCACGATCACGCACAGTGTCGAGGCCAGGCCGAAGCCGGCGGCAATGGCGAACGAGCGCAAAGCGAATTCGGTGTCGCGGCGCTTCAGCAGATACCACGACGACACACCGAGCACGAACATCGAAGCGGTCACATAACCGGCCGATACGGTGTGCACGAACTTCACCTGCGCGACCGGATTGAATAGCACCGAGAAGATGCTGTCGAGTTCCATGCGCATGGTCTGGTAGTTGAAGGTAGCGCCGACCGGATTATTCATCCAGCCGTTGGCCACCAGAATCCACAGCGCCGACAGATTCGAGCCGAGCGCGACGAGGAACGTGACGCTTACGTGCTGCACTTTCGAGAGCCGCTTCCAGCCGAAGAAGAAGAGGCCGACGAAGGTCGATTCGAGGAAGAACGCCATCAACCCTTCAACGGCCAGCGGCACGCCGAAGATGTCGCCGACATAGTGCGAGTAGTACGACCAGTTGGTGCCGAACTGGAATTCCAGCGTGAGGCCGGTGGTGACCCCCATCGCAAAGTTGATGCCGAACAGCTTGCCCCAGAACTGGGTCATGTCTTTGTAGATCTGCTTGCCGGTCATCACATAGACGGACTCCATGATGACCAGCAACCAGGACAGACCGAGCGTGAGCGGCACGAACAGAAAGTGATAAAGCGCCGTGATGGCGAACTGGAGGCGCGACAGTTCTACGACTTCGCTAACGGGCATGTTGACCACCTTGGGACGGATGCGAGGCAGGCACGGACAGCAGCGCCTGCGCGACTTGTTCAGGCGGCAGCGACATATGCTCCGCCTGCGGATGATTGAAGAACGCGTACTTGAGCACCATCAGTAATGCGAATTTGATGGCGAGGACGATGGCGATATCCCGCGCCAGCGTCGGACCGCGCGCCCAGGCAGCGAGCCGTTTGCGCAGGCTCGAGCGAGGGGTGCTATGGCGATTCAGGGCTATGGTCATGATCGGTAGAAGGCAACTTCACACCGGCTTAACCGGCTGGATCCAGGCCGGTTCGGAGGCTTGGCGAGTTCATCCCGATTCTAGGAGCAATGACCTAGTGCGCGTAAGTTCGGCACTGCGGCATTGGGTCGCGAACGTCACGCCGTCGGGACAGTATTGCTATGGGGTTTGTGATACGTCAAGAAACACGTGTTTGGTGGGCATGTTCTTGAGTGAGTGCGCGTGCGTCTTCGATCGAGCGCTGGCATTGTCGAGTGGGCACAAAAAAGCCCTGCCTTCTTGCGAGGGCAGGGCTCTGCAGCTAAACAGTGTGCGCCAGACGAGCCGGCACGACTCAAGCTTTAAGTGTTACGCATATTCAGTCAACGCGCCGCGCATTTTCTTCATTGCGCTTGCCTCGATCTGGCGGATGCGTTCGGCCGACACGCCGAATTCGTCGGCCAGTTCGTGCAGCGTCGAGCCGCCCGAACCGTCGTCCTCCACCTTCAGCCAGCGAGCCTCGATGATGCGGCGACTGCGGGCGTCCAGCGCGTCCAGCGCGCTCGCGATACCGTCGCTTTGCAGCTTGTCGCGCTGACGCGAAGCCAGCACGGCTGTCGGCTCGCTATGCGAGTCGGCAAGGTAGGCGATCGGCGCGTACGACTCTTCGCCGTCTTCGACCTGACCTTCCAGCGCGATATCGCCGCCGGACAAGCGCGTTTCCATCTCGGCCACTTCTTCACGCTTCACGTTCAGCTCTTTGGCGAGACCTTCGATCTCGTCCGGCGTGAATGCGCCGAGACCCTGTTTGTGGCTGCGCAGGTTGAAGAACAGCTTGCGCTGCGCCTTGGTGGTGGCGACCTTCACCATCCGCCAGTTACGCAGAATGTATTCGTGGATCTCAGCCTTGATCCAGTGCATGGCGTACGACACGAGGCGCACGTTTTGCTCGGGGTCAAAGCGCTTCACGGCCTTCATCAGGCCAATATTGCCTTCCTGGATCAGGTCGGCATGCGGCAGTCCATAACCAAGGTAATTGCGCGCGATCGATACGACCAGCCGCAGGTGCGACAGGACGAGACGGCGTGCGGACCCAAGGTTGTCCTGCTCGCGAAATTCGGTGGCGAACTGGCGTTCTTCCGCCGGCGTCAGCATCGGAATCCGATTTACGGCCTGGATGTAGGCGTCGATATTGCCCAGTTGACCGGGCAGCAGCGAGGAATGCGAGAGCGCCAGCGCACCTGCCGAAGCGGCCTTAGCCGACGACGGGCTCAAAGTACTCGGAAGGGTCATTGCATGGCTCACGTAGGAAACTCCTTTGGAATCAGACAAAAGCGTGTTCAGTTAAAACGACTCCAGCGTTGGATGTTAGCACTCTGATTTGCCGAGTGCTAATACTTAGAGGCCGTAGGGGCATCCAAGTTCCGTAAATTCCTATTGAAATTTAGGTTTTGATAGCCATGGAGGGCTCTGTCGGCAAGTGCGTGTGCGCCGTAGAATTTACCTAACACATTCCTTTCGGTCTTATAAGTGACCGACTTTTTCTAAAACCGAAGTGACTAATTGCGGAAATTCAACATTCTTCAGACAATCCACGAAATCAGGATTGTCTTTAGAATAGGCGGAACAATTCGAAGGTAATCAGCGTTCGACTAGGTCGGGTGTTCGATGAACAACAAAAAAAATGTTTGGCGTGGTCTGGCTCTAAAAGGTTTGTCGGCGGCTTTGCTACTTGCCTGCTCCGGAGTGGCGGCAGCCGACCAGTTCGGCGTGCAGATCGCCGGCGGTCTCGGAGATCACCACATTAAAAAACTCGATCTCGGCCTGGTCTGGGATCCGAATCTGACGTGGTGGCAGATCGGCGATTGGCACTTTTCGCTGATCGGCGAAGCGCACGTGGCCTGGTGGCACACCGACGAAGGCAATGTGCACGAGAACATCGGCGAGATCGGTGTGACGCCTATCATTCGCTTCATCGACGGAGCGGGTGCGATTCGCCCTTACATCGAAGCAGGTGCCGGTATCCGCCTCCTGTCGAGCCCGAGAATTTCTACTGACCTCACGCTCGCGACCGCGTTCCAGTTCGCCCCCATGGCGGGAGTCGGCCTGCAATTCGGCAGTCACCAGCAGTACGAGGCGGGCTACCGCTTCCAGCATATTTCCAATGGCGGTATCAAAGAGCCGAATCCTGGTATAAATTTCCACCAGCTATATTTGCAATATAACTTCTGACGACCGTGGCCACGTTCGGCTCACCGGTGCAAGGGGCTGAGCAATGGCGGCAAAGATAATCGAAGCGATTCGCGGGCTCGAGCGCGAGCGCTTCCGTGCGATGGTCGACGGCGACGGGCAGTCGCTCGATGCGCTGCTCGCGGACAACGTGAGCTATGTCCATACGAACGGCAAGCGCGAAACGAAGCGACAGTTCATCGACGGTATTACCGCTGGGCGCCGCCGCTATCGGCAGATCGAGGTGCAGTCGCAAGATGTGCTGCCGGTGGGGCGCGAGACCTGCGTCGTCACGGGGCGCGCGCTGATCGAAATGGAAGCGAACAATGGCGCGCTGCTGTTTCCGATTGCGTACACGGCGATTCACACACAGGAAGACGGGCAATGGCGTCTGATTGCCTGGCAGGCGACGCGTTGCGCGATCGAGTGAGCTTTTTGAGCTCACTCCGTTTCGCCAGTCGCAGTGGGTGAGCGCCTTGTGAGCGCTCGAACGGCAAGAGCAGGCGGGTTGCACCGCTCATGCTGAATTGGCCGCCTGGTGGGTCGGTCAGGCGGGTTTTGATGCAGTTGCGCCGCCGCTAATGCGGTCCAAACGGGGAGGGCGGCTCCGCCCCGTCTCAAGTCACTCAGGCAGCTACGCGCTGCAGATCCTCATCGCTCCACACCGGCCGCTTTGCGGCATCACCCGCATACGGATGCCGCGGATGCACCGGAATCTGATTGCAGCGCTCGACCACGCGCCGCACCGCATCGATGTCTGAAAAATCGAGGCCCGGGTCGACGCCCTGCGCGTGAAGGTTCATCGCGAGCGTAACGAGGTCCATGTTGCCGGTGCGCTCGCCATTGCCGAACAGACACCCTTCGACGCGATCCGCGCCCGCCAGCAGCGCCAGTTCCGTAGCGGCCACGGCGGTGCCGCGATCGTTATGCGGATGCACCGACAGCACGATGCTGTCGCGATAGCTGAGATTGCGGTCCATCCATTCGATCTGATCGGCGAACACGTTCGGTGTCGCGGCCTCGACGCTCGCGGGCAGGTTGACGATCATCTTGTGGTCGCGCGTGGGCCGCCAGGTCTGCGCGACTGCGTCGCATACTTCGCGCGCGTAGGGGAGTTCGGTCGCGTTGAAGGTTTCGGGCGAATACTGGAACGTCCAGTGCGTGTCGGGCCGCGCCTGCGCATGTTCCTTGATGAGGCGTGTGCCTTCCACCGCCAGTGCCTTGATCTGCTCCTTCGACTGGTTGAAGACGATCTTGCGAAACGACGGGCAGATTGCGTTGTACAGGTGCACGATGGCGCGCGGCGCGCCCTCCAGCGATTCGAACGTGCGCGCAATCAGTTCGGCGCGTGAGGGCACGAACACTTCAATCGTCACGTCGTCGGGAATGCGTTTTTCTTCGATCAGCTTGCGCACGAAATCGAAGTCGGTTTGCGAGGCCGACGGGAAACCGACTTCGATCTCCTTGAAGCCGATCGCCACCAGCATCTCGAAGAATTCGAGCTTTTGCGCGGCATTCATCGGCTCGATGAGCGCCTGATTGCCGTCACGCAGATCGGTGCTCATCCAGATCGGCGCCTGGTTGATCGTGCGGCTCGGCCATTTGCGCCCGGTGAGGCGCACTGCGGGAAAGGGGCGGTATTTTTCAGCGGGATTGCGCAACATGAAATTGACCCTCGCGCCTCGTCCGAAGGGTAAACGGACGAACGCAAACGACTACAGGTTGTGAAGAACTACGGTCGGGGGTGAGACAGTAACTGCGGGGAGCTGCTTTGAAGACCGCGCTTTGGGCAACTAATCTGGATGATTCAGGCTGCCAACGCGCGGCGCTACGTCTGACTTACGCTAGACGTAGCGATAGGGGCCGCGCTAGGCGGCCGGAGGTAATTCGGAGGGTGTTCGGAAGGGAACGCATGCGTCTAATGTATGACGGCTCGCCGCGGCGTGTCAACCCGCGGCCGTCATCATGGCGCGTGCGGGCTATGCCGCAAGCACTTTGTTGCACTCACGCCGCGCACGTCACACGGGTATTTTCGCGACGTCGACGATCAGCTCCACTTGCCGTTCGATCGCGCTCGGGACAGGCGCTTCGCCGCGCAACACGGCGTCGATCCAGGCGGCTGTGGTCGCGGCGTCGCGAGCTTCGGGCAAGTCGACTTCAGGCGCGTCGGGCGACGAGCGCTCGTGCGGCACACGCGTTTCGCAGATGCCGTCGTGCAGCCAATCCACTTGCACCTGGCGGCGCGTGTCGGCCACCGCTTCGCCTTCGGTGCCGCGCGCGAGCAGGGCGCCGCCCTCCGCGGCGGCCGGGTGCGTGTTGAACAGTTGGGTGAGACTGTCGCGATATGGCGGATGCGTATAGTTCACGAGCCGCAGCCCGGCGGGCGCGAACGGCTGCAGAATTTTCACGAGCGTGTGCGTTGAATTGCGTACGCCCATCCGCCGGCGCAGCGAGAGAAGGTGCGCGAGCTTCGGCGCGAGTACCTCGATCGGTGCGAATGCGAGACGGCGCTCGGCGAGACCGTCTTCGATGTCGGCGTGCGATCGCGCGTGCGGAATCTGCAGATGTGTGAAGATTTCAGCGCTCGTCACGCGGCCCGGATCTTCCGTGACGCCATGCACCAGCACCGGCACACCTTCGCGCGCCAGCAGCAGCGCGAGCAGCGGCACCAGGTTGGGCTGCTTGCGCGCGCCGTTGTACGTGGGTATCGACACGGGCCGGAATGCCGCGTGCGGCAGATGAAGCGGTTCGAACGACGCCTGCGCGCCGGCCAGCATGGCGGCGAGTTCGTCGGCCGTTTCGCCTTTCACGCGATACGCTAGCAGCACGGCGCCGAGTTCGAGATCGGCCACGCGGCCGTCGAGCATCGCGGTGTAAAGCGTGCGCGTATCTTCGGCAGTCAGCGCGCGGGCGCCGTTCGGGCCGCGGCCGATTTCCTTGATATAGCGGGCGCAGGGAAAAAAATTGGCGGTGTCGGCGGAGTCGGTCATCGGGCGCAGTGGGACGAGGGCGTGCCGCCTTGGGCGGTCGGCCAGGGAATTCAAAGGACGCTATCCAGTGTGAGTATCGCATCTATAGCGACGAGGCGGTCCGGCGGGCCGGCGATCCCGTGAGACGATGCGGCGGAATCGCCGGTCCGCGCGTGCCGGTGCCGATCCGCTGCGCGGCGCTTTGCCGCGCGTTACACTCGATGTTTTATCGCCGCGCGGGCGCGGCACAATCCAGAAACGGAGAACGGGATGAGTTACGTATTTGCACCCGCACCGGTCGTTGCGGTGCCGGTCGTGGGGTCCAGCGAGCAGTTCGCGGTGCGTCGCATCTACTGTGTGGGCCGCAACTACGAGGCGCACGCGCGCGAGATGGGGCACGATCCTGACCGCGAACCGCCGTTCTTCTTTGCCAAACCGGCCGATGCCGTGCTGTATGTCGCGCCGGGTGCGACCGGCGAATTCCCCTATCCCTCACAATCGAAGAACGTCCACTTCGAGATGGAACTGGTGGCGGCGATCGGCAAAGGCGGCAAGAACATTCCGGCCGAAAGCGCGCTCGACCACGTGTACGGTTATGCGCTCGGTCTCGACATGACACGCCGCGATCTGCAGGCCGAAGCGAAGAAGCTGGGCCGTCCCTGGGATACCGCGAAGGGCTTCGATCACTCGGCGCCGCTCGGTCCAGTCCATCCAGTCACGACAGTCGGCCATGTCGGCAAGGGCGCGATCTGGTTGTCGGTGAACGGCGAGGAAAAACAGAATTCGGATGTGTCGCAACTGATCTGGTCGGTGGCCGAGACGATTGCCTATCTGTCGACGCTGTTCGAACTGCAACCGGGCGATCTGATTTTCACCGGCACGCCCGAAGGCGTCGGCGCGGTGGTGCAGGGCGACCTCATGAAGGGCGGTGTGGACGGGCTCGGCGAGCTCAGCGTACGCGTCGTCTGAAGCGCGGTGGGAGGAGACACATAACATGAAGCTCTACAGCTATTTCCGAAGCTCGGCGTCCTATCGCGTGCGCATCGCGCTGAACCTGAAGGGCCTGCCGTACGACTATGTGCCGGTGCACCTCGTGCGCGACGGCGGCGAGCAGCTGAAGCCGGAGTATCGCAAGGTGAATGCGGACGGCATCGTACCCACGTTCGTCGATGGCAACGAAGTGATGCCGCAATCGCTCGCGATCATCGAGTATCTGGAGGAAACGCATCCGGAGCCGCCGCTGTTGCCCGGCACGCCGGCCGAGCGCGCCTATGTGCGTTCGGTGGCGCTGCAGGTGGCGTGCGAGATCCATCCGCTGAACAATCTGCGCGTTTTGAAATACCTGAAACACACGCTGTGTGTCGACGACGACGCGAAAGACGCGTGGTACAAGCATTGGGTCGAAGCAGGCTTTGCGACGCTCGATGCACATCTGGCGGGCGATTCGCGCACCGGCAAGCTGTGTTTCGGCGACACGCCGACACTGGCTGACGCCTGTCTGATTCCCCAGGTGTTCAACGCTCAGCGCTTCAAGGTGGATACGGCGAAGTTTCCGACGATTCAGCGAATCTACGAACACGCGATGCAGATCGACGCGTTCGCTCGCGCAGCGCCTGGTGTTCAGCCCGACGCGGAATGATGCTGTGGCTTGAATGAAAAAAAGGGCGCTCGGAAGAGCGCCCTTTTTGCTTGTTTTGCGACGAACGTCGCTGTGTTCAACCGCCCAGTAACGCGTCCGAAAACTCTTCCGCGCTGAACGGCTGCAAGTCCTCTACCTTTTCACCGACGCCGATAAAGTACACCGGAATCGGACGCTGACGCGCAATCGCGGCGAGAATGCCGCCCTTCGCGGTGCCGTCGAGCTTGGTGACGATCAGGCCGGTGAGGCCGAGCGCGTCGTCGAAGGCTTTTACTTGCGCGAGGGCGTTCTGGCCGGTGTTCGCATCGATTACCAGCAACACTTCATGCGGCGCGCCGTCTTGCGCCTTGCCGATCACGCGCTTCACCTTGCGCAGTTCTTCCATCAGATGAAGTTGCGTCGGCAGACGGCCGGCCGTGTCCGCCATCATGACGTCGATCTTGCGCGCACGCGCGGCGCCAACCGCGTCGAAAATCACGGCGGCCGGATCGCCGCTTTCCTGCGACACGACCGTCACGTTGTTGCGCTGGCCCCAGATTGCGAGCTGCTCGCGCGCGGCGGCGCGAAAGGTGTCGCCGGCAGCCAGCAGCACCGACTGCTCGAAGCTTTGCAGATGCTTGGCGAGCTTGCCGATGCTGGTGGTCTTGCCCGCACCGTTGACGCCCGCGATCATCATGACCAGCGGTTGCGCGCGGCCGAGCATCAACGATTTTTCCAGCGGCTTGAGCAGGTCGATCAGCAGCGTGCGCAGCGCTGTTTTCACCTGCTGAGGATCGGTGAGGCGTTCGGCGCGCACTTTTTCGCGCAACGATTCGAGCAGAAATTCGGTGGCTTCGACGCCCGCATCCGACATCAGCAGCGCGGTTTCGAGCTCTTCGTACAGATCCTCGTCGATCTTCGTGCCGACGAAAATACCGGTCAGGCTCGAACTCGTTTTCGACAGACCGGTCTTCAGACGCGTGAGCCACGAGCGCTTTGCGTTCGCGTCCTGCATAGGCGGCGGGACGATTTCGACGGTTTCGAGCGCGGGTGCTTCGGCTTCGGGCTCATTGGCGGACGTCGCGGCAGCCGGCTGCGTATCGACGCGAACCGGAGCCACCGGCTGCGGCGCTGACGGCGCGACGGGCGCTTGCGGCGCCTCTACGGCGGGTTCGGGCGCTAGGGCTTCCGGCGCTGTCTGCGATTCTTCTGGCGCGTTATCGGACTCTTTCGAACCCTTGAATCGTTTGAAAAAGCTGAACATGATCTGGCGTGGTGAGAGCGCGCGCCGATGCGCGCAGCCGGGACGGGCCCGTGGGAGCGGCAGGCAGCGTTGCGATGCGGGATGCAAGGCGCTGGAAGCCGCACATTTTATCAGGCGCGCCGCCACCCGTCGTATTGGCCGAACGGCCAGGCTGGACGCCAGGCGCCCCTGTGGTAACGTTGGCGCTCCAGTCCGCACGCATCGGCGTCGCGGGCGCCCTAATAACGTAATCGAAACTGCATGCCCCGTTCTGCTCCTTCACGCGCCCACGGCGCTTCGTCCAAAGGCGGCAAGCCGCACGCCATCCGTATCATCGGCGGCGACTGGAAGCGCACACCGCTGCCCGTGCTCGACCTCGACGGCCTGCGCCCCACGCCCGACCGCGTACGCGAGACGCTCTTCAACTGGCTCGGCCAACGGCTGGACGGCCAGCGTTGCCTCGATCTGTTTGCCGGCAGCGGTGCGCTTGGCTTCGAAGCTGCCTCGCGCGGCGCCGCGCGGGTGTTGATGGTCGAGCGCAATGCGCGGGCCGCAAGCCAGCTGCGCGCGAACCAGGAGCGCCTCGCGGCGCGTACGATCGAAATCGCGGAAGCCGACGGCTTGCGCCTCGCGGCGAGTCTCGCCCCCGGATCGTTCGACGTGGTTTTCCTCGATCCGCCGTTCGACGGCGATCTGCTCGATAAGGCGCTCGCGCTGGCCGTGCCGCTGCTGAGCCCGGAAGGTTTTCTGTACGTGGAAGCCGGCGACGCGCTCGAACTCGATGGGAACGAGACGCTCGCCGGTTGGGAAATCGTGCGGCAAGGCAAAGCGGGCGCTGTCCACTTTCATTTGCTGCAGCGCGAAAATAAGGAATAATGCGCGTTCCAAAACAAGCCGCGGACGGTTACCGTCACGCGTGCGGTCGGTGCCAAATGCGTCACGCGGACGCTTTGACGTGCCCATTTGTCTGAAGAGAGGAGAAGTCTCATGGTAGTCGCCGTGTACCCGGGCACATTTGACCCGCTGACGCGCGGTCACGAAGACCTCGTTCGGCGCGCGTCGAGCATTTTCGACACGCTGGTGGTGGGCGTTGCCGACAGCCGCAACAAGAAGCCGTTCTTCACGTTGAAAGAGCGTCTCGACATCGCTCACGAAGTGCTCGGGCACTACCCGAACGTTCAGGTGATGAGCTTTAAAGGGCTATTGAAGGACTTTGTCCGCAGCAATAACGCCCGGGTGATCGTGCGTGGCCTGCGAGCCGTCTCGGACTTCGAATATGAGTTCCAGATGGCCGGCATGAACCGCTATCTGCTGCCGGACGTCGAAACCATGTTCATGACGCCGTCCGATCAGTACCAGTTCATCTCCGGCACCATCGTGCGTGAAATCGCGCAACTGGGCGGCGACGTCAGCAAGTTCGTGTTCCCGTCGGTCGAAAAATGGCTGAAGGAAAAGGTTGCCGCGCTGGATCCGAATGACGGCGTCTCGGCGGGACAACCGTAACCGGCGTAAACTGTCGGATTGACGGATCAAAGCTGGCTTCGGCCGGCGCGAAGTGAGAGAAGTATGGCCTTGATGATTACCGACGAGTGCATCAATTGCGACGTGTGCGAGCCCGAGTGCCCGAACGACGCAATTTCGATGGGCCCGGAAATCTACGTGATCGACCCGAAGAAATGCACCGAGTGTGTCGGCCATTTCGACGAACCCCAGTGTATTCAGGTGTGCCCAGTCGAGTGCATTCCGCGCGACCCCGAGCATCTGGAATCGGCGGAAGGTCTGATGGCGAAGTACCACGCGCTGCAGGCAGCGAAGGGCGCGTGAGCATTGGATGATGGAGAACGGCGAGGCGGCTGCCTCGCCGTTTTCTTTTGTGGCAACGCTCTATGTCTGTCGCTCGCGAGCTTGTCCCGATCGCTCGCTATCCCATCGTTACCCGACGTAAGCGCTGAAAATGTCGCGCAGTGCGTCCAGCAGAATGTCGCATTCGGCGTCAGTGCCGACCGAGATTCGCAGATGTTGGTCGATTCGTGCCGCCTTGAAATGGCGCACGAAAATTTCCTTTTCCCTTAGCCGTGCCACGAGCGTCGCTGCGTCGTAGCCTTCGTGACGCGCGAACAGCAGATTCGCCGCCGACGGCACCACCTCGAAGCCCAGTGCCGTCAAGCCTGCCGCCAACCGCTCACGGCTCGCAATCACTTTGGCGCAGGTGTCTCGGAACCATGCATCGTCCTCGTATGCAGCGATGGCCGCGACTTGCGCCAGGCGGTCGAGCGGATACGAGTTGAAGCTATCCTTCACGCGGTTCAGTGCGTCGATCAGTTCCGGATTGCCGAACGCGAAGCCGACTCGCATGCCAGCGAGCGAACGCGACTTCGATACCGTCTGTATCACCAGCAGGTTGGGATAGCGGTCGATCAGCGTGATGGCCGATTCAGCGCCGAAATCGACATAGGCCTCGTCGATCACCACGACCGATTCGGTATTTCTCGCCACCAGACGCTCGATATCGGCGAGCGGCAGCGGTCGTCCGGTCGGCGCGTTCGGGTTCGGGAACAGGATGCCGCCGTTAGGCGTCGTGTAGTCGTCGACATTAATGGCGAAGCTGTCGTCGAGTGCAATGGTCCGATAGTCGACTTCAAAGAGCCGCGCGTAGGTCGGATAGAAGCTGTATGTGATATCCGGAAACAGCAGCGGTTTGTCGTGCTTCAGCAAGGCCTGAAAGGTGAGCGCGAGCACTTCATCCGAGCCGTTGCCTGCGAACACCTGTTCCGGGCGAATGCCGTGGTATGCGGCCACCGTTTCGCGCAACTTGCGCGCGGTCGGGTCGGGATAGCGCCGCAGCGACTCGCCCGCGTCGCCCAGTTCCTGCTGGATCGCTTCAAGCACGCGCGGCGACGGCGGATAGGGATTCTCGTTGGTGTTCAGCTTCACCGGATGCGCAACCACGGGCTGCTCGCCCGGCACATACGGCGTCAGACGGTGGACGATGTCACTCCAGTAGCGGCTCAAGCGATTTCTCCTGTCGATGGCGATACGGGTGATACGGGCAGGGTCCGCTCAGGGATTGCGGTGCAACTGCATCATCGCGCGCTCGAGTTCGCCTTTGATGATCTGCGGCATCACGGCCAACGCACGTTCGATCGACGCATCGATCACGTCCTGCTCTTCCCGCCGCGGCGGCTTCAGTACGTAATTGGCGACGTCCGGTTTGGCGCCGGCTCGCGCGCTTTCGGGAATCAGGTCACGCGGATGGCCGATGCCGATCCGCAGCCGCCAGTACTGTTGCGATGACAGATGCGCGGTGATGTCCTTCAGCCCGTTATGACCGCCGCTGCCACCACCGAGCTTCAGCTTGACGCTGCCCGGCGGCATGTCGAGCTCGTCATGCGCGACCAGAATTTCGTCCGGAAGAATCTTGAAGAACTGCGCGAGCGCCACGACCGACTGCCCCGAGCGGTTCATATATGTTTGCGGTTGCAGCAGATGCACTTCTTCGCCGTGAAGCCGGGCCTTCGCATAGAAACCGTGAAAGCGCCGCTCGTCGCGTAGTGTTGTGCCTGCTTCGCGCGCCAGTTGATCGACCAGCCAGAAGCCGGCATTGTGGCGCGTCGCGGTGTATTCAGCGCCCGGATTGCCGAGCCCGACGATCAGCTTGATCATGATTGCATAGGTCCATCTGGCCTCGGCGCCGAACGCGACCGAGCCGAAAAAAACCGAAAAAAAACCCGCCGGGGCGAACCTCGGCGGGTCACATCGACCGTTTCATTGAAACGGATCGAGAGGATTGCTTGCTCAGCGCCAAAAAGGCACTTAGGCAGCCGGCGTTTCGCCTTCGCCTTCAGCAGCAGCGGCGTCGCCTTCGGCGATTGCGCCAGCCGGGATCGTTGCCGATGCGACGACCGGGTTTTCTGCGTCAACGTGAGCAACCAGTGCCACACCTGCCGGCAGGACGATGTCCTTGGCGTGCAGCGAGTGACCAGCTTCGATCGTCGCCAGGTCAACTTCGAGGAATTCCGGCAGTGCCGACGGCAGGCACTCGATTTCGATTTCGTTGAGGACGTGCGAGATCACCGCGCTCGACAGCTTCACTGCCGGGTTGGTTTCCTGGTTCATGAAGTGCAGCGGCACCTTGGTGTGCAGCTTCTTCTTCGCGTCGACACGTTGGAAGTCCACGTGCAGCACGAGCTGACGGAACGGGTGGTATTGCACGTCGCGCAGCAGAACCTGTTGCGACTTGCCTGCCACTTCCAGTTCGAGGATCGACGAGTGGAAAACTTCTTTCTTCAGCGCGTGCCAGAGTGCGTTGTGGTCCAGTTCGACCAATTGCGTTTCAGCACCAGCGCCATATACGATGCCCGGGGTCTTACCCGAGATACGCAGGCGGCGGCTCGCACCCGTACCTTGCAAGGAACGCTCGAAAGCGACTACTTTCATGTTGAATCTCCAATGCACTGCCCGCGACCAGGCAGTAAAAACGGGGCCTCCAAGCCATTACGGCTGAGGCCCCAGAGCGATGGCACGAACCTTCGTTCGTTCATGCCAATTGTGCAAAAGTGCAGCGTGCGGTACTGCTATGCGCGCCGCGCCTTCGCAAATACTTAACTTTCAGCGAACAGCGACATCACCGAATCGCCGCGGCGAATCCGCGAGAACGTTTCGGCGAGCAGGCCGGCGCTGGTCAGCGAACGGATCTTGGCGCACGAGCGGGCTTCTTCGCCGAGCGGGATCGTATCGGTAACAACGAGTTCGTCGAGTGCCGAAGCTGCAATTCGCTCGCCTGCACCGCCCGACAGAACCGGGTGGGTAGCGTAAGCGAACACCTGCTTCGCACCGCGTTCCTTCAAAACCTGAGCTGCCTTGCAGAGCGTGCCTGCGGTGTCGACCATGTCGTCCATGATCACGCAGGTGCGGCCTTCGACTTCACCGATGATGTTCATCACTTCGGCAACGTTCGCCTTCGGGCGGCGTTTGTCGATGATCGCGAGATCGCAATTCAGTTGCTTGGCCAATGCACGGGCACGCACCACGCCGCCGACGTCCGGCGAAACGACCAGCAGGTTCTCGTAGTTCTGCTTGCGCAGATCGCCGAGCAGCACGGGCGTAGCGTAGATATTGTCGACCGGGATGTCGAAGAAGCCTTGAATCTGGTCGGCGTGCAGATCCATCGTAATGATCCGCTCGACGCCGGCGATTTCCAGCATATTCGCCACGATCTTCGCCGAGATGGCGACGCGCGCCGAACGCGGGCGTCGATCTTGACGGGCATAACCGAAGTAGGGGATGGCTGCGGTGATCCGGCCTGCGGATGCGCGCTTGAGCGCATCGACCATGATCATCAGTTCCATCAGATTGTCATTCGCCGGCGCGCACGTGGATTGCAGGACGAAGACATCCTTGCCACGCACGTTTTCCTGAATCTCGACCTGGATTTCGCCGTCCGAGAAACGGCTGACCATTGCTTTGCCGAGGGGAATACCGAGGATTTTGACGACTTCCTGTGCAAGCGCGGGATTTGCGTTGCCAGTAAAAACCATCAGGCCGTCATGGCTGCTCATCGTGCACCTACTTCAGGCTGGGGGCGAGGGAAATGCGAGAATTTTTGGCAGGGGAGGAAGGAGTCGAACCTTCGAATGCCGGAATCAAAATCCGGTGCCTTAACCAACTTGGCGACTCCCCTACACTAACTTTGAGCTTCACCGAACGAGGGAACGTTCGACGATGCAAAACTTATGACGCGAAAGTAAAGAGTGGATGCTGATCGAGACTTGCAGTTACTGCGCTGTTCCATTCGCGAGGCAGTTTGGCTTGCGCCGCTTCTGCTTCAGCTTTGCTACGGAACGCTGCAAATACACTTGCACCTGATCCAGACATCCGCGCTGGTGCGATGTCTTCAAACCATCGCAGCACTTGCGCTACTTCCGCGTATTTTCCCACGACAACCTGCTGCATGTCATTGCGGCCAAAACTTTCTGGCCAGTCAGTGTTGCAGCTAAGTTCTGCAGGAAAGTCCGTAATTATGAGGGGTTTCGAATCTCTTGTCAACGCTTTTTCGGAAAAAATCGCTGCAGTTGGAACGTGAACCCTCGGTGTCACCACCAGGAAATGGCGCGGCGGCAATTGTACAACGTCTAAAGCCTCTCCGACACCCTGTGCGAACGCATTTTTCCCAAAAACAAAAAATGGCACGTCCGCACCGAGCTTCAACGCCAGCGCTTGCAACTCCAGTCGCGGCAAATCGAGTTTCCAGAGGCGGTTCAGCGCGAGTAACGTGGTGGCCGCATCGGAGCTGCCGCCGCCCAGACCCGCGCCCATTGGCAGGCGCTTGTCGATTTCGATATCGACACCTGCGGGCGAGCCGGTATGCGCTTTCAGGAGCGTTGCTGCGCGCACGGTGAGATCGTGTTCCGGCGGCACGTCGGCGATCTCAGTGCTGCGCGTGATGAGGCCGTCGTCGCGCCGCGTGAAGTGCAGGATGTCGCCCCAGTCGAGCAACTGGAAGACGGTTTGCAGCGTGTGATAGCCGTCCGGCCGGCGGCCGGTGATGTGCAGGAAGAGGTTCAGTTTCGCTGGCGCGAGGCAATCGCGCAGCGAGTCGGTCGTTTCAATCATGAGTCAGGGCTACATGCGCCATAGCGGCGCGGAAGAAGCGGCAAAGTTTGCGCGAACGGGCGCGGCTACTGAACTACTGATCCAGCACGAGCTTGATGTCGAGCGGCGGTTCCGAGCGGCTCAGATTCACGCGCTTCACGCCGGTGGCCGGCGCGTCGGCATACGCCAGGTAATCGATCGTCCAGCCGTCCTGCGTGATCTGCTTCAGACGCGAAGGCTGCTCAGGATCCTTCTCGGTTTTCGCGCGCGACGTCGGCGCAGGCGACGGTTGCAGCCAGTAGCGCAGCCCTTCGACCGGTAGCGCGAAGCCGAGCGCGTTCTGCATCAGCGTGGAGACGTTGTCGGCGGTGAGCGGTTGGCGATTCGGCAGTTCGAGCGTCGCCGAAGCCGGCGACGAAGTCACGATGGCGAGCGTCTGCCCAAGCGGATTGCGCAATTGCAGGGTGACCGTATCGCCAGTTTCCTGCCAGGTGAAATTGCCATAGGCATTGCGCTGCTGGCCGTTCTGATCGTTGTACTGGACCGCGAAACGGCCTTGATAAGCACGCGAGGTCTGGGCCGTGACGGACGTTGCCGCATTCGACGTGGACGGCCCCTGCGGCTTAACCGATGCACAACCAGCCAACGCGACAACCGCTGCCGCTACGAATCCGAGCGCCGCGCCACGCGGCGCCCGGGGATAGGAGATCAAGCGGGAAAGACGCATCAAAGATCGTTCACCTGAAGACGTTGAAGCGTTTTGACCAGGGTGTCGTTGTCCGGTTCGAGCTTGCGTGCGTCGCGGAAAGCGGCACGAGCCTGATCCTGCGCGCCGGTTTTCCACAGCACTTCGCCGAGATGCGCGCCGATTTCGGCGTTCGGCTGGAGGTCGTACGCTTTGCGCAGCAGCTTGATGGCATCCGACGTATCGCCCATCCGGTACTTGACCCAGCCGACGCTGTCCATGATGAACGCGTCGTTCGGCGCCAGCGCCGAGGCCCTCTCGACCAGCTTGTCCGCTTCCGGCAGCCGCTGATTGCGATCGGCCAGCGAATAGCCGAGCGCGTTATAAGCCTGCGGATTGTCCGGCTGCGTCTGGATCAGCTTGCGCAACTGCGCTTCCATGACGTCGTAATGGCCGGTTTTTTCGGCGGCCATCGCGTAGTCGTAGGTCAGATCGGGGTCGTCCGGGAAATTCGCGGTGGCCTGCTGCAGGCGTGTTTCCGCTTCCGGGTAGCGCTTCGCGTCGAACAGAATGGCCGCGTCGGTGCGGGCAATCAACGCCTGGTCGCGCGGATCGGGTGCCTGCAGGTTGGCCAGCAGCTTGCGCGCGTCTTCAGTCTTGCCCTGCTTGGCGAGCAATTGCGCCCGCGTGATCTGCGCCGGCACGAACTGCTGGCTCGCTGGCGAAACCTTGTTCAGCCAGTCGCTCGCCGCTGCTTCGTTCTTCTGTTCGAGTGACAGTTGCGCAAGATAGATATACGCCTGGCCCGGATCGGCGCCTGGCGTTTTCTCGGCTTGCTGCGCGTACTGGGTCAGATAGGTCTGCGCCTCGGTGAAATTCTTCTGCTGGATCTTGATCAGCGCGAGCGCCATCAGCGGCGTGAGGTCGGTCGCGTTGTTCTTGTGCATGATCTCGAACTGCTTCTGCGCGTCGTCCAGACGGTCGCTCGCGAGATACATCTGCGCGAGCGCGAGACGCGCGTCATGCGATTTCGGGTTCTGCTGCACGTACTTTTCGAGCGACGCGATGCCTTCCTTGCGCTCCTCCGGGCCCATCTGCGACAGCATCAGCGCGGCCGGCAAATAGTCCGGCTTGAGCGTGAGCGCCTGCTCGAGCGACTTGCGCGCGCCCGGTGCGTCGTCGGAAACGAGCTGCTGGCGCGCGATGGCCAACTGCGCCTCGGGCCGGTTCAGGTCGTTCTTCAGCAGATCCTGCAGCACATGCAAGCCGCCGATCCGGTTCGGGCCGCGCGAGAGCAGCAACTGCAGCGCCAGAATCGCGCTGCCGCGATTGTCGGCCGGCACTCTCGCGAGTTCACGGGCGAGGATCGGCGCGGCGTCGTCAGGCTTGCCGGACAGCACGAGTAGCGATGCATCGAGTTGCGCGGCGCGTTCCGAATCCGGCGCATACTGCTGCCACAGTTGCGCGGCGGCCAACGCGTCCGACGGGCTTTGCGCGGCCAGCGCGATTTCCGTGGCGCGTTGCGCCATGCGCGGATCGTGCGTGTCGCGCGCGAGCGCGAGGTAGGTCTGGTAGGCGGGCGCGGGCTGATCGCGTTGCAGTGCGACTTCAGCGGCGAGCACCTGGAATACGATCTGGCTGGACAGCGGCACACCCGGCAGAGACTTCTGGTCTTCTGCCGTTGCCGGGCCGAGTGGGTCTGGCAGGGTGACGGACGTGTCATCCGAGTCTGGCGACGGGTCCTGCGCGTGCGCGGGCACGGCAGCCAGCGCCCAGACGGCGAGCGCGGCGGCACCGAGCATGCGGCGAGCGGACACGGCGTGCGGCACGCGGGATGCGCTAGCCGGGCGCTTCGAAAACAGCTTCACGAAGGACAAGTTCATGGAAATCCGTTCAATGTTTCGGACGATTGTAACGCGCTCGCTACAATAAGCGCACAACCACTCACGCAAGTTGCAGACCAGTTAGACATGCCAGAGTTGCCAGAAGTTGAGGTTACCCGAAGGGGAATCGAACCGTATGTGTCCGGGCGCAAGGTTGAACGCGTCGATGTGCGTACGCCCGCGCTGCGTTGGCCGATTCCGGCGGACCTTGCGAAAACCTTGCGTGGCAGCGTGGTGCGCAAGGTCGAACGGCGCGGCAAGTATCTGCTATTCGAGATCGACGCCGGCTGGTTCATTGTGCATCTCGGCATGACAGGCACGCTGCGCGTGCTGCGCCATGTGCCGCGTCCACCCGCTGCGGCGAAACACGATCACATCGACTGGATTTTCGACGAATTCATTTTGCGCTATCGCGATCCGCGGCGCTTCGGCGCGGTGTTGTGGCACCCGCGCGAAGCCGGTGGCGTGCTCGAGCATCCGCTGCTCGCGAGCCTCGGTGTCGAGCCGTTTTCGCCGGCGTTCTCCGGCGCGTTGATGCACCGGCTCACGCGCGGGCGCAAGGTGTCGGTGAAGCAGGCCTTGCTGGCAGGGGAAATCGTGGTCGGCGTGGGTAATATCTACGCGTCCGAAAGTCTCTTTCGCGCCGGTATCCGGCCTACCACCGCGGCGGGCCGCGTCTCGCTCGTGCGCTACGATCTGCTGGCCGACGCGGTGCGCGTCACGCTCGCCGCAGCGATCGAGAAGGGTGGCAGCACGCTGCGCGATTTCGTCGGCAGCGATGGCGAAAGCGGTTACTTCCAGCTCGACTATTTCGTCTATGATCGCGCGGGGCTGCCATGCCGCGTGTGTGGAACGCCGATCAAACAGATCGTGCAGGGGCAGCGTTCTACGTATTTCTGTCCCACCTGCCAGCGCTAAATTTTCGATGCCTTCTCGTATAAGCCCGTCCGCCGCGTCCGCTACGCCCGCTTTTCCTGTCATGTCTGATTTTTCCGCGCGGCTGATTGCGTGGCAGCGCAAGCATGGCCGCCATGACCTGCCCTGGCAGAACACGCGCGATCCGTATCGCATCTGGCTGTCGGAAATCATGCTGCAGCAGACGCAGGTATCGACGGTGATTCCGTACTACACCAAGTTTCTTGCGCGTTGTCCGGATGTCGCCTCGCTCGCCGCCGCGCCGGCAGATGATGTGATGGCGCTGTGGGCCGGCCTTGGTTATTACTCGCGTGCACGCAATCTGCATCGCTGCGCTCAGGTGGTCGTCGAGCAGCATGGCGGTGCGTTTCCCGAGTCGGCCGACGAGCTCGCGGAATTGCCGGGCATTGGCCGCTCGACGGCAGCGGCGATCGCCTCTTTCGCGTTTGGCGCGCGTGCCACGATTCTCGACGGCAACGTGAAGCGCGTGCTGGCGCGGGTATTTGGCGTCGAAGGTTTTCCCGGCGAAAAGAAAGTCGAGAACGCGATGTGGACGCTGGCGGAATCGCTTCTGCCGTCCAACGCATCGGACGACGATGTCAGTGCCTATACGCAAGGCCTGATGGACCTCGGGGCAACCTTGTGCGTACGCGGCAAGCCGGACTGCCTGCGCTGCCCGTTTGCCTCCGACTGCGTGGCCAACGTGACCGGACGTCAGCGTGAACTGCCCACAGCACGACCGAAGAAAGCCGTGCCGACGCGCCGCACATGGATGCTGGTGCTGCGCGACGGTAACGCTGTGATGCTGGAAAAGCGCCCGCCTTCGGGCATCTGGGGTGGCTTGTGGAGCCTGCCCGAAGCTGCTGACGAAGCCACGCTTGCCGAGCGTGCACGTGCCTTTGGTGGCGACGGAGCGGTCTCACCGCTCGCGCCGCTCACGCACGTCTTCACGCATTTCAAGCTGGATATCGAGCCGCGGCTCGCTGAACTGGATCGTGGTGTGGGCGCATTGGCTGCGCTTAACGACGCGGACACCGCATGGGTCGCGTTAAGCGATCTCGATTCGTTCGGTGTACCCGCGCCGGTGCGCAAACTACTGGATAGTTTGCACGGCTCGCTGATCTAGCCAGCCGCGAGCCGAAAAAGCCGAAAGCACATCAAATCAAAGCAGCTGATGCTGCTGCATATAGTGATGAACCACGTCGATTCGCGCGCCGGCGTCCTGCAGTTCCATCAACTTTTGCCTTGCGCGAAGAGCGATCGGCAACACTTCCGCAAGCCGGTTCGACACCCATGACGGATCTTCCAGCCTGAACGGTTCCGCGAACGGCAAGCTGTCCGGGTCGCGTTCGCGGATCGTGGCGATGATCCGTTCGAGCACTTCCGCGCACGCACCGAACTTGGCCAGTTGCTCATTGCCCTCGAGCGGTATGTCTTCGCCAAGCGGCTCCGCCATGCCGACCAGCAAGCCGCTGCTCTCCACACGATGCGACAGCAGGCGAAACCGCCGGGTGCCACGTGCCCGAATCAGCAGCATGCCGAAGGCTTCGACATCGCACTCTTCGATCTCGGCGAGACAGCCAATTGCTTCGGGCACCGAAGGCTCTTCTTCGCGCGCCACTTCCGCGCCGCTTTTCAGCAGACACACACCGAACGGCGTTTTTTCACGCAGACACTCGCGCGCCATATCGAGGTAGCGCGCTTCGAAGATTTTCAGCGGCAGCAGTCCATCGGGAAACAGCACCGTATGCAGCGGAAACAGCGGCACATCGGCAAGCACAGTAGAAGAAGACATGGCGCAACGCTTCGAGTTAAGGCCGCGCGATGCGGCCGGTTAAGCCACTAACTTCGATGATTCGCCGGCATGAACCGGCGCATCGCGGTGCCGCACAATGACATTCGCTGACGTTGCGAGACGCGCGGCGAGCGTCTCAGCAATGAATACCGAGCGGTGCTGGCCGCCCGTGCAACCGATCGCGACCGTCAGATAACTGCGGTTGTCGTCACGGAAATGCGGCAACCATTTGGCGAGAAATTTTTCGATGTCGTCGATCATTTCATGCACGACCGGCAGCGCATCGAGAAAATCCCGCACCGGTTGGTCGAGGCCCGTGAGCGGCCGCAATTCATGATCGTAGTACGGGTTCGGCAGCGTGCGTACGTCGAAAACATAATCGGCGTCGAGCGGCACGCCGCGTTTGAAACCGAAGGACTCGAACATCAGCACGAGCCCCGCATCTTCCTGCTCGATGAAGCGTTTGACCCATGCACGCAGCACGTTTGCGCGCAGATTGCTGGTGTCGATCTGATGGCCGAATTCGGCGAGGCCCGCCACGAGTTCGCGTTCGCGTTCGATCGCTTCGGCGAGCGACGTCAGCAAGCCGACGTCTGCATCATGCGCCGTGGAACCGGACAGCGGGTGGCGGCGGCGTGTTTCGGAAAAGCGTTGAATCAGCGACTGCGTGCTTGCGTTCAGGAAGAGTACACGCACATCGTGGGCGCGCGACAGGTCGCGGATCATCGCGGGCATTTCGTCGAGCGAAGCGCTCGAGCGCGCGTCGATGGCGACCGCGAGGCGTTCCTGGCCGTCGTCGGCGAGATAGTTGGCCAGTTGCGGCAAAAAACGCGGCGGCAGGTTGTCGACGCAGTAATAGCCTGCGTCTTCAAGCGCGTTCAGGGCAACTGATTTGCCGGAGCCGGAAATACCGGTGATCAGGATTATGCGCATGGAGTCGTGAAATCCGTACAGTTCATCATAGCATCTGGTCCCAGTGCGCGCGCCGTCGCAGGCTGCCGTTGGCCGCGGACGTCACACGGTGACGCGGGGCCGCGCGGATTCAGATTAATTTGCCGGGAAACTGGCTGTCCGGGTCCTGCATGGCCAGACGCTGACGATCCATGAAGTCGCGCAGCGTATCGATGCCGCGCAGTTGCAGGATCGTGTTGCGCACGGCCGCTTCGACCAGAACCGCGAGGTTGCGGCCGGCCGCCACCTGAATCGTGACTTTGCTGATCGGCAAGCCGAGTACGTCGACGGTTTGGCTTTCCAGCGGCAGCCGCTGGAATTCACCGTCCGGACGGCGCACCAGTTGCACGATCAGTTTCAGCTTCATTTTGCGGCGCACCGCGGTTTCCCCGAAGATCGTCTTGATGTCGAGCAGGCCCAGACCGCGCACTTCGAGCAGGTTTTGCAGCAGCGGCGGGCAGCGCCCTTCGACGAAATCCGGCCCGAGGCGCACGAAATCCACGGCGTCGTCGGCAACGAGGCCGTGGCCGCGGCTGATCAGTTCCAGCCCGAGTTCGCTCTTGCCGAGGCCGGAATCGCCGGTGAGCAGCACGCCCATACCGAGAATGTCGAGAAACACGCCATGCAACGTGGCGCGCGGCGCCAGAATGCGCGACATGTAGAGGCGCAGGCTGTCGATCACCGCGGCGGCGGACATTGGGGTGGTGAAAAGCGGCGTGGACGAGCGCGTGCAGCGCAGCACCAGTTCCGGCGGCGCGGCGACGCCGCCCGCCACCACCAGAAACGGCGGTTCCAACGCGATCAGCTCGGCCATGTGGCGCGAGCGGTCTTCGTCGGTTTGGCGCTTGTAGTAGTCGATTTCGGCGTCGCCGAGCACCTGGATCCGGTTCGGGTGGATCAGGTTCAAGTGGCCGACAAGGTCGGCGCTCGACGTGGCATTGGCGACTGATTCCGAAGAAAAGCCGCGTTCCCAGCCTTCATGCCCCGTCAGCCAGCTCAACTTCAGCATGGCGGCGTTGTCGTCGAAAATGCTCTGGGCGTTGATGCTGGACGTATCCATGAGTCGGTGACTCCCGTGTGGACCGCTTGCTTGGGAAAGGATGCGGCCTCGTTAACGCGGACCGCGCACCTCGCCTGGCTGTACCCGCCTGCAGGCGGGAAGCCGGGTGAATAGGCGACGTGCGGATAACCGCCGCTGCATCAAGGTTGCCACTGAGTGAGCAGGCGATGCAACGATTCGCGGTCTTCTTCCGTGTGCAGGCGCTCGCGGGCTTCGCGATCGGACAGCAACTGGGCGATTTCCGAGAGAATTTCGAGGTGCTGCTGGGTGGCCTGCTCAGGCACGAGCAGGAAGATCAGCAGCGAGACCGGCTGACCGTCGGGCGATTCGAAGGGGATGGGTTCGGCAAGGCGGACGAATGCGGCGAGCGGCTGCTTCAAGCCTTTGATCCGGCCATGCGGAATCGCGACGCCTTCACCAAGCCCCGTCGATCCGAGGCGCTCGCGCGCAAACAGATTGTCAGTGACCGTGCTACGGGCGATGCCGTTCTGGTTCTCGAAGATCAGGCCCGCTTGCTCGAACACGCGCTTCTTGCTGGTGACCGATAGTCCGACGACGACGTTCTCGAGGGGAAGAAATTTGGCTAAACGATTCATGTTGACAGGCGAAAACGTGGCCTGGGTTCTCCTCGCTGGGGCGTTTGAGTGATGTTCCATTCGTTTGATGCTCACGGCGACGTGCGTTGAAGTCCGAAAGCGCAGGACTCCGGCCGACCGATTTCCGTTTGAGCTAACTTGACCCCGATGGTAACCGGAACATTATAGAACAGGGTAGCCACGGATGGTGCGGCGCGCCATCCATGCATCATGGGTTTCTTCGCAGGATTGATCTGGTCTGCCCGGCGGCCTGAAAAAGGTGCCCTGAAACGAAAAACCGCCCGGTCTCGGGCGGTTTGGCTGGGGATACGCAAATGCGAGCAAATGCGGGCGAATGAGGAAAACGAAGGAAAGTAAAGCAGGCCTTCTAATCTTCCTTATTGCGGCGGCACGTCCAGGATTGGTGCCGGCTGGTACTTGATCGCATCGTGCTGATGGCCTTGCAGGCGATCTTTATGGCGTATCACTTGCCGGTCGAGCTTGTCGATCATCAGATCGATCGCAGCGTAAAGATCGCTGTCACAGCTCTCGACGAAGATATCTTTGCCCTTCAGATGCAGGTTAATTTCAACCTTTTGACGCTTTTCCTTTTCCTTGTGGTTGTCGACCGAGAGGACCACACTGCCGTCGATGACCTGATCAAAATGTCTTAGCACCCTATCCAGTTTGGTGATCACGTATTCGCGCAACGCAGGCGTTACTTCGAGGTGGTGTCCACTGATCTGCAGATTCATAGTGCTTCTCCAAGCTAGAGGCCGCTTGTTCCGCACGATGACGAAGGTCCGGTCGATCTGTCGGCTTGCCTGAGTCGCCCCCCGGTGACTGACTTCTGGCAGGTCGCATCGGCCGGCCTGTCCGCCAACTGCGGAGCGGCCGGTAAATGCCCGTCGCGGGAGGCGGCGGGCTACAGAGACTTGCGCAGGTTGACTGCCGGAATCTTGAGGGCCTCGCGATACTTCGCAACGGTACGCCGTGCGACCACGAAGCCCTGTTCCGCCAGCAGTTCGGCTATGCGGCTGTCTGAAAGAGGAGATTTCGGGTTTTCCGCTCCTATCAGTTGCTTGATGAGCGCGCGAATCGCCGTGGAAGACGCCGCGCCGCCCGTGTCAGTCGAAACGTGTGATCCGAAGAAGTACTTAAATTCAAGCGTCCCGAATGGGGTCAGCATGTATTTACCGGTTGTCACACGGGAGACAGTTGACTCGTGTAGGCCCAGCGTATCAGCAATTTCTCGCAAAACCAAGGGGCGCATGGCAATTTCGCCGTGGACAAAAAAGCTCTTTTGACGCTCGACAATGGCTTGCGCGACCCTGAGGATCGTTTCGAAACGCTGCTGGATATTTTTGATCAGCCAGCGTGCTTCCTGCAGTTGCTGGCGCAACGATCCGCTGCCCGGATCGCCCCGGTTATTGCGCAGAATATTCGCGTACAGATGGTTGATGCGCAGCTTCGGTACCACTTCCGGATTGAGTTCCGCCTGCCAGCCCTGTGCCGTTTTGCGCACCATGATGTCCGGCACGACATAGTCCGCTTCCGCCTTGCCGTAAGCGGCGCCGGGAAACGGCTCGAGCGAGCGGATCAAAACATGCGCATCGCGTAGATCGTCGTCGTTCGCCTTCAGGTGTTTGCGCAGGCGCGTGAAATCGCGCGCCGCGAGCAGTTCCAGATGATGGGCGACGATGTCGAGCGCAAGCGTGCGTGTAGACGAGTGGTCGAGCCGCAGCAATTGCAGCTTGAGGCACTCGGACGCGGAGCGCGCGCCGACGCCTGCCGGGTCGAAGCTATGCAGCAGCGCAAGCGCGGCGTTCATTTCGTCGAGATCGACCTCGAGCTCTTCGGGCAGATCGGTCAGCACTTCCTCGAGCGTGGCGGCAAGATAGCCGTCGTCGTCGAGCGATTCGATCAGGAAGGTGATCAGCGCACGGTCGCGCTGGCTCGCCTGGGTGACGCGAAGTTGCGCCATCAGGTGATCGCGCAGCGAGGTGCTCGATTCATGGATTTGCAGCGGCGGCAGATCGTCGTCGTCCGAGGCATTGCCGGAGCGGCCGTAGTCGCCGAGATCCCATTGCGACGCGTCGCCGTTGTTGTCGCTCGCGAGGCCGTTGTATTCGTCGACACCTTGCGGCTCGCCGTTCTCGGCGCGCTCGCTGCTGCTGGTGGACGAAGACGATGTATTGCCGCCCATCTGATCGGACGGTGGGGAGGAATTGGGCGACTGGGCGATCAGTGAGCCGTCGGCCGCCACGCGCAGGGGACTCGCAATCCAGTCGTCCTCATTCTCGAGGAGCGGATTCTGCGAGATCGCCATTGCGACTTCCTGCTGCAGTTCGAGCGTGGACAGCTGAAGCAGCCGGATGGACTGCTGCAGTTGCGGGGTCAGCGCAAGATGCTGCGATAGGCGGAGTTGGAGGCTGGCTTTCATGGCAAGTTGAGATTCATTGTAGAGAGTTTGCCACGACCGCGATACATTGCGACATTCGCAATTACGCGTGCGCCCGTTTTCGGCGGCGCTGGGCGCGGGACGGCCCAGGTCAAAAATGCTGATGTGCGGATGCCGCAAAGGGGTCGGCGGATGCACGCTCGCACCGCCGGCAATCCTTTGTGCACTTACATGCGGAAGTGCTCGCCCAGATAGACGCGCCGCACGCTTTCGTTCTCGATGATGTCGCTCGGCGCACCGGCGGCCAGCACGCTGCCGTCGCTGATGATGTAGGCGTGGTCACAGATGCCGAGGGTTTCGCGCACATTGTGGTCGGTGATCAGCACGCCGATATTGCGCTGCTTCAGAAATTTAACGATCTTCTGGATTTCCAGCACCGCGATCGGATCGACACCCGCGAACGGTTCGTCGAGCAGAATAAAGCTCGGATTGGTGGCCAATGCACGAGCAATTTCAACCCGCCGACGCTCGCCGCCCGACAGCGACAGCGCCGGATTCTCACGCAGGTGAGCGATCTGCAGTTCGTCGAGCAAGGCCTCGGTGCGGTTCGTAATGGTTTCCTTGCTGAGCCGCTTGCCGTTGTCTTCGACCTGCAATTCCAGCACCGCGCGAATGTTTTCCTCGACGCTGAGCTTGCGGAACACCGAGGCTTCCTGCGGCAGATACGACAAGCCCAATGATGCGCGCTTGTGAATCGGCAGCAAGCTGATCGACTTGCCGTCCAGGTCGATTTCACCTGCATCGAGCGGCACGAGGCCGACGATCATATAGAACGAGGTGGTCTTGCCAGCGCCATTGGGACCGAGCAGGCCGACCACTTCGCCGCTTTTCACGTCGAGCGAGACGTCTTTGACGACCGTACGTGAGCCGTAGCGTTTCTTCAGGTTGCGGACTACCAGCGAACTGCTGGTGCCGGCCGGTTTGCGATTGGGGAGGGACGCGGAGGAACTCACTGGTTCGGTGCTCCCTGGATCGTGGTGGACGGCGCGAGCGTGGCCGACGCGCCGTTCAAGGGCGCTGCGCCGCCATTGCGCGGCGCCAGCATGGCGCGCACGCGGCCGGTCGGGTTGCCCGGGCCGGCGACGTCCTTACCCGCCTTAGCGGTGTAGAAGTCGCTCTGGCCGTCATAGGTAATGACGCTGCCGTGCACCTGGTCCATGACCGTTGAGAGGCCTTGCAGGCGCTTGACGGTGGCGTTGGTGGTGAGCGTGGTCAGATCCTGCTTGCCGTCGTAGTCGATCCGGATGGCCGTGCCTTCGATGTATTCATCGAGGCCTTCGCGCTTCTGGCGGAAATACGACAGATTGCCGCCGCTCGACGTGCCGGTGGCGTACTGATAGCCCTGTGGGTCTTGCGTCACTTCGACCCGATCGGCCCTGATCACGATCGTGCCTTTGGTGGCGACCACGTGGCCGGTGAAGATGTTGACCTGTTTGAGGTCGTCGTAAGTCATGTTGTCCGCTTCGACGTTCAGCGGCTTGTCCTTATCGGCGCGGTCGGCGTGCGCAAGCGGCGCGAAGCCGGCAAGCGGCAGCGCGACGAGCAGCGCAGCGAGTCCGGCGCGGCACGCGGACAGGGTGCGCGAGCGGCCGGTATCAAAACGGGGGAACGATTCGTTCATGCAGTCACGCCTGGAATGGATTACCCGGGTTGCTTGGGCGAGCTGACGGAGCCTTCGGACGCGGCAATCGCGCCCTTTACATTGCCGAACAGCTGCATCACCCGGGTGACGTTGTTGTAGTTCATGCCGCTGGCAGTCATCACAGACATGCCGCGCTGAAGTTTAACCGGCTTTTCGGTCTCGATCACATCGTCGTTGACCAGCACCCTAAAATGCTGCGAATCTGCCTGCATCTGCGGATCGCCGCTCCCGGCCGCCCGTACGATGCGCGCGTTGTCGTACAGATTGACGATCGAGGCGTCGCCGTTCACCGTGCCGGTGTCTCCGGTCGCGGTGACGATCGGCTTGCCGGGCTGAAAGGCGCGCATGGCCGGCTTGACCAGGTCGCTCAGCTCGTCATCCTCGTAGTGAATCAGGGACTGGGCGGTCAGACGGTATTGCGTCGAGCCCGACTGATCGAGTTCGGAAACCGAGAAGTTGTCCGCGAAGTAGTCGGGCGTGTGCTCCTTGGGGCGCAGCACGCCTTCGTTCTGCCGCGGCAGCGTGGCTTGCAGCAGCCACCATGTAATGCCGGCGAGCGCGGCCATCGCGACGAGCGGAATCAGTGAGGTCCAGCGAAACCGATTCATCCGACGAGGCCTCGCTGTTCGCCGCTGCAGGCTGCCGCGAGCAGCGCCTCGTATTTGTGTTGCGCGCGCAGCAGGGTGTCGCAGACTTCGCGCGCCGCACCGTGGCCGCCGCGCGCCTCGCTGACCCAATGGGCGCGCGCGATCACTTCAGGATGCGAATTGGCCGGCGCCGCCGCGAAGCCGACCTTCAGCATTACGCCGAGATCGACCCAGTCGTCGCCCATATAGCCGCATTGTTCCGCAGTCATGCCGGTTTGCTCGAGCAGGTCGGCGAACGCCTGGGGTTTGTCTTGCACGCCCTGATAGACGTGGGCGATGTTCATTTCCTTCGCCCGCACCGCGACGATGCCCGACTTGCGCCCGGTGATGATCGCCGTTTCGATGCCGGCCTGGCGCAGCAGCTTCATGCCGTGGCCGTCCATCGAGTTGAAGCCCTTCATCGTGTCGCCTTCCGCCGTAAACAGCAGGCCGCCGTCGGTCAGCACGCCGTCGACGTCGAAAATCATCAGCTTGACGCGGCTTGCGCGTTCAGTGGCGGTAAGGGGGGCGACGGGCATCAGATCACCTTCTTCGAGAACAGGTCGTGCATGTTGAGTGCGCCGATCAGCTTGCCTGCTTCGTCGACGACCAGCATCTGATTGATGCGGTGGCGCTCCATCAGTTCCACGGCTTCGACAGCAAGTTGATCCGGACCGATGGTGCGCGGGCCGGCGGTCATGACCGAGGCAATCGACAGTTCGCGGAAATCGCCGTCGCGTTCGAGCACGCGGCGCAAGTCGCCGTCGGTGAAGATGCCGGTCACGTGATCGTTGTGATCGACGATCGCCGTCATGCCCATGCGCTTGGCGGTCAGTTGGAACAACGCGTCGCGCACGGTCGCGTCAGGCGTCACCTTCGGCACCTGGTCGTCGGTGCGCATCACGTCGCGCACATAAGTCAGCAGGCGGCGGCCGAGGGCGCCGCCCGGATGCGAACGGGCGAAGTCGTCCCGGCCAAAGCCGCGCGCGTCCAGCACCGCGACCGCGAGCGCATCGCCGAGCGCGAGCGCGGCGGTGGTGCTGGCGGTGGGCGCAAGATTCATCGGACAGGCTTCTTTTGACACGCCAGAATTCAGATGCACGTCGGCCAGTTGTGCGAGACTCGACGACGGACGGCCCGTCATTGCAATCAGCTTCGCGCCGAGCCGCTTGATGAGCGGCAGGATCGCCACGAGTTCTTCAGTTTCACCGGAATTGGACAGCGCGAGGAACACGTCGTCTGCCGTCACCATGCCGAGGTCGCCATGACTCGCTTCCGCCGGGTGAACGAAGAACGCCGGTGTGCCGGTGCTGGCGAGCGTGGCCGCGAGCTTGCGGGCCACATGGCCGGATTTGCCGATGCCGGAAACGACAACGCGTCCACGGCAACCCAGGATGAAGTCGACCGCCCCGACGAAACCATCGTCGAGTTGATCGCGAAGCGCGCGCACGGCGTCCGCTTCGATGTCGAGCACGTCGCGAGCGAGCGCGAGTGCCCGGTCGCCATTGATTTTCGCTATCATTCGCGGAGTATAGCAAAGGCGCTTGTTCGCCGCGCCGGGCCTGCTGTGCCAAGCCGCTGTCTTTATTGCTGCCTTTACCGGCCCCTCAACCTTGTCGCACGGCCTTTCTCGTGCGCGGTTCCGCTGACGAACGAGGACGCTTTACCGATGCGTTTTAGCCGATGATTTCCCCCCTCGAAATGACGCTATTCCTGCTGCTGGCATCAGTGGCCGGAGTGGTGACTTTTCGCTTTCTGAATCTTCCACCGATGCTGGGCTATCTGACGGTCGGCATCGTCGTCGGGCCGCACGCGTTCGGTTTGATTCCCGATTCGGTGGGCGCACAGAACCTGGCCGAGTTCGGCGTTGTGTTCCTGATGTTTTCGATCGGACTGGAGTTTTCGCTTTCCAAACTGCGCTCGATGCGCCGGCTCGTGTTCGGCTTGGGCCTGTTGCAGGTGATCGGCACGATTGCCGTGGCGGTCACGCTCGGCTTCGTGCTGGAACGCTGGGTGCACATTACGTGGCAGGCGAGCGTGGCGCTGGGCGGCGCGTTGGCGATGTCGTCGACGGCGATCGTCAGCAAGATGCTCGCTGAGCGGCTCGAGATCGAAACCGAGCACGGCCGCAACATCTTCGGTGTGCTGCTGTTCCAGGATCTGGCGGTGGTGCCACTGTTGATCGTGATCGCGGCGCTGGGCGGCGATTCGAAAGATCTCGTCAGCGCGCTTGGCGTGGCCGCGATCAAGATCGTCGTGGCGTTGGCGCTATTGTTAATAGTGGGTCAGCGCTTCATGACTCGCTGGTTCAACGTGGTCGCGCGCCGCCGTTCGCAGGAACTGTTCATTCTCAACCTGCTGCTGGTGACGCTCGGCGCGGCGTTCATCACGGATAAGTTCGGCCTGTCGCTCGCGCTCGGTGCGTTTATCGCCGGCATGTTGATCGCCGAAACGCCGTACCGCCATCAGGTGGAAGAGGACATCAAGCCGTTTCGCGACGTGCTGCTGGGCCTCTTCTTCGTCACGACCGGCATGCTGCTGAATCCGCGCGTGATCTGGGAGCATCCGTTCATCGTGCTCGGCTTCCTGGTCGGCCCGATCCTGCTGAAGGCGGTGATGGTGACCGGGCTCTCGCGCCTGTTCGGTGCGTCGCCGGGTGTTGCGATGCGCACCGGTATCGGCCTCGCGCAAGCCGGTGAGTTTGGCTTCGTGCTGCTGAACCTGATTCTCGACAAGCATCTCGTCGACGCCACCCTGTTGCAGGCGATTCTCGCTGCGATGCTGCTGTCGATGCTGGCCGCGCCCTTCATGATCCAGAACGCCGATCGAATCGTGCTACGGTTGTCGTCGACTGAATGGATGATGCAGTCCTTGCAGATGACGCGTATTGCAACGCAGAGCCTGAAGCAAAGCGGTCACGTGATCATTTGCGGCTACGGCCGGGCCGGGCAGAATCTGGCGCGCATGCTGGAGCACGAAGGTTTGTCGTATGTCGCGTTGGACCTGGACCCCGATCGCGTGCAGGCCGCTGCGGCGGCGGGTGAGTCCGTGGTGTTCGGCGATGCGGGGCGGCGCGAATCGCTGCTTGCCGCCGGTATCCATCGCGCCGCGGCGATCGCGATTACCTACGCGAACACGCCGTCGGCATTGCGCGTGCTACACAATATTCACGAGCTTGAGCCGACGCTGCCAGTGATCGTTCGTACCGTCGACGATGCCGATCTGGAAAAGCTGCTGGCCGCCGGTGCGACCGAAGTGATTCCGGAAATCGTTGAGGGCAGCCTGATGCTGGCCTCGCACACGCTAGTGCTGATGGGTGTGCCGATGCGGCGCGTGGTGCGGCGGGTCGAGGAAATGCGCGACGAGCGTTACGCGCTGCTGCGCGGCTATTTCCACGGCGCGGACGACATGGAAGACGACGACGGCCACGAACAGGTGCGGCTACAATCGGTGCCGGTCGACGAAAACTCGGACGCAGTAGGCCGAACGCTGGCGGAATTGGGCCTGTTCGATCTGGGCGTCGAGGTGACGGCCATTCGGCGGCACGGCATTCGCGGCGTCGAGCCGGACCCGTCCACCAAGCTGCGCGCGAGCGACATCGTGGTGTTGCGCGGTCTGCCCGAACAGTTGGCCGAAGCCGAAGAACTGCTTTCGAAGCATCGCCGCGCGGGCGCCGCTGCGGCCTAGCAACAACGGTGCGACCGGCGTGGCGTTGCCTGGGTGTGGTTTCGGCGAGGCCGGCGTTGCCGGCCACGGCTGAGCCGCTTGCGCCTCGCCGGCCGAACCTGATTTAGCCTTTCATCGGACCCGCCGAGGTCCATCCGGAGACATCATGTCCAACGCGCTCGCGAGCGCGCCGCTCGATGCGGCCGACTACATCAAAAGCCATATCCGCACGGTGCCCGACTGGCCGCAGCCGGGTGTGCAGTTCCGCGACATCACGCCGCTCCTGCAGGAGCCGAAGTCGCTGCGCGTGCTAATCGATCTGTTCGTCCAGCGCTATATCGACGCGAAGCTCGACTACGTCGCCGGGCTGGATGCGCGCGGCTTCATCATCGGGCCGATTCTGGCTTACGAGCTGAACCTCGGCTTCATTCCGATCCGCAAGCAGGGCAAGCTGCCGTACAAGCGGGTCGCGCAATCCTATGAGCTGGAATACGGCACCGCGACCGTCGAGATTCACGAGGACGCCTGCAAGCCGGGCGACCGCGTCGTGATCATGGACGATCTGATCGCCACCGGCGGCACAATGATGGCCGGCAAGATTCTGCTCGAGCGGCTCGGCGCAGTGGTGATCGAAGGGGCGGCGATTATCGATCTGCCTGACCTCGGCGGCTCGGCCTTGCTGCGCAAAGCGGGCCTGCCGCTCTATACGGTGACTGAATTCGGCGGCCATTGAACGCTGGATGCCAACTTCTTCCTGCATACAACGAAGGTAAGAAAAGATGCCCAACTTCCTGTTGTTCCTCGCGACCTCGATCGCTATCACGATGGCGCCTGGCCCCGACAATCTGCAAGTGCTAGCGCGTGGCATCTCGCAAGGCCGCGCGGCGGGTCTAGTCGCCGCGCTCGGCTTTGCCGCCGGCATCACATTCCACACCACGTTGGCCGCGCTTGGCGTGGCCGCGTTGCTGCGTTCGTCGCCGGTTGCGTTTGAAGTGATCAAGCTGGCGGGCGCTGCCTATCTGATCTGGATCGGCATCAAGGCGCTGCGCAGCCAGGGCCTCGCCACCGCGCACGAGCGCGCGCCGCAACCGTTGAAGGCAGTGTTTCGCCAGAGCGTGCTCGGCAATCTACTGAACCCGAAGGTGACGCTGTTCTTCGTCGTGTTCCTGCCGCAATTCGTGCAGCCGCACGGCACGCAAAGCGTCACGGTGCAGATGCTCGAACTCGGCGTGTTGTTCATGTTGCAGACCGTGGTGGTGTTTTCGCTGTTCGGCGTATGCGCGGGGATGATCGGCGGCTGGTTGAAGCGCCGGCCGCGCGTGGGCGTGTGGCTTGATCGGCTTGCTGGCGCGACGTTCATCGCGATTGGAATTCGCGTCGCCTTGCGTGATTGAAGCTATTGACGTTGCTGCCCGGCTGACACCAACCGAACGCAGCTGAAGACCAGTTTGGAGTTTTGAATGACTTTGCCTTGCATCACCGCCGCGCGTCGCTTCGACATAGACGCGCATCTGCCGTTCTGGATCGACGCCGAGCAGGTCGGCTGGATTCGCTCGACTGATGTGCCCTTGCTCGCGCGCTGGCCCGATGTGTTTGAAATCGACAATACGCGCGTCACGCTCGCGCCCGCGTTCAACACCGTCGATCTGCGCAGCGCGGCGCTCGGTTCCGTGATCGGCGCACTTGCCGCCGAGGGCCGCATTCCCGGCTGGCGCAACGAGACTTACGCGATCCGCAATGCGTTCGATGCACCGCCGCTCGCCTACATCGAACGCGCGGCGTCGCGCTTCTTCGGCACGATGACCTACGCGGTGCATCTGAACGGCGTCGTAGAATACGCGGATGGCGCGCCGCAATTGTGGATCGCGCGCCGCAGCGACGCCAAGGCCACCGACCCGGGCATGCTCGACAATGTCGTCGCAGGCGGGATTGGCTGGGGCTTCAGCATCGAGGCGACGATCATCAAGGAGTGCTGGGAAGAAGCCGGTATTCCCGAGGAGATCGCCGCGCGTGCCACGGCTGGACGCACTGCGCATGTGCTGCAATCGTTGCCGGAAGGCACGCAGGCCGAACAGATTTTTATCTACGACCTCGCGCTGCCGGCCGATTTCGCGCCGCGCAATCAGGACGGCGAAGTGGGTGAACACCGGCTCGCGCGCATCGACGAAGTGGCGCGCTGGATTGAAGAAGGCGCGATGACTGTGGATGCGAGTCTGGCTACGCTGGATTGCCTGCTGCGCCGCCGCTGGATCGACGAAGACGCGTGTCCGGGCATCGAGACGCTGTTCGCGCCACCGGTGCTTGCATAAGCGCTAGTCAGGCGCGGGTGCAGGTTCGGCGGACAAGCCAGATCACGCTGTAGCACGCTGCATCGAATAAGACACACCGAACAAACTACGCACTGAAGAAGGGAGTCACCCAGGTCATGTCGACCGATCACAGCTTTATCCTCAAACTGTCGTGCGCCGACCGGCCCGGCATCGTCCACGCGGTTTCGGGCTTTCTGTTCGAGCGTGGCAGCAATATTCTCGACTCGGCGCAGTTCGGCGATAGCCGCACCGGCGAGTTCTTCATGCGCGTGCATTTTCAGCAGGTCGGCGGCGATCCGGGCCAGGACGTGTTGCGTACGTCGTTCGCCACGCTCGCTGAGCAGTTCGGTATGCGCTGGGAATTGCACGATGCGTCGGTGAAGCCGCGCGTCGTCATCATGGTGTCGAAGATCGGCCATTGTCTGAACGACCTGCTGTTCCGCTATCGCACCGGTCAATTGGGTATCGAGATTCCGGCGATCATCTCGAACCACAAGGAGTTCTATCAGCTCGCGGCCAGCTATGACATTCCGTTCCATCACTTCCCGCTGATGGGCGGCACGCCCGACGCGAAGGCCGCGCAGGAAGCGCGCGTGCTCGAAGTGATCGACGAGCATCAAGCCGATCTGGTGGTGCTCGCGCGCTACATGCAGATTCTTTCGCCGCAACTGTGCGAATCGCTCGCCGGCCGCGCGATCAATATTCACCACTCGTTCCTGCCGAGCTTCAAGGGCGCGAAGCCGTATTACCAGGCATTCGACCGAGGTGTGAAGCTGATCGGCGCAACGGCCCACTACGTAACGACAGATCTCGACGAAGGTCCGATCATCGAGCAAGGTGTGGAACGGGTCGACCACAGCATGACGCCGGAGCAACTGACGGCGATCGGCCGCGACGTCGAATGCGTGACGCTTGCGCGTGCAGTGAAGTGGCACGTCGAGCATCGCGTCGTGTTGAACGGCAGCAAGACGGTGGTGTTTCGTTAAACGTAGTTGATGCGCTTGCAGTGGGGCGGCCAAACCGCGGCCGCATCACTCCGCTGCAAGCTTGCGCCGAATGAGTCGGCGCTCCCTCGTCAGATCAGGACCGCATTGCGGAGCTACCCGCATTCCGCGCGTCCGGCGCGAGCCGTGCGTTTTGTGCGGAACGGCGGCGCGCATTCAGTTTCTTCAGCCAGATCAGTAGTCCCGTTGCGCTCAACACGGCGACTGCAATCCCCATCGCGCTAATCAGAATCCGTCCACCGATACCGAGGATGCGTCCCGAATGCAGGGGGAATTGCACCTGCATGAAGATGTCGCCCGCTGTGCCCTTGCCGGGAATCTGCGCGCCGAGTTGCTTGCCGGTGGCCGCGTCCCAATACATCCACGGATTGCCGAGGCCGAGATCACCGTGATCGTTGCCGGTTGCGTAGAAGCCGACGCCGTAGGCGTGCAGGAATTCCGCGTAGTAGACGCCGCCTGGCGGCACTTTCAGGTTCTGCGCCTTACCGGCTTGCTCGGCTAGCTGCACGATGCGCTCGCGGCTCAGTACCTGATCGCCGGGCTGCGGCGCACGCAGAATTTCGGGGTTGTTGATCGGATCAGGCGTGAGCTTCGAGACTAGCGACACGACTGGCCGAACGACCGGCCCGGAGAGATTCATCGATACCGACGTTAGCGCGACGATCACCAGCAGGCCCCAGATCCACACGCCGCCCGAACGATGCAGATCGAAGGTGAGCGCATAGCCGCCGCGTCCGATGCGGAATGCAAACGACTTGCGCCATGCCTTGAGGCTCGGAAACGACAGCCATAGGGCGACCACGCTATCGAACAGCCACACGATTCCAACGATGCCCATCAGCCACGTGCCGGTATCGACGCCGCCGGTGAACGGCAAATGCAACGTGTAGTGCAGCTTGTAGATGAACGGAATCAGATTGAGCCGCGCGAGTGAAACGGCGCCCCATTCGCGCCGGCCCTGGATGTCGCCGGTGGCGGGGTCGACGGCAATCTGGTTGAAGTCGAGCGGGTAGGGCTGCTTCGTCGCGGGGTTGGTGCGCGGCAGCACCATCATCTGCAGCGTGTGGCCGGGTTCGGCGTCGAGCGGCAGATACGTCACCTGCAGGCGCGGATCGGCGGCTTCTACGCGGCGCGCCAGTTCGAGTCCGGACAGCGCCGGACCGGCGGTGCGCGCTTTGAAGAACGACGGGTTCAGCGCCGCATCGAGTTCGTGATCCCACGCGATGATCGCGCCGGTCAGGCCGGCGACGAACAGAAACAACGCAATGGCGACACCGAACCAGCGGTGCAGGCGGACGAGTTGCCGCCTCATGGGCGAGCCGGCGAAATGCGGCGGGAATTCTGACGGGGTGTCACGGCAAAGGCTAGCTGCAAATGGGAATTGTTCTCATCTTATGGAATCGTGCCATCGGCTGCAAGTTTCTCGTAAGCATGGCGCGGGGCCGCTCAGGCAAGTCGCTTGCGCGCATCGCGTAGACCCTTATCTGGCACGGCTTTCAGGCGGTGTGGATTCGCCATGTGCGACAAAATGTCGCATATCAAACCTTACAATTAGCATAATTTCTTCGGCATCATCGCGACCTGTGTGAATGGGAATTATTCTCATTTGATATGGGTGTCGAAGAAAACGGAATCAGCGATGAGCGTAAAAAACGGGGTAAAGCAGCCGAAGAAGCGGCTGACGGTGCGGCCACTGCACGTGGCGGCGTGTCTGGCATTCGCGGCAAGTCATGGGGCGTGGGCGCAAGAGGCGTCCATCGCGCAGGCGACGCCGGACGCAAGCGAAAAAGCGCTGCCGACAGTCAAGGTCACGGCGACGCAAGACACGCCACAGCATCTGAAAGAAGACGTCAGCAGCGGGGCGCTCGGCGCGCGCTCGCAACTCGACACACCGTTCTCCACCACGGTGGTCACCAGCGAAGAATTGCAGGATCGCCAGCCGTCCAAGCTCGGCGACGTGTTCGCCACCGACGCCTCCGTATCCGACAACGGCAACGCTTACAACGCATGGGCCACCTACGTGACGGTGCGCGGCATGCAACTCGACTGGCAGTCCGGCTTCAAGATTGACGGCATGCCCTTCAATAGCTATGGGATCACGATGCCGTACGAGCAGCTCGAAAAAGTGGAATTGCTGAAGGGGCTGACCGGTTTCATGTACGGCTTCGGCGCGCCGGGCGGCGTGGTCAACTACGTGACGAAAAAGCCGCCGGTGTCGAGCACGCCGATACGTAGCGTCGACATCGGCTATCAGACCGACGGCGTATGGAGCGAGCATGCCGACCTCGGCGGACGTGTCGGCCCGAACGACATGTTCGGCTACCGCCTGAACGCGACGCACGAAGAAGGCAAGACCTACAACGAAGGTAACGTGCGGCGCGATGCTGTTTCGCTGGCGCTCGACGCCCGCATCACCCGCGACCTCAAGGCGACCTTCGGCGCGCTGTATCAGCAGCGTCGTTCGAGCGGTATCACCGGGGCGATCTCGACGGCGCAATATTCCGGCACGAGCTTGCCGCATACGCTGAGCGGTGGCACAGGCGACCTCTCCGGCCCCGATCAGCATCTGAATACGAACGTCCAGCTCTACACCGCAGGCGTGCAATACAACCTCGGCCAGGACTGGACGCTCAACGCAAACTACAGCTACAGCAAAAGCTCGCGCGATCGCAACGAAAGCACGTACTACCTGCAAAACAGCGCAGGCGATTACACGGATACCCGCTTCGCCGGCAAGGAAGGGCATCAGCTGAGCTTGTGGCAGGTGTCGGCGGAAGGCAATGTCAAGACCGGGCCGTTCCAGCATCAGCTCGTGTTCGGCGCAGCCTATCAGCGGCAAACCAACGACTACGGCGCGAACAGTTTCTTCGGTCAGATCGGCACCGGCAACATCTATCAGCCGAACACCAATACTTTCAACAGCGCGTCGAATTACTACACGTACCGCGACAGCGACGTCACGCAAAAGGCACTGTTTGCGAGCGATACGATCCAGTTGACGCAGCGCTGGTCGGTACTCGGCGGCGTGCGTTACACGAACTACGAACAGCACGGCTATTCGACCACTGGCGCGACGCTCTCGACGTATCGTCAGAACGGTGTCGTGACGCCTTCCGTCGCGCTGATGTTCAAGCTGGCGCCGACCACCACGCTGTACACCAGTTACGTCGAATCGCTGGAGGCGGGTACCGTCGTGGGCGACACGTACGCGAACCGGGGCGAGTTGCTCAAGCCGCTGCGCAGCAAGCAGTACGAAGTCGGGATCAAGAGCGAGCATGCGCGCTGGAGCGCGACGGCCGCGCTGTTCCGGATCGAACGCGGCTCGGCATATGCAAACAGTTCCAACGTCTTTACGCAAGACGGTGAGTCGATCTTTCAGGGCGTGGAGTTCGGCGGCGATGTACGTCTGGGCTCGAGCTGGAATGTCGGCGGCGACCTCATGTGGATCAACACAAAGTACGAGAAGGGCGCGGCCAACAACGGCAATCGCGTGGCCGGCGCGCCGCAGTTCGTCGTGGCGGGCCATGCGACGTACTCCGTGCCGTATGTGCCGGGGCTGCGTATCGGCGCCGACGCGAAGTTCACCGGCAATACCAACGTGCGTCCCAGCGCCGATCTGAACGCGCCGGGCTACATGCTGGTCAACCTCGGTGCGAGCTACGCCACGCGCATCGGCGGCTACGACGTGACGTTCCGCGCGGCGATCGACAACCTGCTCAATCGCCGTTACTGGGAATATCAGTACGCGGACTACGTGACGCCGGGCGATCCGCGCACGCTGTCATTGAACGCACGCATCGACTTCTGATGCATGAAAAAAACGGCACCCAGGTGCCGTTTTTTTTCCGCTTGCTGCTACCCGCTCACACCAGCCGCAGATAAATCAATTCCCGCTTGATATACGCATAGAAGATCGGCGCCGCCACCACGCCAGGAATGCCGAACGCGGCTTCCATCACGAGCATCGCGATCAGCAGTTCCCAGGCGCGCGCCTCGATCTGCCCTCCGACAATGCGCGCGTTCAGGAAGTACTCCAGCTTGTGAATCAGGATCAGGAATACCAACGACATGATCGCAGCAGGAAAACTCACCGAGAGCGCCACCGCGACGATGATCGTGTTCGAGATCAGATTGCCGATCACCGGCAGCAAGCCGACGATAAACGTCACCAGCACCAGCGTTTTGGAGAGCGGCAGCGTGTCGTGAAAGATCGGCAGGACCACCAGCAGGAAGATGCCGGTGAAGACCGCATTGATCGCGGAAATCTTCACCTGAGCGAACACGATGCGGCGGAAGGCGTCGGCGAAACGTGTCACGCGCGTGACAAACGCCGTGGAGAGCGGCAGCCGCTGCATATGCTTCTGCGCTCCGACCGCGATGATCGCGCCGATGATCATGCCGATCAGAATGTGCGTGAAGCCGCGCGCCGCGGTCTTGCCGCTTTGCTGCAGCATGTTCGCGTGCGTCTGCATCAGCTCGGCCGCCTTGGCCTTCATCTGGTCGGTATCGACCGGCAGATAGTTGGCGACGAATTGCGGAATCCGGCCGCGCGCCTGGTCGATTAGCTGCATCGCCTGGTCGAGCAGTTTCTGCACGCTCGGCACGTCGTTCTCGAAATGTTCGATGATGCCGAGCGTCAGCCCCGTCAATGCACCGACTATCACGGCCGAGAGGATTACCACCGCGAGCCAGCGCGCGCGCTGACTCGACATATGCCGTTCGATGCGCGGCGCGATGGTGTGCACGAGTTGAAACACGAGCAGCCCGGCGAGCAAGGCGCCGAGCAGCTTCAGTTCGATGACCGCCCACATTCCGATCAGCATCAGCACGTAACTGCCGATTTCGACCGCCGACAGCTTCGGCAGGCTCATGTCGCTAGTCAGCCTGACCGGGCGTGGGCGTAGGTCCCGCACTTGCCCGTCGTCGCTCGCCTGATTCCGCTTGGCCATGGCTTATTCAGTCTCCAACCCGTGTTGTGCAGCGTTACTTTCTACTGGCAATGCGTTTCAGCAGAGGCGCCAGATACTTACCGGTAAAACTTGCCTTCGACTTGGCAACCTGCTCCGGCGTGCCTTGCGCAATGATCTGACCGCCGCCGGCTCCGCCTTCGGGGCCGAGATCGATGACCCAGTCGGCGGTCTTTATTACATCGAGATTATGCTCGATGATCACGACGGTATTACCCTGGTCTCGCAAACGATGAATGACTTCCAGCAGCAATGCGATGTCGTGAAAGTGCAGACCGGTGGTCGGCTCGTCCAGGATGTATAGCGTGCGACCCGTGTCGCGCTTGCTCAGTTCCAACGAAAGTTTGACGCGCTGTGCCTCGCCGCCCGACAGAGTGGTGGCCGACTGGCCCAGCCGGATATAGCCGAGACCCACGTCCAGCAAGGTTTTCAGCTTGCGCGCGACGACCGGCACCGGCTTGAAGAACTCGTAGGCATTCTCCACCGTCATGTCGAGCACTTCGCTGATGTTCTTGCCTTTGTACTGGACGTCCAGCGTTTCGCGGTTGTAGCGCTTGCCGTGACAGACGTCGCAGGGAACGTAGACGTCCGGCAAAAAGTGCATTTCCACCTTCAGCACGCCGTCGCCCTGGCAGGATTCGCAGCGGCCGCCCTTCACGTTGAACGAGAAGCGGCCTGCTTCGTAGCCGCGTTCTTTCGCCGCGGGCACGCCCGCGAACAGTTCGCGGATCGGCGTGAACAAGCCCGTGTACGTGGCCGGATTCGAGCGCGGCGTGCGGCCGATCGGCGACTGGTCGACGTTGATGACCTTGTCGAAGTGCTCCAGACCTTCGATCGATTCGTACGGCGCCGGCTCGGTGGACGAGCCATACAGGTGATGCGCGACAGCGTGGTACAGCGTGTCGTTGATCAGCGTGGACTTGCCCGAACCGGACACGCCGGTCACACAGGTCAGCAAACCGACCGGCAGATCGAGCGAGACGTGCTGCAGATTGTTGCCGTATGCCTCGACGATGCGCAGACGGCGCTCGTCCGGTTCCTTGCGCTCGTCCGGGAATTCGATGTTGCGGGCGCCGGACATGTACTGCCCGGTCATCGATGCCGCGTTCGCCTCGACCTGCTTGGGCGTGCCTTCGGCGATCACCATGCCGCCGTGTTCGCCCGCGCCCGGCCCCATGTCGACCACATAGTCGGCCATGCGAATCATGTCTTCATCGTGCTCGACGACGATCACCGAGTTGCCCAGGTCGCGCAAATGCTTGAGCGTGGCGATCAGGCGATCGTTGTCGCGCTGATGCAGACCGATCGACGGCTCGTCCAGCACGTACATCACACCCGTCAAACCCGAACCGATCTGCGAGGCGAGGCGAATCCGCTGCGCTTCACCGCCCGACAGCGTTTCCGCGCTGCGCTCGAGCGACAGGTAGTCGAGCCCGACGTTATTCAGGAACATGAGTCGCGCGACGATTTCCTTGACGACCTTGTCGGCGATTTCGCGTTTCGAACCCTCGAGCCGCAAGGTCTGGAAATAGCCGAGCGCGTCGCGCAACGGCCAGCCGCTGATTTCGAAGATGCCGCGCGCGTCGCTGTTCGAGCCGATCCGCACGAAACGCGCTTCCCGACGCAGCCGCGTGCCGGCGCAAGCGGGGCAGGGCTGGTTGTTCTGATACTTGGCGAGCTCTTCACGTACCGCAACCGAATCGGTCTCGCGATAACGCCGCTCCAGGTTCGGGATGATCCCTTCGAACACATGCTCGCGCACGGAAGTGCGGCCGCGCTCGTTGATGTATGAGAACGGAATCTCCTGCTTGCCCGAACCGAACAGCAGAATCTTGCGGACTTTCTCGGGCAGGTCTTCGACGGCCGTGTCGATGTCGAACTCGTAGAACGCCGCGAGACTCTGCAGCATCTGGAAGTAAAACTGATTACGCCGGTCCCAGCCCTTCACCGCGCCCGCTGCCAGCGACAGCGACGGATGCGCGACAACCCGCTTCGGATCGAAGAAGGTGATCTGGCCGAGGCCGTCGCACTCCGGGCACGCGCCCATCGGGTTGTTGAACGAGAAGAGGCGCGGCTCCAGTTCCTGCAGCGAATACGAGCAGATCGGGCAGGCGAACTTCGAGCTGAACAGATGCTCCTTGTCCGTATCCATTTCGAGCGCGATCGCGCGGCCGTCGGCGAGACGCAGTGCCGTTTCGAACGATTCGGCGAGGCGCTGCTTCATATCGCCGCGCACTTTCAACCGATCTACGACGACGTCGATCGTGTGCTTGTCGTTTTTCTTGAGCTTGGGCAGCGAGTCGACTTCATAGATCTTCGCGACGCCTTCGTTGGCCGTGCCGCCGCCCGAACGCACGCGAAAACGGATGAAGCCCTGCGCCTGCATCTCTTCGAAAAGCTCGACGTGTTCGCCTTTGCGGTTCGCCACCACCGGCGCGAGGATCATCAGCTTGGTCTCTTCCGGCAGCGCGAGCGCCGCGTCGACCATCTGCGAGACGCTTTGCGCTTCCAGCGGAATTTCGTGGTCCGGACAGTACGGCGTGCCGACCCGGGCGAACAATAGCCGCAGATAGTCGTGAATTTCGGTGACGGTGCCGACCGTGGAACGCGGATTGTGCGAGGTCGCCTTCTGTTCGATCGAGATCGCCGGCGAGAGGCCTTCGATCAGGTCGACGTCCGGCTTTTCCATCAATTGCAGGAACTGGCGGGCGTAAGCGGAGAGACTTTCGACGTAGCGGCGCTGTCCTTCCGCATAGAGCGTGTCGAACGCCAGCGACGATTTACCCGAGCCGGATAGGCCCGTAATCACGACGAGCTTGTGACGTGGGAGGTCGAGATTGACGTTCTTCAGGTTGTGGGTGCGAGCCCCACGGATACGGATTTGTTCCACGCGTTATTCCAAGACTTGGCCCGTGACCTGGCGGAAAGAGGAGGAGGCTAAACCTGCTACTATAACGACTTTTCAAGACCGCCGTTACGGCTTCCTGACAGCCCGAAGAAGGTGCAAGGCAAGCTGTAAGGCTGCGGTCCAGCGCCGCGGGAAAGAGGCCTAACTGGGGCCATTTTTCGCGAGTACAAGGCGCCGCGAGGCGCCGGACGAGCGTCTGGCAAGGCCGCCGGCCCGAATGCCGCGCCGTATGTTTGCCGCCCCGCTCATTCAAAGAACGTTCCCGATGTCCAATCCGTCCGCCACATCCTCACGCATGAGCGCGCCTGAAATGCGCGCGACCGTGTCGCTTGCCGCCATCTTCGCGCTGCGCATGCTCGGTCTCTTCATGATCATGCCGGTGTTCTCGATCTACGCGAAGACCATCCCCGGCGGCGACAACGTGCTGCTGGTGGGGATCGCGCTGGGTGCGTACGGCGTGACGCAGTCGATGCTGTACATCTTCTATGGCTGGATCTCCGACAAAGTCGGCCGCAAACCGGTCATTGCGACCGGTCTCCTGATTTTCGCGCTTGGCAGCTTCGTCGCGGCGGGCGCGCACGACATGACGTGGATCATTGTCGGGCGGGTGATTCAGGGTATGGGCGCGGTGTCGTCCGCGGTGATCGCGTTTATCGCCGACCTGACCTCCGAAGAGCATCGCACCAAGGCGATGGCGATGGTTGGCGGCAGTATTGGCGTTTCGTTCGCGGTGGCGATTGTCGGTGCGCCGATCGTGTTCCAGTGGGTCGGCATGAGCGGCCTGTTCACGCTGGTCGGCATTTTCTCGATTCTGGCGATTGGTCTCGTGCTGTGGGTCGTCCCGGATGCGCCCAAACCCGTGCACGTGCGTGCGCCGTTCGCCGAGGTGCTGCATAACGTCGAGCTGCTGCGCCTGAATTTTGGCGTGCTCGTGCTGCACGCCACGCAAACCGCGTTGTTTCTCGTCGTGCCGCGTATTCTCGAAGCCGGCGGCCTGCCGGTCGCGTCGCACTGGAAGGTGTATTTGCCGGTGATGGGCCTATCTTTCGTGATGATGGTCCCGGCGATCATCGCCGCGGAAAAGCGCGGAAAAATGAAAATCGTGCTCCTTTCCGCAATCGGTCTTATCCTGATCGGACAGTTGTTGTTGGGCGTCGCACCGCATACGATTCTGACTGTGGCGGCCATCCTCTTTGTTTACTTTTTGGGCTTCAATATTCTTGAAGCGTCGCAGCCTTCGCTGGTGTCGAAACTGGCCCCGGGAACCCGCAAGGGGGCGGCGGCGGGCGTGTACAACACCACGCAGTCGATTGGTCTTGCGCTGGGCGGGGTGGTCGGCGGCTGGCTGCTGAAAGTGGATGGTCAGAGCGCTGTGTTCTTTACCTGCTCGGGCTTGGTCTTTTGCTGGCTTATAATCGCCGCACAGATGAAACAGCCGCCGCGCAAGGCGTAAAAAGGCTTACTCAGAACTCACCCGGCGGCGGGCTGAGGCGCAGTTCCGGTCTCTGGCCCGCTGGCTTGAGACGTGAATCGTGTGTTGCCGCGCCGCCCGTAACAGAATCAACAGGAGAAACTCATGGCATCCGTGAACAAGGTCATTCTCGTCGGCAATCTCGGAGCCGATCCGGAAGTTCGTTATCTTCCGAGCGGCGACGCACTGGCGAACATCCGCCTTGCGACAACGGATCGGTACAAGGACAAGACGTCCGGCGAAATGAAGGAAGCAACTGAATGGCACCGTGTGGTGTTCTTCGGCCGGCTTGCTGAAATCGTGAACGAATATCTGAAGAAGGGTTCGTCGGTGTACCTGGAAGGGCGCATCCGCACCCGCAAGTGGCAGGCTCAGGACGGCACCGACCGTTACTCGACCGAAATCGTCGCCGAGCAGATGCAAATGCTGGGTGGCCGTGGCGGTTCGTCGGGCGGTGGTGGTGGCGATGAAGGCGGTTATAGCCGCGGTGAGCCGTCGGAGCGTAGCGGCGGTGGCGGTGGTCGCGCGGTTTCGGGTGGTGGCGCTTCGCGTGGTGGTAGCGGTGGCGGCGGTTCGAGCCGTCCGAGCGCGCCGGCCGGCGGTGGGTTTGATGAGATGGATGACGATATTCCGTTCTGACCTCCCGTAATCCCGAAATGTAAAGATCAGCCCCGCCTTATGGCGGGGTTTTCTTTTTATATTTGGGATTTAGGGCGTTCCCTGACCCGCAACATTTGCGGAAGGGATGCCGCGGCTGCCGGCGATCTTTTGTTCCTCACTTATCGTCAAGGTTGTAGGCTGACGGCCCGAACGGGTAGCCTTCGCCGGAGGCTGCCACGAAAAAGTCGTAAACATTGCCTACGTTGAATCGGAAGCATCAGGGAGAAGCCGATGCATACCGGATTTCACGTGGTCACGGTCTTGCATCGGGCGGCGATCGCATGCAACCTTCGTTCGCCGTGCCACTAGGACGTGGCGAAGGCGCTTCGGTCCTGCCGAGAGGATAAAACCGGCGAGCACTATTGATGCATCAGAGAATTTCCGCCGACGAGATCTCCAGCTCCAATGAATCAGCACGGAAGGCGAGCTGAGGTAGGAGTTCGCCCAGCTTGTCGACGGCCGAAAGATCCAGTTCTAGTTCAATAGTCCCTGTCAGAGACACTCGCCGAATCTCCGTCAGATCGCAGATACCATCTCCGTTCATGCTCCAGTCTTCCACTGTTTCGCTACGGGGCGGCTTGAGTTGAATGTAATCGCTGTACGATGCGCAAAAGTGGATGCTGGCCGTCGTATTAAACGTTGTGGGCAACGAGAACTTCCCGTCCTTGAGATAAACGGGATCTCCGTATGCAATTTCCCCGATGTCGACAGGGCTTGGCGTATTCACATTTGCCCCAAAGCTGTTCATCTCAAGCCGGGATGCTCCTGTTACGCCGTCGTCTTCGAGATACACATGTTCAAGTGCGTCGTTCGCAAGGCGGAGTTGGGCGGACACAGTCGACAGAAAGCGGTCGGATCTCATGAATGCCTTGCCGAGTTCGACGTTTGTCAACTCCGCATCGATTCGGTTGACACTTTGCTGAACCTCAGCCGACGCAAGGAATGTCGCGAGGTCGTCTTTTGAGATTACGTTCTCGATCGTACTGAGGTGTTCCTGCAGCACGCTGTCTCTGACAACGACATAAAGACCTGGGTGTAGCGCGGCTAACCTTTCGATGACCGTGCTTATGACGGCGTCCGGGATGTCCTCGCGACACTTGGCTTTACGGTATGGGCCTGATCCCGTGAAGTATCCGTCAAAGACTGCCGTGATCGAAGCCGGATCAAACGGCGGTAGATCTGAACGTGTGGCGTCTACCCACGACTGGAAGTCATCTTCAAGCACGGTCACAATGCGGGCCTCGAGCGCTGCGACTGCGTCGAGTGCTTCGGCAACCTGCTGCCCAAATTCCGCTCTGTTGCCGACTCTCTTGCCAAGAGCCGCAAGCGCCCTCGAGGCTGCTTCGGCATGTTCGAGTGCCTGCTCTTCCTTCTTTGTAAGGAATTCCCGTTTGACGAATTCTGGTATATGGATCTGAACCTCGCCAGACTCCGCAAGCCGTTGGAGCAGGCGCATGTTCGTTGAATAAAGACCTTCTTGGTGGAGGATGTTGGTATCAAGAACTACATGCAGCATGAAAGCCTCAAAGTTACAGTAGCAGCGATTTGATCTTGAGTTGCATTTCGCGTCAGCAAATCAGACACAACGTCCGTACGTGAGGACCTGATACGAATTACAAAAACCGTCGAGAACGAACCTGACGGGCGCGCCTGTAGCGTCCGTCAAAGTATCGATTCCGTCAACGACAGGTCCTTTCCGGCTCCAGGACGCGTTGCGCGCGACGAGGGTATAGACATCCAGCGGCTTGATGTCTGGAAATCGTGCGTGAAATGCGGTGGAAGCAACGAATCGATGTACAGGATCACCGGAAGAACTGGAGCCGATGTCAGCGTAATGCGGATGCCGGCTGATCAGGCCGAACGCGGGGACTTCCGCGTCGCGGTCCTCCACAAACCGCCAGAACGTTGACGTCAACGTGTTTCCGTAATGGCCTTGCAGACGCTTGATGCTTTTGAAGGTCGGATCGCAGTCGCGCGCATCGCCAGCAAACTTGTTCCCGAAAAAGATCAGTCGGCCCGCGCCGAAATTGGCCTCGGCCTCGATCACCGCGTGACACGCAGGATCTAGCGTCAATTCGTCGTCGCCAAGCAGGAACTCGCGGTGCCACGGAACAAAGCTATGCGTGATCTCATGCGCTTCGATCCAGCGATGCTTTGGCGGAGGCAATTCACTGTCAATGAAGATGCGCCGATCGTCCGGTAACCAGAGGCCGCTCAGCTTTGCTTTCTTGACTACGTCCAGGAGAAGCCCGGGGCGCTCCACGAGTTGTTTGCCTGCAACTTTCAACCTGTGGGAGATTTCCGCCAACGGGCCGACGTCGGTCGTCGAATAGTATTTGAGATCAAGCGAGAGCAGATCTCTCACCTGGCCAAGATGTAAGGGAGGCTCCGGATTGCCGAGGTCTCGTAATATTTTCGCGACGAGTTGTTCTATGTCGCGCTGTTCTCGTGCCCCCACCAACTCCTTCACGATGCCTCCTAGCTGTTTTCTCTCAAATACTCGACAAACTTCTTGAGCAATTGCTTTTCTTCTTTGGTCAGGCTGCCAAGGTCGTCCGAATGCGCCGCGAAACGCATGGCTTTCTCGACAAATCCGTCGTCATTCGAAGCTGCTGCGCCCGCGAGTTTCATCACTGTCTTGGGCGGCAGATCAAAATGCTCTGCTATGCTAAGTATAGTGCGCGGTCGTGCACGGTAGTTGGGGTCATGTTCAATGCTCCGGATTTCCGCCTCGTCCACGTCGATAGCCCTCGCAAGTTCCGCAACAGTCAACTGACGGCCGCGACGTTCCAGTCGCAGAAGCGAGCCGAACGCCAGTACAGGGTTTGCACTGTCTTCGTGCGGTTGCGCCTCAATTTCCGGATCAAAGGCGGGACCAATGAGATAGTCGCCATCTTCCATCGAAAGGACCTTTCGACGGTACCAGTCCGTGCTAGGACGAATTCTGTTTGCCATATCAATCTCCGGTTCAGTTGGCCCGTCAAGGGCGTAGGAACTCGGTGGCGCGCTCCGTGGTCAGCTCGTAGTAGGGCAGGCTGCTGTATTGGGGATCTGGCCCGAGGCATACCATCTTCCACTGGTCGCGATAGAAGCTCTCGGCTCGGGGGAGCGCGTGCAGACCAATGCGTCCGCCAAATCCTTCATCTACGCTGTGCAAGATTGCCTCAGTGACAAGAACATTCCCTACTCCGCGATAAACAGGGTGCGCAGTGAGTCCTGGTCGGTTCCACGGCGCAGTAGACACAAGGTCGATGTAAACCATGTGCATGTTCTGCTGCGACGGCAGCCTGCAGAGGCGGAGCATGTCAACAAACATCAGTCCTTGCGTCTTGCCGCCACAACGAAGTGCGTGCGAGTTCCACTGCAACTGTCTGGCCCGATCCTGGACCTTCTCCGCCCACAACCAGTGGGCATCTTCGACGTTGCGTCGTGCCACGCCTTGCCGTGTGTACTGTCCTGTGCGTTTAAGGTTATCGATCTCTGCATCCAAAACCGGTTTCCAGTCCGCCAGATAGCAGTTCACGTCGAATTGCTCGATTGGTGTGACGACCTGTGCCAGCTCTTCCTTGCCGGTCAGACGGTTCTGAAGGATGACCATAAAAAACTCACAGAAGCATTAGTTCAGCTTTTTCTTTGCTTTTCTCATTTTCGAAGAAAAGCTTCTCCCCTCGCTGCTGACGCACATCTACGGTCTGATACAGGCGCAACGCCTGACGTAGTACCGCGACCTTGCTCAGCGAGCGGGCGTTGGACAGAGATTCAAGCACTTCCATCTCCGTATCGTTCAACACCAACGTCAGTGTCTTTTTGGTGCCAGAAGCGGCTCGTGCCGGCGAGTTCATGTGATTTCCTTTTTTGGTGGGAGGTGGGAGGTGGGTGAGTGGAGGGGGCAAAACACCCCCTCATTGCCTGAAATGTAGGTTTTCCACAACTAAAAGTCAATACTTTTACCTCAAAAAATACGTCCACACCCCATCTTTGCGCACCAAAAAATAAGGTGTTATAGTTCATTAACACATCAATTACGGCTTATAAAGGAGCCAAAAATGACTGAAAATTTCCATGGTGAGCTTCCTGGAAACCCCGTCACGCTAGCTGCCGTGCAACTGCATGGCCTCGTCGAGGAGGGGTTTATCCAGGTATCGGGGCTGGACTTCGTGTTTCGACGAGTCAATGCTGGGGACAAAACACCCACTGGCGCCCAGATTGCGGCGGCGGCAGGCTTCAAGCCGTCGGAGGGTGCCGCGGTGCTTCTCCTGCTGAGCAACGGGGAGTTGGAGGACGTACGTCCCGATGAAGTCGTTGATCTTCGCCGCGACGGGCGTCAATTCATCGTCGTCGTGAGCGACCGGCTGTATTTCCTGACGATTGACGGAGTTCGTTATGAATGGCCGAGTCCGGTAATCTCGGGAGCGCAGGTGCGCAAGCTCGGCGGAATCGCGCCCGAGAAGACTGTGCACTTCGAGCGGGCGGACGGTCCGGATCGAGAGCTGGGCAATACGGAGCTGGTGGACTTGGGCGCCGCTGGGATCGAGGCATTCGTGGGGCGACTCGCGACCTGGATCCTGAACGTACAGGGGGTGCGACTCGACCTCCACGTGCCAGAGATCACGGTTCGCGATGCGATGGAAAAGGCCGGCTTTGACATCAAGCAAGCCTGGCACATCTACCTCAAGGTAGTCGGCCAGCCGAAGGAAGAGGTTCAACTCGATACTGTAATTGATCTCCGGCGACCGGGAATCGAAAAGCTCCGATTGACGCCGCGGGACGTGAGCAATGGAGATTCGTCCATCAACCCGCGGTTCGACTTTGCGCTGCTCGAATCGGACGAGGAGTTTCTCAACCGGCACTACGCGTCTTGGGAGACCCGGCTCGATGATCAGCGCCGGTGGCTACTGATTCATAATTTCGCGGTACCGTCGGGATATACGACGCAACGGATCACTCTCGCACTGGAGGTGCCGTCGAATTATCCACAGGCGCAAATTGATATGTTTTACGCGCACCCGGCGATCGCGCTCGTCTCGAGACAGGTGATCGCGGCAACCGAGGCGACCGTGCAAATCGACGGCAAGACGTATCAGCGCTGGTCCCGGCACCGCGGCGGCGCAGCACCCTGGCGTCCCGAAACCGACAACGTTGTGACGCACCTTGCTCTGGTCGAATCAGCCCTCGCAAAAGAGGTGGCGCAGTGACGGCGCCCGCGAGCCTGACCTTTACGGCCGAAACCCACGCGGAGGTACAGCGGCATCTGTTTCCGGGCGACGGGCTGGAGGCTGCGGCAATTCTCGTTTGCTCCAGAACGCCGGGACCTCGCATGCGCCTGCTGGTGCGTGAAGTGTTGCTGGTACCCCACGCGGCCTGCAAACGGGAGGCAGACCGGCTAGTCTGGCCGGGGAAGTCGATTGAGGATGCGATCGATCGAGCCGACGCTGACGGAGACTCCTTGCTTCTGATTCACTCGCATCCCGCCGGATTGTATGAATTTTCATCCGCAGACGACGCGAGTGATGCTGTCACAATGCGGGGCCTGTTCGCGGCGTTGGACGGCCCACACGGCAGCGCGATCATGGTGCCCAGTGGGGCCGTGCTCGCGAGGACCTACGACGCCGATCTGGCAATGCAGGACATTGAGCTGGTTGCCGTCCCTGGTCACGACCTTCGCTACTGGTGGAGCAATGGCTTACCCTCAAGCCGACCGCTCGCTTTCACCACGGCAATGACGCACGAGTTGGGGCGCCTCTCCGCTTGTGTCGTTGGCGTTTCCGGCACGGGCTCCATCGTCGCTGAGCAGGTGGCGCGGCTTGGGTTTCACGAGATCGTGCTAATCGATTTCGACAGGCTGGAACCGCACAACCTGAACCGCATCCTGAACTCGACCCTTGCTGGAGCCACATCCGGGGAACTGAAGGTATTCGCATTCGCCGACGCAATCGCAACATATCGTGGCCCGGGGGTGGCCCGTAGCGTACCGGAGCGGATTTCGGCCCGAGGAGCGGTAGTAGCCGCGAGTCAGTGCGACGTGATCTTTTCGTGCGTTGATACGCTCGAAGCGCGGAATATAGCCGACCTTGTCAGCTCCGCATTTCTGATTCCGTTGCTTGATGTTGGCGTGTCGATACCGACTCGACGAACGCCGGGCGGCGCAGCAATCGCCGATGCCTGTGGACGCATCGACTATGTCCGTCCGGGCGGACCAACGCTGGCGGACCGTAAGGTCTATACGCCCGAATCGCTCAGGGCAGAGTATCTCCGGACCGTGGCTCCCGATGACCATGGCGAAGAACTTCGGGCTGGCTACCTCAAGGGCGTGGCAGAAGAGGCGCCGGCGGTCATCAGCCTGAACATGCGCGCTGCGTCGGCTTGTGTTTTGGAATTCCTCGCGCGAGCATTTCCGTTCCGACACGACAGCAACGAAAATTTCGCGCGCACCGAATTCAGCATTGCCGCGGGTGAGGAGGATTTCCTCCGGGAATCCGCATTCAGCCACAATCTGAATGGCACGCTTGCGCGTGGTGCTAAAGAGCCTCTTCTCGGACTGCCCGCTCTGCGGACGCAAACGATAGGAACATGATGATAAAGCTCAGCGAACTTCGCCGACGCGCGCTTGCCTTTTTTATCCGGCGTCGGCGCGTGCGCATTACTGAGGGCGACAGCTTGCCGCGAAAGCTACCCCTGTTTGACCTAGTGTTGGCACGCGAAGACGACGAAGACTGGTGTGTTGGGTTCCGTTGCCCGTGCGGGTGCAACGAGAGGGTGGAGCTGCTTCTTATCAAGGAAGCGAAACCGAGATGGGATATTGCAGTTACTCGTGACATGCGGCCCACGCTTATCCCATCTGTCTGGCTGAACAAGGGCTGCAGGTCACACTTTTATGTCCGGGACGGGCGTATCGTGTGGTGTAGGTAACGCAATCACGCTTTCAGCACCTGCGTGGCTCTATTTCGATGAACTAGAACATGGATTGGAACGTTTCGATACGCAATGAGGAAGTTGCGCCTGCCTACAGCACCTATAGGGACTTTGTTTTGGGCGTAGCAACTCATTATGCAGGCTCTAGACTGCTTGAGGCACTGGATCTCGAAGGACTTGGGTCCGATATCGAGATTGGACTATCGAACGATTTTGACGGCTACTTCACGACCATCCGGAACGTGGGCGACCTGGATCAAAGCGTTAGGACAGGCTACTACGGTCAGCTATCTCTGAGGTTTGCGACGATTCAGCTTTGTACTGCATTCGAAGTCCTGTTCGATTCAGTGTCCCGGACATACGGAGTTTCCGTACACAACGAGCCCGAAGTGGAGGCAACCTACCCGACGCTATCAAATGCGCCGATCTTAATGGGCAACAAGACAATCAAGCAGATACGCAAGCTACATCGCATGTTAGGCCTCGACTCCGTGTTGAATTACGACGAAGTCTTGGTGAAACTTACCTCGATCATTGAAGTTCGGAATTGCTTCGTCCATTCGGCTGGAAAGGTGCCAAATGAGAGGGTACGGACGCGACTGATAGCCTATGCGATTCGATATGATGTGGGCGAGCCGATCAGACTTACCGTCAATCACTTTGACGACTTCCTCCACTACATGCTCATACATGTTCAGGCATTTATGAGGGCTATTCCGTGACACGGACGAACGCTCCTCAACCCCATCATCGGTTACAAGAGTCACGGTGCAGCGAATGCGTGCCAGTTGACGACTGTACAAGAAGTGAAACAGGAAATCGGAAGGATGTCCCAGTGACAGGGCTGTCCTCTGCTGCTTCGAGGCAGCTGAATGCCACATCTCGATACCTACGTCGAACTGGTCCGCCTACCGGTAGAACTTTACATTTCTCCAGCGACGGTGCCACCAAATGTTTGCTAGCAGCCACTGGTCCCGAAATCTTTACGTGATTACGGAAAAGAACCGTACCAGGAGGAACATCAATCACTGATGAAACGTAGGCTCCGACTTCTCCTTACGATGAAAGATTTGGAGAAAGAGATCGGGGCTATTTTTTTGCCCTGCGCGTTGTTTGTGTGCAAATGCAGACTGGCCAAAGGCACGCAGGCCAGATGTGACGACCAGCCTGGGACAGGTGGAAGGTGGGAGCGACAGTAAAATCCCCGCGACTTGCCGCACAAACATATAGCCGTCTGCCCCCAAACTGCGCGATGAAAATAGCGGACCATCACGGCTACAGAGGAGACAAGCATGGAACTACGACACCTCAGGTATTTCGCGGCGGTCGCCGAAAATCAGAGCTTCCGCTTGGCCGCCGAGCGCATCAACGTCACGCAGCCAGCGATTACTCGCCAGATCCATGACCTTGAACAGATGCTGGGGGCGCGGCTTTTCGACCGAACCCCGCAGGGCGTCAAGCTCACCGTCGCGGGCGAACTGTTTCTGCGTGAAGTTCGCAAGTCGCTCAATATCCTCGAGTCCGCCACGCGCGCCGTCAAGCTCGTTGCATCGGGACTCCAGGGCACCTTACGCCTGGGAGCGGTCGAGAATGCAAGTTGGGACGGCCTTGTGCCTGATGCATTCAACAACTTCCAGCGTGAAGCACCTGGGGTGAGCATTCATCTGGCGCCGATGAATACGCCCGAACAGATTGCCGAGATCCTGAACGGAACACTCGACGGCGGTTTTATCTACACCTACGGTGAGCTTCCGCGAACGTTGCGTGTGCTGCCTCTCGCCATTAGCGACGTGGTGGCAGCGGTGCCGCGAAGCTGGGGCCTTCCGGAAGACCAGCCGATTTCCGCGCGCGACCTGAATGGCCGACCCGTAGTCTGCTTCCCGCGGCAAACCTACCCGGCTTACTACGACATGCTGGTCAGCGCGTGCAGCGAAGCCGGGTTGACCCTCAATGTTGTGCAGGAAGTGCGTACCGAGGCCGCGATCCTGTCGCTCGTTTCGGCCGGCATCGGCGCTGCAATCGTCAATGCGGCGAATCTCGGGCGGCCGCCGGCGCGCGCGCAATTCCTGGGCTTCACCGACCTGTCGGTCCAGATGCCGCTGGCGTTCGCCTACCTTGAGAGCAATCCCAACGCAGCGCTGCAGCGATTGCTTCGTGTTCTCGATGCGATGCTGCACCCCGGTGCGAGCGACGCTGAGCGTGATGGCCGTTAAACGACGATAGGCGCAGCCCACGTCATGCGAAAAGATCTGCATGCCACCGGTACGGTCCTACCGGAATGAATCACCGGTTCACAAGAAACGCCACGTGAAGCCGCCGTTGTCTTGCGCGACAACACCCGCCGATGTCCCGGCAAAATGCGGCGTGAACACCGTCGCATCCGTTTCGACCGCCCGGTCGAGTACCCACCGTCGCGAGACATTTGCGTAAGTCTTATCCGCGCAGAACACGGAACTCCACGCCGGACGATAGACCTGGATCGGGTGATGCCACACATCGCCGCTAAAGAGTGCGTGTGCGCCGGCGGACTCGATTTCGATCGACATGTGCCCGGCGCTGTGCCCCGCTGTCGGATGAAAGCGGATGCCCGGCAGATATTCGCCGCCTTGCGGACCGATTTCGTCGGCGAGTCCGGCTTCGATCACCGGCAGCAAGCTGTCATCGAAAACCATGCGCCGGCTTTCGCCGGCCGGCGTGTCGAAGAACTGCCGCTCGGCGCCTGAGAACACATAGCGCGCGTTGGGAAACGTCGGCACCCAGCGGCCGTTGTCGAGCCGGGTATTCCAGCCCACGTGGTCCACGTGCAGGTGCGTGAGCAGCACGAAATCGACCTCTTCGGGTGTAACCCCTGCACGCGCCAGCCGCTCGATGTACGGGGTATTCAGCTGGTGGAAGAGCGCGCTAAATGGCCGGTCCTTATGGTTGCCGCTTGCCGTGTCGATCAGAATGACTTTGCCGCCGACTCGCACCACCCAGGTGTTGACGTTCAGGAGCAAGTTTTCCGCGGCTGCATCGATTTGCCCGTCAGCGAGCCACGCACGATGTTCCTGAATCACGGCGGCGTCGAAATCGGCGAACAGCGTGGCGGCCTTCAACTGAAAATGTTGCTCGGTCACACGAGTGATCGATGCGTCGCCAACGCTGTAGGTCGTCGATTGTTCAAGCATGATGTGTCTCCGCTGATGATTCGATTGGATTCAGGAGCATCGCGAGCGCACCGGCGAGTGCGATCGTGACGATCGTCAACATGCCCGCCTGCATGCCGCCGGTCAATGTCTTGACGTAACCGATGATGATCGGACTGGCAAAGCCGCCGAGTGCGCCGCAAATGTTGATGAACGCAATCCCACCGGCTGCGGCTTTCGTGCCCAGGTACCCCGCAGGCAGTGCCCATAGAACCGTGTAGGAACCCCAAAGCATGGCAGTGGCAAGCGTGATTGCCGGCAGCGCGATACCGAGCCTGTTCGAATACAGTCCTGCGATTGCAAGCGCGATGGCTCCCACGATACTGGCGAATGCGCTATGGCGGCGGCGTTCGGCGTGACGGTCGGAGCTGAGGCAGAGCCAACCCATCGCGGCAATCGCTGCGACGTAGGGAATCGACGACCACAGTCCAATCGCCATCGTACCCGCGACCCCCGCGGTCTTCAGAATCGTGGGCAGCCAGAAACTCACCGTATAGATCCCCGCGATCACGCAAAAATTGCTGAACGCAAGCGTGAGCACGCGTGGGTCGGAGACAGTCGCTCGCAATGAGTGATGCCGCGCGTCGCTCGCCGCACGGTCGACGCCTTGCGCGTCGAGATCAGCGCGAAGCAACGCGTTCTCCTCATCGGAAAGCCACTTTGCCTGCTGCGGACGATCATCAAGGTAGAAAAACGCGATCACGCCGAGCACACAGCACGGCAGTCCCTCGACGATGAACATCCACTGCCAGCCTTCGAGGCCGTGCGCGCCTGCGAGTGTCGTCATTGCCCAGCTCGACAACGGTCCGCCGAGAACGCCGCCGATCGGTCCAGCCCACATTACGACCGCCATCGCGCGGGCGGTGCGGGATGGCGCGTACCAGTAAGTCAGGTACAGCACCATTCCCGGTGCGAAGCCCGCCTCGAAAACGCCGAGTAGAAAGCGCAGTGCATAGAACGTGTGAACGTCCCGGACGAACAGCATCGACGCGGAGGTGAGGCCCCAGAGAATCATGATGCGCGAAAAGGTCTTGCGTGCGCCGATTTTCGGCAGCAGCAGATTGCTGGGAATCTCGAACAGCACATAGCCAATAAAGAAGATGCCCGCGGCGACGCCATAAGCCGCGTCAGAGAACGCGAGCTGGTTCTGCATCTGCAGCTTCGCAAAGCCGATGTTGATGCGGTCGAGGTACGCGAGCATGTAGCACAACGTCAGGAACGGCAGTAAGCGCCACGTGATCTTGCGGTATAGCGCATCGCGCGCGTCGACGCTTTCCGTCAGGGGGATTGCGGACATGACCTTCTCCTGGTTCATAGCGCTTTGGCGTCGGTTGCCACGAGTGCGACGCAGTCGCCCGGCTCGACACTCGCGAACGAACGCACGACGACCACCACGCCCGCGCTGCGAAACCTCAGTTGGACGGGCGCCGCCCACGGCGCGTGCGGATCGAAGACACGCCCGGCAAGGTCACCGGCGCTCACACGGTCGCCGAGCTTGAATGCCGGTTCGAAGATTCCTCGTGTGGATGCAAAGACGTAATGCCGTTCACCGTCGACCTGCAGCCAGTGCGTGTCGTAGCGCGGTGTCGGTAGCGGCGCGTTGACGCAGATGCCGAGTGCCGCGAGCACGCGCTGCAAACCTTCCTCCACGATCGCCAGGCCTTGCGGATTGCAGGTCGCGTAACCGCCGAATTCGCCGCACAGAAACAGCTTTCCATGCCGCTCGATGGCTGCGCCATACGTGCGGTCCTCACCGAGCAGATCCATCACCATCGCGTTGGGCGCGGCAAAGGCGTCGACGATCCGCCGATATTCGCTGCGTCGTTCCGGGTCGGCCGGTGGTGCCACCAGCAGCGTCGGCAAATGGTCGAAGGACGCACCGCCAGCGTGAATGTCGAAGACGAAATCAGCGCGTGGAAACAGCTCGGTGTCCACGTAGTGCGCAATCATCTCCGTGATGGACCCATCGCGACGACCCGGGAAAATCCGGTTCATGTTCGCGGCGTCTATTGGCGAAGTCCGGCGCCCGGCGAGGAACGCGGGGAAGTTCAGACCCGGCACAACAATTAGGCGGCCGTTGATGTTCATCGACGGCATGCGTTGCAGCAGTTTCATCAGCGCGATCGGGCCTTCGTATTCATCGCCATGATTGCCGCCGGTGAGGAGCGCCGTTGGGCCGTCACCACGCTTCAGCACGGCGATCGGGATCGGGATGTGCCCATAGGCAGAGCGGTCCACCGAATGCGGTACGCGCAACGTACCGGTCTGAAAACCTTCCTGCTCGAAATCGATATCCGTCGAAATGCGCGAACGGTCGGTTGCCATCAATCGTCTCCTTGCTGTTGGCATATTGCGCGGCGGCGGATGCGCACGACGCTGCGATGTCCGTACTATCGGAAATCGGTACGATTTACGCCAATGCCGATTGATGGCCGCCGCGATGCCTCAAAGGCATCGCCCTGCAGTGCGCGGGGCGCATGCGGTTCGACGACTTAGATGGTGGGTGTCCGCACGGCGGACACCTTACCGTGGAAGGTGTCGCGCGATACCGGATGCCGTGGAGGGATTGTGATTTAGGGTCATTCAGGACAGCGCCGGCATGCGGGAGAAGGAAAGGCTGGCGTCAAAGCCAAATACCCCTCAACGCCTGAGATGCTCCAACGCATCTCTCATCGGCGAACTGGAAACGACAATCGGCCCGGAAAACGGCGTATCCAGATCGACGATCACGTAGATAGCGGAAGCAATAGAAACTGCCCCAAGCGAGATCGTGACCAAAGCCAACGCATTGCGCGGCGCGATCAATCCGAAGCTAAGAAAAATCACGCACAACCAGAACGTCAGCGTCATCAAAAAAGGCATAGAAATCGAGCTGTGCGCTTCCTCGATGATTTTCCAGCGGGCATCCACCGTTCGCCGATATTGCGTCAAGGCATCATTGAGCGCGCGCTGTTGCAACGGGTCGTGCGCTCGCAGTTGCCGCAACTGCCTTCCCACCGCGGTCAGCATGTCGCCGAGCCTCACGTTCTCCAGTTTCTGCGAGTTGTCCTGTGTGCCGATGTTCCTCGGATAGTCGCCGGCTGGAGCCGGCTCGCCAGGCCATGTCGATGCAATCGCCGCTGCGGTGTACACCCGCAGCAGGTTGCGGGCCTCATCGGTATCGCTGCCGTATTCCCGCAAGGTGGTGTCGAACTCGATCAGGTCGGCCGCATAGGTGCGCAAATCATTCGATTCGGTATCGAAACTGGATTTCGCGGACGCCGTCATCAACCCGAGCACTAAAGCGGCAAACGTCACCAGCATGCCGATAACCAGCTGGATGAGTTGCACGGTTTCGTGAGCCTTGTGCTCTTCTGGCAGCAACGGTCGCACCCAGACGCCTAGGCCGGTTCCGACAAGCAATAAAGCGAAAACCAGCAGGGCCGAGCCTATTTCTGACATAGAAATGCTCCGGAGACGCGTGCCTCGTCACTTTCTACCAACCACCGCCTGCCGGCCACCCGGGTAGTCCCGCAAATGCCCCTGCCCAAACAGCGGCCGACTTCCGCTCGTATGTTGATGTATCGCAACTGTATGCGCCATCAACCATAAAGTTTTTTGTAATCCCGCCGTAGACCATCTATGTGGCATTCGCTTAAATTTTGATCAAAGGTTGCGGACCTGGCCGGATGGGCTTGGGCGCAGCACGCGTGGCCGAGGGGAGTTTTCTGAACATTCGGTCAGGCAGCCCAATGGAGACCAGCCCGATGTTGAAAAATTTGTCGATTCGAACCTGCCTTACCCTGATGATCGTGTTCTTCGGCCTGGTGCTGCTGTTCGGCGCCGCCGCCGGACTGCTGTCGTTGCGTTCGAGCAACGCGTCGCTGCAGCAGATGTACACCGTAGACACGCCTGCAGTCGCCGACCTCGAAGGTAGCGCTGGACAGTTGCTACGCCTGCGTCTGGCGCTGGCGACTTACGCGTCGTTGGTCGACCTGAACGATCAGGACGGCGCCAACGCGGTGCTCAAGCGCTTTGATCAGTATCAGAAAGCCTCGAATGATCGCCTCGCCCATTATGTGAGCCGCGCGAGCACGGATGCCGACGAACAGCGCCTGATCAAGGACATGCAGGATAAGCGCGATACCTTCCTGCACGACGGTGTCGAGCCGGCGCTGGCCGCGCTCAAGGCGGGTGACAAAAACGCATTCGAGCAGTTGCAGGCGCACAAGCTGCCGTCGCTCTACAGCGCGTACGAGAAGGCGATGCTCACGCTCGAGCAATTGCAAATCGATCACGGTGCGCAGCGTTATCAGGACGCACAGGATCTGTTCTACGCAATCTGCATTGCTGTGGCGGTCGGCATGGGGCTGTCGCTGCTGGGTGCCTTGATTGGGCGGGCGGTGATGGTGCGGGCGATTGTTAGCCCGGTCGATGCGACCATCGCGCAGTTCCAGCGGATTGCCAATGGCGATCTGACCAGCCAGATCGACGTGACGAGCAATAACGAAATGGGCCGTCTCGCCGCGGCGTTGCGCAAGATGCAGGACTCGCTGATCGAGACGGTGAATGCCGTGCGTCACGGCACGGAATCGATCGATACGGGCGTGAGCGAGATTGCCGCGGGCAATACCGACCTGTCGCAGCGTACCGAAGAGCAGGCCGCATCGCTCGAAGAAACGGCGGCGAGCATCGAAGAGCTGACCTCGACGGTCAAACAGACCGCGGACAACGCGAAGCAGGCGAGCTCGCTGGCGCAGGGTGCGTCGAGTCTCGCTGCACAGGGTGGCGATCTGACGGAGCAGGTGGTGGGCACGATGCATGGCATCGTCGACGACTCGCGGCGGATTGCCGATATTGTCGGCGTGATCGAAGGCATTGCTTTCCAGACCAATATTCTCGCGTTGAATGCGGCGGTCGAGGCGGCGCGTGCAGGCGAACAAGGACGTGGGTTTGCGGTGGTGGCGAGCGAAGTGCGGTCGTTGGCACAGCGAAGCGCGGCGGCGGCGAAGGAGATCAAGGGGTTGATCGATGCTTCGACGGCGCGAGTGCAGGCAGGGTCGCAGTTGGTCGAACGCTCGGGGTCGACGATGACCGAGATCGTCAATTCGATTTCGCGTGTGAGTTCGATCATGGGTGAGATCGCGGCGGCGGCGCTTGAGCAGAGCACCGGGATCGATCAGGTTAACCTGGCTGTTGCGCAGATGGATGAGGTGACGCAGCAGAATGCCGCGCTGGTTGAGCAGGCTGCTGCGGCTGCTAGTTCGCTGGAGGACCAGGCTCGCAGGTTGACTTCGGCGGTGGCTGTGTTTCAGACGGGGAGCGGGGATTCTTCTCTTGCAGGTAGGCGAGGTGGGGCTGCGGCTACGCAGCGGAGGGTTAGCGCGGGTGAGTTTGTAGTGGCTTGATACGGCAGACCGCGTAGCGTGTTGAAGGATGATCGAGCGCTTGAGTGCGCTGCATGAAAATCAGTACAGGGTACGCGGCAGGCCAAATGTAAAGATTAGTTATAATTCGCGCGTTTAGCCTGTTTGGTTGATCGTCTTAAAAAATAGGTGCGTTAGATTGTTCCTGCCGTTAGACAAAACGGCGCGGGTTTGACAGCCCGTCGTAACGAAACGCACTACCTGCGAAAGTGGGTAGTGCCCTTCAACACGCGCGCCTTTTCTATGGGCGGGTCGTGGTGAGGGGGCCGCAAGGCCCGCTGGTTTCGTTTCGTTACCCAGTCTGTCAACCTCGCCACGTGCCCGCTCACCCCATCTTTCAGCGAGTGTCGGGCGATTCAGGAACGAACCGGAAATCGCACCATGAGCAAATCTACCAAGACCCCTCAAGCACCCTCACGCGCGCCCGTTGATGCGCTTCAGTACGAGAAACTCGCGCTCTCAGCTTTCGATTTATGCAACCGGCAATTGGATCAGCTTAAGCGGCTGGTTACGCTTGCGGCCTCAATACGCAGGACTCCCTGCATGACAAGAGAGGAACGGCAAAGCCAACAGGCGTTGCTGGAACTGCTTGTCGAAACTGGCGAGGGGTACGAGCGCGAGATTGAATGCGACCGTGAACTGTACCAGGTGATCGCGCTTGATGCGAAGGACGTGCCCCATAGCCGCATCACCGCCAAACGTGCCGCGAGTCTTCTGTCTGAGGCGGTGCGGAAGAAATCAGATGACAGGCTGAGCGCGAAACCCGCGGATGCCGCGCGGCCCAAGCCGGTGCGCACAAAGGTCGCGTCGCGAGCAGAAGCGGGCGCACAGGTTTCTGGTGCTGCACATTAACCGGCACCAGCGGCCACCACGCAGAAGCAACGGAAAAGGCCCGAGCTGCGCGTAAGACATTGGGCAAGAAAATGGCCCGCTGAGTGCGGGCCTTCCGACACCTCATTCGCGGTTAAGCGCCGCGAAGGCTAAACCAAACTCAAACGATTACTGCATAGCCGCGTAATACTTAGCCACGCTATCAATCTCCGCCGAAGTCATCTGGCGGGCGACATTCCGCATCTGCTCATTAATATCGTTATGCCGCGCACCGGAAGCAAACGCCCGCATCTGCGTAGCGAGATAAATGGACGACTGCCCACCAAGCCAGGGTGCCGCCCCCTTACGATCCAGCTGTCCATGACAGGCCGCACAAGGCGCAATATTCCGCTGCGGATCACCCTGCATCGCAAGCTTCACAGCATTCGCATCCGGCCCAACGCCTGTAGGCAAAACCTCGGCCGCCGGCGCGCGAGACAGCGAAGCATAGTAAGCCGCCAGGTCATGCAAATCCTGATCACTGCGAGCCGCGATAATCGGCTGCATCACCGCGTTTTGCCGCACGCCGTTCTGATAGTCGCGCAACTCTTTGTAGACCACGTCAGCATACTGCCCGGCCAATGCAGGCGCCGTCACCTGCACGGTGCCCAGCACGCCATGACACATCGAGCAATTCTGCGTCGCAATCGTCGCGCCGCGGCCAATCGAATTCGCATCTGCGCGCACCCATCGCAATGGCGGCAAGACCACCACCTCGCTCGGCGCCGGGCCGGCAATATTGGCGCCGCCGTACCAGCTCGACGGCGCACCCGCGGCGCTGCAAATCGTCGCCCATAAGCCGCGCTCGCTGAATCCGCTATTCGCCGATGGCAACCAGACGAAGCCGATCAGTATCGCGACCACGGCAATCGCAATCGTGCCGCCCAGGCTCACCGTGAACCACGGATTGCGCAAGCTGAAGACGCGTTCCTGACTCATCGCTGCGCTCCAACGACAACTGCCGGCACCGACGTCTGCGGCAATTTGAGCAACTGAACGATCGGCACACTGTAGTTGACGACCGTCAGCCCGATCATCAACGCCACCCACAAGCCGAAACTATTGAGCGCGGCGGACACGTGCTCGACCGGCTGAACCGCGCTCGCGAAGCGGAAACTCTGTTGCTGTACCTCCGGTCCGAATTGCGACTTCGCGAGGATGTAGATGAACAGCACGCCGGACACCACCAGGATCAGTCCGCCCACCGCCGACATCCCTACCCAGAACGCCTGTGATTCCATCCCCGGCATGTTGTAGTCGTAGTAGGCCATGCGGCGTGGCGCACCGAGCAGACCGACGTAATGCCACGGCAGCGTCACCACCATCATGCCGATGAACCACAGCCACAGTTGCGTACGCACCAGCTTCACCGACGTAATCGCACGGCCGGTCAGTTGCGGCCACAGTTCGTACGCGATCGCGAAGTACATGATGACGATCGCCCCGCCGAAAATCAGATGGAAGTGTCCAGTCACCCACTGCGTGTTGTGCACGGTCGAGTTCAACTGATAGCTCATGTTGATCAGGCCGCCCGCACCGCCGAGCCCCAGCATCACGAACGAAAACGCGATCACCAGCATCATCGGGTTTTGCCACGGCAATGCGGTCAGCCAGCCGAATGCGCCTTTGCCGCCGCGCAGTCTGCCGGCGATTTCCACCGAAGCGCAGATGGTGAACACCGTCAGCAACGTCGGCACCGACACCATGCCGGTGAACACCGCATGCAGGAACTTGAAGCCCGAACCGACTTGCGGATCGGCGAACAGGTGGTGAATGCCGATCGGCATCGCGAACACAAGGAACAGAATGAACGACACGCGCGCCATCGAATCGCTATAGAGCCGTCCGCCGATCGCACGCGGCACCAGCGTGTAGTACGCGATGTAAGCTGGGATCAGCCAGAAGTAGACGATCGCATGCAGCGTCCACGAGAACAGGATGCGCGAGAGGCCGGCATCGATCGTGTTGGTGAGACCGAAAGCGACGGGCAAGATCTGGAACAGGATTTCGAGCGCCGCGCCGATTGCGGTCCAGGCCCACAGATACGCGCCTGCGACGTTGGCGAACATCGCGAGCGGTATCGGCTTGCCGGGATTAGCACGCTTCCAGATGCGCAGATTCACGTGCATCAGCGCGACCCAGATCCACGAACCGACCACCACCAGCACCACACCGAGGTAGTAGAACGGACTGCCGATCATCGGCGGATAGAAGGTGTAGAGCACTGATGCCTTGCCTAGCGCGACAGGCACCATCGCCATCACCGCGCCAACTGCCAGCATGATGAATGCGGCCCAGGCCCATTTCAAACCGACAAGCCGCTGCGCGAGCGCGAGTTCGACGATCGCGTAACCGAAGCCCATCGACACCAACGTGGGCAGCACGTAAGCCATCACCGAGCCATGCGCGGTCACCGATCGATAGTAGAGCTCGGGGTCGCCGACCCACGGCAGCAGCGGGCTGCGTACCAGCATCTGCCACGCGCCGAGCAGCAGCGCGATCAGAAACGCGATGAAGGCCAGCCAGAAATGCGCGAGAACGAGTCGCTTAGCGTGAAACACAGCTGAGCCTCCGTGATTGTCGGGCCTGCTCGAAGAACGTGGCTTTGTCGATGACCTTGACGTGCGCCCACATGGTCTGATGGCCGAAGCCGCAGAACTCATGACACGGCATGGTGTGATCGGCGGGTTTGTCGAAGCGCGTGTTCAGCGTGGCGACATAGCCGGGCACGACCATCGTGTTGATGTTGGTGTCGGTCACGAGCAAGCCGTGCACGACATCGGCGCTGGTGGTGCGGATTGTGATCGGCGTATCGGCAGGCACCAGCAGACATTGCGGTGTGAACGAATACTGCTGCGCGACGAAGCGCACGACCACCGAACCATCCGGCTCGACTGCGCTGCCAAGGTTGTCTTCGACGAATTCGCCCGACAGTTGCAGGCGCGAGGGATCGATCGTCTCGACCCGCGACGGCGGCATCATCGCCCAATGCAGCCCCGAGTACACAATGACGACGAGCATCAGCACGATCAGCGCCGTGGCGAAAGTCGCCCAGCGGCGCTCGGCGCGTAAAGCGACTTCGTGACCGCTGCCCGGTTGGTGATTGGAATCAGTCGACATAGTCAATGGATGACGCCGCGCGGCAGGAAGACAAGAAAGTAGAAGCCGAACCAGATCGCCATGACGATCAGCGTGGCGACGCCGGCTACGGCGATGGCGCCATGCGGGCCGGCCGCGACGACGCGTTCCACTTCTTCATCCGTCGGTGGGGCCGCGCTGCGGGTATCGTTCGCTTCCATCTGGAGATTCTCCGGTGCAGCAGTTCAGGTTCAGTGCAGCGGTGCTTTGCGCAATTCGTTGACCTCGCGGGACGTCACCGGCTGGCCGTGGTTGCCCCACGCAGTGCGGATATAGGTGACGACGGCGGCGGCGTCGGTATCGTTCAACTCCTGACCGAACGGAGGCATGCCGTACGGTTCGGGATTGCGCGCCGTGCCGGGCGGGAAACCGCCGTTGAGCACGATGCGGATCGGGTTCACGGCGGAGTCCATTTCAATCGACTGGTTACGTGCGAGCGGCGGATAGTGCTGCAACTGACCCTCGCCGTTCGCGCCGTGACACAGGGCGCATTTGTCGGCGTAGATCTTTTCGCCGAGCGCAAACACGTTGGTATTGGTCGGTGCGGACGGGCCCGACTTGCGGCCGCGATTGTCCGGTAAGGTCTTGAGATAGACGGCCATCGCCTTGACGTCATCTTCCGTCATGTACTGAAGGCTGTGATAGGTGACTTCGGCCATCGGTCCGTACACAGCGCCGCGATCGGAAATGCCCGCTTGCAGCAGATCGACGATGTCCTTGATGCTCCAGTCGCCGAGACCGCCGTCTTTGTCGGATGTGAGCGAGGGCGCGTACCAGTTCTGCACCGGAATCAGACCGCCCGCGAACTGCTCGCTTTGCGACGAACCGCCGAGCATGTTGATCTTGGTGTGGCACATCGTGCAGTGCCCGAGCCCATCGACGAGATAAGCGCCGCGATTCCATTCGACCGATTTGGTCGGGTCGGGCTGGAACTCGCCTTCACGGAAATACAACGTGCGCCAGCCATATAGCAGCTTGCGCTGGTTGAACGGGAAGCGCAGCGTGTGCTTGTGATTCGGCTCGCGTACTGGCGCTACGGATTTCAGGTACGCGAAGATCGCGTTCGAGTCTTCACGTGTGACCTTGGTGTACTGGGCGATCGGCATCGCAGGGTAGAGCAGGGTGCCGTCCGGCGTGCGGCCGGTGCGCATCATCTTGAAGAACGCGTCCTCGCTCCATGTGCCGATGCCGTACTGCGCGTCCGGTGTGATGTTCGGCGAATACAGCGTACCGAACGGCGTATCCATGGCGAGCCCGCCGGCGAAAAGCTTGCCGCGCGGAGCGGTATGGCAGGCGACGCAGTCGCCGGCGCGCGCCAGATACTCGCCGCGTTTGACGATGTCGGGACGGGTGTCGGCTTTGTCGCCAGTGGTAGTTGCGGTAGTTACGGTTGTGGCGGCAGGCACGGCTTCAGCCGCGCTCGCTTCAGCGATCAACAGCGCTCGCGGTGCGCTGAAGAGCGCGGCGCCGCCGGCGACGATCAAGGCGGCAACCAGCAAGCTGAATACAGTGATGCGACGGCGCTTCGTCATGGCATGCGCAGCAGGGCGGCTCAAGCGGAAGGTCGTCTTCATTGCGGTTGGCTCCCGCATGCAAGCGGCAACCGCTCAGCGGACGCCGGCGCGGGCCGTGGATCGGCAGGGCGCGGCTGGCGCGCGAGCCAACTCGATACCGCGGTGATGTCCTTGTCGGTCAGCTTGACGGCGATCGAATGCATGCAGTCCGGCGCAAGCGCGTGACGTGTGCCCGAGCGCCACGTACCCATCTGCCCGGCGATGTAGCTCGCATGCAGGCCGAGCAGGCCCGGGATGCCAGGCTGCGTGCCCGTCATGCGTGCTCCATGACACGCGATGCACGCCGGGATCTTGCGTGCCGGGTCGCCTTGGGTGACGAGTCGTTGTCCGGCTGCGAGCACGGCCGGTGCCACGTCGGTGTGATCGGCATTCGGATAGGGCGGTTGCAGGTCCGCGAAGTACTGGCTGATCTTGCGCAGATAGTCGTCGGGAAGGAAGGCGAGCAGATAACCCATTGGCGGATAAGTGCGACCGCCGTCACGAAACGCGCTCAGCTGATTGAACAGATAGTCGGCCGGTTTGCCGGCGATACGCGGGAAGTAATCGTTGTTCAGGCCCTGGCCTTGCACGCCATGACACGAGGTGCAGGCGCGCACGCGCTCGTCCATGGCCGAGGGCATCGCGGCTGACGCGTCTGTGGCTGCGAACGCCGCACCACGCCACATGACGTAAAGCACCACCAGAATCGAAAATCCGATAGATCTACGATGCACGCCAGGCCTCGTCGGGGAACGGTTATTTTCGCTATTTATTTCTCATGCATTCGCTCGTGAATTCACTCATCGAAATCGATGAACGATGCATGACAAGCCTGCCAATTCTTTTTCATCACGACTGCATGAACAGCAAATCGAAACGGACTTATTAAGGAGGCACAGTATTGAAGCGATGCGGCAATGCAACTTCTTTATGAAGCAACGATCTGCCTGAGTGCGCCAATGGGTGGCGGCTTTCGGGCTGCAGTAATAACGCCTGATGCGTCTCGCAGACGTGTAGCAGGTTGCAGGAATTTATCCGATGCGTCAATAAAATTTGCTGGACCAATCAGTGATGTATTTGATCAGCATAGGCGTCGATTAGAGCGCCTTCAATATTTATTCTTTGCTTGGTTCGAGTGCGGACTGCATCGCCGAATGCAATTGATGCACTGCGTTTCTGTCGTGTTCCTTGAGTCGCAGTGCGTGCATCGACGCGGAGCGCGTCAACTGAAGAGATGCATCAACGCCGTGCGTGCATTACTGACGCGTTCGCTTTCGCCGATTCGCCCCGGCAACAGATGAAACTCGACAGCGGGCAATGCGGGCAACCCGACGCTCGGTGGACAAGCCACCAGGCCTGCGCCGATCGACGATTCGTTCAGGCAGGAAATGCCCAGCCCGGCCTTCAACGCCAGTTGCAAGCCAGCCACCCCGGAGGCCGAATGCGATACCAGATACGGCACCTTGTGCTCATCGAGGAGTTTCACGACAAAGCGCTGCAACTGACAGCTCGACGGAAGCAATACCAACGAATAAGGCGTGGCCGGCCGCGGACTGGCATCGGCCGCGCAGACCCATAGCAGTTTCTCGCGCCGAACAACGGTGCTTTGTGCACCACCGCGCCGGTTGGTGGAGCGTGTGCTCCCGGTGACGAGCCGCAACGAGAGGCCGATGTCGTACGACGCATCGTCGCCGGCACTGCTATCGATCACGGCGCTCGGTTGCACGGTGACGTGCAGTTTCAGGCGCGGATGCTGTTCCGAAAACGTCTTGAGAATGCGCGCGATGTCGAGCGGACGGTAGTAGTCCGTGATGGCGATGCGCAATTCGCCGTCGAGCGAGCGGCCTTGCAGGTCTTCGAAAGCTGCTTCGCTCATGGCGATGATGCGGCGCGCGTGATCGAGCAGGCGGCTGCCGGCCGGCGTGGCGGTCACACCCTGCTTGCTGCGCACGAAGAGCGGCTGGCCGGCGCGCTCCTCAAGTTTCTTCAACTGCTCGCTCACCGATGACTGCGACAGGAACACGCGCTCCGCGCCCGCCGAGACGCTGCCCGATTCGGCGACGGCGACGAAGGTGCGCAGTTGAGTCAGGTCAAATCCGCGTTGACTCATGATTCGGTATATCCGATGGAAGTCATCTGATTTTCCGGCTTTTCCGATGGTTTGCCCAGCCGTAGGATACCTCCAATTCATTCATTGCAGAGGCTGTCATGGGAAACGATTCGATTGCCGCCGTGCGGGTACCAGGCGCGCGTACGGCGAGCCATCGGTGGAAAGTGCTGGGAGTGGGCTTTGCGGCGAACGCGAGTTTCTCGGCTGCTTTTTCTGGGATCCCGACTACGGCCGTGTTTTTGCGTTCGGGTTATCACCTCGGCAATGACGGGCTCGGACTGGTGCTCGGCATGCTCGGTTTGGGCATTGCGGTTAGCGAGTTGCCGTGGGGTTTGTTGACCGACCGTTGGGGCGATCGCCGCGTGCTGTTGCTTGGACTTCTTTCGACTGCCGCGGCGCTAGCCGGGATGGCATTGTTCGTGGTGCCGTCCGGCGCGCATGTGCCGGGCGTGGCGACGCTCGCGCTCGGCCTGCTGCTCGTCGGGCTGCTCGGCGGTAGCGTCAACGGCTCGAGTGGCCGTGCGGTGATGGCCTGGTTTCGCGAAGGTGAGCGCGGCCTCGCGATGAGCATTCGACAGACCGCGGTGCCGGCCGGCGGAGGGCTGGGCGCGCTGATCTTGCCGGCGCTCGCTTCGAAGTTCGGCTTTGCCAGTGCGTATACCGTGCTGGCCCTTGCGTGTGCGATAACTGCAGCGTTCGCATGGTGGTGGCTGCATGAGCCTTCGCATATCGAAGGGAACGGTACGGCTCGCAACGCTGCGGTTGCCGGAGCAGGTGCAGGTGCGGCGCCCGCGAAGGTCTCGCCGTTACGCGACATCGGCATCTGGCGTGTGGCGCTCGGCGCCGGCACGTTGTGTGTGCCGCAGATTGCCATCGTGACATTCGGGACCGTCTTCCTTCACGACTTCGGCCGCGCCGGTGTGCTGGCGATCAGTTTGACGATGGCAGCCGTGCAAACGGGCGCTGCGATTGCGCGGGTCTGGAGCGGTGCGTGGACCGACCGGCGCGGCAATCGACGCGCTTACATGCGCGCCTGCAGCGTGCTGACCGCGGTGCTGTTCGCCTCGCTTGCGCTGGTGACGAGCCTGGCCGGCATGCACCATACGGCCATGACGGCTGTGGTCGCACTGATGATCGTGCTGGGCGGCATAAGCGCATCTGCCTGGCACGGCGTTGCCTTCACGGAACTCGCGACCCTCGCGGGGACGAGCCGTGCAGGCACCGCACTCGCGATCGGCAATACCTGTATCTTTCTCACGCTGTTCCTGACGCCGCTCGCGATTCCGGTGTTGTTGTCGGTGGGTTCGTGGCCGATGGTGTGGGCGGTAGCCAGTCTGTGCGCATTGATCGCGCTGCCGGTATTTCCACGCGTGGCTCGCGTTAGCAAGCTGACGGCGGCACGCGCTTGTGATGCCACGTGATGGAGTAATAGCGACCGGTGGCGTTATGTTGCCGGTCAAATTCGTTATTTTTCATGCGACGAGAGCGGCGGTGCGCTCTCGTCGCTATGTTGCTTTTCAGAAGAAAAAATAGCGACGAAAAAACTCTCGCATATTCGATTTGCATAATTGCGCATTCCTGCTTTGATAGTTTCGCAATGGGCTATCAAATTGTCAGCGGGTTTCAGAGTGCTCCGATTTTCTCCGGTTTGTCGCAGTGGTTTTATGGCCGCCCTTGGTGCGGTGTCCTACGCCACTGGGCCATTAGAGCGCGCATGAAGCGGACGGTATTTCCCTATACGTTTGCTGAGTATGCCTACAACAGCAGAGACAAATCATGACGAAACTTCGAGTCATTCTTGCGGACGATCATCCATTCGTTCTGCTTGGCGTTCGGGCCGCGCTGGAAATGCACGCCGGTGTCACCATTGTCGGCGAAGCGACTACTCCCACTTCATTGATCACGCTGTTGGAGAGCACGCTATGCGATGTGCTCGTTACCGATCTGACGATGCCTGAGGTATCCGGCACGGTCGAAGATGGGTTGGACCTTGTCAGGCGAATCCGATCCTCATGGCCGTCGTTGCGCATCGTTGTGATGACGGCTCTGACGAACACTGCGATTCTGCGCGCCATCGTGTCAGATGGTGTAGTCAGCGTGCTCAGCAAAATGGAAACGTTGGACGAGCTTTGGCAAGCGATGGAGACGAGCAGGAAGGGTGACATGTACGTCGGCCGCTCCATCATTCAGGCGCTTGGTTTGCCTCGGGACGACGCGAGCGAACTGCCTCCTGTATCGCGATTGTCCTCCAGACAGGCAGAAGTTATAAGAATGTTCGTGCGTGGCCAATCGATCTCCGAGATCGCCGCGACGCTCGGATGCCATCGTCGCACTATCAGTCGTCAGAAACGCGAAGCAATGGCTAAACTCGGCGTTGCCAACGATCCCGGTCTCTTTGCTTATATTCGTGCGCATGGCGTTTGATGGAGTTAAATCGTATATCTAATCAATTTTCAGAGTGCGGTCATTGCTCATTTAAGAGCGATCTTATGTCTATCGGCCAGGATTTGACTAATGATCGCGGCACGGCCAGTTGCTCCGGAGAGAGCGGCAGGGAATTCAGGTACGGGGGAGAAAAAGACGATGAGCGATAACGTTGAACCAAGTACACCTGTGCGTACCATCATCGCGGACGATCATCCACTGGTTCTGTTAGCGATCGAGAATCTGATGATGGGCTATCCGGATATGCAAGTCGTCGGTCGTGCTGCCGACGCCACGGAACTATTCAAAGAAGTTGATCGTGTTCCATGCGACCTCGTTTTCATGGACCTTTACATGTCAGGCGGCCTCTACGGCGACGGATTGGAGGCCGTCAGGCAGTTCAAGATGCGTTATCCCCAAGTCGCACTCGTAGTACTCACGATGGAAACCGAAGCGGCCGCGTTGAGAAAGGTTATCGCGCTCGGTGTCGATGGGCTGATCAGCAAGCGCGACCGGATCGATCTGATTCACGTGGCAGCCATCACGGCGCTGGCTCGGGAGTGCTACCTCGGGCCGGCGGTGCGATCGCTGATTGCCGATGCAACAGTCGCGCAGCGGCTCGACTTTGTCCGTCAAATGTTGTCGCGCCGCGAACTGGAGGTGTTCAGGCAGTACGCCTCCGGCCTTGGCGTAACGGAGATCGCCGCGCGCTTCGGTCGCAGTGTCAAGACGATCAGCGCTCAGAAATGTACTGCGATGCGCAAGCTCGATCTGCATAGCGACGCGGAGTTGTTCCGCTTCGCTGTCGAGCACGGCGTGATCTCTGAAGATTGTCTGCAGAACCGGCGCTAAGCCGACGAGATGTCATGCCGGTTTGGTGGCATGGCGAACAGAAGATGTACTTGGCACATCCCGGGGAGGCACGTTGCGTGCAGGGAGTGCCAGTCGATAAGACAAGAAAAAATGACACAAAGAATCCGCGTCATCGTGGCCGACGATCACGATTGCGTTCGTGTTGGTGTGATGCGTCTGCTTCAAGCAGCGCCCCACATCGAGATAATCGGTGAGGCGCCCGATACCGAAACGCTGGCCGAATTGCTCGACGTCCATGCGTGCGATGTCGTCGTATCGGATATCGGCATGCCGGGCATCCACGGTGCCAACAATGCCGTCTCGTTTCTCCGCCGTCTGTTGCGGGGGCGGCCGCGCCCTTGCGTCGTCGTGCTGACGATGATCTGCCATGTGCACATGCTTTCAGGATTGTTGCACCTCGGCGTGGCCGGAATCGTCGATAAGCGCGATACCGCCGCGGCGTTGATCGAAGCGATCGAGGCAGCGGTTGGCGGCCGTGTTTATCTATCGGACCAGGCGCGCATTGCGATGGACGCATGCGATGCGCCGCCACAGCCGCGCGCGGGTGTGCTGAGCGCGCGTGAGTGGGAGGTCTTCCAGCTTTATGTGCAAGGTTTGGCGGTCCACGAAATTGCAGCGCGACTGCAGCGCAGCGGCAAGACCATCAGCACGCAGAAGCGAAGCGCGATGCGCAAGCTCGGGCTCGAGACTGAAAACGACCTTATCGACTATGCGAGACAGATTGGGTTGACCTGATAGCTGCGTCAGAGAACTAGACTGCGACTCCTGTGATGATTCTTAGGATTTTAGGAGTCTTCTGATTGGTTGGGTGAAGTTGCCGCTTCATAGTTATGAATTAGCTGAGGCTCGACGTCCAACGCCGCCTGACGAAGGCAGTTATTTCGCCATGCTGAGCAATGCCGAGCCTGGAAAATTCAGGCAAATGTCTAGCGGCTGGAGTAGAGCACCGTCTGCCATTTGCGCAAATACTGGGAGGCGGAATGGTAGGGCTAGGCAAGCGGTTATGGGTCGAAGGAGTCGGGACGGCGTGGGTGGTGTTCATCGGCTGCGGCAGCATTGTATTGAACACCGGCGCGGTCCAGCAAGGTTACGGCGTCCTTGAAGTCTCACTCGCATTCGGTCTCGCGCTCGTCACAGCGAGCTATGCGTTCGGCGCCTACTCAGGCGCGCACTTCAATCCGGCTGTCACGATCGGCTTCACGGTCGCGCACCGTTTCCCGGTTCGGGATCTGCTGCCCTACATTGCTGCCCAGATTCTCGGGGCCATCGCAGCCGCAGCGCTGCTCGTTTACGTGGCGAGCGGCCGCCCCGGCTTCGAACTGGGTGCGAGCGAATTCGCAGCGAACGGTTTCGGCGAACATTCTCCGGCCGATTATCAACTTCATTCCGCACTGGTCGTCGAGCTTGCACTGTCGTTCGCTTTCGTCTTGGTGAGTCTGATGGTGACCTGCCGGCGAAAGTTGCGACCGATCGCACCGCTGGTCGCCGGTGCGTCTCTGATGATCGTGTACATGGTGTCGATTCCCGTTACCAACGGTTCGATCAATCCCGCTCGCTCTACCGGTCAGGCGTTGTTCGTCGGCGACTGGGCACTCGACCAGCTCTGGCTGTTCTGGGCCGCGCCGTTGCTGGGCGGCGTCGCTGCAGGTGCGCTGTTTTCCTTCCTCCGGTGCAAGTCCTGCCGGCGTGCGGCGTCGCTCGCTCACGGGCAGGGCGAAGTCGCGTGAGCGCCGCCTCGTCTAATTTCATGGTGCTCGCGATGAGACGCCAACGCGGTGTCGCGGCGTGTCGGGTGGCCCGAAGTGTATTGCAGTGCCTGTTTGTAGTGTTCGCCTTTGTCGTCGCACAGATGCAGCCGGCGGCGGCCCAGCCTGTCGCTGATTCATCGCATCCGCAAGTCGGCGGCGCCTTTCCTGCCACGTTGACCATCGGCGTTCTAGCGAATGGATGGTTGCCTCTCGACGGACTTCAGGACGGTCAGCCAACCGGCTTGAGCGCCGACTATCTCCGCGCGCTCGTTGGGCCGAACGTCGTGATCGAGTCCAAAGTGTTCCCTGACATGCCGCAGCTACTGGCCGCAGCCTGCGCCGGCAATGTCGACCTGGTCATGAGTCTCGCGCGCACACCCGAGCGGGAGCGCTGCTTGAGCTTCAGCACGCCGTACTTTCGGGCGTCGGCATCGGTGGTGGTGCGTCGCGACGGCAATGCGTCGTACACGAGTGCCGCCCAGCTTGCCGGCGCGCGCCTCGCGGTGGAGAAAGGGTTTGCGCTGGAGCGTTCGTTGCGCGAGCGCTTTCCACGCGCCCAGCTGGCAACCTTCGCCAGTACGCACGCAGCGCTTCAGGCGGTCGCACAAGGCGATGCCGATGCCTATCTCGGCTTTACTCCGGTCGTTCAGTATGCGCTGGCCACCGGGGAATTCCGCGGCCTGCAAGTTGCTTTCGAGGAAGGCGGCAGAATCGCTGACTTGCGCTTTGCCGTCCCGCGCAGCCGGGTGGCGCTACGCGACCAGATCGATCGTGCGCTCGCTTCCATGAGTCCGGCCGACGACACGGCGATCCGTGCGCGCTGGCTATCCAGCAGCTTCGACGCGCAAGCTGCGTCCACTGCGCGGCGCCTCGCATTGACGGTCGAGAAGCAGCGCGTCCCGCAGAAGGGGCTGGCCGGCAACACGGCGGAGTCGGGAACGTGGAGCGTTACCGCCGTGCGCCTTTTGCCCTTGCTGATTGGTATCGGTCTCGTGCTGCTGGTTACGCTACGCGCGTATCTGCTGCTGCAACGCGAGGTCAGGCTGCGCAAGCAGACCGAACGCGAACTGGCGCTACAGCTTAACTTTCAGGAAACCATGATGGAGATGGTTCCTTATCCGCTCGTCGCCAAAGATCTGGATGGACGCTACATCGCGATTAACCGTGCGTATGAAGAAGTGTGTGGTTTGCGCCGCGAAGCGGTGATCGGACGTACGGCCGTCGAGGTCCAGGCATGGGGTGAAGCCAATAGCCACGTTCTGGATGACCTCACACGCAAGATGCTGAACGGCGGCGAGCCTGCGCAGGCGGAACTCGAGTTTGAACGCAGCACAGGTGACCTGCGGCACGGCCTGTTCTGGTCACGGATATGTCATAGCAGCGACGGCAGGGCCAGTTGTGTGCTCGGAACCATGGTCGATATCACCGATATCCGGCGTGCTGAAATGCTCGCGCGCGAAACCGAGCGGCGCCTTTTCGACGTCACGCGCTCATTGCCGGCTGTCGTATTTCAATTGCGACGCACCGTGGGCGGCGCGTATTCGTTTCCGTATATCGGCGGCGACACACGACATCTGCTGGGCGCCGCCCCTGCCTCGTCGATGAACCGCGAAGAAATCGATTTCAGACGTGTCTGCGAAGAGGACCGGCCTTTCGTGCTGGCCGAACTTGAGCGATCGGCGCGTTGCGAAACGCCGGTGAATATGGAGTTCCGCTTCGAAGTCGAGTGTGAGATCAAGTGGGCGCGCGCGGAGCTGGTGCCGCGTCGCGAGAGCGATGGCAGTGTTGTCTGGAGCGGCTATTGGGTGGACGCGAGCGTCGAGCACGCGCGGTCCGAGGAACTCGCGCGAGCGCGCGACGTGGCAGAAGCCGCCTCGCGTGCAAAAGATGACTTTGTCGCGATGATGAGTCACGAAATCCGTACGCCGATGAACGGCGTGCTCGGCCTCGTCGAAGTGCTGGAGCGCACGCCGCTCAATGCGGATCAGGGGGAAATGTTGAGCATGATCCACGAGTCGGCGGGGGCATTGCTGCAGATTCTGGACGACTTGCTCGACTATTCGAAGATCGAAGCGGGGCGGCTGACTATCGAAGCCGAACCGATCGACATGCGCGAGTTGGTCGACAACGCGGTCGGTTTACTCGCGGGCCGCGCCCACGAAAAGGGCTTGAAAGTACGCGTGGATATCGCGCCCGAAGTCGCGGCTACGCTCCGTGGAGACAGCGTGCGATTGCGGCAGATTCTGTTCAACCTTCTCGGCAACGCCATCAAGTTCACGCCGAAGGGCGAGGTCGACGTCCAGGTCGCGGTCGTCGATCAGGCCGGCGACGTTCAGACGATCGAGATGACTGTCGAGGACACTGGCATCGGCATTGCGCCGGAGCTGCAGGCGCAGTTGTTCGAGCCGTTCGTGCAGGCGGAGACCTCTACTACCCGCCGCTTCGGCGGTACCGGCCTTGGTCTGACGATATGCCGCAAGTTGATCGATCTGATGAACGGAACCCTTGAATTGCATAGCGAACCTGATGTCGGTACACGCATGACGGTGCGCCTCACCATGCCAGTGGCATCGCAGCACTACTCAGTGAACGGCTTGCGCGGCAAGCGCGGCGTTGTGGCGACGGACGACGCGCGGGTCGCACAGGCGCTGATGCATTTCGGCCAGGCCCTTGGACTAGAACTGAGTCGCGTATCGCCGCATGTGGCCGAACTATGCGATTCCGCCGGCCTGGAAGGCGTGGATATGATTTTCGTGAGTGAAGATGCGGCGCTGCCGACGAACGCCAGGCCCGGGTCGCGGATCATCTGCCTGACCGAGAAACCCAAGCCGACGGGCTATCGCATCCTCGACAACAACGTGCGCGTCAGTATCAACCCAATCTCGTGGCGCGGTCTCGGTGCCGCATGCGCGGCGGCGATGACGGGGCTGCCTTCCGTGGCGCCGCGTTCTACCGGCATGCCGCGCAAGGCCGAAGGCGCTGCCGTCCCGCCGGACCGCGAACGGGCAATTGCCAGCGGACGGCTGATCCTGGTTGCGGAAGACCATCCGGTCAATCAGGAGTTGATTCGTCATCAACTGGCCTTGCTCGGTTTTGCCTGCGACGTGGCGAACGACGGCGTCGAGGCACTGGCCGCGCTCGAGCAAACCAGCTATGGATGCCTGATCACGGACTGCCACATGCCGAACCTGTCCGGCTACGAATTGGCCCGGCGTATCCGGGAACGGGAGCAGGATGGCATGCACCATTTGCCGATCCTCGGGATTACCGCGAACACCGCGCCGGAAGACCTGAAGCTATGTCGCGACGCCGGCATGGACGACTGTCTCGTCAAGCCGACGCGGCTTGCTACGCTACGCGAATACCTGAGCCGTTGGTTCGGCACTGACAGCGCATGGCAAGCGGCTCCCGGTGAAACGCTCAGCGCACCGCCGGTTTTCGGGCAGGATGCGCATGGCGGCGCCGAGCCATTTGTCCCTGTCGACCTGAGTCATATGACGCAGTTGTGGGGAAGCGAATCGACCGTCAAGGCATTGCTCGATTCATTCGTTTCATCTGTGCGCGAAGACGTGCAGGCATTGTCGCCGCTACTCGAACACGCCGAGGTCGAGCGTCTGCGCGAGTGGCATCATCGCGTGGCGGGAGCTGCGAGCGTATTGCAATACCCGCCGCTGCTCAACGCGTTGGAGGACTACCGCCAGGGTATCACCGTCAAGACGCCGGAGCGCTTGCGCAGCGACGGGTTGGCTTTGGTGCGCAAGTGCAATGCGATGCTGGATGGAATCGAGGAACAGGCTGCGTTACTTGCATGACGCTACTTCACGCCGCATCGCACCGAGGCGCGGCTGTAGCGCCTCGCTTGCGCGACCGCATTGACGCGCGTTCGTGACTAAATCCACGCAGCGAATCGAGAGGACGAAAAAAAACGCGGCCGAAGCCGCGTTAAAGATTTGGAGACATCCCTCGATGAAGGAGTCACTTCTCGCAGTCGGAAGCATAATCCGGATGGCGCAAAAGATTCAGTACGAATTGCGCAATTAACTGTTTGTAAATATCGAAGAAGGCGTCGCGCAGATCGCCGCAATGTCATTTGACCCCGACGCAAACAGCTGTAACGGATTTGCACTAGTATGTGGTGGCTCCGCGCGTGACCGAAATGTCGGTGCGGCGGTGCATCAAAGTCCGGAGAAGACCATGATTGCGCTTCGAAAATTAAATCTTGCTGTGGTGTTGTGGGCGTTGGCGTCGGGCGTCGCCTTTGCGGATACGGTGGCGTTGAAGGCCGATCTCGAACCGTCGAGCGAAGTGCCGCCGCGCGTGAGTCACGGGCACGGCATGTTGAACGCCACGTTCGATACGTCGACCAAGTCCCTGCAATGGACGGTCACCTATGAAGGCCTGAGTGGTCCGGCAACCGCCGCGCACTTCCACGGCCCGGCGCCGGTCGGGCAGAACGCCAAGGTCCAGGTGCCGATCGGCAAGGACGCGTTGGCGAGCCCGATCAAAGGATCGGCGGCGCTCACCGAACAGCAGGTGACGGACCTGATGGCGGGACAGTGGTACTTCAACGTCCATACCGAGCAGAATCCGACGGGCGAGATTCGCGGGCAGGTTTTGCCGGCGAACTAGGCAAGAGGACAACGAGAAAAGCCTTGCCCGGTGGCGCGGGCGCTTTTTCGAGATTAGAAGCCGCCGTCCACTGGCGCGGCGGCGAACGCACGTACCATGTTGGGACACTATCGAAGGAGCGTGTCCCAATGAGTTGGCAAAGTGCACTCGCCTGCTGGTATCTGCGTAAGCAGTTTCGACCGCAAACTCTCAAGCCGACTATCAATGTGGAGAAGGCGCGTGCGCTGACAGCCAAGCGCGCCTGGTCGCCGCGCGTGCCGGGGGGCTGGCGTCTGCGCGAGTCGTACGGGCCGAACGATTGGCCGCTGCAGGGTGAGTGGATCGAGCGCGCCGACGGCGTGTCCACTTCCGGGAATGGCCCGACCGTGCTGTATTGCCACGGTGGTGGCTACTACTTCTGTTCGCCGCGTACGCATCGCTCGCTCGTATTCGGACTCGCCACGCGTGCGAACGCACCGATCTTTTCCCTCGACTACCATCTCGCTCCCGAGCACCGTTTTCCGGCGGCGCTCGATGATGCAACAGCAGCCTACCGTCAGCTGATCGCGGACGGCACGCCGCCGGAGTCGATTGTAATCGCGGGGGATTCAGCGGGCGGCGGCCTTGCGCTCGCTACGGTAGTCGCCTTGCGCGACGCCGGCGATCCGTTGCCGGCAGGCTGCCTGCTGTTCTCGCCGTGGACCGATCTCGCCGCTGCCGGCGCCACCATTCGCACCAACGACGGTCTCGATCCCATGTTCAGCGGTCCCGCCATCGCGCGGGCCGCGCAGGTTTATCTCGGCGATACGCCCGCCACGCACCCCTACGCTTCGCCGGTCTATGCCGACATGCAAGGCTTGCCGCCGCTCTTCATCATGGCGGGCAGCACCGAGGTATTGCTCGATGATTCGCAACGCGTTGCCGACAAGGCGCGCGCGGCGGGCGTCGACTGCGAACTCGAAGTGTGGAAGAAGATGCCGCACGTCTGGCCCTTGTTCACGCCATTCATCCCGGAAGGCGGCCGCGCACTCGACCGCGCCGCGGCCTTCGTGCGGCGCGTGACGAGTGCAACAACGAGCGGGCGCGGCACGACCGCTCAGCCGTCCAAAGTGACGTCGATCGCCTGATAGGCGGCTTCGACCGTTTCCAGGCCGTATTGCCGCTCCAGCCGCCGCACGGTGAAGTGACCGTGCGCGACCTGCTGGAAGTGGTCGATGAATACCGTGTTGACCATCGCGCCAAGCACCGCGCCAATCGCCGGAATCGACTTGGCGGCGATTTGCTCGCTCACCTGCACCGAAAAGCGCGCGGCAATCGTGTTGAGCAGACGTAGCAAGGCCGCCGAGCCATGCGCGGTGAAGCCTTTCGTCGCGATTTCGGATGAAGCCTTCGATACCGCCTGCGCCAGCGCGCCGCGCATGATGAAGTAGCCGAAGTCGGCGTCGTCGTCGGCCTTCGAGGTGCCGCCCATGCCGAGCACCGTCAGGCATTGCAGCTGCGTGTCGATCGACGACAGATCCTCGCCTTCGCTACGCGCGATGTCGCAGATCGAGCGAAACATCAACGTGGTCGTGACCGGTAACTCGACGGGCAGCGCGAACAGACCGAATGCGCCGCCAGCCGCGCCGGTGGTCGCCACAGCGAACTTGTGCAGCAGATTGCTCGGTTTGTCGGGCACCACAAGGGGCGAGGCGCCGGCCTGCCGCCCCAACGTGCGCAGCGCGATCGAGAGGCATTTGCGCAACGCCAGTTCCGTCGCATCCGTGACCTTTTCGTTGGCAAAAGCCGGCATGCGCGCGAGCAACTTCTCGAGCGGCGCGCCGACGATGCTCGCCAGTTTCATCGCCAGCGCGGGGCTCTCCAGTTCGTGTTTCGCGCGTCGCAACGCGCTCAGATCGTCGTCCGATAAGGATTGTGCTGCGAGCGAACTCGGCTCCATGTGCCTCCCTGGCGTCATGTATTGTCCATTCTTCAGTCGATTGCCGATGCGGCGAGCCGCACCGGCGCGTTCCAGCTTAGAGCATCACCTCATGGTATGATTCCCGATCGTTTGACGAGTCAACTGTTGCTCCATCAAAAATGGCTGTCCATACCGCGGCCCACCACTCGAGTGGGCAAGTTTTACCTTTCCGTGAGTCGCTGCTGGCGATGCTCGGCGTTTCCTTCGTTTCGATGCTGGTCGCACTGGACCAGACCGTGGTCGGCACCGCGCTGCCCACGATCGTCGCGGAACTGAAGGGTTTCGAGCTCTACGCGTGGGTCGGCACGTTGTATTTGCTGACCTCGGTGATCACCGTGCCGATCTTCGGCCGCCTCGGCGATTACTACGGGCGCAAGCCATTTGTGATCGCATCGATCGTCGTGTTCACTGCGGCTTCGGTACTCTGCGGCGCTGCCAACAACATGCTGTTCCTCGTGCTCGCGCGCGGCTTGCAGGGCATCGGCGGCGGCATGCTGGTCGGCACCGCCTTCGCGTGCATTCCTGATCTGTTTCCCGACTCGGTCGTGCGACTGCGCTGGCAGGTGCTGATGAGTTCGGCGTTCGGGATTGCGAACGCGGTGGGGCCGTCGCTCGGCGGTTTTCTCACGCAGTATTACGGCTGGCGCTCGGTTTTCTATGTGAATCTGCCGGTCGGTTTGCTGTCGCTATTTTTCGTCTGGCGCTTTCTGCCGCATCTGCGGCACATCGAGCACGAAGGCAAGATGCGGCTCGATTGGCCGGGTGCGTTGTTGATCGCGGTGGCGCTCGGTTCGCTGCAATTGTTCGTCGAGTTGTTGCCGAAGCATGGCGTCACCTTGGCCGCCTTCGCGCTGCTCGCATTGAGCGTCGCCTCGGCATATGGCTTGTGGCAGTGGGAAAAGCGCTGCCCGACGGCGATTCTGCCGGTGGATATGTTTCGCAATCGCAGTCTGGCCGCGCTCTTTACGCTCGCCGTGCTGGGCGGCTTCACGATGTTCTCGTTGTTGTTCTACGCGCCGTTGCTGTTTCAGGGCGGCTTCGGGATGTCGCCGAAAGAGGCGGGGCTTGTCATTACGCCGCTCGTCGTATTCATCACGATCGGCAGTATCGCCAATGGCCGCATCGTCTCACGTGTACGCAATCCGAATCTGATGCTGTACGTCGGCTTCGCGCTGGTGGCGCTGTCGTGCCTCGGCGTGGTCGTCGCGACGCGTGCCATGCCGCAATGGCTGCTGATGTCGTTCATGGTGCTCGGCGGCCTCGGTCTCGGCTTTGTGATGCCGAATCTGACGATCTTCGCGCAGCAGACCGCGGGCCGCGAACACCTCGGTATCGCCACCGCGCTGCTGCAGTCGCTGCGGATGATCGGCGGGATGATCGGCACGGCGCTGACCGGCACGCTGATCAGCCATATGTACGCGAGCGGCGTACGTAGTGCGCTCGAAAACGATCACGCGTCGCAGTGGTTCGCCGATCTCGGCGACCCGCAAATCCTCATCAATCATGATGCGCAAACCACCTTGCTCGGCCAGCTGACGCATGCGGGCCACAACGGCGCGATGCTGCTCGAGAGCGCGCGCGAATCGCTCGTTTCAGCCATTCATCTGGGTCTTGCGCTGGCGGCGATCATTGCCGTGGTGTCCGTGTGGCAAAGCCGGCGTGTGCCGCCGGTCAAGCTCCAGCGCAAGCTCGAGCCGGTGATCCACGCGGATTGATTTTTTAGCCTTACCGTTTTACTGACAGATCATGGAAGAACAGGACCGCGTCGCCGTCATGCAGCAATTCGGCCGCACTTATCGGGCGTTCATGTCGGCATTCGAAGCTCACGTGGGCCATCCGTTGCCGCGCTGGCGCATTCTGCTCGCGCTGCACGAACAGGCCGGCGAATCGTCGCAGAAGCGGCTGGTCGAGCGCTTGCGCGTCGATCCGGGCGCGCTGACGCGGCAGTTGAAAACGCTGGAGGGTTTAGGCTGGATTGCTCGCAGCATGGATACGCGCGACAACCGCGTGACCAATGTGCGTTTGACCGAAGCGGGACGGTCGGCGACCGAAGCCAGCTTGCCGCGTCGCAACGCTTTTTTGCACGACACGATGGCGGCGTTACCGGACGACGCACTGAGCGCGTTGTCGGGGGCGTTGAAGATGCTGGAAGTGCGGATTGGGGAAGTGGCGGCTGCGACTGGTGCTGCGGCTGCGTCGGCTGCCCAGGTGTCTGACACGGCGGACGCCGACCCGGCTCGCTGAGCCAGCGAGACCTGAACCTGCCGATTGAGCGGCAAGGCTACAACAAACGGCGCGCCACCTTGCGGTGAAACGCGCCGCTTCTATCACGATCAGAAGAACGTTTCGATCACTTCCGTGACGCGATACGACGGATCGACCACCAGCACCTGACGCCACTTGTCGAACGTCAGGCAGGGATGCGAGATGTCGAACGCGATCATGTCGCCGACCTTCAGATCGGCGCCCGCGGGAATCCGCAGATACGCGTGCTGATCCATCAAGCCGAAAATCTCCCAACCTTCGCTCGCCGCGATATCGCGTGGCGCTTCGGTGCCCGGACGATAGTGGCGCGACGGCTCCGGCATGCCTGCGTCGAAAGCGGAATCGCGTTTGCCGAGGCCGATGATCGCGCGATCCGGTTCCGGAATCGACTGCACATACGCCCACAATTGCAGCGCCGGCAGCAAGCCTTCGCCCATTTTCTTCGCGACCGGATTGCGCGCGAAGATGTCCGTCTGCGCCTTGCGGTACACGCCGACGTCATGCGTCAGATAGCAGCCGGGCCGCAGCACGACTTCGACCTTGCCGGTCTCCGAGGCCTTCACGAATTCTTCTGCGACCACGTCGTACCAGGCCGAGCCGGCGCCTGACAGAACAGCCGGCGTGCGGGCAAAACGCCCTTCGTCGACGAGCGCGCGCGTCACAGCGACGGCGCTCTGCAGGAACTCGCGCACTTCGTGTTCTTCTTTGAGCACGCCTTCATACAATTCGACGCCCGCCAGCTTCAACACATCCGGATAGCGCGCAATCGCCTCGAGCACCGCGTTGCGCTGCGCTTCATCGCGCACACCGGTGCGGCCGCCCGGCACGCCGAGCTCGAGCAACACCTGCAGCGGCTTGCGTACCGACGTGAAAAACTGACCCAGTTGTTCGACGCCTTCGACCGAATCGACGAGGCAGAAGAACTCGAAATCCGGGTCGCTCAACAACTCGGCGATCATCATCATGTTGCGGCGGCCAACTAGCTGGTTGGCCATCAGGATCCGCGACACACCGCCGTGATACGCCGCGCGCACCTGATGCGCGGTGGCAAGCGTAATGCCCCATGCGCCGGTTTCGAGCTGACGGCGAAACAGTTGCGGCGCCATGGTGGTCTTGCCGTGCGGCGCGAGCTTGACGCCGTATTCCGCGACGAACGCCTGCATCCACTTCAGGTTGTGTTCCACACGATCCGCGTACAGCACGGCGGCGGGCAGGCTCACGTCTTCGTTCAGCAGGTTCCACTCGAGGCGCGCGGCATCCGTGAGTTGGATGCTGGTGCCCGGAACCATGCCCAAGCCCTTGCTATAAGGATCAATCGTTGCGCCCTGATAGTTTGTAACTTTCATGTCTCCCTGCTCCATCGTCCAGTTAAATCGAATCAAAGTTGACTTTATCATGTTACCGAAAGTACGATGGTTGGAGGAATGTTATTTAGTACCACGGTTTTCCGGAAGCGCTTTGTAAGCGTTCGCGAGACACCCCACAGCCTGCAATGAACCTGACCGCCGAACCGCTGGCCTTCGATATCGTCGCGCGCATCGCCGAATGCGCGCCGGAACTGCGTTCGGCCGAACGGAAGGTCGCCGCGCTGATTCTCGACGACCTGACCGGGGCATCGCGTGCCAGCATCGGCGCGCTCGCCCAGCAGGCGGAGGTGAGCGTCGCGACCGTGACGCGCTTTGCCAAGGCGGTGGGTTGCCGCGACGTGCGGGAGTTAAAGCTGCGGCTCGCGCAGGCGGCCGCTGTCGGTCAGCGCTTCCTGCAGGCGGGCGGACCCACCGACGCGCCCGAGCCGATTGCCACCCGCGTGTTCGACGAACTGCAGACCGCGCTGGCACATAACCACCAACTTCTTCGTCAGGCGCCTTTAGCCGAAGCCGCAGCCACGCTGCGCGCCGCGCGGATGATCTACGTGTTCGGCATGGGCGGCGGCTCGACCGCGCTTGCCGACGAAATGCGGTTCAGGCTCGTGCGCCTCGGCCGGCCGGTTGCAACCTATCAGGACGGCCTGTTGCAGCGCATGGTGGCGAGCACCGTGTCGCGCGAGTGTGTGGTGATCGCGTTGTCCACCACCGGGCGCGTGCCCGAGATGGTCGAGAACTGCAAGATCGCGCGCAGCTACGGGGCGACCGTGATCGCTCTGACCGCGCCGGCTTCGCCGTTGGCCAAACTGGCCGATTGGGTGATCCCGATCGTCGCCTTCGAAACCGATTTCATTTACAAGCCGTCGTCGTCGCGTTACGCGATGATGATGGCGCTCGATGTGCTCGTCACTGAACTTGCCGTGAGTCAGGGTGACGAGAGCCGCGAATTGCTGCGCCGCATGAAGCACGCGCTCGACGCGCACCGCGGCGGCGGCGACCGACAACCGTTAGGAGACTGATCCATGCATTCGCATCCCGAAGCCGCCGATACGCTGATCGTCGGCGCGCAACTGTACGACGGCACGGGCGCGCCGCCGGTCGAACGCGACGTTGCGATCCGCGACGGCCGCATCGCCGCGATCGGCAATCTGTCGAACTGGCTCGCTGAAGAGGTGATCGAGGCGAACGGCCGCGCGCTGGCGCCAGGCTTCATCGACGTTCATACGCATGACGACACGCACGTGATCCGTTCGCCGCAAATGCTGCCGAAGATCACGCAGGGCGTGACGACGGTGATCGTCGGCAATTGCGGGATCAGCGCGTCGCCGGTGTCGCTGAAGGGCGATCCGCCTGATCCGATGAATCTGCTTGGCGAGCGCGATGCGTTCCAGTACCCGACTTTCGCTGCGTACGTCGAAGCGGTGAACGCCGCGCGCCCGGCAGTGAATGTCGGCGCGCTGATTGGGCACACGGCGTTGCGCAGCAATCAGATGGACCGGCTCGATCGCGCGGCGACCGCGGCGGAAATCGACGGCATGCGCGCGCAACTCGAAGAGGCGTTGTCGAACGGGGCGTTGGGTTTGAGTTCAGGGCTCGCCTACGGCTCCGCCTTCTCCGCGCCGACCGAAGAAGTGATGGCGCTGGCCGAACCGCTTGCCGCCGCAGGCGCGCTTTACACCACGCACATGCGCACCGAGTTCGACGCGATTCTCGACGCGATGGACGAAGCGTATCGGGTGGGCCGTCACGCGCACGTGCCGGTGGTGATTTCCCATCTGAAGTGCGCGGGGCCGTCGAACTGGGGGCGTAGCGTTGAGGTGCTGAAGTCGCTGGAGGGCGCGCGTCGGTTGCAGCCGATCGGTTGCGATTGCTATCCGTACAACCGCAGTTCGTCGACGCTTGACGTGAAGCAGGTGACGGGTGACATCGACATCACGATCACGTGGTCGGAGCCGCATCCCGAGATGGCGGGCAAGCTGATCAGCGAGATTGCTGCCGAATGGGGCGTCACGCAGCAGGAGGCCGGCAAGCGCTTGCAGCCGGCGGGCGCGGTGTATCACAACATGTCCGAGGACGACGTGCGGCGCATTCTGTCGCATCCCGCGACGATGGTGGGCTCGGATGGATTGCCGAACGATCCGTTGCCGCATCCGCGGTTGTGGGGCGCGTTTCCCCGCGTGCTTGGGCACTACGTACGTGACGCCGGTTTGCTGCCGCTTGAAGAGGCGGTGCGCAAGATGACCAGCTTGTCGGCGCGCCGGTTTGGCTTGGCGCAGCGTGGCGAGGTGCACATCGGTTATCACGCGGATCTGGTGTTGTTCGACCCGGCCAAGGTGCGCGACGCGGCGACGTTCGAGAAGCCGCAACAGGCGGCCGATGGAATCGACGCGGTGTGGGTGAATGGCGTGTTGGCTTACCGCGATGGCGCGGTGACTGGCGAACGGGCAGGGCATTTTGTGGCGCGTGGTGCGGCGTCGAAGGGCGATGCGCACGGCGCGTTTTGATTTTTTGTTTTCTGATTGATATGGCACGCGGTTGTGGCGTTGCTCGCGCTGCGTGCCGGACTTTTTAAGGAGCTGGATGATGAAGCGATATGGCGTTGAAGGTGGCAAGGGTACGGGTGGTCAACATATGCCCTTTGCTCGGGCGGTCGAAGCGGATGGCTGGTTGTTCGTTTCCGGGCAGACGCCGATGGAAAATGGCGAGGTGATCAATGGCGGGATTGTTGAGCAATCGCACAAGGCGATTCAGAATGTTTTCGCGATTCTGAAGGAAGCTAGGTATGGGGCGGAGCATGTTGTCCGCTGTGGTGTGTGGCTGGATGATCCGCGGGATTTTGCTTCGTTTAATAAGGTGTTTCGGGAGTATTTTGGGGAGAATCCGCCGGCGCGGGCGTGTGTGGTTTCTTCGATGGTGATTGATTGTCGGGTGGAGGTTGACTGCGTCGCTTATAAGAAGCCTTCGGCTTAAGGTTTTTTGGTCGTCGTAGGCGCTGATTGGGGGTTTTTGCCTGCTTGGCGCTTGTTTGTCACTGTTCCTGGGGCTTTGGCCTTTCCTTGAATTGCTAGTGGTCTATTAGCGTTGCCCCTGTGCGGGGCGGCACTTACTTTCTTTGC
>NZ_JALPRI010000014.1:0-191811 GCF_030464785.1 Paraburkholderia sp. SEWSISQ10-3 4
CAAAGGAGTCATCAGCTCCCACTCCGCACTGCGTGCGTCGCGGACGGGTCTGCATAGGAAACCAGGGGCGTGGGAATGTCTGTTCGTGTGGCGGGGGTGCTTCGGGAATGAGGCTTTTTGCTGCGGGGATAGGTGACTTACGTTACTAGGCGGCTTGTACGTCTAGTTTTTTGTTCGGCTTGTGCGCCGTTTGTTCTCTCGATGGGGGCGGCGGCGCTTTCAAAGCCGCCTTGCCCGCCCATCTTCCGGTATTCCCGCGGTCAATGCGACGGCAGGCCGGTTTCCAGTTGGCGCTGCAGTTCGCGGACCTGGCGTTGTGCGGCGCGCAGTTGGTCTTGCGCGGCAGCCTTCTGCTGTGCCAGTGCCGTTGCTTCGGCGCGGGTCTGTTGCTGCTGGTTCGCGACAATCGTCTGCTGCTGATGCGCAACGTCGAGGTCGGCCTGCAAGCGGTTGGCTCGGTCCTGCGACAACGCGATCATCCGCTCCGTGAACACCTTCTGCGCTTCAAGCTGCGTGCGGCGAATCTCGACGTCCGACAGTTGCAGCGTCTGACGCACAAAATCCTTGTAGATCATGTCCGCACGCGTGGCGTCCTGCGTCTTGATGACGCGCCAGAAGTTCTTCTGCTGGAACAACGCCACGTAGTACGTCATCTCCTTGCCATAAAACAGCAAGCTCGCTCCATAGCTGCCGTTGTATGTCGTGCGCAATTCGCTCAGGTCCGAACCCCGGATCATCTGCTGCAATTCCGCCACATTGCCCGCTGCAGACTGCTTGGCTTCGTCCGGCGTCAAGGCGCTTGTCTGCGCCTGAGTGGACGGCAACGCCGTTGTCGTGCCCGGCTGGGAAACGACGCCAGCGCTCGACCCGCTATCCGGCAAAGCCTGAGCATTCACGCCCTGCACGGCCCCCATCGCGATGAATGCTGCCAGGGCAATCTGCCGTAGTTTCGACTTTCGGTCCATGTAAATCCTGCTTGAACAGTTTTTGTTTTAGTACAACCGTCTCATTATTACTCACTTTCGCGTGTTTCGGGCTCTTCATCAAAAATTTGGTACTTACGCATCTTCTCCCACAAAACCTTACGGCTGATCCCCAAATACAGGGCTGTGTCCTGCCGGCGCCAACCGTTTGCGTCGAGCGCGGCCAGCACGCGATTGCGCTCGGCCATGTCCCATTTGCTGCGATCCACCAGCACCTCAGCGGCGCTCTCCGCCGGCACCGGCTGGCTGGTGCGCGCAAGCGCGAGCAGCCGCTGCAGGCGCGCCGCGTCCCACGCGCCGATCTGACGCACCGTCACGCCGATCCGCTCGGCCAGGTTGCGCAGCTCGCGCACGTTGCCGGGGAAGTAGGTGTCGGCCACCGCGTCGGCGAGCCAGTACGGCAGGTCCGGCAACGCGGAAAGACGCTCGCTGCCGACGATCTGCGCAATGAACGCCTTGAAGATCGCAATCTTGTCGACCGCGCCCCGCTCTTCGAGGGACGGAATCTTCAACTCGATCACTGCAAGCCGATAGTAAAGATCGGCGCGGAAGGTGCCGTCCTTGACTAGTTGCGGCAGATGCTTGTTGGTCGCCGCCACCAGCCGGAAGTCGAGCTTCACCGGCGTGGCCGAACCGATTCGCGTGACCGCGCTGTCTTCGAGCACGCGCAGTAGTTTGACCTGCTGGTAGAGCGGCAGATCGCCGATTTCGTCGAGGAACAGCGTGCCGCCGTCGGACTGCTCGAAGTAGCCCTTGTGCGCGACCACCGCGCCCGTGAACGAGCCTTTCGAGTGGCCGAAGAACAGCGATTCGAACAACCCGTCCGGAATCGCGCCGCAGTTCACCGCGACGAACGGCCCCTGACCGTAGCGGGTATGTTTTTCGTGCAGCAGTTGCGCGATGCGCTCCTTGCCGACGCCGGTTTCGCCATGCACCAGCACGCTCGTGTCGCAGTCGGCAAAGGTGTCGACTTCGTGCAGCAGCGCCTGCATGCACTCCGAGTTGGCGATCATCGCATCCGACTCATGCGTCTTGGCGCTGTGCGCGCGCAATTGCAGCACCAGCTTCATGACCATGCCGCGCAATTCGGCGCAGGTGAAGTCGAGCGGGAGGATGTGCGAGTAGTCGGACGGGTAAGTCGCCGGATCATGGTCACGCGGCGCGGCGCCGACCCACACGACGGGAATGCCGTGCGCGGCCTGCCAGTCGCGCATGAGCAGCGCGCCGCTGTCGATCACCGACACGCTGATGATCGCGAGCGACGGCCGCAGCGCGGTCCGCTCAGGCGAGATCGCGATATCGTCCGCACGGATCACTTCGACGTCGAAGCTCGCCATGCAGCGCGCGACCCGGTCGACGATGTCGGCCTTGCCTTCCCAGACGTAGATATCGAGTTCCTCGATTTTGGGGTTGGTTCTCATCTTGTCTTGGTTACGCTAGTTGACCAGTTGCGAGACGCCGCATGTCAGCGACATGTTATGGAGCGTGGCGGTGCCGACCTGAACGCCCAACAGTGAAAGCGTCGGAACAATAAGGGTGTTAAGCAGGCTAAATACGCCTTGAAGCACCGGCGTCAGGGCGGTCGTCACGAGCGAAAGAATCGGGGTAAGGAGACCGTTCAGAATGCTGCTACCCAAAACGCTGACGGACAACGCCGTCGGTAGCTGCTGAAACAACGTCGTGCTCAACGAGGCGAGATCGCTGCCGAGCGCGTTAGAGTTCACCGGGGGCGGAGTGACGTCGAAGCTGCCGGAAGAACCGTTGATCGTCACGGGCGTTGTTCCGGGCGAGATCTGATACGGCCCGAGGTTGTTCAATGTGATGGCGACGGCGGGGCTTCCCAGCAACGAGACGGACGCGACGTTGACGGTGCCGGAGCTGGAACTCGGGCAGGAGGCGTTCGCGCCCACACAAAGCGATGCGATGCCCGGCGTCACCTGGATCGTGGCCTGGGTAGCCGCCTTGGTGCTTTCGCAATTTACCGGATCCAGTGTCGCTGTGCCCGGCGCGACCGCCAGTGTTACCACTACCGGTGTACTGAGCACCGAGATTGTAGCGATACCTAGGTACAACGGCGGCAGCGGCGCCAGACTGAGGGCCAGGTTGACCACTGCCGTGCGCGCGATCGTGCGGGAGGTGGTGACGCCATTGCCCGTAGTCGTCCCGCCCTCACCCACCGCCAGCGCCGGTGGATTCAGGATCTGCAGCGAAATATTGGCCAAGCCTGCCAAGCTAGCCGCCACATTGATCACCGGTGCATTGCCCTGCGAGCCGTCCGGACTGCGCTGCGCGATCTGCGCGGCGACCAGCAACGCGTCGAAGGCGTTGATGGTCGCGGTCGCCGCCGCATTGGGATTGGCGAGCCCAAGCGCGAGCAAACCCGGCGCGGACTTGCCGCCATCTCCCAAGGTGATGTTCTGACCGCCAGGAATCGCGACGGCCAGCGTCTGCAGAATCGCCGCATTGACGGTATCGCCACCGGCCTGCAACGCCTTGACCATCGCAACCATCAGCGTCTGGTAGCTCACCGTCGTGGCAAGCAGGCCCTGCATGTTTGCCGCGCCCAGCGCGACCATCAAATTCCCGAGCGAGACATGCGCCGTGGCGAGGCTCTGCATGTCTCCCACGCTGAGCGACACGCTCGTATTCAGCAACCCGCCGAGGATCGCGTTCAACAGCGCTGATTGTTGCGTATTGATCGTCGCGATGCCGGTGCCAAGCGAGAACGCGTCGATGTTCGATGCAAACGCGGTCGAAGTCGCAGTCACGGTGCGCGACGGTCCGAAGAATAAATATGGTACGACCTGGCTCGTCTGCACCTGCACGGCGTTGAGCGGATTGCCGGTCGTGCCGAAATAGGTATTGGAGCTCGTGTCCCAGCGTCCACAAGTCGTGTTGAGAATCGTCTTGGTGCCGTCGGCGGTGAAACCGTTGGACGCCGCATTCTGCTGCGCGGCCGCAGTCGCCGTCGTGCAGGCGCCCGATGTGCTGATGACCTGGACCGCAGCCATCGCAGCCAGATCCGCCGTACGTTGCAACTGCCTGCGCACGGCAAACACATTGCCGATGTCGATCGCACCGAGCGCTGCGATCGCGATGCTTAGCCAGATCACCGCCAGAACCGCGACCGCGCCGTGCTGGCGGCGAGCGCCAGGCATCGACGCGCCGCCGCGCCAGGCGCGTAGCGAGCGCCGATAGCGAGCGGCCACGGTAAAGGTCGAAGAATTGCGCATGTCAGTTCGAACCGATGCCAGGACCAGTTCCGCCGGTTGCGCCCATCGCGCCACCGCCGCTACCGCTGCCCGTACTCAGCGCCGACCCGTACAAGTCGGGAATCTTGCTCTTGAACGATTCCATGTAACGACGGTAGGCAAGCCCGGCTTCGGCGCCAAGCATCGGCAGCGCGGGTGCAGCTTCCGTGTTGCTGCTTTGCAGGTCGAGCCATGTGCGGGTCGAGTGGCCCACTTCGCTTGCCCGGACCGACGGCTGCGTGGCCTCTACCGGCTGGGCAGCGTCGTTTGTTTGCGCGAGCGCTGAAGCCGCCATGCCCATCGCCACACCGAAGCAAAGCACCGATGCCTTCCAACCCCGCTTCGTTGTTCTGTCATTCATCTCGATTCCCCTGATTGCCTGATCGGTCACTGAGCGCTCATTGCGCGAACCGCTGCAATAAACGCGGCGCCGGTTCGATACCCTGCGCGCTCGCGACCGTGCCGGTGCCTGCGCTCGCCTGCCCGAACTGTTGTTGTGGTTGCGCTCGCGACCCGTGTGTTTGCGCGCGTCCCGCTGCGGCTACCTTCGCCGCATCGCCGCGAATCGCCGCGCGCACGTCCGGCGTGAACTTCTGCTGGTTCATCACCGCCAGCGCCTGTGCCTGGTCGCCGTTGGCAAGCAGATAAAGCACCATGTTGCTGACGATCTTCGGATTGTTCTGATCGAGCTCGGCCGCCTTCATGAGCGGCACGCGCGCGCCGTTCACATCGCCGTCGCGCAGCTTCGCGTAGCCGAGATCCGACAAGGTCACGGCATCGGTCGGCGCGAGTTGCGCGGCCTGCTGCAGTTCCTGCGCAGCACGCGCAAAGTCACCGGCCGCGCCGGCGATCAGACCAAGCCCACGATAACCGCGCGTGGCGAGCGGCGTCTTCAGCAACTGGCCGTAGGCAGTCGCAGCGGCATCAGGTTGATCGGTCATCCGCAACGCGTCGGCGCGCAGCAAAATCGTGTCGGGGCTTACGCCGTACTGCTTTTCGTATGCGTCGATATGCGCGAGCGAGGCGAAGTAAAGTCCTTGCGACTGCATCTGATCGATCAGTCCGAGATACATGCCGGGCGTGTCCGGCGCGGGATCGCGATTGGCTTGCTGGGCCATCGCCGCACGCTCGGCCTGCGGCCCGACGCCGTAACCCACGACGTCTTTGGACGCGCACGCGCCAAGCAGGCACAACGCTGCCAACGCCACGCTACAACGTGTGGCACGGCGCGCGCTTTGAGCCGGGCGCGTCAGAAGTTCGAACGATAGACAGTGAGCCATTGCAAAATCCTTACCGATGCATCGTGCGCAACGAATGCTGGACAGCCAGCACGCCCGGTCCCGCTGTGACGATCATCAGCGCGGGCAATAATGTGATGATCATCACGCCGGTCATCTTCACGGCGAGACGGCCAATGCGTTCGCGCAGCATCGCCCGGCGCGATTCGCGCAGGCGGTCGCCGAACTGCTTGAGTGGTTCCTGAACAGCGCCGCCGTGCCGGTCGACCTGCACCAGCAGGCGCACGACTGCGCGCAAATCCTCGTTGTCGTAACTGGAAGCCAACCGGTTCAGCGACTGCTCGCGGGTGCGACCCGTCGCAAACTGGCGCTGCGCGATTTCCAGCTCGCTCGAGAGCACCGGCAGCATCGTGCGGAAATCGTTGACCATCACTTGCAAGCTCTGATCGAGCGACAAGCCCACGCCCTGCAGCAGGCGCAGCAGATCGACCAGCAGCGGCAATTCGTCGACCACCCCGAGCCGGCGCTTACCAGCTCGCCGCCTCAGGACGACCTTCGGCACCATGAAGCCTGCCATGATCGAAATGACCACCAGCATGACGTAGCGCGGACCGTCCAGAGAGCCGCGGGCGATGGCGCCGACCACCACCGGCAGCACCAGCGCGCCTGCCAGCCGCGCCACCAGAAACAGGCCGCGCGTGCGCGTGTCCACGAAGCCGCACTGCTCGAGCAAGCGGCGGTCTTCCTCGGCCACGACCTGGCGGCCGAACGGCGTGTCGAGCCAGCGAATCCCGGTATGCGCGAAGCGCTCGAGCAGTCCTTTCAAACCCTTGGGCCGCACGTTCCGCAAAGCCGCGTTCGAGGCGCTCTGAGCACCGTCCGCGCCACGTGCAGCCGCCGCGGCCGCGAGCGCCGCGGTTTGTAGTGCGCGTTCGTCGAGCGCGTGTCTAAGCGTGCGTTCGCTGCGCCGCACGGCGGCCACGCGCGCCAACACCAGGCCGGCAATCAACAGCAGTCCGAGCGCGGCCAGAGCCAGTGCGAGAGCAACGAATTGATCGACTTGCATCGTCATGTCCTCAGATTCGCGAGGCGATACAGCAGGTAGGCGCCCACCATCTGCAACGCGAATGCCAGATAGACGAGTTGCCGCCCGGTCGGATCGAACCACATCGACGCGAAATACTTAGGATTGGAGAGGATCAGAAAACCACCGATACCGATCGGCAACATTGCCAGAACCCACGATGACAGCCGCGTTTCGGCCGACATTGCGACGAGTTCGCGCTCGGCCTGTTCGAGATCGCGCATGAAAGACGCCATGCGGTCGAGCATCACGTCGGCACGCCCCCCGTACTTGACCGACAGACGCAGCACGGCGCCGACCAGTTCGAGTTCGCGCACGCCATAAATCAGCGCGACCTGAGACAATGCGCGATCGATTTCGACACCGGTACGCAGCATCCGCGACACATAGTCCAGACAATCCCGCAGTGGTGCCTCGGTGGTTTGCAACGCCGCCTGAAACGCAGCGGGCACGCTATTGCCGAGCGTAATCAGACGCACGATACCGTCGAGGAACAGCGGCAATTGACGCACGATCTGTTGACGACGCTTGTTCGCGCGCATCGTCAACATAAAATAGATGAACATCGCGCACGCAATCAGCGTCGCACCGGCGGCGAGCACGCCGCCCACCAGCATGGCCCAGGCGCACAGCACCAGCACGATTGCGCCAGCAATCGCGGTAGGACCCTTGGCACTGGCAATGCCCGCGCGAACCATCGCATGTTGGACCATAAAGCGCACGCGCGCTCGAAGGTAGCGCCCTCGCACGAGCCAGCCCGCATCAGCCGGTGGCGCTTGCGGTGCGATCGCGGCAGACGCCGCGGCGGCACGCGCGGGCGCAGCGCGCGGACCGCCGCCCGCCCCCACGCCGGCCGGCATGGCCACCGCCATACGGCTATCGATATAGCGCTCAGTGCTCGCCTGGTCTTTGCGTTGCGCGCCGCGTTGCCATAGCAACAACGCGAGCGCCGCGCATAGCAGCGCGAGCGCCGCGAAGACCAGTACCGCACTAGACATTGAAGCCTCCACCGAAGCCGCCACCGCCGCCTCCAAAGCCACCGCCACCGAAACCGCCACCGCCGCCGAAGCCCGCGTTGCCAAACCCGCTCTGCGCCTCGCCACCGCCCAATGCCTGGCGGAAACGCGCCAGTTTCGGCGAATGCGGATGAATGCCCAGCGACACCCAGTTATCGAGTTCGTCGCCCTCTGCAGTTGCGACCGGCTCGTAGCGATACAGCTCCTGAGTCGCGATGATGTTGTCCGACAGACCCGTGACTTCCGTGATCGACAGAATCCGCCGGCGCCCATTCGAAAGCCGGCCGATCTGCACGATGAAGTCGATCGCATTGGCGATCTGCCGGCGCAAGCTCGACTCCGTGCCCTGGAAGCCCGCGAACCCGGCCAGCATTTCGAGGCGGTACAGACATTCACGCGGCGAACTGGCGTGCACGGTGCCCATCGAACCGTCGTGGCCGGTGTTCATCGCCTGCAGCATTTCGAGCACCTCGCCGCCGCGCACTTCGCCGACGATGATGCGGTCCGGCCGCATCCGCAAGGTGTTGCGCAGCAGGTCGCGAATCGTCACGACGCCCGCGCCGTCAAAGCCGCCTGGACGGCTTTCGAGCCGCACCACATGCGGGTGGTTCAGCGACAGTTCAGCCGTGTCCTCGATCGTCACGACCCGCTCTGGCTCGGGGATGTGGAACGCCAGCGCATTGAGCAGCGAGGTCTTGCCCGAGCTCGTACCGCCCGACACGAGCACGTTGCAGCGCGCGGCGACCGCCGCTTCGAGCAGCGCGCCGATCTCCGGGCTGTAGGTGCCGTTAGCGAGCAGGTCCTCGGGACGCATCGGATCTTTGCGGAACTTCCGGATCGAGACGATCGGCCCGTCGATCGACAACGGTTCGATCACCACGTTCACCCGCCCACCGTTCGGCAGGCGCGCGTCGACCATCGGATTCGATTCGTCCAGACGCCGTCCGATCGGCGCGAGAATGCGCCGCACGATGCGCAGCAGATGCGCATTGTCGGCAAAGCGCACCTGAATCTTGGTCAGGATGCCGTGACGCGACACGTAGACGTCGTTGTAGCCGTTGATCAGAATATCCTCGACGGCCGGATCGGCGAGCAAGTCCTCGATCGGGCCGAAGCCCGCCAGTTCCTTAGTCAGCGCCTCGGCGATCAACCGCACTTCACTCTCGTTGATCGGTATCCGGCGCAGCCGTACAAAGCTGTCCATCTCCAGATCGACGAACTGGTTGATCGCGTTACGCGACCAGCGGCCGAACTCGGAGCCGAGTTCTTCGATACGCGTCAGCAGATGTTCGTGCGCAGCGTTCTTGATGTCCTGGAACTGCTGGCTATGCGCGAACGAAGGCGCGTCGTCGGCAAATTCGATTTCTTTTGCCATCGTCTATGACCGCTTGTAAGTGGTTGGAATGAAGCGCTTGAGCACGCCGAGCGCCGATTTGCTGCGTGCTTGCGCGGCCCCGCGCGCAGCGCCGCCGAGCCGTTCGATCAAAGGTTCGAGTGCGCGCACATACGGATCGCGCGCCGCGACATCGGCCAGCAGGTGTCCCTGGTTGACCGCCTGGCCGAGCGAGATGCGCCGCTCAGGCAAGGTGGCGAGCAACGGAATATCCAGACGCTGCGCGATCTGCGCGGCGGCGAGACCGAGGTCGGCGTCGAATTTGTTGACGATCAGCTGCACGTTCGCCGTATCCACGCCCTCTTCGCGCAACGCGTCGAGCACGCTGACCGCCGAAACGATCGAGGCGACACCCTGATCGCACAGCAGCCAGGTTTCGTCGGCGGCCTGCACGACGTGAGAGATGAACTCACTGTTGGTAAAGCCACCGAGATCGACGATCTGCTGATCGAAAAACGCGCGCAGCCGGTTCAACAAACCGATCGACGAGGAATACGACACCTCGCGCATGTCAGCGAGATTCGGCGGCAGCGTGGTGAGCGCGAGACCGCTGGAGTGGTGCGACAGTGCGGTGTGCACGAAGGTCTGATCAAAGCGGCGCAGGTTGCGTACGGCTTCGACGAAATTGAATTCGCTGCGCGTATTCAGGAGCAAGGAACCGTCGCCGGCCGGCAGGCCGAGATCGAGCAACGCAGTTTGCCGACCTTGCGCGACATCGCGCCGTTGCAGCATCACCGAGAGATTGGCGGCCAGCGTGCTCACACCCATTCCGACACGCGCACCTAGCAGCGCAATGACGTTGCCATGACGGCTGACCGGTTCGACGAGGTTGTCCAGAACCTGGCGCGTAATGCGCAACGCGTCTTCGGCGGGCGCGGACAGGTCGATGAAATCGCGCACGCCGGCACGCAGCGCAGCCAACGCGCTTTCGGGTTCAGCGAGCGAACCGAGCGCGACGATCTGCATGCCGGGATAAGCCGTGCGTACCGTGCTCGCCGCGGCACTCGCCGCCGCGGCGCGGCCACCGGAAAAGTCGACAAACACCAGTGACGGATTCAGCGCGGCAATGCGCTGCATCAGCATCGAGGGATCGAGTGTCGCCGCTTCGACCACACCTGCACCCACCAATGTATCGGCGAGCCAATGCACGTGTTCGTCGGCCAGCGACGCAAACACGAAATAATCGGTGACCGCCCGTTCAGTCAATGAATGCGTTCTCGCGTTCATGTTGGACATCCTTATGCGGCATGGGCTGCGAAGCCCCCGCGTCGTACTGCCTGCCAGCGCGCCCGCGCGGTTCGCGCGCATGCTGGCTCACTGCTCCACCGATCCGGCGCGCCGTCTGGGCGCCCGCCGGCTTCACTTCGAAAATCCCGGCGCTGCATCGCGCGCCGCCACACCGCCCATCAGCGAACGCCACACCGGCCCGTTACGCTGCTCGGACTGCTCGCCCGGCGTCGACGGCAAGGTCGCCCCCTTCGCCAGCGGCGACACCAGATGCGGCGTCACGATGATCACCAGCTCCTTCTCGTTCTGCTGGTAATTCAGCTGCTTGAAGAAGGTACCGATGATCGGCAGATCGCCGAGCAAAGGCACCTTCGAGACATTCGATGCGGTCTCGCGGTCGATCAGGCCGCCGATCACGAAACTCTCGCCGTCGCCGAGTTCGACCGTGGTGTCCGCACGCCGCGTGGTGAACGCGGGCACCGACACGCCGCTGATCGTCACGGCATTGGCAAAATCCAGCTGGCTCGCTTCGGGCGCCACCTTCAACGCGATGCGTTGCGGGCTCAACACGGTCGGCGTTAGCGTGAGTCCGACGCCGTACGGCTTGAACTCGATCGAGGTCGAACCGAGCGCCTGCGGCACGGGAATCGGCACCTCGCCACCGGCGAGGAAACTGGCGCTCTGCCCGGATAGCGCCACGAGTGTCGGTTCGGCCAGCACGCGCGCAAGATTGTTGCTCTCCAGCAGGCTCAGGTTCGCGAACAGCCCGTGCGTGGCGGAGTTAAAAATCAGGTTGAACGCCGACGAAATCGGCGTCGTAGCCGTCGTTTGCGGCTGCTGCCCCGCGGTCGCAGAAACCGAGGTCAACGCCGATGGCGCAAACGAGCCGAACGAAAAACCGTTGTTCTGCTTGAAGAAGTTGAAGCCCACTTCCTTGAGCACCGAGCGGCTGAACTCAACCACCCGCACATCGACCTGCACCACCGCGCGGCTCGCCACCGTCGACGTGTCGAACACCGCACCGTCCTTGCCAAGCGAGCCTTCCGCCGCGACCACGGCGCGCTGATGCGCCTCCATCGTCGCCGACGAGCCGGAGACCACCGCCGTGCCACCGAGCACCTTGACGGCCGGTGTATCGGGTCCGAGCAGTGAAGCCGCTGCCGGCGTGATGACGTTGACCGTATACATCAGTGGCGCCTCGCGGTCGCTTGCCCACAGCATCAGGTTGGTCGTGCCCGCCGCCTTGCCAACAAGGAGCACGCTGCCGCGCTTGTCGCCCTTGATGATCAGCACATCGGCCACTGCGGGGTCGCCGATCGCGACACGCTTGAGCGTGTGGCCGGTCGCGAGCGGCTGCTGCGCGCCGACCTTCAGGTCGATGGTTTGCGAGGGCGTAGCCTGAGCCGCCTGGGGCACTGGTGTGGATTGCCCACGCTGCACCGGACCCGCCGCGTCAGTCGCAGCCGATACGGTGAGCAACGCCAACCCGAGCCACACCGCTTTCCCGAAAACAAAAATCCGTTCTGTCATGTAGTTTTGGACGCGTCCGGCCGCCCGCTCCCTGAAACTGCTTACCAGGCGACCGTCTCGGCGCGCCCACCCCGTATCACTTCGATACCGCTCTTTGTACTGTTTGTGTTACCCGCGACGCGCGTAGGCGGCTGCGGTATATGCGGCAACGGCGGCCGTGCACCGGCGCCTGCTGAATTGGTGCTTCCCGATAAGGCATCAAGCGAGACGCCAGCCGCGGCGCGGGTCGAATCCTGCAGCGGCGCGGCCGCGCCGGCGACAGCAACTGTCTTCAACACGCCAGGATAGGCTGGCAACGCATTTTGATCAACTACTTCGGCATCCTTTGGATTACGTAGCGCGAAGATCAGACGGCCAGAGCTTTCGGCGAGCGTCAGGCGATCCACATCAGCGACCGGCACTGCCAGCACCGCAGTGCGCACCATACCGTTCGGGTCGCCTGCACTGTCGCCGCTGGTGGTTGCGTTTCCGAATGCGAGCACGCGCACTTTCGACATCAGGAGACGCGCCTGGGTCCGATCAATCTCGCCGCCGTTGCCGATTGTCCCATCGCGCTTGAGCGTGAAAAACACGTCGACGAAGTTACCTGGCCGCAGCCGGTTACCAACCGCATTGCCCTCGTCGACCCGCACGGCCAACGCACGCTCGCCCGGCTCGATACGCTCGGCGAGTCCTGACGACAACTGGGCTTCGAGCACCGGCGAGTCCGCACCGACCTCCGCGTTCGGCACGCGGCCAGCCAGTTGCGCCGGATCGGTGAAGGCGCCATTCGGATTGATCGGCAGCGACTGCACACGCAGTTGGTCGACTGTGATTGGCTTACCTGCCGGCAACGCGTGGGTGGCCACCACCACCGGGAAGCTTGCTTGCGTCGCAGGGGTCACAGCCACCGGCGCCGGGCGACGCGACAGCGTCCACGCGAACAGGCCCAGCAGCACTGCGACAGCGATCAGTACGCCGGCTAGAATTTTGGTCAGATTCGGCATGACGACTCACTGCTTCGGTTAAACGATGCCCTGCCGTGCGAGCGTTCGGAGCCGCGTAGACGGACATAAAGGCTGGGAGCCGGCGGGTGCGTCACTGAATATTCTCCGGATTGAGTTGTACTGTGGCGCTGCTCGACAATGTGCCAGGCAATGTATAGGTCAGCAGCGGCAAGTTCGGCACCAGCGGATTGTCGCGGTAGTTGTATGTCAGCAAGACGTTCACACACTGCATCGCGTTACTCGGGCCGCACGCCGCGGAAGATGACGTGCATTGCATGGCCTGCACCAGCGTCGCCACCATCAATTTCGCCGCCGCGCAGGCGGCGTTGCCGCGATTAACGAGTGCGTTTTGCATCGACGTGTTGCTCTGCCAGTTCAGCGCAGCGCGTGCACCTTCTTCCGCAGCGAGTGTCAGGTTCTGCTGCGCCACGAAGATCAGACTGAACGTGATGATCGAGTACAGGATCGTGAAGAACAGCGGGAACAGCAGCGCAAACTCGACGGCCGTGGAGCCGCGCTGCGCAGACGCGCGATGCACGTGGATGCGCTTGAGCGGCCGAGCCGCGCGCTGGGTCGCTATTAGCTTCACCGCAGCCCCCCGCCGAGTCCTTGCAACACGAGCCACGCACCGGCAGATACCGTGAGACAGGCGGCGTATGGCGTCGAGGCCTTGCCGGCGAGCTCGAAAGTCGACCCGTGATGACGGACCAAACTGGCAAGCCGTGTACGAGTCGCAATCAACAGCCAGAGTGCATGCACGCCCGCGGCAAGACTAGCCGCCATCCAGAGGTCGAGCAGCGCATGCATTCCGCACCACGCGCCGAGTACCGCAAATACCTTGACGTCCGCAGCACCCATGACGCCGAGCGCGAAAAACGGCAACAACGCGGCGAAGCCGACCAGCGCTCCAATAGCCGCCTGGGTCAATGAAATACCGAAAGGCCCGCACTGAAGAAACGCGCAGGCGAATGCCGCAGCCAGACCGGCGACGACAACTGAATTGGAAATACGCCGACTGCGGCAATCGCTGATAGCGACCACCGCGGCCCAGGCGATAAATAACAAAATACCGACAGAGACATTCATTTCGCACTCGACAGGCGAAGCAACGCCATGCGAATTGCAATGCAATTCGCATTAGCCAATTTGGCGATGCGCTAAAAAACGCCTGCGAAACAAACAGACGTGAAAATGCCTGCCGCTTCGCGGGACGTTTACAGGTTGCCCTCTACGATGCTGCAGGAGCCACGATCAGGTTCGCGACGTCCTGCAGCACTGTCGAAATGTGAGTACCGAGCGAAGTAACGGCGGTCGCAATGACGAGTACAACTAACCCCGCGATTAAACCATACTCGATGGCCGTCACGCCCTTGTTATCTCTCAGGAAGCGTTGTGTGAACTTTTTCATTTTTACCCTCGGACTTTCATTTATTTCGTTTGTTTACGTGCTGCTTCGGATGGCGGAGTCTTCAGCGCTGCGGACCATTGGTCTCTCATTCCTGGTCCTGCGTGTTGCGCTGCGGAAGCACCGCCTTGCAGCCGGCTTCAATAAAACAGATGTCTATGAGCTGTCTGTTCGATTACGCACCTCCCTCGTCAATCCGTGATGCTTTCGGGTTTTATAGCCGAACAATCATATTTAAGCAATTGTCCGCTGCCCTTAGCGCGACACCATATGCGTTTTAGCGTCGTACTCAGGTTAACGGCTGTTCGTGCGTTGCAGCACATAGGAATAACCATGAGTTAGATTCGCTGCACTAATTATTTGTTTGAACAGAACGTTTCAAGCGTCCGGGGACCTCCCGCTGCGCCTGCGTTACGCCGTGTTTCGTAACGGCGCGCGCGCCTCGTTACGTTACGCAGCCATCGCAAACGTTTAGCGAATTCATTTTCTCGCGCTATATCTGGGTTAGCAGACACTCCATCAATTCATCGCAAAGCCATATCACATATGGCTTTAAGCCCCATTGCAAAAAAATCTTCTGCATTATTCAGTCGAAATGGCACGGCTCATGCAGAGGAAGGCACGCAGCAACACCCAAAAACACATGCGATGCGAGGGCGACATGAACATTCAAACGGCCAACACCACACTTCGAACAACCCTGATTGCCACCAGCGTGGCAGCAATGCTTTCTCTCGGCGCTTGCGGAGGCTCCGGAACCCTAAGTGCCGGCACCGGCGGCAGCGGTAGCGGCTCCTCCGGCGGCGCACTTTCCACCACCACGGGCAGCGGCAGCGGTTCGATGGGCTCAGGCGGTTCGGGTACCAACACCAGCAGCAACGGCTCGGGAAGCGGCTCTGGTACGGGCACCGGAACAGGAACGGGAACCGGCACGACGCCGGTGGCGAACGCGCTCGGCACGGTCGTCGGCAACGGCGGCGGCGTGGTCAACGATCTCGGCCAGACGGTCTCGAGCATCGGTAGCGTGATCGGTTCGCAAAGCCTGCCCGGCGTCAGCGCGCAAACCACCCAGGCCGCCGGCGGCATCGTCCAACAAGTCGGCTCGGCGGTCTCCACGCTCGGCACCGGCGTATCGCAAGGGCTCGGCCAGCTCGGCACCGGCGGCGACGCGGTCGGCACGACGGTCTCGAGCCTCGGTGGCGTGGTCGGTCATGTCGGCGGCGCAGTGACGGAAGCAGGCAGCCTCGTGACGAGCCTCGGCAGCGGTCCGCTCGCGCCGCTGGCAGCCATCACCACGCCGCTCGGCGGCGTCGTCAATACGCTTGGCAACGCAGTCACCAACGGCGGCAGCACGCTCACCACCGCGCTCTCGACGGGTCCGGTCCAGCAAATCACGCAAACGCTCAGCACCGCGATCACGCCGATCACGTCGATGGTCGCGGCGACCACGCAGACGATCGGCAACACGACCGGCCTCGGCGCACCGCTGAACGGCCTGCTCGGCACGCTCGGCGGCGGCCTCGGTAAGGCCGGCACGTTGATCAGCGCGACAGGCGGCAATCCGATCACGGCTGCTCTGGGTCACACGGTGACGGACACGGGCACCACGGTCGCATCGGTGGGTGGCCTGCTCACCGGCAGCACGGGCGGTAACCCGCTCGCTCCGCTCACCAGCGTACTCGGCGGCCTGACGGGAGGCACCAGCAGCGGCCCGCTCGCTCCGCTCACCAGCGTGCTCGGCGGCTTGACCGGCGGCACCAGCAGCGGCCCGCTTGCTCCGCTCACCAGCGTGCTCGGCGGCTTGACCGGTGGCACCAGCAGTGGCCCGCTCGCTCCGCTCACCGGTGCGCTCAGCAGCGTAACGGGCGGTCTGGGCGGCGCATCTAGCGGCAGCAGCCCGTTGGCACCCGTCACGGGTCTGCTCTCGAGTGTAACGAGCGGCCTGAGCAGCGCGACCGGCGGCAGCAGCAGCCCGCTCGCCCCGGTTACCGGCCTGCTGGCGAGCGTCACCGGCGCGCTCGGCGGCGTCACGACAACGGCGGCCGCTACGCCTTCCACCACGACGACCACCACATCGAGCCCCGGCCTCTCGCTGTCGAGCACCAGCGGCAAGGGATCGGGCAGCAACCCGCTCGCTCCGGTGACGTCGCTCGTCGGTGGCCTGCTTGGTGGCCTGACGAAGAAGTAAGTAATGCTATCGAAAGAAGCGCAGCGACTGGCACCCGGAGTGCGGCCCGACAGCCGTGCCCCGGCTCTGCCGGAACCTGGATGAATTGAGCCGCGCCGCTCAGACACCCGTTGCACAGGCGCACGCAAACCACGCATACGACACCTAGAAGACACTGAGGAGCACCTATGTCCAGCCAACGTTTTTTTACTCTCCATGCGGCGTGCGCGACAGTGTCGTCGTTGCGCGCACCGCTGATCGCCGTTGCAGTCGCAGGCTTGCTCGCCGCGTGTGGCGGCAATGGCGTCACTGCGCCGCCGAGCGCATCCTCCGGCGGCGGCACTAGCGGCGGGGGTTCGACCAGCGGCGGCCCGACCACCAGCACGTCGTCGGGCACCACCGGCGTCGCCACCGCCGCCGCGCAGACGACCAAAGACCTCGGCAACACGATCGCCTCGCAGACCATCCCGGGCCTCAGCCCGCAGGTCACACAAGGTCTCGGCAACGCGGTGTCGAGCACCAGCAGCACACTGAATTCACTCGCTGACGCAGTGAGCGGCGGCGTCGGACAAATCGGCACGACCTCCAATCCGGTCGGCACCACGGTCGCCGGACTCGGCTCGGTGGTCAGTTCGACAAGCGGCGTCGTGCAAGGTCTGAGCACCGCGGTCGGCGGCCTCGGCACCGGCAATCTCGCGCCGCTGTCGCCGCTCACCACGCCGCTGGCAACGGTTCTCTCCACCACCGCTGGCGCACTGAACGCCGGTGGCGTGACGCTCGGCAATTCGCTGGCCTCCGTGCCGGTGCAGCAGGTCACTCAGCCGATCAGCACCGCGATCACACCGATCGTGCAGACCGTCGGACTCGTGACGCAGACGGTCGGCACGCAGACCGGCCTCGGCGCGCCGGTAGGCGGCCTGCTCGCGCAAATCGGCGGCACGTTGAAATCGACCAGCACACAAGTCGGCGCGGCAACCAACAACCCGCTCGGCGCAGACCTCGGCAACCTGGTCGGCTCGCTCGGCAACACGGTGACGAACGCCGGCGGCCTCGTCAATCCGAACGGCCCGAATGGCGCGAATCCGATTCCCGGCTTGATTACGAGCCTCGTCGGCAGCACCAATGTGGCGGTCGTCAATGGGCCGCCTGCCAACGGCAGCCCGTTCGGCCCGCTGCAAAACACGCTCGCGAGTCTCGGGCTCGGCAACAACCCGCTCGGCTCGGTGTCGACGCTGCTCGGCGGCACGCCGCTGGCCGGCCTGACCCCGGCATTGAATGGCACGCCCTTGAGCTCGCTGACTTCGGGCGGCTCGCCGCTGAGTTCGCTGACGTCGGTGCTGGGTGGCTCAGGTAGTGGATCGAATCCGTTGTCGACGCTGACTGGCGCGCTCTCCGGTGTCACCAGCAGCGCCTCGGGTAGCAACGGCAGCAATCCGCTCGCGCCGGTGACCGCCCTCGTCGGCCAATTGACCGGAACACTCAGCTCGGCGGCAGGTTCGACGAGCGGCTCGGGCAGTGCAACGGGCGGCTTGACGACACTGCTCGGCGGCCTGGTGCCGGTGAGCCATAAGTAGTCCGCATAAGTCGCTCGTTGATGCCGCGCATACAAGGCGTTCCGTTGGACGCCCCGTTATGCAAGGCGCATAAGCAGTCCGCGTCATCACGTGCTCCGCGCTTTGTGCAGCCAATGCTCAAGCCCCACGGAGCACGTGACGTAATACATGCAAGCATGGCAGTATGCGTCGAGCCACACATAAGCGATCGCGACCAGCCCGGCCAGGCGGCGCGTCCGCAAGACAAGAACGGCATACGAGGAAAATCCGATGAAACTCGGGTACGGTAGTAGTAGTAAATGGACCCTCCTGCTCGCGGCGATCGCGGCAAGCGGGATGCAAGTAGCAGCACACGCGCAGTCACGCCCAGCCGGCCCGACCGTCGGCGGCAATCCTCTCGATTCGCTGCCGCAGATCAAGGCGCCCGACAAGGGCCCGAACGTGACCATGCAGGTCACGCCGCAAGCGCCCCAGCTTCAGGAACTGCTCGCCCGCCATCTGACGCCTTCGAAGATTCAGGTCGAGGGCGTCAAGTCCATTCCGTTCGACGAAGTCGCGCAGCGCTTCACGCCGCTCGTCGGCAAAGACACCACCATCGGCGATCTGATCCAGGTCGCCAACGGCGTTACGAAGCTGTATCAGGACCGCGGCTATGCGCTCTCGTTCGCGTTCATTCCCGCGCAGACGTTCGACGACGGCGTGGTGCGCGTGACGGTGGTCGAAGGCTACGTGTCCGCAGTCAAGGTGACGGGCAAGCCAGGCGCAGTCGAAGACAAGATTCGCGCGATCGCCGACCACATCGTTGCCGACCGGCCGTTGCGGCGCGCCACCTTTGAGCGTTACATCAACGTGCTAGGTCTGTTGCCCGGCGTGAAAGTCGCGGCCAACGTGGCGCCTCCGCAAAATACCGATGGCGCCACCACGCTCGAGTTGAACGTGGACCGCAAACCGTTCGACCTCAGCACAGGCATCGACTTCAATCACCCCGGCGTGCAAGGCCTGCTGACGGCCACCGAAAACGGCCTGACCGCGCTCGGCGAACAGCTGAGCGTGTCTGCGTTGCTGCCGAAGGGCCGCGACAACGTCACCTATCTCGCCGCGCACGCCACAGTGCCGATCAGCAGCAATGGGCTGACCGGGAAGATCGACGCGTCGCACTATCGCGGCAACCCCACCGACAATCCCGGCCTGCCCTCCTTTATCGAGCGCACGGTCATCAACGATAAGGTCGGCGGCTCGCTGGCGTATCCGATCCTGTTGAGCAACAAGCAGAGCGTGATCGGCACGGCCTCGGTCTATGCATCGCACGACGAAGATCGCTACAACAATCACGACACCGGCGCGCAAATCGGCTTTCGCTCACAGGTGCGGGTGCTGCAATTGCAGGCCGACTACACCAGCGTGGAAACCGGCCAGGTGCGCCGCGCGAGTATCAATGTGGCGAAGGCTTTCGATATCCTTGGTGCGTCGAAATCCGGCGACTCGAACGTTCCCGGCTCGCCGGTCACGAATCCGGCGTCGATCAACTTCGTGCGGACCGGTGCAAGCTTTTCGCAAACTAACGAGTGGCCACTGAAGATCGGCACCGCGGTTTCGTTGACCGGTCAGTACAGCGGCGTCTCGCTGCCCACGTCGGAACAGATCTCGTTCGGTGCGCAACGTTTTGCGCAGGGTTATGAACCGGGCGAAGCGTCGGGCGATTCGGGCTGGGGCGCAATGTTCGAAGTCAACCGGCCGTTCACGCCGGGTTTCACCTATCTGCGCACCTTCACACCGTACGTCTCGTTTGACATGGCGCGCGTGTATCTGCATGCAGGCACGCCCTCGCCGTCGAAGCTTTCATCGATTGCGTTCGGCTTCCGGATCTCGGACGCGAAGTATTACAGCCTGGATTTGTCGGTGGCCAAACCGATCGGCGATGCGCCGGTGGAGAGCGCGTCGCGCAGCCCACGCATCAACGCAACATTCTCGTATCAGCTGAACTGATGTTCGAAAGTGCCGCGTCCTGATTAGAGGTTCCACTATCAAACGACACGCGCACTTTCACGTATTCTGCGCTGACGGTATGCGGCCCGCGACACCCAGGCCGCAGGCCGCACACGGCGGACACCGATGTGGCCGATTTGAATCTGAGAGGCAATACCAGGCATCACGGCAGCCGGCAACTGAAGACCGCCCGAGACGCCAATAACGCCGCGCGACCATGATCGCGCCGTCTTTAATCAAGGAGGAAGACAATGATGCAATTCACTCAACGCGCGCGCGCAATCGCGCTTCGCACAGCCAAACATGCCGCCCTCGCCGGCGTGCTGCTCGTTAGCGCCGTCACGGCAATGGCGCAGGCCGATTCCCCGGTCGGCATGTGGCAAACCATCGACGATCACACCGGCCAGCCCAAGGCACTCGTGCAAATTGCACAGGACGGCAGCGGCTCGCTGAGCGGCAAGGTGGTCAAGGGACTCAGCGCGAACGATCAACCGGATCGCCGCTGCACTGAATGCACGGACGCGCGCAAGGACCAGTTGATCCTCGGCATGACGATCATCAACGATATGAAAAAGGACGGTGACGGCTGGGATCACGGGCAAATTCTCGACCCGGAAAACGGCAAGGTCTACAAGTGCAAGATGCACCTGGAAGACGGTGGGAACAAGCTGGTGGTGCGTGGCTACATCGGCGTTTCGCTGCTGGGCCGCTCGCAGACCTGGATTCGCCAGCAGTAAGGAGCGTGTCGTTCAGGCGCCGATGCCTGAAGCGCCAAGATAGTGTTCCATCAGGGCCGCATCTGCTGCCAGGATGGAACCAGAAGAAACGGCCGACGATTGCCATCGTGCGGCCGTTTTTTTTGTTTGAGTCTGGCTGGTTGAAGTTGTCATGCAGCGTGCTTGAAAGGCGACGTATACGCGAACGGCGAAGACGGTAACGGCTTGACCGCTGCCGGGCTGTACGCCGGAGGCACTGCTGCGGGCACCTTTTCTGCGTCAACGCTTTTCTGTTCCGCGCTCACATGTGTGCGCATGCGCGCTTCCATCAGCTTGCAGAGTTCCTCGCTCGCTGCGCCGAACAACTGGTCCATGACGCGCTTGAGTACGCCGGACTCATACCATGCCTTGAAGCGGCGATGGCAGGTTTGATACGACGGATATTTGCGCGGCATAGCGGACCAGGTCGCGCCGCTATACATCACCCACAGCACGCCGTTGAGCACGGAGCGCGTGTTGGCGAGCGGCCGGCCACGCAGTTCGGAACGCGGACGCAGTTCAGGCAGCAACGGTGCAACACGTTGCCATTCTTCATCATTGATATCACGGTACGGATTCATGGCTTCTCCTTTGTCAGAACCATGACAAAGAAGATATCCAGTCGTCCGCGGGCGGAACATAAGACCAATCCGAATCTTGAAAATACGACTTCGGACTCCGCCACTTCGGCGAGCGGACCGTGATCTATCGCAAAAGCATTCGCGCCCGCATCACGCGGCGGCTTAAGTCAGCGACGTATCGACGATCCGGCGCGGCGCGTCGAGATATTCTTTCGATTGCATTTCGACGATGCGCGAGACCGTGCGCGCGAATTCGTTGGCCATCGGACCGTCGAGATACAGCTGATCGGGCGGCACCGCAGCCGACATCAGCAGTTTGACCTTGTGGTCATAGAACACGTCGATCAGCCAGGTGAAGCGACGCGCCTCCGAAGCCATACGCACCGACATCTGCGGCACGCCGGACAGGATCACAGCATGAAAACGGCTCGCCAGTTCAAGGTAATCGTTCTGCGAGCGTGGACCGCCGCAGAGCGTCGCAAAATCGAACCACACGACGCCGTCAGCGCGCCGAAGCGCCTTCAGCTCGCGCTTTTCAATGCGCAGAATTGGACTCTCATCAGGAACCGCGGCAAGGCGTGAAAACGCGTCACGCAACGCTTTATCCGAGGCTGCGCCGAGCGGCGTGTGATACACCTCGACCTGAGCTAGCGTGCGCTTGCGGTAGTCGATCCCCGCGTCGACATTGATCACGTCGAGCTTCGACTTGATCAGCTCGATTGCCGGCAGCATGCGGTCGCGGTGCAGGCCGTCCGGATAGAGCGTGTCCGGGTCGTAGTTGGACGTCATCACGAATTGCACGCCGTTCTCGAACAGCTTGTCGAGCAGACGGTAGAGGATCATCGCGTCGGCGATATCCGAGACGTGGAATTCGTCGAAACAGATCAGCCGGTAGCGCTTGGCGATACGGCGCGCGAGTTCGTCGAGCGGATCGGCCGTGCCTTTCAGTTCTTCCAGTTCGCGATGCACCTCGCGCATGAACTCGTGGAAATGCAGGCGCGTTTTGCGCTGCACCGGCACGATCATGTAGAAGCTGTCCATCAGGAAGCTCTTGCCCCGCCCTACCCCGCCCCACATGTACACGCCGCGAGGCAGATCCGGGTGGATGATCAGTTTTTTGAACGCGTTCGAGCGGCGTGATTTGTACTCGACCCACTCGTCATAACACCGCTGCAGACGGTCGACCGCCGCGCGTTGCGCCGGGTCCGATTGATAACCCCGCGTCTGCAGTTCTTTTTCGTAGTATTCGGTGACGTTCATTGTGTTGCTGCAAAAAGAAAGGCGGGAGGGAGTGAACCCGCCCGCCTTCGTGGTGATGCCAGAGTTGCGTTCAGTCAGGCGTGCGCGTGATTACATATTCAGCGCGCGCTTGTCCACGGCCAAGGCCGCTTCGCGCATGACTTCCGACAGCGACGGGTGCGGATGGCAAATGCGGCCGATGTCTTCCGACGCCGCTTTGAATTCCATCGCCACCACGGCTTCCGCGATCAGGTCCGATGCGTTTGCCGAGATGATATGCACGCCCAGCAGCTCGTCGGTCTTCGCGTCGGCGATCATCTTGACGAAACCATCCGCCTTGTTGATGCCCAGCGCGCGGCCGTTCGCCATGAACGGGAACTGGCCCGTCTTGACTTCGCGGCCTTCGGCCTTCAGTTGCTGCTCCGTCTTGCCGACCCACGCGATTTCCGGTTCGGTGTAGATCACCCACGGAATGCAGTTGTAGTCGATATGCGGCTTCTGACCGTCGATGATCTCAGCAACCAGCACGCCTTCGTCTTCAGCCTTGTGCGCGAGCATCGGGCCACGCACCACGTCGCCGATCGCGTACACGTTCGGCACAGCCGTTGCGCAGTGGTCGTCGACGTCGATGAAGCCGCGCTCGTTCGCCTTCAAACCAATGGCTTCGAGACCGAGGTTGTCGGTGTTCGGCACGCGGCCGATCGACACGATCAGACGGTCGGCTTCGAGCGTTTGCGCGTTGCCGTCCTTGTCCGTGTAATTGATCGTGACGCTCTTGTCGGTAGTCTTGATTTCACCGACCTTCACGCCAACGTGAATGTCCAGACCTTGCTTCTTGAATTGCTTGGCGGCTTCCTTGGCAAGCGCCTGGTCAGCCGCGCCGAGGAATTCCGGCAGCGCTTCGAGCACGGTCACGTCCGCGCCCAGACGGCGCCACACCGAACCGAGCTCCAGACCGATCACGCCAGCGCCGATCACGGCGAGCTTCTTCGGCACGGAGTCGAACGTCAGTGCGCCTTCGTTGTCGGCGACGATCTTGTTGTCGACCGGAACGTTCGGCAGGTGACGCGCCTTCGAACCCGTTGCGATGATGACGTTCTTCGCCGTCACGACTTCGGTTTCGCCTTCGCCGCTGACTTCGATCTGCACGCCGGCGTCCGTCTTGCCGGTGAACTTGCCATGGCCCTTGAGCCACGTGATCTTGTTCTTGCGGAACAGGAATTCGATGCCCTTGGTCATCTTCTCGACGATGCCTTCCTTGCGGGCCAGCATCTTCGCGATATCGACCTGCACGTTTTCCACGCTAATGCCGTGGTCGGCGAGGTGATGCGATGCGTTTTCAAATTCTTCCGACGACGCGAGCAGCGCCTTCGACGGAATGCAACCCACGTTCAGGCACGTGCCGCCGAGCTTCAGCGCGCCGGCCGGGTTTTTCCATTTTTCGATACATGCGACCGTCTTGCCGAGCTGCGCTGCGCGGATAGCGGCGATATAACCGCCGGGGCCGGCGCCGATCACGACGACGTCAAATTCTTTGGACATGACAATCCTTTTGATGACGGAGCGACGCGCGGCCACGCTTCGTGGCGCGCGTCGATCCAGTACTGCGGAATGCTAAAGACGTGCTGCTTATATGGCGTCGACTTGCGCGATGACAAGCCGACGCCCGCCAAACCGGCGATTACAGGTCGAGCAACAGGCGCGCCGGGTCTTCCAGCGCATCCTTCATTGCGACCAGCGACAGCACTGCTTCGCGACCGTCGATGATCCGGTGGTCGTACGACAGCGCCAGATAGTTCATCGGACGGATCACGATCTGGCCGTTCTCGACCACAGCGCGTTCCTTCGTGGCGTGCACGCCCAGAATGGCGGATTGCGGCGGGTTGATAATCGGGGTCGACAGCATCGAACCGAACACACCACCGTTCGAGATCGAGAACGTACCGCCCGTCATTTCTTCGATCGACAGCTTGCCGTCCTTGGCCTTCTGGCCGAATTCAGCAATCTTCTTCTCGATTTCAGCGAGGCTCAGCTGATCGGCGTTGCGCAGGATCGGCACCACCAGGCCACGCGGCGAACCGACCGCGATACCGATGTCGAAGTAGCCGTGATAGACGATGTCGTTACCGTCGATCGACGCATTCACGAGCGGGAATTTCTTCAGCGCGTGAACAGCCGCCTTCACGAAGAACGACATGAAGCCCAGCTTCACGCCATGTTCCTTTTCGAACTTGTCTTTGTACTTGTTGCGCAGGTCCATCACCGGCGCCATGTTCACTTCGTTGAACGTGGTGAGGATGGCGTTGGTTTGCTGCGACTCGAGCAGACGCTCGGCGATACGCGCACGCAGACGCGACATCGGCACGCGCTGTTCCGGGCGGTCTTTCAGCCACTGGTCGGCCGATGCCGGCGCCTTGACGTCCGGCAGCGACGGCTTCGCAGCCTTCGGTGCGGCAGCCGGTGCCGGTGCAGCCTTGGCCGCCGGTGCGCCAGCCGTCAGCACGTCACCCTTGGTGATGCGGCCGTCGCGGCCCGTGCCGGCGACGTCGCCCGCGCCCAGACCCTTCTCGGCCATCAGCTTGCCGGCAGCCGGCGAAGCAGCGGTGTTCGCACCCGTTGCGGATGCAGCCTGAGCGACCGGTGCAGCAGCCGGTGCCGGTGCGGCGACCGGAGCCGGCTTCACTTCGGCTTCGACAGCAGCGGCGCCTGCCGTGCCTTCGGTGTCGATCTTGGCGATCACCTGATCCGCAACGACGATGTCGCCGTCGTTCGAGATCACTTGTGCGAGCACGCCGGCGGAGGGCGCCGGCACTTCGAGGACGACCTTGTCGGTCTCGATTTCGATGAGAATTTCGTCTTGAGCAACAGCCTCGCCGGGCTTCTTCTTCCACTGCAGCATCGTGGCTTCCGAGACCGACTCGGAGAGCTGGGGAACCTTGACTTCAACAATAGCCATTATGAATATCCTGAATACGTATCGGGTGACGGCGCGCGATCTATGTACTCGACGACCGCCTGCGAACCATACTTGCCGGGAACGAACCACCATGTGGTGACTGAACGCGGCACGGGAAAGCGCATTGCGCTTTCCCGGTTCGTCTGTTTTCCTTATTTAGCGATCGACGCGCTCTTGAGGCGGCCGAAAGCGCCTTCGATCAGCGCCTTCTGCTGCTCGTAGTGCTTCGCGTAGTAGCCGACTGCCGGCGAAGCCGAAGCCGGACGTCCGCTGTATGCCAGCTTCTGACCTTCCTTCATGCCTTCCTTCAGGTGGTGCTCGATGTAGAACCACGGGCCCTGATTCTGCGGCTCGTCCTGCACCCAGACCACTTCGGTCGCGTTGTCGTACTTCTTCATTTCCGCTTCGAACTGCTTATGCGCGAACGGATAGAGCTGTTCGATACGGATGATCGCGACGTCGTTCGACTTCGATTCACGGCGATGTGCCAGCAGGTCGTAGTACACGCGACCCGAGCAGGCCACCACGCGCTTGACCTTCTTCGGCTCGATCGCTTCGTCGATTTCACCGAGGATCGGCTGGAACGCGCCCTTCGCCAGTTCGGACAGATCCGACACGGCTTCCTTGTGACGCAGCAGCGACTTCGGCGTAGCGACGATCAGCGGCTTGCGGAACAGGCGGATCATCTGACGGCGCAACAGGTGGAATATCTGCGCCGGCGTGGTCGGCTGAACGACCTGCATGTTGTGGTCTGCGCACAGTTGCAGGAAACGCTCGATACGTGCCGACGAGTGCTCCGGACCTTGACCTTCGTAGCCGTGCGGCAGCAGCATCGTGAGACCCGAGACGCGGCCCCACTTCACTTCGCCCGACGAGATGAACTGGTCGATCACGACTTGCGCGCCGTTCACGAAGTCGCCGAACTGCGCTTCCCACGCGACGAACGTATTCGGTTCAGCGGTCGAGTAACCGTATTCGAAGCCCAGCACCGCTTCTTCCGACAGCACCGAGTCGATCACCGTGAACTTCGCCTGACCTTCAGCGATGTTCTGCAGCGGCACGTAGGTGCCGTCGTTCCAGCGTTCGCGGTTCTGATCGTGCAGCACCGCGTGACGGTGCGTGAACGTGCCACGGCCCGAGTCCTGACCGGTCAGGCGCACTGCGTAGCCCGATGCGACCAGCGATGCGAATGCCAGGTGTTCGCCCATACCCCAGTCGAGCTTCGCTTCACCACGGCCCATCGCGCGACGGTCGTTGATGACGCGCTCGACCAGCGGGTGAACCTTGAAGTTTTCCGGGATCGTGGTGACGCGCTCAGCGAGGCGCTTCAACTCAGCCAGCGGCACTGCCGTGTCGGCTGCGTCGGTCCACTTGCGGTTCAGGAACGGAACCCAATCCACCGCGTACTTGCTCTTATAGTTCGAGAGCACCGGGTCGACCGTGTGGTGGCCTTCGTCCATCGCCTTGCGGTAGGCCTTGACGAATTCGTCGCCCTCTGCCGCCGTGATCACGCCTTGTTGCACCAGCTTTTCAGCGTACAGTGCGCGCGTGCCCGGGTGCTTCGCAATCGTCTTGTACATCAGCGGCTGCGTGACAGCCGGCGTGTCCTGCTCGTTGTGACCCAGCTTGCGGAAGCAGACGATGTCGACAACCACGTCCTTATGGAACTGCATCCGGAAGTCGATGGCCAGCTGCGTAGCCAGCACGACCGCTTCAGGATCGTCACCGTTCACGTGCAGCACCGGCGCCTCGATCATCTTGACGACGTCCGAGCAGTACAACGTGGAGCGCGAGTCGCGCGGGTCCGACGTCGTGAAACCGATCTGGTTGTTGATGACGATGTGCAGCGTGCCGTGTGTGCCGTAACCGCGCGTTTGTGCGAGGTTCAGCGTTTCCATCACGACGCCCTGACCTGCGAAGGCCGCGTCGCCGTGGATCTGCACCGGCAGCACTTGCAGGCCGCTGTCGTCGCCGCGGCGATCCATACGGGCCTTCGCCGAACCTTCTACCACCGGGTTGACGATTTCGAGGTGCGACGGGTTAAACGCGAGCGACAGGTGAACCGGGCCGCCTTCGGTCGAAACGTCCGACGAGAAACCCTTGTGGTACTTCACGTCGCCGGCCGGCAGGTCGTCGACGTGCTTGCCTTCGAATTCGGCAAACAGGTCAGCCGGCATCTTGCCGAGCGTATTGACCAGCACGTTCAGACGGCCACGGTGGGCCATGCCGATGACGATTTCCTGTACGCCGTTGGCGCCGCCATGACGCACGACTTCGTCCATCGAGGCGATGAAGCTTTCGCCGCCTTCGAGCGAGAAGCGTTTCTGGCCGACGTACTTGGTGTGCAGGAAGCGCTCGAGGCCTTCAGCGGCCGTCAGGCGATTCAGGATGTGCTTCTTCTTTTCATTGGAGAAGTTCGGCGTCGAACGGATCGACTCGAGCTTCTCTTTCCACCAGCGCTTCTGTTCCGGATCGCTGATATACATGTACTCGGCGCCGATCGTGCCGCAGTACGTGTCACGCAGGGCCTTGACGATCTCGCGCAGCGAAGCACGCTCGAATCCGAAATACAGATTCGTGGCGCTGAACTCCTGGTCCATGTCGGCTTCGGTGAAGTCGTAGAACGCGGGTTCGAGTTCGGGGATAGCGGGACGTTCGCGGCGCTTCAGGGGATCGAGATTGGCCCATTGCGAGCCGAGGAAGCGATATGCGCCGATGAGGGACTGCACATAGACTTGCTTGCGGGAGGTAGCGAGATCTTCGCCGCCGGCCGCCGTGCGCGGGATGAAGGCATTAGCCTTGGCCCGTTGCGCAAACGATTCGACGATCGGGCCATGGGCCACGTCGTTGGCATTGCTGCCATCCGATGCAGGGACGTTCTGCAACGCGTCGAAATAGCTGCGCCAGTTCTCGGGCACTGACGCCGGATTATCGAGATACGCTTCGTACATTTCTTCTACGTACGGAGCATTGCCGCCGAACAGATAAGAGTTCGACTGGAATTGCTTCATCATTTTTACGCTCACCTTTCTTCGAGTTTCTCGAGAAATAGCGGGTTACAGAACCTTCCGCGACACGGCCTGACCGTTTAGCGGATTGCGCGAATCAAGTCTTGCTTGGAAGGACCTAAAACTTTGCACCCGGGGAGCATATCACAGAACGGATAGTGCAGATAGCAGACGGACTGGCGCTCAAGCCTTTTACGACGGGCTTTCGGCCGGTTTTACAGGACCCGCAACAGACTTCTGCGAAAAACGGGGACAAACACGACAAACAGGCAGCCAACCGCGAACAATTGCACGCAACGCGAATGGGGCGCCAGAAATGACAAAAGCCACCCGAAGGTGGCTTTTGCCTGACAGCACGCCAGTTAAGGCCGATGCTGACTTAGTCCACTGCGCCCTTACGGCTGGCGCTACGGCGCTCGTGTTCCTTCAGGTAACGCTTGCGCAGACGGATGGACTTCGGCGTGACTTCGACCAGTTCGTCGTCGTCGATGAATTCAACCGCGTATTCCAGCGACATCTGGATCGGCGGCACAAGGCGCACCGCTTCGTCCGTACCTGACGAACGCACGTTGGTCAGTTGCTTGCCCTTGATCGGGTTCACGACCAGGTCGTTGTCACGGCTGTGAATGCCGATGATCATGCCTTCGTACAGCGGCTCGCCCGGCGACACGAACATACGGCCGCGATCCTGCAACTTCCACAGTGCGTACGCCACTGCCGCGCCGTCGTCCTGCGAAATCAGCACGCCGTTACGACGCTCGCCGACACCACCTTCCCGGACCGGCTGATACGAGTCGAACGTGTGGCTCATCAGGCCCGTACCACGCGTCAGCGTCAGGAATTCGCCCTGGAAACCGATCAGCCCACGCGCCGAGATACGATACTCGAGACGCGTACGGCCGCGGCCGTCCGACGCCATGTCGAGCATTTCGCCCTTGCGGCGGCCCAGCTCTTCCATCACGCCACCCTGGTGGCCGTCTTCCATGTCGACCGTCAGGTTTTCGTACGGCTCGTGCTTCACGCCGTCGACTTCCGTCATCACCACGCGCGGACGCGACACGGCCAGCTCGTAGCCTTCACGGCGCATGTTTTCGACCAGAATGGTCAGGTGCAGCTCGCCGCGGCCTGCCACTTCGAACGTGGTTTCGTCGCCCGTTTCTTTCACGCGCAGCGCCACGTTGTGGTTCAGTTCCTTCATCAAGCGGTCGCGAATCTGACGGCTCGTGACGAACTTGCCTTCGCGGCCGGCCAGCGGCGACGAATTGACGAGGAAGTTCATCGTCAGGGTCGGTTCGTCGACGGTGATCATCGGCAGCGCTTCCGGTTGTTCCGGTGCGCAGATGGTCACGCCGATGCCGATTTCTTCGATACCGTTGATCAGCACGATGTCGCCGGCTTCAGCCGAATCGACCTGCACGCGCTCGAGACCCTTGAACGACAGGACCTGATTGATCTTGCGGTTCAGGATCGCGCCGTCGGGGCCCGAACGCACGGCGACGGCCATGCCCGGCTTGATCGTGCCGCGCGTGATGCGGCCAACGCCGATACGGCCAACGTACGACGAATAATCCAGCGACGTGATCTGCAGTTGCAGCGGCGCCGACGGATCAGCCGGGCGGACCGGCACGTGTTCCAGCACGGCTTCGAACAGCGGACGCATGTCGCCTTCGCGCACGTCCGGCGTCAGGCCGGCGTAGCCATTCAAACCCGATGCGTAGACGATCGGGAAATCGAGTTGTTCGTCAGTAGCACCCAGCTTGTCGAACAGGTCGAAGGTCTGGTTGATCACCCAGTCGATCCGCGCGCCCGGGCGGTCGACCTTGTTGATCACGACGATCGGCTTGAGGCCGAGCGCCAGCGCCTTCTTGGTCACGAAGCGCGTTTGCGGCATCGGGCCTTCCACCGCATCGACCAGCAGCAGCACCGAGTCGACCATCGACAGCACGCGCTCCACTTCACCGCCGAAGTCGGCGTGGCCCGGCGTGTCGACGATGTTGATGTGCGTACCTTCGTACTCGACCGCGCAGTTCTTCGAAAGAATCGTGATGCCACGTTCCTTTTCGATGTCGTTCGAGTCCATCACGCGCTCGACAACCGCCTGGTTGTCGCGGAAGGTGGCGGTTTGGCGGAGGAGCTGGTCGACGAGCGTGGTCTTGCCGTGGTCGACGTGGGCAATGATGGCGATATTGCGTAGGGCGCGAGTCATAGGAACCTGGAGACAGTTGAGTGCGCCAGCAGCAGCATTGTGTAGGAAGCCAACAAAGCCCAAAGCGCACTTTTGGGAACCCAACATTATAGCACGCCCAAATGAAGCTTTCTGGTATTCCCTGATAGCTCCATCGCCTTCCACGCAGCGCTGCCTAAGAAACAGTCCCACACGGCTTCGGCGAAATCCTACGCAAATCCACGCGGATTGTGCCTTGAGGCGGAAAAGTTCTTTGCCTAAGCTGTAATAACGCTTGCCGCGTCAATCAACCGCTGTCTATAATCCTGCCTAGTCAACCATTGCATTCGCACGAGAATCATGACGGATCCGTCCTCAACACCCAGCTCAGAGATCAGCGAGTATCAGTTGGGCGAAAGCGTCGGCTATTTGCTCTCGCGAGTGAAATCGACCATGTCGAACCTGGTCACACAGCGCAGCATGGCCGAGCTGGGCATCACCAGCCAGCAAGGCAGCATCCTGTTCATGGTGGCGAGCGGCAAGTGCCTGCTGGCGGCCGAGCTGGCGCGCGAATACGGCATCGACGCAAGCGCCGTCACGCGTCTGGTCGACCGGCTGGAAAAACGCGGCCTGCTGACAAGAGTGCGCAGCAACGAGGACCGGCGGGTCGTGCGACTCGCGCTGACCCCGGAAGGCCATGCGATCGCGGCCAAAATGCCGGCCATTTTCAACGGCGTGCTGGACAACCTGCTGGGCGGCTTCACCCCCGAAGAAGTGGGTTTTCTGAAGAGCATGCTGCGCCGCGTACTCATCAATTCCGGCGAACAAACGGGACTAGCCCGTGATGCAGCAAGCAATTTTGACAGCAAATCGTAATAAATTGCTTGCAGTGTCCATCATTACATTCCACTCAAAGAGTCGAGCGATGAAATCCCTTTCCCTGTCCGCGCCCGCACTTTCGAGCCGGGCCGCTGTCGCCGCCGCGGTGACGGCGCTCGCCCTCACGGGGTGCGCGAACTACTTCGGCATGAAAAGCGACAAGCAGATCTCGTCGCCGGCTCAGTACGAGTCCACCCAGAGCCTGCCGGGCCAGGGCGGCCAGTGGCCGTCGCTCGACTGGGCCAACCAGTTCGGTGACCCCCAACTGCCGAAGCTGATCGCGGAAGCGCTGGAAGGCAGCCCCTCGATCGCGCAGGCGCAGGCTCGCCTCGCCAAAGCGTCGTCCTACATTGAAAGCTCGCGCTCGGCGCTGTACCCGAAGGTCAACGGCAGCTACTCATGGACCCGCGAGCTGTTCTCGGCGAATGCGCTCTACCCGCCTCCGTACGGCGGCACCTGGTATAGCGAGAACAACGTGCTGGCGAGCGCGTCGTGGGATCTGGACCTGTGGGGCAAGAACCGCCAGCGTCTGGGCCAGGCCGTGTCACAGGAAAAAGCCGCTGAAGCCGACATGCAGCAGGCGCGCGTCACGCTTGCCTCCTCCGTGGCGAGCACCTATAACCAGCTCGCCCAGTTGTACGCATTCCGCGACATCGCCGCGCGCGAAATCGCCAACCGCCAGGACATCAGCCGCATCACCAACGGCCGCGTCACCGCCGGGCTCGACACCAACGTCGAACGGGAAACCGCGAACGGCAACATCGCGACCAGCCAGGCAAACCTGACCGATCTCGACGGCCAGATCACCGTGGCGCGCTATCAGTTGGGCGCGCTGCTCGGCAAGGGTCCGGATCGTGGCCTGCAGATCGCCAAGCCGGTTCTTACCACCGGTGACACGATAGCGCTGCCGAACAATCTGCCGGCCGACCTCGTGGCGCGTCGCGCGGACATCGTCGCCGCACGCTGGCAGGTCGAAGCCGCGATGCACGATGTGAAGGAAGCGAAGGCTGAATTCTTCCCGGACGTCAACCTCGCCGCCGGTTTCGGTTTCGATGCGTTCGGCTGGGGCCGTTTCCTCAAGTCGGGCAGCCGTCAGATGCAATTCGGTCCGGCGATTCACCTGCCGATCTTCGACGCCGGCGCGCTGCGCTCGCAGTTGAAGGGCCGCTACGCAGACTTCGACCTCGATGTGGCGGACTACAACCAGACGCTGATCAATGCGCTCTCGGATGTCGCGACGCAAGTGTCGTCGATCCGTTCGATCGACCAGCAATCGGGCGACGCACAGCGCGCGCTCGACGCGTCGACCAAGGCCTATCAGCTCGCGGTGATCCGCTACAAGGCCGGTTTGTCGCCGCAGTTGCAGGTGCTGACCGCCGACCAGAATCGTCTTGCCGCCGAACAGACGGTAACGGGCCTGAAGATGCGCCGCCGCGATCTGCAGATCGGCCTCATCAAGGCACTCGGCGGCGGTTTCGACGCCACGCAAACGGGCCTCGTGGTGCCGACCGATGCCCCGGCATCGGCCACCGCTGCGACCGCCGCTGCAAACTGAAGCCACATCGACGCGACCCGCACTCGCATAAACATCCGAATAAACGACGACGCTTGAGAGAACCCGGAGCACATCAATGAGCACCACCCAACAGCCCGCGGCTACTACACAGCCGACTCAGCAGCCGGCCCCGCAGCCGACTCAACCGGCACAACCGCCGGCGAACAACGGCAAACGCAAGCGCATGATGACGCTACTCGTCATCGTGATCCTGATCGCCGCGGTCGCCTACGGCCTGTACTACTTCCTCGACGCACGCTTCCATGAGGACACCGACGACGCCTACGTGAACGGCAACGTCGTGCAGATCACGCCGCAGGTCACCGGCACGGTTGTCGCCGTGAACGCAGACGACACGCAGACCGTGAAGGCCGGCGACCCACTCGTCGTACTCGATCCGGCCGACGCGCGCGTCGCGCTCGAACAAGCCGAAGCGAATCTCGCGCAGACAGTGCGTCAGGTGCGCGGCCTGTTCGCCGACGACAACCAGTACCAGGCGCAAGTTGCCCAGCGCCAGTCCGATCTGTCGCGCGCGCAGGATGACCTGAAGCGCCGCCTGACGGTCGCGCAAACCGGCGCTGTGTCCGCGGAAGAAATCTCGCACGCCCGCGACGCCGTGAAAAGCGCACAAGCCTCGGTCGACGCCGCTGAGCAACAACTGGCTTCGAACCGCGCGCTGACCGCCAACACCACGATCGCCAATCACCCGAACGTGCAGGCTGCCGCCGCGAAGGTGCGCGATGCGTATCTGGCCAACGCGCGTAACAACTTGCCGGCGCCGGTCACGGGCTACGTCGCGAAGCGCTCGGTGCAGGTCGGCCAGCGCGTCTCGCCGGGCACCCCGCTGATGGCCATCGTGCCGCTGGGCGGTGTGTGGGTTGACGCAAACTTCAAGGAAGTGCAACTGAAGCACATGCGCATCGGCCAGCCGGTCGAGTTGACGGCCGACGTGTACGGTTCGTCAGTGGTGTTCCACGGCAAGGTGGTCGGCTTCTCGGCGGGTACGGGTTCGGCGTTCTCGCTGCTGCCCGCGCAGAACGCAACCGGCAACTGGATCAAGGTGGTCCAGCGTCTGCCGGTACGGATCGCGCTCGACCCGCAGGAACTCGAGAAGCATCCGCTGCGTATCGGCCTGTCGATGCAAGCCGACGTGAGCATCAAGGACGACCAGGGTGGCCAGCTCGGCCAGGCGCCGAACACGGTTTATCAGACCAATGTGTTCGACAAGTACGGCGACCAGGCGGATGCGGAAATCGCCCGCATCATTTCGGAGAATGCAGGTCCGAACGGCGGCTCGCAGAAGTCGGCTCAAGCTGGCGGCGCTACCAAGGCCGCCGCGAAGCTGATGTAAGCGGCGCGACGATTCATAGAAGGCTTTTTTAATGGCTCAGGCTCAGGCGCAAGTCCCTCATCCGCCGCTCGAGGGCGCGCAACTGGTGATCGGCACCATCGCGGTGTCGCTCGCCGTGTTCATGAACGTGCTCGACACGTCGATTGCGAACGTGTCGATCCCGTCCATTTCAGGCGACCTCGGTGTGTCGTCCGACCAGGGCACATGGGTGATTACGTCGTTCGCGGTGGCAAACGCGATCTCCGTGCCGCTGACCGGCTGGCTCACCGATCGTATCGGCCAGGTGCGCCTGTTCATGGCGTCGATCATCCTGTTCGTGATCTCGTCGTGGATGTGCGGTCTCGCCCCCACTCTGCCGTTCCTGCTGGCCTCGCGCGTGCTGCAAGGCGCCGTCGCCGGCCCGATGATTCCGCTGTCGCAAACGCTGCTGCTCGCGAGCTATCCACGCGCCAAGGCGCCGATGGCTTTGTCGATGTGGGCGATGACCACGCTGATCGCACCGGTGGCCGGGCCGATTCTTGGCGGCTGGATCTCGGACAACATCTCGTGGCCGTGGATTTTCTACGTCAACATTCCGGTCGGTGCGATCGCCGCGGTGGCAACGTGGACGATCTTCCGTAATCGCGATTCTGTCGTCAAAAAGGCGCCGATCGACGGCGTCGGCCTCGGTCTGCTGATCCTCTGGGTCGGCTCGTTGCAGGTGATGCTCGACAAGGGCAAGGATCTCGACTGGTTCTCGTCGACCACCATCGTCGTGCTGGCGCTGGTTGCGGTGATTTCGCTCGCGTTCTTCATTGTGTGGGAATTGACGGCCGAGCATCCGGTGGTCGACCTGTCGCTCTTCAGCCGGCGCAATTTCACGAGCGGTACGATTGCGTTGTCGATCGGCTACGGACTCTACTTCGGCAACCTCGTGTTGCTGCCGTTGTGGCTGCAAACCGATATCGGCTACACCGCCACCGAAGCAGGTCTCGTGATGGCGCCGGTCGGCCTGTTCGCCGTGCTGCTGTCGCCGATCACCGGCAAGGTATTGCCGCGTACCGATCCGCGCTATATCGCGACCTTGTCGTTCCTCGTGTTTGCGCTGTGCTTCTGGATGCGCTCACGTTATACGACTGGCGTCGATACTTATTCGCTGCTCATGCCCACGTTGATTCAGGGGATCGGCATGGCCGGGTTCTTCATCCCGCTGGTGTCGATCACGTTGTCGGGTTTGCCGGGCAACCGGATTCCGGCGGCGTCGGGCTTGTCGAATTTCGTGCGGATCATGTGCGGCGGTATCGGCACGTCGATTTTCCAGACCGCGTGGGATCACCGCACCATCATGCATCATGCGCAACTGGCCGAACAGGCGAGTGCGTACAACCCGGTGTTCGATCAGTCGATCCGGCAGATGGGTGCGGCGGGCTTCAGTCAGCCGCAGGCATATGGTCTGTTCAATACGATGGCGACGCAGCAGGCCGCGCAGTTGGGCGTGAACGATCTGTTCTTTGTATCGGCGGGGATCTTTGTCGCACTGATCGCGCTGATCTGGATGGCAAAGCCTGAACGCGCCGGTGGTGATGCAGGTGCGGCAGCTGCGGCGGCGCATTGAGGTTCTGGTTTTATTAGTCCGCGACGCGAGCTGTATGTATGTAATAAAAGGCGGGGCCGCTGGTGAGCGGTCCCGCCTTTTTTGTTGCTGCTGCTGACGAGGCGGCGCTTAAGTTCCGCGTTAGCTCGCTGCGGTAACCACGAGCCGTTCCGGCGCCAGCACGCCCTCGCCTTGCTTCGCGACGCCAAGCAGACGACCGTCCGCTGCATACACGCGTACGCGCGGCGCATTCACCGCATCGCCGACAATGGTCAACTCGGAGAGCTTCAGGCGTTGCCCATGCAGGAAGCGACGGGTCGCGTCTTCGTCCAGCGTGACAAGCGGGAACGTGGACAACAACGCATCGACCGGTTGCAGCCACGTATCGCGCTCGCTCTCCGTCGCATCGGACAACGCGTCGAGCGTCACCGAATTCTCCAGCGTCAGCGCGCCGACACCGGTACGCCGCAGCGCGACCAGATGCGCACCACAACCCAGCGCTTCACCGATATCCTCAGCAAGCGTGCGCACATAGGTGCCTTTGCTGCACGTCACGCGAAACGTCACGTCGGGCAACGCGCAGGCAAGCATCTCGAGCGCGTGAATCGTCACCTGACGCCCTTCGCGCTCCACCGTCTGGCCGGCGCGCGCGTATTCGTATAGCGGCTTGCCGTCGCGCTTGAGCGCCGAGTACATCGGTGGGACCTGAACGATGTCGCCGAGAAATTTCTGCATGGCCGCCTCTACCGCGGCCTGATCGCACGTCACGTCGCGCGTGTCGATGGCTTCGCCTTCGGCGTCGCCGGTGGTCGTGCGGATACCGAGGCGCATGGTCGCCTCATAGGTCTTGTCGGCTTCGAGCAGGTCTTGCGAAAACTTGGTCGCTTCGCCGAAACACAGCGGCAAAAGACCGGTGGCAAGTGGATCGAGCGTGCCTGTGTGGCCCGCCTTTTTCGCCAGGTAGAGACGCTTCGCGCGAATCAGCGCGTCGTTGCTCGACAGGCCGAGCGGTTTGTCGAGCAGCAGTACGCCGTCGAGCGCGCGACGCGGCACGCGGGGGCGTTGAGGTGCGGTCATGTCAGAAAGACAGAGTCTTCGAAGTGTACGGAAACAGCGCCAAATGAGCTGCAACTGACGCAGCGCAGCCCGGAACGCGGAGAACAACGTTCAACCCGCGCGCTCAGTCTTCTTTCGCGCGATTGGCATTCGCCTCGTCGATCAGACGGGACATTTCGACGGCCCGTTCGATCGTCTGGTCGTAATGGAAATGCAGCGTCGGCACGGTATGGATGTGCAGGCGCTTGAACAGCTGATTGTGCAGATGGCCGGCCGCGTGGTTGAGCGCTTCGAGCGTCTGCTGCGGGTCGCCGGTTAGCGTCGTGAAGTAGACCTTCGCGTGTGCGTAGTCGGGCGTCAACTCGACACTTTGAATCGTGACGAGGCCGATGCGCGGATCCTTGACCTCGCGCAGCAGCTCGGACAGGTCGCGCTGGATCTGATCGGCGATCTGCACGTTGCGATTGGGAGAAGAACGTTTTTTAGGCATGGTGTTTGTGTGCTCCGTTCTGACGGATGCAATAAAGTTGTTCGCGCGAACCGAGGTGGTGATTGCCCGGACGGCAATGAGCGGCTTGATAGCGACTGCAAGCCACCGCGGGGCGCAATACGCGACAAATGCGCGGGCCCAAAGACAACGGGCGAAGCGGGCGCTTAAGCCCGCTCCGCCCGTTGAGCCAATGCCGCGTGAATTACAGCGTACGCGCGACTTCGGTAACTTCGAAGACTTCGAACTGATCGCCTTCGACGATATCGTTGAAGTTCTTGATCGACATACCGCACTCGAAGCCCTGACGGACTTCCTTGACGTCGTCCTTGAAGCGCTTGAGCGAATCGAGCTCGCCCGTGAAGATGACGACGTTGTTGCGCAGCACGCGCACCGACGACGAGCGCTTGACGAAACCGTCCGTGACCATACAGCCGGCCACCGCGCCGATCTTCGGTACCTTGAAGACCTGACGCACTTCGACCGTACCCGTCACGACTTCGCGCTTCTCCGGTGCCAGCATGCCCGACATCGCAGCCTTCACTTCATCCACTGCGTCATAGATGATGTTGTAGTAGCGAATATCGACGCCGTTGGTTTCCGCCAGCTTGCGCGCCTGTGCATCAGCACGGGTGTTGAAGCCGATGATGACCGCCTTCGAAGCCGTAGCCAGGTTGACGTCCGACTCGCTGATGCCGCCGACAGCGCCGTGCACGATCTGCACACGGACTTCGTCGGTCGACAGCTTGAGCAGCGACTGCACCAGAGCTTCCTGCGAACCTTGCACGTCGGCCTTGACGATGAGCGGCATGTACGCCACTTCGCCTTCGCCCATCTGCTCCAGCATGTTCTCGAGCTTCGCGGCCTGTTGCTTGGCCAGCTTGACGTCGCGGAACTTGCCTTGACGGAACAACGCGACTTCACGCGCCTTGCGGTCGTCCGGCATGACGATGACTTCTTCGCCCGCTTGCGGCACTTCCGACAGACCTTGAATCTCAACCGGGATCGACGGGCCTGCCGACTTGGTCGGCTTGCCGGTTTCGTCGAGCATGGCTCGCACGCGACCGTAAGCGCTACCTGCCAGCACCACGTCGCCGCGGTTCAGCGTACCCGACTGGACCAGGATCGTTGCAACCGGACCCTTACCCTTATCGAGCTTCGCTTCGATAACGAGACCCTTGGCCGGCGCTTCGACCGGTGCCTTCAGCTCCAGCACTTCGGCTTGCAGCAGCACGTTTTCGAGCAGGTCGTCGATGCCCGCGCCGGTTTTAGCCGACACCGACACGAACGGCGAATCGCCACCATATTCTTCCGGCACGACGCCTTCCGCGACGAGTTCCTGCTTGACGCGCTCCGGATTCGCATCCGGCTTGTCGATCTTGTTGATCGCGACGACGAGCGGCACGCCGCCTGCCTTCGCGTGGGCAATCGCTTCCTTCGTTTGCGGCATCACGCCGTCGTCGGCTGCGACCACCAGAATCACGATGTCGGTTGCCTTCGCACCGCGAGCACGCATGGCCGTAAATGCTTCGTGGCCCGGCGTATCGAGGAACGTAATGACACCGCGCGGCGTTTCGACGTGATACGCGCCGATGTGCTGCGTAATCCCGCCCGCTTCACCCGCTGCAACCTTGGCGCGGCGAATGTAGTCGAGCAGCGAGGTCTTGCCGTGGTCGACGTGACCCATGACCGTGACGACCGGCGGACGCGGCAGTGCTTCTGCGTCCGTGATCTCGCCTTCGACCAGCATGGCTTCCGGATCGTCCAGCTTGGCGGCAACCGCGTGGTGGCCCAGTTCCTCGACGATGATCATCGCCGTTTCCTGGTCCAGCATCTGGTTGATCGTGACCATCTGGCCGAGCTTCATCATCGACTTGATGACCTCCGATGCCTTCACCGCCATCTTGTGCGCCAGATCGGCGACCGTGATGGTTTCCGGCACGTGCACTTCACGCACGATCGGTTCGGTCGGCGCCTGGAACGTGGTGTTCTGATCCTGATGCTTGCCGCGGCCCTTCGGGCCGCCGCGCCAGCCGCGATCGACACCGCCGCTCGAATCGCCACGCGTCTTGATACCGCGGCGCTTCGCTGCGTCGTCCTGCCAGCCGCCCTTGCCACCGCCCGGCTTCTTCTTGTCGCCAGCCGACGGCGTGGTCGTTGCAGCCGGAGCCGCAGCAGCCGGCTTCTTGGCGGCCGGACGTGCCGGTGCTTCACCCGCCGGACGCGCCGGCTTGTGCAGCGTGCCCTTGGCTTCCACCGGCTTGGCCGGCTCAGCGGGCTTCGGTGCCGGTTCCGGCGCCTTGACCTGCGCCTTGCGCGGCGTGTTCATCATTTCGCGAATCGCACGTGCTTCGGCTTCTGCCGCCGCACGGCGCTTGCTGACTTCTTCCTGCTCGGCGCGCGTTTTCTCGGCGGCCTGACGCGCTGCGTCTTCCGCTTTCTTCGCTGCTTCGCGTTGAGCTGCGCGTTCTGCCGCGGCGCGCTCGTCGTCCTGCTCGCTTTCCTTGGCAGCCGCCGGTTCTGCAGCCTTGGCCGCAACCGGTTCAGCCTTCGCCGCCTTGGCGGCCTGCGCCGGCTGGGCAGCCTGAGCCTGTTCGCGAGCCGCCGCTTCGGCCGCAGCCGCTGCGCGCTTCTTCGCCGCTTCTTCTTCCGCACGACGACGCTCGGCTTCAGCAGCCTGCTCGCGCGCCTGACGTTCGGCTTCTTCGCGCTCGAGCTGTTCCTGACGCGCCTTCAACTCCTGAGCCTGCTTTTCGAGCAGCTCGGCTTCGTGACGAGCTTCCTCTTCACGACGCTGGAGTTCGAGATCGTCTACATCAGCTTCGGCCACATGATTCGATGCATCCCCGCCTTCAGCGGAGGATTCGTCGCGGCGGACGAAAGTGCGCTTCTTACGCACCTCGACCTGAATGGTGCGAGCTTTGCCCGTCGCGTCGGATTGCTTGATCTCCGACGTATGCCGTTTCGTCAGCGTGATCTTGCGCTTGTCCGCATCAGTCGAGCCGTGAGACTTGCGCAAGTGGTCGAGCAGACGCGCCTTGTCCGTTTCGGACAAGCTGTCGTCTTCGCTCGCTTTCGTGACGCCTGCTGCCTGAAGCTGCTCAAGGAGCACGCCTGCAGGCATTTTCAGTTCCGCGGCAAATTGGGCTACGTTGTTACTCGCCATTCATTCCTCTTAATGCAAGGACCGATTCCTTGCGGTTAGCATCTTGTCATGCGGCCTAACGGCCGCGTTCAATTTAGTGCGCCATGGTCATTTCTCACTGGAACCAATGTTCACGTGCTTTCATGATCAACGCCTTAGCGGCATCCTCTTCCATTCCGGTCATCTCAACCAGTTCATCCACAGCCAGCTCGGCGAGTTCGTCGCGCGTCTGGATCTGATGTTCGGCAAGCTTGGCGAGCAGGTCGGCATCCATGCCGTCCAGGCTCTTCAGGTCGAGTGCAACATTCTCGACCTTTTCTTCATTCGCGATCGCCAACGTCAACAACGCATCGCGCGAGCGATTACGCAGTTCGTGAACGGTGTCTTCGTCGAATGCTTCGATTTCGAGCATCTCGTTGAGCGGCACATAAGCGATCTCTTCGAGGCTCGTAAAGCCTTCGTCGATCAGGATGTCGGCAACTTCTTCGTCGACATCGAGACGCGCCATGAACAGGTCACGCAGTACACCGCGCTCCTGATTCTGCTTTTGCGCAGATTCGTCCGGCGTCATGATGTTGATCTGCCAGCCGGTGAGTTCGCTGGCAAGACGCACGTTCTGGCCGCTGCGGCCGATCGCGACCGCCAGTTCGTTTTCGTCTACGACGACGTCCATCGAATGTTTTTCTTCATCGACGACGATCGACTGGACGGCTGCCGGCGCGAGCGCGCCGATCACAAACTGAGCGGGATCTTCCGACCATAGCACGATGTCGACGTTTTCGCCACCAAGCTCGTTACGCACGGCCTGGACACGCGAACCGCGGATACCGACGCAGGTGCCGATCGGATCGATGCGCTTGTCATAAGCGATCACGCCGATCTTGGCGCGCACGCCCGGATCACGGGCTGCCGCCTTGATTTCCAGCAGGCCCTGTTCGATTTCCGGCACTTCCATTTCGAACAGCTTCATCAGGAATTCGGGCGCCGTACGCGACAGTTCGATCTGCGGACCGCGAGCGGTGCGATCGACCTTGGCGATATAGGCGCGCACGCGGTCGCCCACGCGCAGATTTTCCTTCGGAATCAGCTGGTCGCGGCGCAGCAGCGCTTCGACACGGCCGGTTTCGACGATGAAGTTGCCCTTGTCCAGGCGCTTCACCGAGCCGGTCATGATGTGCTCGCCGCGCTCGAGGAAGTCGTTCAGGATCTGCTCGCGTTCCGCGTCGCGCACCTTCTGCAGGATCACCTGCTTGGCGGCCTGCGCGCCGATACGGCCGAATTCGATCGACGGCACCGGTTCTTCAATGTATTCGTCGAGCTGGATTTCCGGCTTCTGTTCGCGTGCTTCGAACAGCAGGATTTCCTGATCCGGCTCTTGGAGGCCGGCTTCGTCCGGCACCACTTTCCAGCGGCGAAACGTTTCGTGCTCGCCGCTTTCACGGTCGATCTGGACGCGGATGTCCGCGTCTTCTTCGAAGAGTTTCTTGGAGGCCGAAGCGAGGGCCGCCTCGAGCGCGGCAAATACCACGTCTTTATCGACGTTCTTCTCGCGTGCCAGCGCATCCACCAGCATCAACACTTCGCGACTCATTGTTTGCGGCTCCTAAAGTCAACTTTCGGAACGAGGCGTGCCTTATCGATATCCGCGACGGTGAAATCGAGCATCGCGGCGCCTTCCTTCCCTTCAAATTCCAGACCGATCGTTTCGCCTTGCGGAGCATGCAGGATGCCCCGGTACGATTTCCGTCCGTCCAATGGCTTTTTCAATGTGATTACCACTTCGCTGCCTGCGAAGCGTTCAAAATCCGCCAGTTTTTTCAGCGGGCGGTCGAGACCCGGCGACGACACTTCAAGCCGCTCATAATCGATATTTTCGACCGTCAGAACGTGCTGGAGCTGACGCGTGACTTTCTCGCAGTCTTCGATCGCGATGCCGGCCGGCTGGTCGATATAAATACACAGCATGCCGCGCCCGGTGCGCTCGAGATCGACGAGCTCGTAGCCGAGTCCCACGACCGTGGTTTCAATCAGTTCCGTCAGTTGCACAGTGCCCTCTAAGATGTTCGCGCGGCGAGACCTGCCGGGTTTGTCTGCAAACACCAATGCGGGCCGCGCGCCAAGCCGGCGCACGTTCGTGCTACCCGAGATGCCGAACCACTTAGAACTGCGCGGCAAAAAAAAATGGGCTAAACGCCCATCATCTTATTACCGGTGGTCGCACCTGAGCCGCACATGAAAAGCCGCACGCCCAGCGACTCCGCGATTGTAGCCATTTTTCGGGACAAACGCAAACCGCAGAACGCCGTAGGGAGCGCATTTCCGCTTGATTTCATGGGAATCTTTCAACGATATGGCGGCGCGCCGGGCCTTTTGCAAGGCGGCTTGCGCCGCCTCGAACCTGCGCCGGACAAGCAGGGCGAGAAAACTCTGCCCCTACTTATGCGCACACCGCGGTTTTATGCATCAGATGAAACCTGCGATGAAATCCGCGGAGCTCGTCGATCGATTCTGACGGTGGCGAAGCGTAAATCGTTGATGAACGATCAGCAGCCAACCGTCATGCTCAAGTTACTTGCCGCTTAACGACCACGCGAGCGGCCGCGCGGTGCGCCGCCACCACGATTGGCGCCACCCGCGTTGGGGTTGCCACCGCCGCCGGCGCGGTTGGCGTTACCGCCGCGATTGCCGGCCGGCCCGCGGCTACCGCCGCCCGGATTGCTGCCACCAGGGCCGCCAGCGCGCTTACCGCCGCCGGCCGCACGATTGCCATTGCCCGACGGCGCGCGATTGCCGTCGACGTCACGGCCGCCACGTGGGCCAGGTGCACCGCCGCCACCCATCGGGCCGCTGAAACCACCGGCGCTGCGGCCAGCGCCGCGATTGCCGTAACCGCCGCCGCTGCCGCTACTGCCGCCAAACCCACCACCCGCACCACCGCCGAAGCCGCCACCCGCCGTACCGCGACGGCCTTGACCGCGCGGCTGTTGCTGGTCGAAACGGCCATGCGACATCAGCACCGGTTCGCGGTTAATGAAGCCCATCGACGTTTGCATCGGGTCCGGCTGCTTACGCTCCGGCGCCTCTCTGCGGCTGCCCTTTTCTTCCGACGGCGCCTTCAGGCCGACCGACGCCATCAACGCACGCACCTGATTGTCTTCGAGTTCTTCCCAGCGACCGCGCTTCAAGCCCTTCGGCAGCGAGATCGGGCCATGACGCGTGCGAATCAGGCGGCTGACCATCAGGCCGGCTGCCTCGAACATGCGGCGCACTTCCCGATTACGCCCTTCGGCGAGCGCGACGTGATACCAGTGATTGGTGCCTTCGCCGCCGCCGTCGCGGATGCGCAGGAAATTCGCCGGGCCGTCTTCCAGTTCGACGCCGTGCAACAGCTTCTGACGCATACCTTCCGCCAGCTCGCCGACTACGCGCACCGCATATTCACGCTCGACGCTGTAACGCGGATGCATGAAACGGTTCGCCAGATCGCCCGAGGTGGTCAGCATCAGCAGACCTTCGGTGTTGAAGTCGAGGCGGCCGACCGCGAGCCACTTGGCGGTCTTCATGGGCGGCAGCTTGTCGAATACCGACGGACGGCCTTCAGGATCGGCGTGACTGACGATTTCGCCGGTCGGTTTGTGATACAGCAGCACGCGCGGGGGCTTGTTGGCCAGCTTGCGCTTGACCGGCTTGCCGTTGATGCGGACCTGGTCGGTCGGCATGATGCGCTGGCCGATGTGAGCCGGCTCGCCGTTCACCGACACGCGGCCGGCGACGATCAGTTCTTCCATGTCGCGGCGCGAGCCCATGCCGGCTTCGGCCAGCACCTTGTGCAGCTTCGGCGCGTCGTCGTCCGCAGCCAGAACGCGCTTGGGCGCGGCCGGCTTGCCACGGCGCAGCATCGGGGCGCGTACGCCGCCGGTGGCGCTGTTGTCCGCATCGAATGCGGGCGAGGTGACGTACGAAAACAGATCGTCCGGATTCGCTTCGGCTGCGATTGCCACCGGCGCTTCCGCGCCGCGGCGATTCTGACGCTGACCGCCTTCGCGCGGCTGGCGCTCGCCGCGCCCGCCTTCACGAGGTCCGCCTTCGCGGGGCGCACCGTCACGCTGACCACCCTCGCGCTTCGCGCCGCCCGCATTGCGGCGCGGGCCTTGGCCCTTGGCGCCGCCATCCTTGCGCGGCATGCGCACCTGCGCGACCACCTCGCCGTCCGGCGGCGTTTCAGTGACGACCGGCGCTCCTTGCGCGGGCGCGCCTTCGGCGCCCTTCGTCTTCGCTCCGGCGCGGCGGCGCGCGATCAGGCTGCGCGGTCCGCGACGCAGACCGCGGCGCGGACGGTCTTCACCGTCTGCTTCCGTGGCCTGCGCCGGGCGCTCGCCCTCGCCTGCCGACGCTTGCGTGGTACGCGCTTCGTCGGCGCGTGCCGACGGCACGGCGCGCTCGGATTCGGACGAATCGGTGTCGTGGGTATGTGTCAAAACAACCTCAAAATGTCAGGTCGCGCGCGCCCATTGCGGGCGCGGCAAAAAAAGTTCGGTTACGTCAGGCGCTGCGCGACTCGGGTTCGTCGTCGGTCAGAATGCCTGCGTCCTGTGCAGCATCGCGGCGATCCTCAGGATCGCCGTGCGCCGCCGTGGTCGGGTTCGGCTCGGCGGCGTGCTCCGTATTGCGGAGTACGCCCGAGTCGTGCGCGGGTATTGCCGGATCGGCCTGGGAGACCGGATCGTGATTCAGTGCGGGCTCGGCGGCGCCGGCCTGCGGTGCAACGTTCGCCGCTTCGGCATGTTCCTGCCCATTCGACGCTGCTGCAGCGTCCTCATGGAGCTCAGCCGCCGGTGCGGTATCCGCCGGATCATGCCTTGCCTCGGCAAGTTCAGTTTCGCCTGCTTCGACTGCCCCGCTGGCCTCAGCCGGCTCCGCGTGCTGCGTCTGAGCGGCCGGCGTTTGATGCTCTTCAGCGTGTTCGCCGGCGATTTCCGTTCCGGCCGCCTCGCCAACCGCTTCAACATGGCCGTGATCGGCAGTCTCGTCGAGCGATTCGCCTGCTTCAGCGCCGGCCTCGCCGATGACAGATTCCGACGGCCCTTCGAGCGGGCTCTCTTCGTCCGAAGCCAATGCCTGTACGGCCCCGGCCTCGGAAAACTCGATCGCATGCTGACCGAGCAGATCCGCATTCAGTTGCGCCGACGGATCCGCGAGCGGTGGTAATTCGTCGAGCGCCTTCAAACCGAGGTCGTCGAGAAATTGCCGCGTTGTCGCGTACAGCGCCGGACGCCCCGGCACATCACGATGGCCGATCACTTCGATCCAGCCGCGATCCTCGAGTTGCTTGACGACCTGCGTATTTACCGTGACGCCGCGAATCTCTTCGATATCGCCGCGCGTGACCGGTTGCCTGTACGCAATGATCGCGAGCGTCTCGAGCACCGCGCGCGAATACTTCGGCGGTTTCTCGGGATGCAAACGATCCAGGTACGAACGCATCGCGGGCTTGCTTTGAAATCGCCAGCCCGACGCCAGCCCGACCAGCTCCACACCGCGCCCAGACCAATCCTGCTTCAGGTCCTCGAGCAAATTCCGAACAGTGTCTGCCGACACGCCGTCGGCAAAGAGCTTGCGCAAATCGACGAGCTTTAACGGCTCCTGCGCGCAGATCAAGGCAGTCTCGAGGACGATCTTCGCCTCTTGGGTATTCATGCAGCTAGGTCAGACCCTGTGGTCAAAGAACCGGATCAAACAGACGATGTGGAACTGAAGACGCGCTCGCCCGATTCTGATCGGTCATATTGATGGGAGCACGCACCGGGGGGAGGCGAAACAGGCAATCGAGCCAAACCCAGCCGGACGGAGCAGCGATATTCCTGAAAGGAATCGCGTGACTGAGCGCCATATTACGCAAAAACAACCAGTGCGTAAAGACGAAATCCCCGGCGCATTTTTAAGCGGCGCCCCAAGCTGCGTGCTTTCGCGGAAAACCAGGCGGAAATGCACGAGAATCGGACTGAAATGGACCCTTAATTGGAACCTTACGGGCCCTTCAGTCACGCCAAGCGCCCTTTCCGCCGCGCCTCAATGCGAGCCGTGCTGCGCGAGGAAACGCTTCAGACGCTCGACACCCGCGTCCAGCCGCGCCGTGTCGCAGGCATAGCACCAGCGCACGAAACCCTCGCCTTGCGGACCAAACGCGCTGCCGGGCGCCACGCCCAGGCCCACTTCGCGCACCATGGCTTTGCATAGCTCGAGACTGCGCGACGCGCCCGGCATCGAGAAAAACACATACATCGCCCCGGGCGGCGCCTTCACGTCGACACCCGGCACCGCGGACAGCGCCCGCACCAGATGGTCGCGCGATGCCTTCAGGTCGAGCACCAGTTCCTGCGTGAAGCGCTCGCCCTGCTGGACGGCCGCGATGCCCGCCTGCTGGACGAAAGCCGGTGCACACGAGGTGTTGTATTCGACCAGCTTGCCCAGATCGTCCATCAGCGAGGCCGGCGCGACGATCCAGCCGAGCCGCCAACCGGTCATCAGCCACGCCTTGGAAAACGAATTCACGCAGATCACACGTTCGTCGCGCGTGGCGAGATCGAGAAACGACGGCGCCGTGCGCGAATGGGCACTCTCAACGCCAGCTTCAGGATCCGCGTAATAAAGACGCTCGTAGACTTCGTCGGCGACGATCCAGATACCGTGGCGGCGGCAATGCGCCAGCACGGCGCGCTGCTCGTCGCGGCTCATCACCCAGCCGGTCGGATTGTTCGGCGAGTTGATCAGCAGCATCTTCGTGTCCGGCGTCAGCGCCGCCAGCAACTGTTCGAGATCGAGTTGCCAGCCGCGCTCACCGTAGCCCAGCGCGACGGTTTCTACATGTGCGCCCAGAATCTTGGGAATCTCGACCAGATTCGGCCACAGCGGCGTGACCGCGACAACGCGGTCGCCCGCGCCCACCACCAGCTGCGCGGCCAGCATCAGCGCGTTGACGCCGGCGCTCGTCACTGCAATGTGATCGGACGACGTCGGCCCGTGCAACGCGCTGACGTAGTCCGCGAGCGCCGCGCGCAACGGCGCGATGCCCAGGTTATGCGTATAGAAAGTGGCGCCGGCAGCCAATGCGGCGCTAGCGGCGTCGCGGATGAAAGCCGGGGTCACCCGGTCGGACTCGCCGAACCAGAACGGCAACACGTCCGCAACGCCGAAACCGGCGTTCGCGACTTCCCGGATCTGTGAAGGACGCAGTGCGCGCACGGCGTCGCGCGCGTTGGGGACGGAGGGCACGGGCAGATCCGTTTCGCTCATCGAGACTTCCAGACAGTGATGGACGGGTAATGGGTCGAGGCTGACGCCAAGGGAGGCGACAGTTTAGCGCGGCGCCGGCTTTTGGGACGGCGGAGTCGCCGGCGACGTCACCGAGTCAAGCGGCACAGCCAAAGTCATCAGCCCAAATCCTCAGCCCGCGCCGGCAATTGACGAATCAGACTCCACACCGCCTCCGCCGCCGGCGACAGCGAACGGTCGCGCCGCCGTACCAGTTCCACAGTGCGCTCGGCGCGCGGCACGAGCGGCCGCGCCACCAGCGAGGCGCCAGCCGGCAACGGCAAGGCCAGCCAGGGCAGCACGCTCACGCCCACGCCCGCCTCGACCAGCCCAAAAACGGTCGCGGAATGCCCCAACTCCTGCACCACGGTGGCGCTTACGCCGTACTCCTGCATCACGGCATCGATGATCGGGCGGCTACCTGACGCGTAATCGAGCATGACGAGCTGCTGGCCCTCAAGGTCGGTCCATGCCACCTGCTTATGTGCCGCCAGGGGGTGGTCTTCGCGTGAAACGACGCAAAACGAATCAGTCATCAGCGATTCGCTCAGCAGGTCATCGGCGGAAAATGGGCCGATGATCACGCCGAAATCGACTTCACCCGACTTCACCTTGCGCACCACGTCGCTTTGCACGTCGTCGCGCAGACCCAAGGTGATGTAGGGAAACTGGCGTCCGCACGACGCCACCACGCCAGGCATCAACCGGCAGGCGATCGTCGGGCTCGCGGCCACCACCACCCGTCCGCGGCGTTGCTCGCCGATTTCGCGGATCTCGCGCAAGGCGTCGTCCAGATCCGTCAGCAGCCGCGACACGCTCGACACCAGGTTGCCGCCGACATCCGTCAACTGCACCTCGCGCGTGGTCCGGTCGATCAGCTTCAGACCGATCTCCCCTTCCAGTTCGCGTACGCAGCGGCTGACCGCCGATTGCGTCAGACCGATTTCATCGCCGGCCCGACTAAAGCTCTGCAAACGGGCGACCTCAATGAAAACCCTTAGCTGACGCAGCGTCACATTCATTTACCAGCCTCATCAATAACCCAGTTTGATGCGCATTGTATGGCGAAATGCCGCACCACATTCGCATTTAGTGCTAACGCTGCAGCGCAGCAATAAGGCGCAAACGCACGCTGGACGGGCTTGATTGCACAAGATTGGTGATTGTCCCGATTTGCGAGATGGGTTTTTTGGATTCTTATACGCCCCTAGCTAGCGCCCGCGCTGGCCCGCTGTCACAGGGCTTTCAGGTAGTTGGATCAAGTTGGCACACTTCCTGCATTTACATGCACACAGGGTCGGCGCCATGACTACTGACTGAATAGCAGATCGTGGCAAGCCCGACCCCCCTTGGCACTCGCCTATCGAGTGCATGGAGAGTGCGCGGCGCGGGGCAGCGCACCGGAGTTAGCTTCGCTGAGGTGAAACATGATGCTGTTCGACGATTTGAGAGACAACGAGTGGGCGCTGGTCGAGGCGTTGTTCTGTGCGGAGCCAGCACGGAGCGAACGTCGTGGTCGACCACGCGTGGAAGCGCGCGCAGTAGTCAATGCCGTGCTTTGGGTGCTGTCGACTGGAGAAGGCTGGTCCAAACTGCCGGGCCGCTATCCGTCGCCGCCGACTTGCCGCCGTCGCTTCGACGAATGGCAAGCCGATGGTACGCTCGCCGAAATAGTTAAGCGACTCGGCACGAGCGGCCGTGAAATTTCGCTGCGCGGCCGCATTGGCGCAACCGCCGCGAAACCGCCGGCACCGCCGAGCCGCGACCGTCTGCGTGGCGCGTTCTGGACCAATCCGGAATCGTGGCGCGCGCCGGTCAAGATGGCCTGACGCGAATTGTTTTGCCTCCGGGCGCCTGCGGGCGCCCGGCGTGTATCTGGGCCGCCGTGCGCCGTCTTTCGACGCCCGTCCGACCTGCAATGGGCACCGCTCTTCGGCGCGCCCAGCTGAGTCGTCCCCTCCCGTTTCTTCGCCGTCATTTTCGGCTCGCTTCAGACGCCTGAAGCGAGCCGATGATTGCTGGTGAAACATCCATTTACTATTGCTTACAGCGTGCTTTCGCCACTCGGCATACCTTATATGTATGCAAACAGGCCTTGAGTCGATCGGCTTGACGGGAGCTCAGCATGAAACCAATGTCACTGCTTCTGTGCGGCATTGTCGTTTCATCAATGGCCGCACCGGCGCTCGCACAGCAGCGCCCACAAGGGTGGAACTGGCGGCCGGATCACACAGCCACCATCGAAGCCTGGCAGCAAAGCGGAACACGCAACCGCGACTTCACGCCGCCTGCGCCCCGTGGCGACTTGCGCGGCGATATCGCGAGCAATGTGCGCACGCGGCCTGAACCGCCGCGTGACGACCCTGCACGCCGCCGCTAGGCATGATGCGCCGCCGCGCCGATGACCGGCTCGGCGTGTGCGTGTGTCAAATCACTTGGGATTGCCGCTGTTGTTCGCCGCCATTGTTCGATATAGCCGGCGCCCATCGTCGCTGCAAGACAACGCGCTGCATGGCGAATTGAACGATCAGGGAACCACCGGCCAATGCGCCAGTCTGATTCAACGCCATTAGCACAGCGTGGCAGTAGTAATTCCGGTACGCCCGTATCCTTGCGATACGGGCTTTTTTTTGCGCCAACAGGCGAGCGGCACGCACTGTATCAGGCGCACCAGCCAGCCAATAAAGCGAAGCAATGGAATCACCACCAGCCGCGTGGAGCGGCCGGGAAATACAGCGCCAGCGCCTTTCGCCCGCGCCCTTAAGGCCGGGCTTCGAGAGCGGCTGTGGGCCGCGCTTCGGCTGTCGCGACGACGTAGTCGTTCATTCGCTGTGCGGTCCAGCTCAACAGGCGTTCGTCGTGCGCAAGCCTCGCGAACTCGGCTCTGCCGCGGTCGGTGAGCACGGCAATATCGACCGGTGCGTGAAAGCCCGGAGCCGGTGCGACGGTGCGCTGCCGAACAGTGTCCATCAAGCCTAGCGCGCGAAGATATTGGAAGACACCCGGTCGTCTGGCCCATGGGACCTGGCGATATTGCGCCCGCCGCAGCGCTTCAAGTACCGCTTCGTTGGAATACGTGGTCATCTCACTTCTTTCTTAAAGTGCAGCTATGACACATCTATGCCCAACACGTCACCGCGCCACCAGTGACGCGCATAGCACCCGCCCTTGGCTGGAAACTGGCCGCTTTCATGCGGTCGAATTCCGCCAGGTGCTGCCCTGGTCTCGTTTTCGGAACCCCCGTCTGAACACCATGTTAGCGTTCTGTCTACGGGCCGACGATGCAACCGCTGCGGCGCGATGGCAGGCCCATAGATTTGTCCCGAAAGTCATACGTTACCCCATTTAAATTGATTCTATTCACTTTATTAGCGCTTTTTTTTGCAGCAATCGTGCTGTGGAAACGCGCCCGCCGACCGCTCGCCATAGGCGCGATCGCCCTGTTCTGGCTGCTCGCCGCCGGCTGGCTCACGGCTCCATTGCTGGAATTGGCGCAGCCGCATCGGCAGACCGACACGCCCGCCCGCTTCGCGCCGCGCACCGCGATAATCATGCTCGGCGGCGGCACCATTTACGGCGATGACGATGTGCTCGTGCCACCGCGTGACGTGCTCGCGCGCATCGCCGCGAGCGCGGAAAACTACGCAGCCTGCAAGCGTACGGCCGCCACGTGTCAGGTTATCGTGAGCGGGGGCAATCCGCAGCGGCATAGCGCAACCGAAGCGGATACCTACCTGCCCTACCTGCTGCGCCGCCAGGTGCCGCGTGCGGACATCGTGCTGGAAAACACCAGCCGCACGACCTACGAAAATGCGCGCAACGTCTCTGCTATTCTCGGCCGGTCAGGTTACGATTCCCTGATACTCGTCACCTCCGCCTATCAGATGCCGCGCGCATTGCTCGACTTCCATCGTTTCGGCCTCACGCCACAGCCGCTGATCTCGAGCGCGCTGCACACAGATCCCGGTGTACTGCCGCGCTATGACAATCTGGTGAATGCAGAGATTGCACTGCACGAACTGATTGGAATCGCGCAATTTCACGTCTATCGTGCAATCGGATGGTTCTGAATCTCGCGATTCCTGACAAAGCAATTTATTTAGAGATGCGAATATTCTTTGTGCCGCCAACGCATTGTCGAGTTCGAAATGAGATCGTCGTCGACAGCGACTGTGGACCGAACGTAACAAGGTGTAACCAATTGTCACTGTAGTTACAAAACGTCCGCTGGAGCGGATATTGCTGGCTAGAATGCATTGTCTTTCCGATTGGACAGGCAAATACTCGGGTCCATTACCACTCTGCGGAGGTAACAATGAAGAAAGTGTCCCTGGCGATCCTGGTTTCCCTCAGTGCCGTAACAGGCGCGGCCTATGCGCAGGACAACGGCGTCATGATGAGCACCGATCCGGCCAAGGCCGCCGACGTCGAGCAGCGCGCGCAAGATTTGCAAAACCGCCAGCAAGCAATGGAAAGCGCGCCTATGCCGGAGAAACATCACAAGATGGCCCCGCACCATCACAAGAAGGCCGCCAAGGCCGAAGCCGCCAGTTCGTAAGCGCAGTTTGACAGCATCACCTGCGGCCTCGCCGCGAAGGTGAAAAGCCGAAGCCGGCACCGCCGGTTTCGGCTTTTTTGTTGTCTAATGGACTCGCCGCAGGCCCGCTGCGGCCGGCCGACGTTATGCTAAAGTCGCGCACCGACCGGCGCCTGCCGGACTCCCCCTAACCTGTGCGCACCTTGGTGCGGAGGACAGCATGAGCAACATCCAGCTAGATATCGAATGGACTGAAGCAGCATCTCGCAAAATCGAAAAACTGATGCCGCGCGGCGGTCAGGAAGCGTTCCTCGCGCTGCCGCCCGTCGAGTGCCTGCCGATGGAAGGCGACGTGCTGTTTCTTGGCCCGGACGGCAAGCAGCAGCCGTTCATTGTCGCGGAACGTCAGTATCACCACGACGGCGATGCCGACTGGACCATCATCCTGATCCTCGACGTCCCGCAAGCCACGCACTAAAGATAAACGGCGAGTACCGCGCAGGCCGGATCCGGCCTGGCAGCTCACTCGCCGTCATTCGACTTTCCGGGTTGGACCTTCAGAGATCTCCCGCTTTTCGCCCCCGCTTTTCGCCCTTTGAACGCTTACGCGATCTTCGACAAGACGCGAATTTCCGCGTGTTCGACCCAATCCGCCACCGTTTTCTTATAAGCGGCAATGTGCGCGGATTTTGCATGCGCCGCCAGCGCTTCCTGGCTTTCCCAACGCTCGACAAACACGAACCGGCGCGGCTCCTGCACGTCACGGTGCAGATCGTATTGAAGCGCACCCTGCTCTTTGCGCGTGGGCCCAACGATGCCTTCTGCCGCTTCGCGCAATTGCTCTTCAAAACCCGGCTTTGCCAGCGAGATTGCGACCACCGCTATTTCCGTCATGCCTGTACTCCGTTTGTTCAGGAAAAGCAGCAGCATACCCGGCGCCCGCCAATCCTGCAGGCGCTCGGGCGCACCGGGCAGGCTCCTGCAGCCGCGCCGGGATTACCCTGAAACAAAGCCTTCCGCGGACGCAAAATGTCTGAGCACCGTCCTTGCCTGGAGTTTGGCGGGCGGCCACTCACCGCCCTGCTACCCTCGGTTTCATACGCATGATTGATTGCATTCGAACGGTCGATCCTGCGCGCGGCAAATGAGTGCGAAACCCACGCCAAACGCCCACAGGACCGGGGCCGGCCACCGTGCCACGGCCGGTTTACCGGGCGCCCGGCCACATCCCGCGTCTGTGATAACCCGCACATTCACGCGAAGTTCGAACTGCTAGACTGGTTTTGACTAATCCCGCCGGAGCCCAGCATGGCTGGCATTGCTCTCCGCGTTCCCGGGCTGTGCCCGCCTTACCCTGCCGGCGCCTGGGCTGTGCATCCGTTGCGCGTTAAATCTGTCCGCGCGCCCCGTCACCCGCTTGCCGCGATGTCACTATGCCCGCACTCATGCCTGCCCTTATGCCGACCGTCAGCGAATTGACCCTTAGCGGCCTGCTCCCGCATCTGGTCCGGGACGAGTCCGGCTGGACCGCGACGTGGCGCGCGCTAACCCTGCACAGCGTGTTCCAGCCGGTGCTGTCCGTCACGCATCAGTGCGTGGTCGGCTACGAGGGTCTGCTGCGCGCGTTCGATCCGGTCGGCTTGCCGGTATCGCCGGAAGTGCTCTTCTCCGGCACGCGCTCGGCCGCCGACGCACGCGAGCTCGATCGCATCGCACGCTGCCTGCACGTGGCGAATTTCATGGAACAGGGAATCAGCACCGGCTGGCTGTTTCTGAATACGCGTCCGCAGGTGTTCGAAACCGGCTGGCCGCAGCGCACCTTTATCGACGAGCTCTCGGCGCACTTCGGCTTGGCGCAGGAGCGCATCGTCATCGAAGTACTTGAACAACCTGCCGACGATGAATCCGCTGTCGCCAGCATGCTCGCGGCGTCGCAGCCGCGCGACTTCCTGATTGCGATCGACGACTTCGGCACCGGTTTTTCGAACTTCGACCGCGTGTGGCGCTTTCGCCCCGACATCGTGAAACTCGACCGTTCGCTGGTCGCGCGCGCGGGCAAGCGTGAAGGCGACGATTCGATGATCAGCCATCTGATCGCGATGCTCCACCAGTCCGGTACGCTGGTGCTGGCCGAAGGTGTCGAAACCGACGAAGAGTTGATGATCCTGATGCAGGCCGACGTCGATTTCGTGCAAGGTTTCTGGCTCGGCCAGCCGAAGGGTTCGGTGCAGGCGGCGTGCGCCAAAGTGCCGGCGTTGATCGAGTCGATGTGGAGCAAATTCGCCGCCTACGAACAGGCCCATGCCGGCCACCAGCGGCTCGGTTTCGAAGGCTTCGCCGAAGCCGTGCTCGCCGCTTCTGACACCTTCAAAGCCACCGGCGATCTGCGGCAGGCGGCGCAAAAGGTGTGGCATCTGCCCGAAGCACGCCGCGTGTTCGTCACCGACGGCCAAGGCGAACAGACGCAAGCGTCGGTCTCGGCCGTCTCGCTGCCGCCGCCTCCGCTGCGGCTCGCGCCGCTCTACACCGATACGCGTAGCAACTGGTCGCGGCGCGCGTATTTCAAGCACGCGCTCGCCGCGCCAGGACGCGTCGCTATGATGGGGCCGCACTACTCGCTCGCGGACGGCCAGGACTGCTATACCGCGGCAATCGCATTCGAGCGTGAGGGCACGCATGTGCTGTGCGTCGATTTTGTGCCGATGACGTCGCCGGCCGATACGCGTTCTGCCCGACGCGGGGGCAAACGCTGAACGCGTGCAACTGTAGGCTTGCGCGCGTTGTCGAGAAATTCTCAGGGTGCCTCAGAGGGCACTTTTGTCGCTCTGCCGGGATTTAGCGCCTCGGCCCTGCCGCCTTAAATCCCTTTAATCCCGTCAATCCTCAACCCGCCCGCGACCGGATTTGATCTCACTGCGCTTGGCCTTGCTGTCGAGGCGACGCCGATTAGACGCGCGCGTCGGCCGGGTCGCGACACGCGGCTTGCGCGTCACGCTAACGCTTTCGATCAGCTCGTCGAGCCGCGCCAGCGCCGCCGCGCGGTTCATCTCCTGAGTGCGATGCTGCTGCGCCTTGATGATCACCACGCCGTCGCGCGTAAGCCGATGATCGGACAGCGCGAGCAGGCGCATCTTCAGCACTTCCGGTAACGACGAAGCGTGCACGTCGAAACGCAGATGGATGGCGCTCGAGACCTTGTTGACGTTCTGGCCGCCCGCTCCTTGGGCGCGCACTGCGGTCAATTCGATTTCGTTTGGCGGGATCGGATAACGGGATGTCATGATGGGATTGAGCTAGAGACGCAAGTGTACACAGAGCAAAGTCGAATACCGACTACGGACTATCGGCCGCGGCTGCCGATGCGAAAAACTATTTGCATCGACACGGCCGGTTCATCGATACTGCGGTTTTCGCTTACAGCGTAAATTAATATGAAACTCCGTCCGGGTTTTGTGCTGGAACTGGCTGTCAACTTTCTGCTGCCATGGCTTGCCTACCGGTTCGCGCTGCCGCACCTTGGCGAGACCGGCGCGCTGATCGCGTCCGCCGTGCCGCCGATCGTCTGGAGCCTGATCGAACTGGTGCGCTTTCGACGCGTCGACGCGCTCAGCATCATGGTCGTGGCGGGCATCGTGCTGTCGGTCGCGGCGATGGCGCTGGGCGGCAGTCCCCGCATGTTGCTGCTGCGGGAGTCGCTCGTGTCCGGCGCGGTGGGCGTGGTGTTTCTGCTGTCGTTGCCGATGCGCCGTCCGCTGATCTTCTATCTCGCGCGCGCCACCGTCGCCCGTGAAATGGAAGGCGGCGCCGAGCGCTTTGAAGCCTTGTGGCGCGAGCGGCCTGCTCTCGTCAGCGCAATGCGGCTCATGACGCTCGTATGGGGCGTCGGCCTGACAGGTGAAACGGCGCTGCGTGCCTGGATGGCGCTCACCTGGCCCATCGAGCGCTTTTTGGTGGTCTCGCCGTTCGTCGGCTATGGCATTTACGGCGCCTTGACGCTGTGGACGGTGTGGTATCGCAAGACCATGCCCAGCCGGGTCGAGGCGCGCGTGCAGCCGGGCGGGATCACGGGCTGAGGGGTTGGCTGCCCGGCTGCTTAGCTGCCCAAGTTGCCTCGCCTGCCTGCGCCACACGGACTGCCTGAATCGCACTGACTCCTTGCTGAGCTCGCGAACGAATACGTGCCTCGCCCACACGATCCCGCTAGGCGACGCGGCACGCCTCCGCAATTCGCGCGGCTAGACCTGAATCACGCTGCGTCGGCGTCGCGATGGCCTGCGCCAGCACGGCGCGCGCGCCAATCACTTCCACACGCTCACGTGCACGGGTAATCGCCGTGTAGACGAGCTCTCGCGACAGCACGCGGCTGAACACCGACGGCAACATCAACACCGCATGCTGGAACTCCGAGCCTTGCGACTTATGAACCGTGAGCGCGAATGCCGTATCGTGCGGCGGCAGTGCAGCAGGCGATACAGCACGCAGACCGCCGTCGCCGGTACGGAAATACACGCGCAACGCACCGCCCGCACCCGGCAGCGCAATGCCGATGTCGCCGTTGAACAGACCGAGCGCGTAATCGTTGCGCGTCACCATGACGGGGCGTCCAGCGAACCACTGCGCGCCTACGGCCAGCGTCACACCCGCTGCGCGCCGCACCTGTGCGGCCATTGCGGCATTCACCTGATCGACGCCGCGCGGCCCCGAGCGGGTCGCGCACAGAATTCGAAAACGGTTCAGCGCGTCGAACAGCGGCAACGGGTCCGGTGTATCGGCGGCCAGTGCTTCGGCGAGCGCATCCGCGTACGGGGCAAAACCTACGGCGAGTCGCGCGATTGTGCGATCGGTGAGCGTCGCATGCGTATCTTCGTACAGCGCCGCTGCGCAGGGTTCGGCCGGATCGATGCGCAGGACTTCGAGGGCCGCGCCGGCCGCACCGTTGCGAATCGCGAGCGACAAACGGCCGATGGGCGATTCGAGGCCGAATCGATAGTTGCGCTCGAGCCAGACGACGCAGTCGGCGAGCGGGTTTTGGGCGGGCGAAGGCGGTGCTGAGACGAACAAATCGTCAGGCTGCGTATCGAAATCGTTTGGCGCACCCGTTTGCGTGAAAAAATCGTCAGGCTCTTCGTCGAAGCCGCTCGATGCATCCGGCAGTGCATCCGACAACCGCGCCGATTCGATGCCCAGCGCCTCAGCAATCCTCTGCAGTCCGTTCTCCGTAAAAGCAGGCCGCGCGCTGAGCTCGGCGAACACCGCACCGGCCTCGACGGCAGCGAGCTGGTCCTTGTCACCCAGCATCACGAGACGCGTCTGCGGCGCAATGGCGTCGAGCAGATGCGCCGCCATCGCCACGTCGATCATCGAAGCCTCGTCGATCACGACGACGTCGTAAGGCAGCGGGTTGTCGCGATGATGCCGGAAGCGCGCACCCGGCCCTGAACCAAGCAACCGATGCAAGGTGTACGACGTCTGCGGCAAGCGCGCGGCGAGTTCGGGCGGCAAATCGCCGGCACGGGCGAGCAAGGCTTCCTGCATGCGTTGCGCGGCTTTGCCAGTGGGCGCCGCCAATGCAATTCGCAGATCGGCCCGCGCATCGAGCAAACAGGCGAGCACGCCGACCACCGTCGTCGTCTTGCCGGTACCTGGGCCGCCGCTGACGATGGTCAAGCGCCCGGACAGCGCCATGACTGCCGCGACACGTTGCCAGTCGACTTCATCGTCCTGCGGGAGGCCGAAGTAGCGCAACAGACGTTCGTGCAACGTTTGAGCGGTAGCGTCCGTGTCTACGCCTGCACTGGCGCCTGCATTTGCACTCGCGTGCGCAACCAGCGAACGCGCAAGACGCCGCTCATAGTCGTAGTAGCGCGCCAGATACAGCCGCCCTTGCCCATCGACCACCAGCGGCCGCAACGCCGCCGCACTTTGTGACCCGTCGCTAGCCATGCCGCTGGCGAACAGCGCTGCACGCACTTCCGCGCTCGATGCATCGAAGCGTCGCGCCAGCACCGCCAGCGGCAGGCACACGTGCCCTTCGGCAGTCGCACGGCTCGCGGCAAAGGCGGCCCGCGCGGCCCACTTCACAGCCTCGCCCGAGGCGCCGCCACGCCGCGCCAACGTGCCGATGCGGCGCGCGAACCCTTCGGCGAGCGCGGTGCTGAAATCGGCCGGCGCGGGCAGATTCACCCCGATGTCGTCGAGCTCCGGCGGCGCGGAAGAGTTCCGCTCGAACGTGCTCATGCGACACCTCCAATCATTGCCGCGTCGAGCAGCGCCACGAGTTCGAATGCAGGCCGCCGCATATGCACGCCGGCCGCTCCATCGGCGTCACGCCACTGCGGACGAACCCCGCGCACGAACAGATAGAGATAGCCGCCGATGTGCGTGTCGTACGCATAATCGCGTACCCGTGTTTTCAGATAGCGATGCAGCGCCACCGTATAAAGCAGCGCCTGCAAGTGATAAGCGTGGCCCGCCATGGCCGCTTCGAGCGGCGCCGCGGCGTAGTCGGTAGCGGTGTCGCCCAGATGGTTCGACTTCCAGTCGACGATCCAGAAGCGTCCGTCATGCTCGACGATCATGTCGATAAATCCTTTGACGAAACCGCGCAACATGCCGGGTTCCAGCGCAACGTCGGGATAGCCGTGTTCGATCAGCAACTCGCGCAACGCCGGAAAATCGAGCGAAGGCGCGGCAAACAGAAATTCGAGTTCGTTCAGACGGTGCCGCGGATTCAACCTGGCGAGCGCCATGCCGGGCACAAGCTCGGTGCTCACCACGTCCGCGATCAGGTTATGCATCATGGCGGGCAAGCGTGCCGCGAGTTCGGGCACTGCCGGCGCCGGACGCTCGCGCAACGCGCCCCGGATGGCGTCCGGCCATGTCTGCGGATCGGTGAAATCCGCGAGCTCGAACATGCGGTGCAGACACTCGCCCGCCGCCGCGCCGCGTGGAAACGCGAAAATGTCGTCCTCCGCGTAGGACGGCGCTTGCGGCACCGCTAATGGCATCGGCGTTAGCGCGTCGGCGATCTCGTCGTGATCGGGGCGTACCTCTTCCAGCGGCGTATGCGCCTCCTCCGCTTTGCTGCCGGCGGCGATCAAGCCGCTGAAGCTGGCCATGCGCCACTGGTCACGCAACGGCCGCCGATTGGCGCGCGCCTGCATCCGCGCGCCGCTGTCCTGGAGGCTTTCCAAGGGCGCACGGCGCTCCACTTTCGGCAATGCCTGCAGCGTGATCGGACCGCCCGCCAGCGCCTGCCACGATGATGACAAAGCGGCTTCGTCGGGTGGATCGGTGAGCCAATCGTCGAAGCTGTGACCGTTGCCACCCACCAGCCAGTTCAGCACGCTGCGCCGCGACTCCTTGGTGGAGCGCGACGAAAGATAAGTCCCTGCGACGAGATAGCAACGGTACACCGCGCGCGTCAACGCAACGTAGACGAGCCGTGCCCGTTCCGCCGCCTGTTCGCGCGCCGCGTAACGTGAGGCGCGTTCGGCTTCCTCGTCGTCGCAACCGTAATGCAATACCGCGCCGCCGGTTTCGTCGTGATATTCGCGTGCATCGGGCAAGCCGGAGGATGGCGGCTCGCGCAGCGCACCGTCGTTCAGAAACGGACAGAACACGACCGCATATTCCAGCCCTTTCGATTTGTGCACGGTGACGATCTGCACAAGGTTGCGATCCGACTCGAGCCGCAATTGCGCGTCTTCGCCGCCACCTTGCGTGCGTTGCGCGGCGAGCCAACGCAAGGTCGGCGCGATGCCGGGCTGCGTGGCGGCACGCGCCTGCACGAGTTCGGCCAGATGATTCACATTCGTCAGACGGCGCTCGCCATCCGGCCCGGCCACCAAACGCTGCGCGACGCGCAGTTCGCGCATCAGCGTGCGCCACATCAAAGCGAAACCGCGCTCGTGCCATAGCGTGCGATAGCGCGAGAAACGTTCGACCCAACCCATCGCGTCCGCGGCATGTGCGGGATCGTCGGCCGGCGCCGGTGCGTCGGCGACCTGCTCCAGGCGCCACAGCGCGGCCGCGTCGAGGCCAAGCCAATCAGTAGCGAGCGCGGCGCGCAAACGACGCAGATCGCCCGGCGTATCAACTGCGGCCAGCACGCGTTCAATCTGCTCAGCGTCGAGCGTCGCGAACACCGAGGCCTGCGCCAGTTCCACGCTGCCCACACCCCACGACGCCAGCACACGCTTGATCAGACTGCCCTGCTTATGAGTTTGCACAAGCACTGCGATGTTGCCTGGCGCAAGCGGCGCATCACCGATCGTCACCGAACCTTCGCGTGCGCCGCGCAGGAGCCGCACGATCTCGGCGGCGCAGGCTTCGCTCGCCGCGCGCTGCGCTTCGCGTTTGGTCAACGCGGCGTCGCCTTGCGGCAAAGTCCAGATGCGGAAGTCCCCCGCGTTTGCATCCGGTTCGGAGAACGGCGGACGACGCCGCTCGCCAGCCCGCACCGGCTGATAGCCGAGACCGTCGAGCACGAACGCCTGTGGATTGGCTTCGAACAGCCGGTTGCAGGCCTCGACGATCGGCGCGGTCGAACGCTGATTGACCGCAAGCGTGTAGCACGCCGAAGCCGCCTCACGCGCCGCCAGATAAGTATGCAAATCCGCCGCGCGAAAACTGTAGATCGCCTGCTTCGGATCGCCGACCAGAAACAGCGGACCAGCCGGCGCGAAGATACGGCTGAAGATCGCGAACTGCAACGGATCGGTATCCTGAAACTCGTCGATCAGTGCGGCCGGATAACGCGTGCGCAAAGCATCGGCCAGCCACGGGTTGGCCGCGAGCGCGCGATACAGGTTGGACAGCAGATCGTCGAACGACACCACCCGGCGCGTGCGTTTGCGCGCTATCAGTTCGGCGGGCGCGTAGTCGAGCCAGGTTTCGACGAGCGAAAGCCAGCGCGCGCGTTGCGCGGCTTCGGCTGCGATCACGGCGGCAGATAGCGCCTCGGCGTGCTCGAAGAACGGATGCTCGGGCGGTTCGAACTTGACCTTGGTCGCCTTCTTCAACGCCGACGCCGTCAGTTTCAAGGCAGCCTTGGGCGGCGGCGCATGGCAATCGCCCTGAGCGAAATATTCGGTCCACGCGGCAATCGCGGCGCTCACGAGTTCAGGCTTGTGCGAGGTCTTGCTCAGACGGTCCTGCGCTTGTCCAAGCAGACTGACGATCGCGTCGCGCTCCGCCTGCCACATCGCGCAGGCCGCATCGAAACCCGTCTGCGGATCGGCATTGTTTCCAGCTGAATCGAGCTGGCCCCAGCGCAACTGCGCCAACGGCTTCTTCAGGCGCCGCGCGAGTTGCTCATCGAGCGACGCGGGACCGGCGCGTTTGGCCACCAGCCATGCGGCAAACGCAGGATGCGCGTAGGCCACCGGTTCCACCTGCTCGCGCCAGAAATCGGCCGCCATTTCGAAACGCAAGGCCGCATCGTCGGCTTCCATTTCGAAGGCGAACGGCATGGCCGCGGCGAACGGCGCCTCCTGCAACGCACGCTGACAGAACGCGTGGATGGTGTGAATCGCGGCCTGGTCGAACGTGCGCAGTGCGCGGCGGACGACCTTCAATGCGGTCTCGCGATCGATGCCGCGCTCCGGCGCCAGCGTCGTTTCAAAGAGACGCTGGATGAACGGATCGCCGCCGTCGTCGTCCGTATCGATAGCCCGGTCCAGTTCCGCGAGCCGCCCGCGAATCCGCTCGTGCAACTCTGCGGTCGCCGCCTTGGTAAAGGTCACGACGAGAATCTGATCCGCGTTCAGGTTCTTTTCGAGCAGCAGACGCACGTACAACGCGCAAATGTTCCAGGTCTTGCCGGTTCCCGCCGACGCCTCGATCTGATTGACGCCGTCGAGCGAACAGGCGAAGACGTCGAGCTCTTCCGCGACCAGTGCGTGATGGTGAACGGCGCCGCTCATGACGCGCTCCGCAGATGCTGCACGAGCGGCTTGAACACGATCGAGGCAAGACTGCCGAACGGTTCGTCGAGCGAAAGCGGCGTGCCGCGCAGCGCGATGCGCAAGGCAGGGTCATCTGATTCGCCGCGCACCCGATCATTGATCCACACGCCCTGCGCCGCGGAATCGCTTTCGCTGACCTTCACCCACGCGCTCTTCGGGAAAAAGCGCAGCGGCAGCATGCGCCCTGCTCTGAACAACGCCGCAAGCGGCGCCAGCTCATCGAGTGGCGCGGCGACCGGCGTGAACTCGAAGCTCTCGCCACTGCCATGCCAAACCGTACGGCGTGGGCCGTTCGGCAGCGCCGCGCAATAGACCAGATGCGCAAGCCACGCCGATAGATAGTCGCGCGCAGTAGGCTTGGCGTAGCGGAAAATCACTTGTCCTGTTTCGGTCAGCAAATTCAAGGTGCCATGCAGTTGCAACGGTGTTTCGGCCGCTTTGCGCAGTGCGGCGTCATGCGAGCCGAAAAGCGTATCTGCAATGTCAGCGCTGTGAGGCCAACGCGGCACGATATCCAGCACGAACGGCAACCGTTCCACACCCGAGGCGACTTCGCGGCGCACGCTGTCGGCGAGCTGTCGCAGCGCGCCGAGTTCGCGCGAGCGCCATACCGCGCCGGTCGCGCCACCCGGCAGTTCGGGACTGGCCGCGGCGACGCGGCGCACGCGCTCGAACATGCTGTCGTCGTCTTTGATCTCGCTGTCCAGCAGTACCGGCAAGAGCCGCTCCGCCAGCGCATCCCGTCCGGCCCAATCGAGTTCGAACGGTTCGGTGTCGAGCAATTCACCCTGCGCATCCGACAACACGATCCCCAAACGGTCGCGCAACAACGCACGCGCCGGATGACGCCAGAAGCGCACGAATTCGTCGAATGCGACTGAGGCCGTCTCTTCGGGCGGCAAGGGTTGATCGAAGAACGGCGCGGCGGCCGGATGCTGCGGCGCGGCCAGCAAACTGGCCAGTTCCGCGCGATCCACGTCGTAAGTGAAAAGACCGCGCTGCGACGAGAAATAGTCCGACGCGAACGCCTGCAGCGGATGATCAATGATGAACGCATGCCGTGCGGCTTCGATCTCCGCGGGACTCGCCCCTTCCCCCGCCGACACTTGCGCGAGGTGGTCGAGCAATTCATCGACCAGCGCGGCCGGCGGCAACGGCGCATTGTCGCGAATGCTGCGGCCGGTATAGGCGATGAACAGCCGGTCGCGCGCGGCCAGCAGCAGATCGAGAAACAGATTGCGTTCGTCGTCGCGGCGCTGCCGGTCGCCTGCTTTGCCGAACGCGGCCATCAGGTCGAATTCGTCCGCGCGGGCGAGACTCGGCAGCACGCCGTCATCCATGCCGAGCAGGCAGACGATGCGATACGGCAAACCGCGCAAGCTGGTCAGCGACGAAAACGTCACGCTGCCCCAAGGCACGCCGCCGCGCGCCGGGTCGTCGAGCGCCTCGGTGAGCGCGCCGCGCACCACGGCGGCCGGCAGCACGACATCTTGCGCGCCCGCTTGCATCGCGTCGCCCATCTTGTCGATCGCGTCGCGTACTGCCGCCAGCGAATCGGCAAACGCCACGCCGCCGTCGAAACACTGCGCAAGCGTTTCGAGCAGCAGTTGCGTCCATTCGGCGGGCGTCTGCTCGACCGAGCAGCGCTGCGCGAAGGTTTCGATATCGTCGACGAAACGCGACAAGCGGCCGAGAAGCTCCGCGTCCGAACCATCAGCGCCTTCAACGGGCAGCCAGGCATCGACCGGCTCGCCGCCATCCGGCATCGCATAGCCAAGGTACAGACGGGTCAGCGCATCCGCAAACGTATGACGCTCGACAGGCACGTGCTCGCCCGTCGGCTCGCCAGGCACCAGCCCGCGACGCGCACCGGCTGCCGCGAGCCATTCCTGCGCAGCTTCAAGCGCACTGGCATCGATCCCGTAACGCGCGGCGATCGCATCGACCCGCAACCATTCGATCAGATCCGGCGCACCCACGCTACGCTCAGGCAAGGCCAGCCAATCGAGCAGCAAACGCGCGACCGGATTGGCCTGCGAAGGCGGCAAGCCGGTAATCCGATACGGAATGCGGCGAGTATCGCCAGGCGGCGCGGTGCCGAATACCGCATCAATCAACGGCCCGGCGGCGGCGAGATCGGACACGGCAACGAGCACATCGGACGGCTGCAGATCGTCGAACTCATCGAACCAGCCAAGCAGGCGGTCGTGCAGCACTTCGAGCTGCCGCGACAGGCTGTGACACACATGGACTTCAATACCGTTTTCGATCGGCAATTCGTCCGTGTCCGCGCCTGTTCCCGTTTCTGCCCGCAGATCGAGGATGCCGTTCTGCACAGAGGCGAGCCAGCTCGGTTCCGGATTCTCGGTGAAGTCGCCTGTCTCGCCGGATGCGGCGCTCTCAGTCAGCTCGTGCAGCATATGCAGTTGCGCCTGGGTCTGACGGCCCCATTCGGCTAGCAGCGGATGACCCACTTCCTGATAGTCGAGCTGACCAGCAACATCGAGCGCTTCGACGCGGCCCGCACTGACGACGTCGAACCAGAATTCACGGCACGGGTTCATCACATACAGACGCACGTCGACCCAGCGCGACAGTGCGCGCAGCAAAGCGACGTGCAGCGGCGGCATGGTCGGCAACGCGAATACGCTAACGGCTTCAGGCCACTGTGCGTTCGAGATGGCTTCGAGATCGAGCGTGCCGATTTCCTCGAGAAAGCGATAAGCGGGCGGTAAGGCGGCTGCAGGCGTTTGCGCGTCGCCCGCTACTTCGGCGAGCACGGCACGCCACAGCGCGGCTTGCCAACGCTCGTCCTCACGGGCCGCTTCACTTGCGCCAACGAGACGCGGCCCCTTGTCATCCGCCGCGCCGCTCGCGAAAATCGAACCGCCCTTCTGCCATTGCAGCAGCCATTCCGGGCGATAAGTCAGATAGTGGTCGAGCACCGTCGCGACGCGCCGCGCCAGTTCATAGCGCATCGATGCATCCGCCGCATCGAGATAAGTACGCAGACGCGGCGACGCATTCCACGGCAATGCTTCATCCGCCTCCCCCAGCAACCGGTAGCAGCGCCAGACGAGCCGGTCCGGCGCGAATGGCGAATGCTTGGGCACTTCGATCACGCCGCCGATTTGCGCCCACAACCACTGCGCGAGGTAACCAAAATTGACATTCGCGCAGATTCCCTGGCGCGCCGCGATGTCGAGCTCGAGCCGCCGCCGCACCGCCGCGCTCGGGACGATCACAGGCTGCGCGGTCCAGGGATCGGACGGCGCCTGCGCCAGGTCGTCGAGCAGCGCGCCGACAAGGGTTTCGTAGCGGTTCGAGTAGAAGAGTTGGAGCATGGATCCTGGGAAAGCAGGCGACGCGAGCGGAACGCCCGGGCCGCGACAGACATTGAAGCGACAGCATAACAAACGCGCTCCCAGGGCAGAACCTGGCCGAATGGACGAGGTCAGATCAGGTTCAAAATCAGTTAGACTCGACGGCAGTTTGGGGTCGGCCCGGGTCGGCCTGTTCAACCGCGTTTTCTCAGTGAATGGAATCCAGGCAGTCGATGCGCTATTCGGTTGAAATAAAAAAATTCCTCTACAGCCAGTACTTCTATGGCGGCCTGCGCATCGCAGTCGGCGTGTCATTACCGGCCATATTGTGTTTGATCGTATTTCACGACCGCGAACTCGGCTTCACGATCGCGACCGGCGCACTCGGCGCCTGTGTGGTCGATATGCCGGGCCCGCTCAAGTACAAGCACAACGAGATGCTGGCGTGCACGGTGATCGGCTTCCTGTCCGCGCTCGCCACCGGCATCGCCACGGTCAACCCCGTGGCCCTGTGGTGCACAGTCGTGCCGCTCACGTTCGTGCTCTCCTTGATCGTCGTGTATGGCAACCGCTGGCCGCAGATCAGCTTCGCCACGCTGTTCATGATGATCATGACGCTGGAAGAGCATTTCACGCCCATGCAGGCGCTCGTCAATGCGTCGTGGATTCTGGTGGGCGGTCTCTGGTACACGTACTGGTCGACCTTCGTGAGCCGCTGGATGATGCACCGCATCGAACAGCAGGCGCTTGCCGAAAGCGTGTTCGCGTGCGCGGACTATCTGCTCGCGCGCGCCGCCTTCTACGATCTCAATAACGATCTCGACGAGTGCTATCGCAATCTGGTCGACAAGCAGATTACCGCCGTCGAACGTCAGGACGCCGCGCGCGATATCGTGCTGCGCAATCTGCCCAAGCTGAAAGCCGGCCGGCTCGAACCGCGCCGGGCCATGCTGTTCAATCTGTTCATCAATACCGTCGATCTGCACGAGCTGTTTGTCGGCACGCACGTGGACTACTCGCTGGTGCGAACCACGTTTGGCGGCTCCGACCTGCTGGTGTTCTACCGCGATCTGATTCGCAAATCCGCGGCCGATCTCGAAGAAATCGGACTTGCGGTGCTGCAAAACCAGCCGGCGCGTACGCGCATCAATGTAAAGGCCGAATTGCGCGCCATCGAGTTCGAGATCGAACTGATGCGCAAGCAGGACCTGGCTGCCAAAAATCCTGAGGCTTATTCGGCGGTCTCGTCCACCTTCCGGCGCATCTGGAGCGCCACGCGCCTGATCGACAGGATGCACCAAAGCCTGTCGAGCGATCCAAGCGCGACCGAGACCGAACTGCGGCTCGACAAGGCGCTCTCCCGCTTCGTCTCGAGCCGCCGAGTGCCATTCGGGCAGATCTTCTCGAATCTGACGATGGCCTCGCCGAGCTTCCGCCATGCGCTGCGCGTGACGATCGCGGTGGCCGTGGGTTTCTGGCTCGGCCGCCTGCTGCCGCTCACCAACGCATACTGGATCGTGATGACCACCGTCATCATCCTGAAGCCAGGCTATTCGCTGACCAAGCAGCGTAACGGGCAGCGGATAGTCGGTACGCTGATCGGCTGCGCGGCGAGTATCGCGTTGATGATCTTCGTCAAGGAGCCGCACATCCTGCTGGTGGTGATGTTCGCCTCGATGGTGATGAGCTACAGCCTGCTACTGTTCAATTACACGGCGAGCGTGGTGTTCACGTCCTCGTATGTGCTGCTCATGTTCCATCTGCTCGCGCCGGGCAGCATGCGCATCATCGGCGAGCGCGCAATCGATACGGTGGTGGGCTGCGCGATCGCCATTGCGGCGAGCCATCTGTTCCCCTACTGGGAATACCGGTTGATGGGCAAGCTCGTCAACAACATGATCAATGCGACGCGGCAATACCTGGAAGCGAGCTGGTGGTGGAGCGGCAAGCCGGCCGCAGCGGTGGTCGCTACGGTGACAGAGGCCGGTGCGTTCGCGCCCGCCGCGGCGATGGCGGATCCGGCGATCGAACTCGGCGCACCGGCGCTCGCGGTGGCCAACGCAGGAGCGAACGCGGGCGGCAACGCGGCTCTCAAAGCCGGCGCAACTGCTGGCGCAGCAAGCACGGGGGCGACCACCAGTGCAAGCGGCGCCGGCACCACCACGATCAGCAACCCGACCGCCAAGCCGGTCGGCGGGGCATCCCCTGCCGCCGCAGCCGCTGCAACAGCGCTCGATCGCGATTACCGCTACCGGCTCGCGCGCAAGAACGTCCACGTGGCGTTTGCCAATCTGGGTCAGGCATTCCAGCGCATGATGCTCGAACCGAAGTCCGCGCAGAAGTTCGTGCCGGAATTGAATGATCTGCTGGTGCGCAGCCACGTGCTCGCCTCGCAGATCACGGTGGCGGCGCCGTTGCTGCGCACCTCCGCGCAGCGGGCTGACAACGTCTCACTGCAGCCCTTGCAACGCGCCCTGAGCACGGTCCGCGACAATCTGACCGAAGCCGAAGCCGGCAGCGCCCCGCCCGCCGATCAGGCCGAGCAGATCAAACAATTGTCGCGTGAGTTGGATGCGATGGTGGTCGAGACGGAGAAATCGCCGGACCACCCGGCGGACGCCGTGCATGACATGAAATTGCTCGCCCATCAATGCAAGCAGATGCTGACGGCCTCGGCGCAGATTCGCAAGGATGCGAGCGTCATTCGCCTGCCGGACGAGTGAAGCGCTCGGGTCGTCTTATTGCGCGGCGCCGCTTGCGGGCTTCGCTGCGGTAGCCGCAGCCGCAGCAGCCGCCGCATCCGATGAAATCGTCGGCGCCGGCTCGTTCTGGCGATCGAAATCGCGCTTTTCCGTGATGGCGTTATAGAAGAGCGTGGCGATCACCAGCAGTACCGCGACCACGATGAAAACAGCAATGCCAAAGGTCGGGTTCTTCTTGCGCGGCGGTTTGTTCATGAGGCGGGCTCGGTTCGCGAGGCAGTCGCGGATAGTGTCTGGGAAGGCGGCATTCTACGCCCACTGAGCTTGCACACGGCTTGCAGTCAGCGCCCCTCCACCACCGCCGCCGGCCGCACCGGCAGCGCCGTCGAATACTTGATCTGTTCCATCGCGAAACTCGAACTCACGTCGTATAGCGGCACGGCGGCGATCAACTGCTTGTAGACGCGATCGTAGTCGTCGATATCTGACACCACCACGCGCAGCAGGTAGTCGGTTTCGCCGCTCATCCGGTACACCTCCACCACCTCCGGGATCTCCCGCACCGCGCGCGTAAAGGTCTGCGCCCAGGCCTCGGTGTGCTCGTTGGTGCGCACCGCGACGAATACGGTGGTGCCCACGCCTAACTTGCGCGCATCGCACAGCGCCACCTGGGCGCGAATCACGCCCGTCTCTTTCAGGCGCTGCAGCCGCTTCCAGCACGGTGTTTGCGACAGATTCACGCGCTGCGCCAGTTCGGCGATCGGCATGGTTGCGTCTTCCTGCAACAGCTCGAGCAGCTTGCGATCGATGATATCCATTCCCATCTTCAAACCCCCATAGGAAATTATTCTACTTTTAAGACTGCAAGGGGAATTATATGGAAACTCTTTCTCCGGGCAAACCGGTATAAATATGTCTATCCAAAAGTAGCCGATAAGCAGCCATGCCGCTGCGCCGCGATCATGAGCCAAGACCTCCGTTCAACACCCGTCGCCCGTTCCTCTACCCATGCCGCACAGTTTGCCGGAGCGCATGAAACGCCCTCGCGCGCGCACCACACCGCGCCGCTCGCGAACCTGTGCGACGCACTCGACGCCATGTTCGAAGCCTGCGTGAAATTTCCCGAACCGTCGGATTCGACCTTCTTCGCGCGCAGCATGCGCATCGCGCTGGCCGAAGCCGCGGCGAATCCCGATTTGCTCACGTCGGCGCAACGTGAAGGCTCTGCTGAAAATTACCGGCGCCATCTACTGGCCGCCGATCCGCACGGCCGCTATGCGATTGCCGCGCTGGTGTGGCAGCCGCACCAGGCAAGCCCCGTGCATGCGCACCACACGTGGTGCGGCTACGCCGTGATCGACGGCAGGCTGAGCGAAACGGTCTTCGAATGGAATGGCGCGCAGCACTGTGCAAGCGCCACCCGCACCCAGGCGCGCAATACCGGAGCCGTGTCGTTTGTACGCGGCGGCAGGGGCGGCATTCATCGCCTCGGCAATTGCAGCGACGCACCTGCCGTCTCGCTGCATATCTATGGTGTGGCGGGCGCGCAGATCGCCACGCACGTCAACGACATCGTGCGCGCAGCCGACACACCGGCGCTCGTCTGAAACCGGTAGGTCCTGCCTAAAGACGCGAACCGCGGGCGCGAAAAGCAGAAGCGGACCGCGCCAAGGTCCGCTAGCCTCGCCACGCATCCAGCCCAATCAGCTTTTACCGCCCGCTTCTCCGGCCGTCGGAATCTGCGGCGGAATCGGCGCGGTCTGCCCGGTCGGCGGCGGCGCCGGACGCGGTTCGTGCGACACATCGCGCGCCACCGCCATCGCAGCGTGCGCGGTCCGCGTGGCCGCCGCCGCCTCGGCATGCGCCTGCCCATGACCATGCGGGCCGACCTCAGGCAGTTCATCGTCCGGCAAAGGCTGTCCCTCGCTATCCTTCGACGACGTGTACACCCGCATCTGCGGCACCGGAATCTCGATGCCGGCTTCGTCCATCTTGCGTTTGAGCCGCAGATTGAAGGCGCGCGCCACGCTCCATTGCTGCAAGGGCCGCGTCTTGATCTGCCCTTTCACGACCATCCAGTTCGGATCGAAGCGGTCGAGCCCCCACACCTCGATCGGGCCGAGCATTTCGCGCCGGTAGCGGAAGTCGGCCATCAGATCCGCGCCGACTTCGCGAATCAGCTGCGTGATCTCATCGACATCGGTCGAGAACGACATGCGCACTTCGAACACCGCATAGGCGAAGTCGCGCGACAGGTTCTTGACGATCTTGATCTGCGAGAACGGAATGGCGTGAATCGCCCCTTGCCCGTCGCGCAGGCGGACGGTGCGGATCGACAGATGTTCGACGGTGCCCGCGTGGCCGCCGTCCACGTCGATCCAGTCACCGACCGAAATCGTATCTTCGATGATGATGAACAGGCCCGTGATCAGGTCGGTCACGAGCGACTGCGCGCCGAAGCCGATCGCGAGACCGATCACACCGGCGCCGGCCAGCAGCGGCGTCACATTGATGCCCAGGTTCGCCGCGGTGACGATGCCGGCAATCGTCATGATCGTCACCAGCAGCACGTTGCGCAGCAGCGGCAGCATCGTGCGCGCCCGCATGCTCGGATTGCGCGACTTGTTGCGTGGACCACCCGGATTGAGGGCTTCGGTGATCGCCGTGTCGACCAGAATCCACAGCAGCCATGAAATGAACACAGTCGCGATGATCGCGGTGACCGCGTGCGCAATCCCGCGCGCCGCAACGTTTTTCTCTACGACTTCCGCGAGCGACACGCCCCATAAACGCGCCGCCAGTTCGAAGAAGAACAGCCAGATGAACAGCGTCAGCAGCGTGCCGCAAAAGCGCAGCAAACGCGACAGATAAGGCGAGCGGCGCCGCGCGCGGTGGCTTCGCGGGCGCGTCACACGCAGCACGATAGCTGACAGGAAAAATGCGAACACCAGCAACAGTGCGGTGACCACCGAAATCTGCAGCACGTTTTCGCTGGAGCCCGAGCCGCCGAGCGTGGCCACCACCGACGCGGCGGCGAGCACCAGCACCGGCACGTGCCAGAGCGAGGCGAGCACATCGAAGGCGTCGGTCGCGGCCCGGTGATCGTGGCGCTGCTCGTAAGGCCGGTTGCGAATCAGATGCGCGACCGGCCGGCGGAATGCCAGCGCGAAATAGCCGGTAAGCACAGCGGCCGTCATGTTGGCGGCCGTCGAAATCAGCGCGGCGAGATTCGGTCCGAGCTGATGCTCGACGTCGTAATTGACCGCCGCATCGCCGAGGGCAGCGCATATGCCCACCACGAACAGCACGCGCCGCGCGTGTTCGATCAGCAGGTGCACCGCAACCCGCCGATGCCCTGAGCCGAACAGCGAAAACATGATCAGACAGATCGCCGAGAACACCGCACCCGCAACGATCGCATAGGCGACCACCAGGCCGAGCGTGCGGCCGAGCGCATCGGGCATCGCGCGCACAAACAGCAACGCGGCGAGAAAGGCGATGATCCACGGGCCGACGCGGCGCAGCGCGAAGATCAGCAGTTCGCGCGTGGTGGGATTCGGTTTGAGCCCCATGACGATACCGAAGCGCCGGTACAGCCGGTGCTGCACGTAGATTATCGCGCCGGCGCATGCGCCCCAGCCGGCCAGCATGGCAATCATCGAGAAGATGATGCGCCCGAAGCTCTCCTGCCCCTGGCCCGAAATGATCGTGTAGAGCTCGTTGCCGGCCGCGTTGAAGCGCCCGCCCCAATAGCGCACCGGCGTGCGGCCCTGATGCACATTGGATTCGAACGACGCGATGCCCGACGCGATCGCGCCGAGCAAGCCAGCACTCGTTTGGGCCGACGCAGACGCGGGCGCGGCTGGCGCAACGTTTTGCGACACGTCACGAAGCTTTTTGAGCTGGGCGACGAGCGCGGTGCGCTGCTTGTCGTTGTCGAGCGTCGAGATCACGCTGTCGAGCGAGCGCGCCAGTTCCGCCTGGCTCGCGGGCGACGGCGCCGAGGCCGCTTCCGCGGCAGACGCGCCTGAGGCGGCAGACGCCGGCGTTGCCGTCGCGCTATTGATCAGGCTTTGCAAGGCCGGAATGACCGGCGTGGCAGCGCCGGCGGCCTGGGCCGTAGCGGGCATCCATCCGATGCCGAGGGTCAGTACGAGGCAGACCGCGGCCGTCCACGCGCCGAACCACGCCGCGACATGAGCGCGAATGCCGCGCCCGATATGATTGGAAGGTAAATGAAAGACGGCGCGAGTCGCCGGTTGCCCGCCGTTAGACGGCGCGGCCCCGGACTCACGCCGCAATGGGCATGACTGCATGGCGTTCCGTAAGAAAACGGGAGACGCCAGTGTAGCCGCAGTTGCACCACCCGCGCCTGAACATGCGTAACCGATTGTTAGGACGCTTGCGCAAGTTCGAGGAACGGCGGGCTGCCTTCATCCCCTCGAACCGCCGCCAGGGCGCACGCAACGGGCGACGCGCGACACGAGCCGCGCGTGGTCCCGCCCTCCGTCAAGGCTCAATAAGCCACCGTCGCGATTTGACGGACGAAACGGCCCTGCTCCAGTTCGTCGACAAAGGCGATCGCATAGTCTTCCGCGGAAATGCGGCTATTGCCTTCGGCGTCGGCCAGAAGCGTGTTCGCGCCCGTGCGGAACGTGCCAGTGCGCTCGCCCGGTGCAATCAGCGCGGCCGGCGCGAAAAACGTCCAGTCGAGGTCGGTGATGCCGCGGTAGTAATTGAGTGCATCGCGGTGGGCCAGTGCGACGGCTTTGTAGGCGTCCGGAAAACCGTCCGCGTCGACCAGTTGCTTGCCCGGCGCCACTTCGAGCGAACCCGCGCCGCCCACCACCACGAGGCGCTTCAAGCCCGCTGCGCGCAGGCCTTCAACGAGCGCATGGGTCGCCTTGGACACCGCCGCGGGATCGTCATGCGGCGGCGCATACGCGCTCGCCACCACGTCGTGGCCACGCACTGCGGCGCCGACGCTCGCGGCGTCGAGCAGATCGGCCTGCGCCGCTTTCAGATTCGCCACGTCGGTCGGCACACGTGCCGGATTGCGCGCCAGCGCCGTCACCTGATGCCCGCGACGAGCAGCTTCCGCGGCGATCCGCGAACCAATCGTGCCGGTGGCGCCGAACAACGCGATCTTCAACTGTTTGCTCATTTCAATGCTCCTGTGATTAGCTTATATGTAACTATGTTGATTACATATCAAGTGGAAAAAAGAGGGGCGTAAGCCCCCGTCCGTTCTCAGGTGCGCAGGTTCAAGCTACACCGCGCGCGCCCTTCGATACCGCCTCATTGCTACCTTCTTAACCACACTCGTCGCCGCATCACCCATTCGAACGCCGTTTGCGTTCAAGCGCCCGTTCAGCGCGCATCAGATCGGCAGTCGCATCGGCCAGCGTGCGTGCGCCGAGCGACGCTTCCATGGCCTGCTGCGCTTCGTCGATAATGCCGCGCAGCACGACCTGGATGTGCCGCCCCACCATGCACGCCGGGTTCGGCTCCTCGCGATGCATGGCGAACAATTGCGCGTCGTCTACCGCGCGATACACCTGCAGCAAGGTGATCTCGTCAGGCGCCCTGGCGAGCAGCGCGCCGCCGCCCGCGCCGAGTTGCGAGGTCGTGAGACCCGCATCGGCCAGCATGCTCAACAAACGCCGGATCAACGCAGGATTCGTATTCACGCTTCCCGCGATCATCTCCGACGAGAGCGGCACGCCCTCCTGCAACGACAGCAGCGCGAGCACGTGCACTGCAAATGCAAACCGGCTACTCGTATTCACAGCAAACCTGCCCGGCAACGACGATGTGTAACCATAGTAATTACATTTAATCCGGCTGTCAAACGGATGACCGAGCACGAGCGGCCGGATGCGCCGGCCGCGATCTCACTTGTCCATCTGCTTTTGCGCATCGCTGGAATCGCTCGATGTCGACGCAGAAGCCGAAACGCCCGCCGCCGACGCCGAACTTTGCGCCGACCATTCCTGCAGCTTGCGCCCCGCCGTCTCGAGGCTCTGCCCGGTTAGCGCCGCCGCCTTGCCGAGTTGCGCATTGGTCGCGCTGGCCGCGCCTTGCAGGTTGGCTTGCGCGCTCGACGCCAGCGAGGCCGGATCGATCGTGATCGACGGCGCGGACGCCGATGAGAGGTTCTGCTGCGCGGCGGCCTTGGTCGCATCGACCTGCTGGCCGACGTAGCTGGCCGCCTGATCGAGCTTCTGACCGGCGGCTTGCGCCGCATCGTTGAGCTTGCCGGCAACCTGTGCCGACGCGTCGTTTTTCTGGCAAGCCGTGAGGCCGCCGAACACGAGGGCGACAACCGCGACGCGGCGCAACAACGGCGAACGAATGGATAAAGTCATATTTAAGTGTGAGCCGCGTCGAGCGGCTTCCGCATGCGAAAACGGGCTCATGATACGCCGTTGCGCGACACACTCTCCTCGGCGAGCACCTGGAAGCCCGCGGACCCAAAGCTGCCCGGCTGCGGCTCGAAACAATTGCACCAGCGCCGCCGTATCGCCAGCGTATAGTGCACGCCCTTCGAAATACTTCATTGCACACCTCGTCGCGGTTCTGTCAAACGTGTTGGAGTAGACTGCCTGAGCGTTCGATGTGTTCCGTTGATCAATAGGAGGCATGCGATGGCAGCAAAGAAGATTCTGTTCCTGACCGGCGACTTCGCCGAGGATTACGAAACGATGGTGCCGTTCCAGGCACTGCAGGCGGTCGGCCACGTCGTCGACGCGGTCTGTCCGAACAAGAAAGCGGGCGACAAGATCAAGACCGCGATTCATGATTTCGAAGGCGACCAGACCTACACCGAAAAACCCGGCCACCAATTCACGCTCAACGCAACGTTCGAGGACGCCGATCCGCGTCAATACGATGCGCTGGCAATTGCAGGCGGCCGCGCGCCGGAATACCTGCGGCTCAACCACAAGGTGATCGAACTCGTGCGGCAGTTCGCCGAAGCAGGCAAGCCGATCGCCGCGATCTGCCACGCCGCGCAACTGCTGGCTGCCGCCGACGTGATTCGCGGCAAGCGCATTTCCGCCTACCCGGCCTGCGCACCCGAAGTGAAACTGGCCGGCGGCGAGTACGCCGACATTCCGGTCGATGCGGCAATCACCGACGCCAATTTCGTCACCGCGCCCGCATGGCCCGCTCACCCTGAGTGGCTGCGTCAGTTCCTCGTGCTGCTCGGCACGCGGATCGAACTCTGATCCTCAGGCGAGCGCCTTGCCCTCGCGGCACTGCGCGCTCGCCAGAACACACCCACATTTGAGACTCGTCCGATAGTTCGCAACGCAAGGGTTTCCTATAGTCACCGGTTGACTTTGGAGCCCCTTTCGATGGAACTGACTGACTGGATCGTCATGCTCGCCGTCACGTTGATGGCGATTGCTTTTTTCTGCGCGCGTACACCGGCCAACTGGTCGCGAGAGAACCGTGCGCGGCGTCTGACTGGCACACGCATGCTGGTACAAGCGGCGTGTTCGCTCTGGGCGGCGCTGTTGATCGTCGCGCACGGCCTGTTCGCCCTGGGCGGCCTGCCCGGCCTGCACCCTGCGCCGCGCGAGGCGCTGACGGGCGTGGCGATCCTGCTCGTTTGCGGCTGCTACTGGTCGATACGCGGCAGCAAACTCCTCAAGCCACGCCGGCTCTTTACCGCGTACTAATACCGGATGCCGCATTGGCGGCATGCGCCGGCGCACCGCCACGCGGGCCCTGGCCATCACGATCGCCGAGGCCCGCGCGTGCTTCGCGCACACCACGAATCGCCTGAACACCGTCTGCCTGCGTGGCCTGCGTTTCGACCACCGGTTGTGCCGTCCGCACCTCGGCTTCGGGCAGCGACAGATAAAACGTCGTGCCAATGCCCTCTTTCGATTCCGCCCACACGCGCCCGCCGTGCCGTTCCACCACGCGCCGCACGAGCGCGAGGCCGATGCCCTCACCCGCCGCCACATTGCCGTGCAGCCGCTGAAACGCGTTGAAAAGCCGCGGCAGCGCGACCGCCGGAATGCCCAGGCCGTTGTCCCGCACGTAGAAAATCCGTAGCGAATGGACGCCCGGCGGCGCCGGCGTCGTGCCGATTTCAACCCGGCCTTCGCGCGCAGGGTCCAGATAATTGACCGCATTGCCGATCAGGTTCGCGAACACCTGCTCGAGCGCGGTCGGGTCGCCCCACACCGCCGGCAAATCCTCGACGATAACGTTCGCCCGGCGCGCCCGGATCGACCCCTGCATCGCATCGACCACGCGCGGCACGATGTCGCGCACTTCGACCTTTTGCTGCCGGTATTCCACACGGCCGACCCGCGACAGCCGCAATAGCGCGTCGATGATATGAGATGCCCGCAGCACGGCCGTCTGCAGGAAATGCAGCGCCTCGCCGATATCCTCGTCCACCACGCGTTCGATGCGCTGCCGCGACTCTGTCGCGAGCGACGACTGGCGCAGCACCACGCGCAGGTCGTCACACGCGCGAATCAGTTCTTTCGAGAAGCCCTGCAGATTCACCAGCGGCGCACGCAGGTCGTGCGACACGCTGTAGATGAACATTTCGTTTTCCTGAGTCTGTTGCCGCAAGGTCTCGTTGATGCGCGCCAGTTCGCTCGTGCGCCGCGCCAGATCGGACTGGAAACGCGCCTGGATGCGCTCGGCTTCGAGCAGGCGCCGGCTGGTTTCATGCAAGGTCAGATCGAGCCGGGCGATTTCATCGCGCCCCGGGTTGATCGGCGCCAGCGGCTCGTTGCCCGCGAGGCGCCCGGCGTTATCGGACAGCACCGCAAGCCGGCCGCGCACGCCGCGCGTGAACAGCCACACGGCCAGCGCGACGAATAGCAAGGAGCCGAACACGGCCGCGACGACCAGCGTCTGTTGCCGTTCACGCGCGGCAGCGGCGGCATTCGAGCGCAAGGTGTCGAGGCGCCGCTCTTCGGCCTGGAAAGCCACCACCTGTTGACGGAAACGATCGAGCACGTCGGCCGAGGCCAGGTCGCGGAAGCGATCGAGCAGGTCACGCCGCCGCCCCGAATGCAGCATGTCCTGAACGCGGTCGGACCATTGCCGATACCCCTGCACCGCCTGGCGCACCTGCACCACGCGCTCGACTTGCGCCGGGTTGTCGGCAACCAGCTCGGCCAGTTGATCGATACGACGGTCGACGTCCACCCACAAGGCGACCGGCGTCGTAAAGTGCGTGTCGTTGGCGAGCACCGCGCCGCGCAGCGCCACGGACTCACCCAGCACCGGATCGAGAATCGCGGTGGTCTGGCGCAGCACGTCTTCGCTATGGATGGCCCACCGTTCGGCTTGCGTCGCGTCGGCCTGCGCCATAACCAGGCCGGACAGCAACGCCAGTTCGAAGACGGCCGGAATTGCGATCAGCAACAGGCCTTTAGTGGTCAGTCTCATGCGTGCGCATTGGAAGTCGATGGCCGGCAGATCGTGCGCGGGACGGCACATTATGTCGGCGTTTACGCAGGAAGACAAAGAGGATGCGCCACTAACCAGGCTTCTGCCGCCAAATACAAACCCGGGTGCAATGAATCCGCATAAAACGTCAGACTTTTGAATTAAACGTAAATCAAATCGAATGTCGTGCCCTGGTTTGGATCGCGACGACCGATACGAAGCCATAACGCACATATATGGTGCCTTTGTCGTTGTCCGAGGTGCAAAAGATAGTGCATCACCAGCCCGGGCATGTAAGCCATGAACCCCACTCCGGTGCGGTTTTGCACCTTATCGACGTTTTCGGCACAAATTTGGCCCACTTCTTGCATTCCATGCCCGCTTTTTTGTCATAAGCGGGACACATCGATGGAAAGTCTGAAAACCGGCACCGATACCCTCTTCCTTTTGCTGGGTGCCGCGATGGTGCTGGCCATGCATGCGGGGTTCGCGTTTCTCGAACTCGGCACGGTCCGCAAAAAGAATCAGGTCAATGCGCTCGTCAAAATTCTGGTGGACTTCTCGGTCTCGACGATCGCGTATTTCTTCATCGGCTACACGATCGCCTACGGCGTGCAGTTCTTCGGCAGCGCCGAGTCGCTGGCCGCGCACAACGGCTATGCGTTGGTGCGCTTCTTCTTCCTGCTGACCTTCGCGGCGGCGATTCCCGCGATCGTGTCGGGCGGTATCGCTGAGCGCTCGAAATTCAATCCGCAACTGTTCGCCACCTTCGTGCTGGTCGGCTTCGTCTATCCGTTCTTCGAAGGGATCGCGTGGAACGGCCGCTTCGGTATTCAGGGTTGGCTCACCCAGGTGTTCGGCGTGCCGTTTCACGACTTCGCCGGTTCGGTAGTGGTGCATGCGTTTGGCGGCTGGGTCGCGTTGCCGGCCGTGCTGCTGCTCGGCGCGCGTCATGGCCGCTATCACCGCGATGGCGGCATCGCCGCGCATCCGCCGTCGAATATTCCGTTCCTCGCGCTGGGCGCATGGGTGCTCGCGGTCGGCTGGTTCGGCTTTAACGTGATGAGCGCGCAGACCGTCGACAAGATCAGCGGCCTCGTGGCAGTCAATTCGCTGATGGCGATGGTCGGCGGCACGCTGAGCGCGTGGCTCGCGGGCCGCAACGACCCCGGCTTCACGTACAACGGCCCGCTCGCCGGGCTGGTCGCGGTGTGCGCCGGCTCCGACGTGATGCATCCGCTCGGCGCGCTGGTGACGGGCGGCATTGCGGGCGTGCTGTTCGTGTACATGTTCACCTGCGTCCAAAACCGCTGGCGTATCGACGACGTGCTCGGCGTGTGGCCATTGCACGGTCTGTGCGGCGCGTGGGGCGGCCTCGCCGCCGGCATCTTCGGCTTGCATGCGCTCGGGGGACTGGGCGGCGTATCGTTCGGCGCGCAACTGATCGGCACGTTGGGCGGCATCGTGGTGGCGACGCTCGGCAGCACGCTCGTGTATGGGGCGATTCGCCTGACGGTGGGCTTGCGGCTCGACCAGGAAGACGAATACAACGGCGCGGACCTGTCGATCCACAAGATTTCGGCGACGCCGGAGCGCGAAAGCGTCGGCTGACTGCTTAACCGCTAGTTAGTCGCTCATTGACCGCAAACCAGGCTTAGCGGCGCGCCGGATGTTTCGCGTCCCCGTGTTCACCGATCAGGCCGAATTCGATCGGGCAACGCGTGTAGAACACCGGGAGGCAGCCCGCTCGCACCGCTTCGAGCAAGGCTTCCGCCTCCCCTTCGGTGAGCGCGAAGATCACCAGTTGCGGTTGATCCGCCAGTTCGAAGAAGCGCGCTGCATGCCGCGCGCCAGCGTGGCCGACGCCTTCGGCCGCCGCCACGACGGTCGCGCCATGAATGCCGACGAGCTTCGCGATCGACAGCAGACATTCCACGACCGATTGATGGCCGTGGCGCCGGTTCTTCTCCGTATAGAACGTGAGCTGGTAGCCCTTCGTCATGTCGGCCTCCCGCGCGGTTGCGGCGTTGCAGTGGACCACGGCAGACGCTCGCAGGCCCTCTATTGATTCTAGATCACGCCCCACGCGATGCAGACCGGACACGCGCGCCGCGACGGCGCTCACCTGTCCCCAATGCCCTGCCAATGCTAGACTGGCGCGCTGGAGATGGCATTCTCCCGATGGCGTTCTCCCTCAACCGCCCTCGATGGCTGATGATGCCTGCTTCGCCCGGACGACTGCGGACGCGGCATCACGCCTTCCGCTCAAGCCCGGTTTGTCGACCTTTCGGCTTCGCCAGAGTACTTCTTCATGTATTTGTCCATTCTCGCGGTCGGCATCGGCGGCGCGCTCGGCTCGCTGTTCCGCTGGTTTCTCGGTATCCGTCTGAACGGCCTGTTCACGGGCATGCCGCTCGGCACCTTCGCCGCTAATGTGATTGCCGGCTACGTTATCGGCGTCGCGGTTGCGTGGTTCGCAAGGGTGCCGCAGATCGCGCCGGAATGGCGGCTCTTCGTCATCACAGGCTTGATGGGCGGCCTGTCGACGTTCTCGACGTTCTCAGCGGAAGTCGTGCAGCGCTTGCAGGACGGCCGGCTCGGCTGGGCGGCAGGCGAAATCGTCATTCACGTAGCGGCTTCGCTCATCATGACGATTCTCGGCATCGCGACCGTTTCGTTGCTGTCGCGCTGAGAACCGTAGATATTCCAATCAGCCTGATCGGCCCAAGCGCTTCCCCAAGATAACGCTATTGCTTCACGCCTCTTTAGCTTTATGTGCTTTCGCTCGAGTACTCGCCGGCGCATTTTTCTTCAATTTGGTCTGGTTGTACTCAATAGCGGCGCGCACGAGTTTCTTTAAAGCGGGCCCATTGACCTTATCGCCCTCGAGAAAATCGATCGTGCGTCTCGCGTTACCGTCGAGGCCCGCGTTGAAAAGCTTGTCGGGATCGGCGAGATTCGCCCCGTGGGCAAAGGTCAGCTTCACCTTCCCTTTATGAGCATTGGCGACCGCGATCATTCCGTCGCGGGACCACACCGGGCTTCCCATCCACTTCCATTCCTCGATGATCTCCGGGTCGGCTTCTAGGATGGTTTTGCGGATGCTGGCGAACGTTTTGCCACGCCAGTCCGGGATGCCTGCGATCAGCTGGTCAATGTTTTCCGATGGAGTCATTGGATCCTTGTGCCTCGAATTATTGTTCGGTTTCGACAGAGCCTAGCTTTGAATTGTGCCCGCATCAATCCATTCGGGCTAAAACCTATGCCAATGCCGCAAGGTATTGCTGTAAACCCGCACCTGACGCTGACAAAAACAACCGCCCAACATTGCATTTTACTGAGGCCTGGTGGGACATTTATTTCCCCATTTTTTTCGATTTTTGTTGATCACGACAGACGTAAGATCGCCGCAGCCTGAATAGAAGAAGGGGCAATAAATGGCGATCACCTTGAATCTCTCAGCGTCTGCGAATCTGAACAAGTCGCTAAAGATTGATGCGATTCGATTCCTCGCGGCTGTCTGGGTGCTGATGTATCACTTCAAGCCACCCGAGTTTAAAGAACTTCTGCCTCATCAACTCGCCTTCCTCGGCGGCGCACTATGGTCCGGCTCGACAGCGCTGTTCGCGGGCCCTGCCGCCGTCATCGTCTTCTTTGTCATTTCCGGCTATTGCATCCATAACGCATATCAAAAGGATGTGACGCTTAAGCCAATCAACTATTACGCGTCCAGATTCATCCGCATTGGATTACCGCTAGTCATCCTGCTGTGCCTCGTTCAACCGTTGCCGACGGGGCAGAACTATCTGGAGTCCGTGCTGTGGTCGCTCTATTGCGAGATGGTGTATTACGCCGCTTATCCGCTCCTGCGCGCCCGCTTTCGCTACATCGGCGAAATGATTGTTGGCTGCGCCGTTGCGGCGGGTGTGATGGTGGCTGTGGTTCGTCTGGTAGGGCATCCGGTTTGCCACGGCTGCGTCATTGAGACGTATGGCGTTCCGGGTACGGCTTTACTGTATGCGGCTGGATGGATCTTCGGCTGCCTGATCGCGGAGACTCAGCGCAACGCGGAGCAGTTCCACGTTCGTGGCGCGTATTCGCCGCTTACCCTGATGATCAAGCGCGGCCTTGATCGCAGCACCCGTTTTCTCGCGAGTCATCTGGTTGCGCTGAGAGTGGTGATTGTCGCGGCCGGGGCGGCCATTATGATTCTGCTGTCCGAATCGAATCTCAAGCCGGCCGTTGTGCCGTTGATTACGCCGGATATCACGCTTCCGCTATTTCAGTTCCTGGCGGCGGTCTGGATCGCGGCGGAGACAGCCACGCCTTCCAGAAGCAGCGTCTGGTCCAGACTGGCTACTTTTGGCGCGTGGTCCTATAGCCTCTATCTCTGCCACAAGATGGCGCTCGCCCTGCTGGAAATGACCCGGTTCGACGAGACGTCCCGATTCGCCTGGTTCGTGCAGGTGGCGTTGGCGTTCGCCATCAGCTACGCGTTTTACCGGATGATCGAAAAACCTTCGCATCTGATTTCCCAGCGGCTGCGGAAATACACACCGAATGCGCCTGCTGCGCCGGCTGCCTGAAGCCGACTGCATGAGCGGTTGCATGAGCGAGCCGGCAATAACGGTTAGCGGCGCTTCGGGCCCGCTCCCGGACCGTCCGATCAGCGCAAGCGCCTCATAGCTGCCCCGGACGCGGATCAGCCACAAAACCGGCACGATTAGGCATCGCCACACGCGGCAGCGAGGCCGCGTCGAGCCGCGTATTCGCCGGCACGATGCCGTTCTGGTTGAGCAGAAATGCGCTGAGCGCGTACACCTCGTCGGCGGAAAGCGATTCAGGCGCGTTGTAGGGCATCGCGCGGCGGATATAGTCGAACAGCGTCGTGGCATAGGGCCAGTAGCTCCCTACGGTGCGCTTCGGCTTCGCGCTGGTCAGTGTGCCCTGCCCACCCACCAGTTGATCGCCGAGACCGCCCTGCCCCTGCGCGCCGTGGCACGCCGCGCATTTTGCGGCGAATATGTGCGCGCCGGTGGCGACGTCGCCGCTGCCCGCAGGCAGGCCGCGGCCATCCGGCGCCACGTCGATGTTCCAGGCAGCGAGGTCCTGCTCGGTGAGCGGCGTGCCGATATCATGGATCGACCTGGCGCTCTGGTCACCAGGCGCGATCGATGAACACGATGCCAGTGCCGTGAGCGAAAGCAGCACGGCCAGCGCGGTCCGTGCCGTTCGCGCCCGCACGCCGGTCAAACGGCGGTCATCACGCATTACGCACCTCGCCGTTAGCATCCACTCGCCATTGCTGGATCGCGTTGTAGTGGTACTGCGAATTCAGGCCACGCGCGGCGACGAGTTCGGCTCGTGTCGGTTGCACATAACCGGTCGAATCGGTGGCGCGCGAAAGAATCGCAGTCGCACCGCCATCCCAGCGCCAGTCCGCCTGAAAACGCGTGAGCGCACGATCCAGGATCGCACCGTCCAGACGCGCGGGACGCCACGTCACGCCGCCGTCGGTCGACACCTCCACCTTGCGGATCGTCCCGCGTCCGGACCAGGCCAGACCCGTGATCGGGTAATAGCCGTGCGTGGTGAGCCGATGTCCTGGCGAGGGTCGCGTGATAACCGACTTCGCATCCATCTCGAACGCAAACTGACGCGCGGTGCCGTTCGCGAGCAGGCTGGTGTACTTCGAGGTTTCCTCGCGCGTTTGCAACGGCGCATCGACCACCTTCAGCCTGCGCAGCCACTTGACGTTCGTATTGCCCTCGAAGCCGGGAACGATCAGACGCAACGGATAGCCGTTCTCAGGGCGCAAGCGTTCGCCGTTCTGCGCATAGACCACGAGCGCGCGGTCGAGTATCCGATCGAGTGGCAAGCTGCGCGTCATCGCAGCGGCATCCGCGCCTTCGGCCAGCAACCAGCCGCCGCCGCTTGTATTGCCGGACGCCGTCACACCGCCCACCTCCTCCAGCAAAGTCGACAAACGCACACCGGTCCATTCGCAGCACGACAGCAAACCATGCGTGAGTTGCACCGGCATGCCGCTCGGGCCATTCCATTCGTTGCCGGTATTGCCGGAGCATTCGAGAAAATGAATCCGCGATTCGGACGGCAGGCGCAGCAGGTCGTCCATCGTGAACAGTTTGGGCGTGCGTACGAGGCCATGAATGGCTAGCCGATGCTGATCGGGATCGATGTACGGCACGCCGCCGTGATGACGTTCGTAGACCAGACCGTTGGGCGTGAGCGTACCGTGCAGATCAGCAAGCGGCGTCATTGAAGAAGCCGCACCGGGCAGCGGCCACGCGCGCGCACTCCGCCGCACGACATTCGCCTCGTGGGGCGACGGCACACCGTACGGATGCTCGAGCACAGGCGCACCGGGCACCTGGCTCGACGACGCGACCTCAAGCGGCCGGAGCAGTTCGCTAGCTGCCGCGGCGTGTGAAACGACGAGACCGCCGGCCGCCAGACGACCCAGCAGTCGACGGCGGCCGCGCGATGGCGGGGAGTTGTGCGGATTCATCATGGCGTCGGCGCATCATAGGCAAGCCGATTAGCGTAACGATGCCTTCCGCCACGGCCAAACGATAAATTCGACTATCGTTCGACACAAACCGCATATCAGACGGATACGGCGCGCCGTCAAGCCAGCACGTTCGAGAACACCCGATCCGCGAGACGATTGGAATCGGTGCCGCTATTGAGCACGCCCACCGCCTTCAGGTCGTCGGCATAAAGCGAGATCTCCTTCTTGAACGCATCCCCAACCGGATGGTGGCGATCGGTGTGGCTCTTGAGCATCGCCGCCAGTTGGCCCACATCGGCGGACGGCGTATAGACCGAGAAAATCGCGGCGGCGTTCGCAGGATGATTCGCAGTCCATTCGGTCGCTTCGAGCAGCGCCTGCGTCAACGCCTGCGCGGTGGCGCGATCCTTTCGCACCAGCGTACCGCGCACGCCGAGCACACAGCACGAACGCGTCTGATATTCACCGCACAGATTGTTCGACACCTCATACAAGTGGTCGGATTCGCGGATCGACCAGATCGTCGGGTCGCCATCCGCGATCGCCTGCACTTCGCCCTTCTTCAGCGCCTCGCCCAACAGGTTCGCCGGATACTGGCGCCAGTTCACATCGCGCTCCGGATCGACGCCGATCTTCTTCAACACGATAGCGAAGAAATTCTTGGTCGGGCTCGCCATATCGCTCACGCCGATCGTGCGGCCTTTCAACCCAGCCACATCGACGATGCCCGACGCGCGCGTGGCCAGCAAACGCATGCACCCGCCGTGAATCCCGGCAGTGAGTTTCACATCGAAGCCCTGCTCCAGCGGCTTGATCCAACGCAGCGCCATGCCGACACCCGCATCGGACTTGCCCGTCGCGATTGCTTCGAGCAACTGATCGGTCGACCCTGAAAAATTCACGAGTTCCACCTGCAAACCGTGCCGCTCGAAAAAGCCCTGCTTCACCGCAACGGCCACAGGTGCGGTACAGATTGCGCCCGCGTTCCAGGAGAGCTTGAGGGGCTTGAGCGGAGCCTGCGGCGTTTGAGCGAACGCAAGCGTCCCCGGCATCAGCGACGCACCACCGAGCGCCGCCGCGCCCGCGGTCCAGGCCGTCTTGCGCAACCACGCGCGGCGGGCCGGACTCAGCGGCGATTCATCGTAGGGATTCATGGTTGACTGTTCCTCTGGTCGTTATCGATTGTTTTATTCGTTCAAGTGTCGAGCCCGAGCTGGGCGAGCACCTCGCGGCGCAGCGCCACCAGCTTCGGATCGTCGCGATGGCGCGGATACGGCGCGTCGTTACGCACTTCGGCGACCACGCGCGCCGGCCGCTCGCTGAAAACGATCACGCGGTCGGCGAGCAACAGCGCTTCTTCCACGTCGTGTGTCACCAGCAGCGCGGAAAAGCGCGCGTCCAGCCAAAGCCGCGCCAGTTCACCCTGCATGCGGATACGTGTGAGGGAGTCGAGCTTGCCGAACGGCTCGTCCAGCACCAGCAGCGCCGGATCGTTGACGAGCGCGCGGGCCAGCGCCACGCGCTGCGCCATGCCACCCGACAATTGATGCGGAAACGCTTCGGCGAATTCACTGAGGCCGACTAACTCCAGGGCGGCGTCGATCCGCTGCTGCGCCTGCTTCTCTTGCGGGCCGTTGCGTCGCGCGAAGCGTTTGCGCTGCGCCTGCGGACCGACCCCGACATTGCCGCGCACCGTACGCCACGGGTACAAGGTCGGGTCCTGAAACACCACCACACGCGACGGATCGGGACCGGCGATTGCAGCACCATCGGCCTGCACGCTGCCCTGCGTCGGCGTATCGAGTCCAGCGACCAGCCGCAGCAAGGTGGACTTGCCGCAACCACTCGGGCCGAGCAACGCGACGAACTCGCCCGGCTCGACCGTGAAGCTGACATCCTGAAGCACCGGCAACACGGCGCCACGCAGCGCGAATTGATGACTGACGTGACGCACGTCGATACGTGCGCCGTCACGGATCGACCGGGCAGCGGCCGACTGATTCAACACTTCGGGTACGGCTACCATTTGAGCAATCCCTTTTGCCAGGCCAGCAGGCGATCACGCACACGAAACAGCAAGGTGATCAGACCGGAGCACATCAGCGCCATCACGAGCAGCGCGGCATACATGTTCGAATACGCCGCCCAGCCCTGGGCCCATTGCAGATACCAGCCAAGCCCCGCTTTCACGCCCATCATCTCCGCGACGATCAGCACCGAAAACGATGCGCCAAGACCCATGAACAGGCCGACGAACACCGACGGCAGCGCCGCCGGAATCGCCACGCGCAGGATCAGAAAAGCGGGCCGCGCGCCGAGCGTGCGCGCGATGTCGTAATAGGCCGAATTGACGCCGGCCACACCGGACCATGTCAGCACCGCAACCGGGAAGGCGGTCGCCAGCGCGATCAGGAACACACTCGCGCTGAAGCTCGAAGGAAAGAAGAAGAACGCCAACGGCAACCATGCGGTAGCCGGTAGCGGCCCGATCAGGCGCAAGACCGGATGGATCCAGTAGCTCACGACCTGCGACCAGCCGATACTCACTCCGGTAACAAAACCCGCAGCCGCGCCTAATACGTAGCCATAGGCGAGTAGTCCAAACGAATGCACAACGCTCAAACCTAGACGCGGGTAGTCTTCGGCATAGACACCGATCAGCGCTTGCGGTGGGGCAAAAAAAGGCCGCGGCAGCCATTCGAGTTGTGCCGTGACGACTTCCCATGCGCTCACGCTGAGCGCCAGTGCGAGCAACCATGGCATCGCCCCAAGCCATGCGCTGGTGCGTGTGGGCGTCGTCGCCTGAGTGGACGGATTGCGCCATCCCGCGACGGCCGTCGCAACAGCAAATGCCACGAGCACCAGCTTCAACGCGATAAATTCTTTCGTGTACGGCCAGTCGTCGGCACTCGGCCACCACTCGGTCAGCGCGGCGCTGCCGAACCACGCGATGGCAGCGAGGCCAGCAATCAGAACACCGCGTGAAAACCCACGCCGTGTTAAGGCGCGGTTGGCGTCACCGACGTCCGTGCCGATAGCCGGCGTTCCTGTTGTAATCGATTCGAACTGCGTAGACATAGCGGCTCCTGCCTCTCGCCTTGTTGAACCATCGTGACCGCTCGCTTGCTAGCGTCCGCTTCACGCGACGTCAACCCTGTCGCGCTGCCAGACGCTCTGTGCGTAGACTGAATCGTCGAAATCCGCGGCAATGTCGCCGTGAATCCGTGCTTCATGCGCATCCAGATCGGCGAGAAACAGATCGCGGCTGATTCGCTGCACCACGGCGGGAATATCGCGCTTCATGCTCGGCACGTCGCCGACCGGCAAGCCAAAACTGACGAAGGCTGCCGGGTTGTAGACGTGGATGTGCTTCAGATAAGGTGCTTCGCCCTCGACCTTCTCGAGGTATTCGAGCGCGGCGCCGAGATACGGATGCGCGCCCAGCGCGTCGTCGGTATCGCTTGCAGCGGGCACGTATTGATCGCGCCACAGGCGGATACGCCCGGCGATGTGCGCCAACTCCGGCCGCAGCGCCGGATCGATCACATAGCCCGTGCCGGCAATGACGAAATCGAATGCGAACGACTCACCCGCCACGTCGGTCTCCACGCGCTCGTCTCTGACGCTTGCATGCGTCCACGGCGCACCGAGATGCAGATGGAAGTTCGAAAAACGTGTGACGCGCTCCAGGGCGTCGACTGGCGGCGTCGAACCGGCAACGCGGAAGCGCCGCGCCTGCGACCAGCGAATCGCATCAGGCAGATGGAAATAGTTGTCGTACGCGCCGGGATAAGCGCGTGTGCGTGTCACAGGCACCGAGGCAATCCGCTCACGGCGCACGAACAGATGCACCTGCCCTGCACCGGCTTCGAGCGCCGTGCCTGCCGCATCGAATGCGGATGCCGCGCCGCCGATCACCGCCACGGATTTGCCGCGCAGCGCAGCAAAGTCGATCGCCTCGGAGGTGTGGGCACGGAGTGTCGGCGGAATGTTTTTCAGCACTGCAGGAATGTTCGGGCCGCCGTTACCCGCAACACCATTGCCGAGGACGATCTTGCGTGCCGTCTCCACGATGTTGCGCACCGTGGCGCCATCGCGTACTTCCAGATGCAAACGGAAATGCTCACCCGCAGGTTCGATTCGCGTAAGCCGCGTGCCGTAGCGAATCGGAATCTCGAGGAAATGCCGGTACCACGCGAGATATTCTGCCCAGCGCGTGCGAGGAATCCGGTCGATCTCCGCATACGAATCGGCGCCGAAGCGCGCTTCATACCATGCCTGAAAGCTCAGTCCCGGCAGACCCACCTCAGGGCCCACCAATGATTTAGGGGTGCGCAGCTTATTCATGCGGGCGCGATTCAACCAGACGCCCGCTTGACCCTCATCTGCTGCGGCATCGATCACGCTAACCTGACCGATGCCGGCGCGCCGCAGGGCGAAAGCGAACGCCGCGCCGGTCTGTCCACCGCCGACAACCACCACGTTATGGTCGATGCCCTCGCGCGGCGGGACCCAGTTCTCGGGTGCTGGACCGATCAGCCGCAGTGTGTCGAGCGCGGGCTGATCGGGGTGATTGGATTGCGTCATGGTGTCGGGTTCGGCCTGGGAGTTGAACAGCAGACGGATGCGTCGAAATCGAATGGCGCAGCCATCGGACGATCAAGTATCGCGGCGCCGCAGGCTTACCCAAACCAACAAATTTCGCTTTGCTTATTTGTTTCGTGGCCGTCAGCGCCCTCTTTCGTAGCCGACAGCACCCTCCCGAGCCACGCCAGGAAAAACGAGCACTTTAATCGCATAGCGATTAGTTGCATTTCAATGCGATTTTTTTACTCATATGCTTTTTCTCAGGCAACGCAGGTCCCGTCCCACCTGGGTCGCAGCCGACCGCATCGAAGCCGCCCGATCAAGGAACCAGAAATGAACCCTGTCGCGCCCTTGTTAGCCAGCCTGCAAACCGAACTCGGAGCGGACGCGGTCCTGAGCGCCGAAGCCGACCTCGATGGTTTCACCGAGGATTGGCGCGGCCGCTTCAAGGCGCCGGCGCTCTGTGTTGCGCTGCCGTCGACGGCAGCGCAGGTATCCGCGGTGGTTCGTCTGTGCGCTGCGCACGGCGTGCCGGTCCTGCCGCAAGGCGGCAACACCAGCCTGTGCGGCGGCGCCGTGCCCGCGAGCGAAGGCGTTCGGCCAGTCATCGTCAATCTCTCGCGAATGCGACGGATTCGCTCGATCGACGCGGCCAACGGTTCAATGGAAGTCGAAGCCGGCTGCGTGCTGAAGACCGTGCAGGACGCCGCCGCGGCCGAACAACGGCTCTTTCCGGTAAGTCTCGGCGCCGAAGGCTCATGCCAGATCGGCGGCAATCTGTCGACGAATGCGGGCGGCACCGGCGTTCTGCGCTACGGCAACGCGCGCGACAACGTGCTCGGCCTCGAAGTGGTGCTCGCCGACGGCACGATCTGGAACGGCCTGCGTGCGCTGCGCAAAGACAACACCGGTCTCGATCTGAAGCATCTCTTCATCGGCACGGAAGGCACGCTCGGCATCATCACGGCGGCCACGTTGAAGCTGCATCCGTTGCCGACGCATCACGCGCTCGCGTGGTTCGCACCCGTCGACCCGGCGGCCGCGCTGCGTATTCTCGGCATGTTCCAGGCCGCCTGCGGGTCGCGGCTCAACGCCTTCGAGATGATCAACCGCCGCCAGCTCGAACTCGTGATCGAACATGTACCCGAGCGCCGCAATCCGCTTGGCGAACTGCATGATTGGCACGTGCTGGTCGAGCTCGCGGACACACGCGGTGGCGAGGAGATGGCGGAACTGCTGCAACACACGCTCGAACAGGCAGCCGATGCCGGCCTCATCGTCGATGCGGTATTCGCCAGCAACGACACGCAGCGCGCCGCCCTCTGGGAAATTCGCCACAGCGTGTCCGAAGCGAACAAGAAAGCCGGCGTGGGCTTGACGACCGATTGCGCAGTGCCGGTATCGGCGGTGCCGGCGTTCATCGAGCAGTCCACACGCGCGGTCCACGCAATCATCCCCGGCCTCGACATTCTGATCGTTGCCCATCTCGGCGACGGCAACGCGCACTTCATCCCGTTCTTCACCTTCGACGCATGGCGCGAATTCCCTGACCCCGTTGCGATGGCCACCGCGATGCGCCACTGCGTCAACGAAGTCGCGCACGAATTGCACGGCACGTTCAGCGCCGAACACGGCGTCGGCCAGACCGGACTCAGCGAGATGGCGCACTACAAATCCGCTATCGAACTTACGTTGATGCGCGCGGTGAAGCAGGCGCTCGATCCGCACCAGTTGTTCAACCCCGGCCGCCTGCTGCCCTGAGGCACCGCTCCGTGCCCCATCGCGCCGCTCACGCGGCTTGAGTTTTCGCCACACCGGTCTTTCGCTTTCCACGCTTGCCACTTCCCTGGAGTCGTCATGAAAAAGCAGCCCACACGCGATCAGATTCAACAACCCGGCCGCCGCACGGCCATCAAGGCGGCGCTGGCAGGCACGGCAGCGGTCGCGTTCCCGTTCGTCTGGACGCCGTCGCGCGCGGCCAGCAAACGGATCGTGATTCGTGACGACGGTGGCATCTATACGAAGGCCTACGGCGCGGTGTTCTACCGGCCGTTCACGGAGAAGACCGGCATCGAAGTGGTCGGCGTGCAGGCGAACGCCGAACCGACTGCGCTGATCAAGAGCATGGTCGACACCGGCAGCTATACCTGGGACATGGCGAAGATCAGCCAGCCGGCCATTCTTCTGCTGACCGGCGGCGGCAAGGAATACCTCGAAAAACACGGGCTGGAATCCGATCCGGTGATCGCGAAGATCCCGAAGCAATACATGTCGCCGTATGGCGTGGGCACCAACATTTACACCACCGTTCTTGCGTATCGCACGGACGCGTTCAAGGGCCGCAAGGCACCGAGCTCATGGGCCGACATGTGGAACGTGAAGGACTTCCCGGGCCGCCGCGGTCTGCGCAAGTATCCGTTCGACACAATGGAACAAGCCTTGATGGCCGACGGCGTAGCGACCGGCCAGGTCTATCCCTGCAACATGGACCGCGGCTTCGCGAGCCTCTCCAAGATTGCGAAACATGTCGACGTCTGGTGGACCACCGGCGCACAGGTCGAACAGATGCTCGGTTCGGGCGAAGTGGACATGATCAGCACGTGGATCTCGCGCGCGCAAGCGGCGATTGCCAGCGGCGCGCCGGTCGGCATCGTCTGGAACCAGAACATCTGGGGCGTCGACAACTGGTCGATCCTGAAGGGCTCGCCGAACGCCGATGCCTGCCGCGAATTCATCAAATTCGCCGCCGATCCGAAACGCCAGGCCGCGCTGGTCGACTATTTCCCGGCGGGTCTAACGCAACCCGAAGCATTCAACTTCATCAAGCCGGAGATCGCGAAAAACTGCCCAACCTATCCGCAGAACATGGCCAACGGCCTGCATATCGATGCGAAGTACTGGCAAGAAAACCAGAGCGTCGCGCTCGAGCGCTTCAATCGCTGGATCCTGACGTAAGCGCGCCGCCACTCCCTGTCACCTTTCACGGAGGCCGATTCCATGTCTGCTTCGAATCTTCAGATCGCGGGACTCAGCAAACGCTACGGCGATTTCGTCGCGCTCGCGCCGACCAGTCTCGACGTCGCCGAGGGCGAGTTCCTGACCTTGCTCGGACCGAGCGGCTCTGGCAAGACCACCCTGCTCAGCCTGATCGCCGGCCTCGCCCTGCCGGATGAAGGACAGATTCGCATCAACGGCGTGGACGTGACGTACGGCGCGCCGTACGAACGCGACATCGGTATGGTGTTTCAGAACTACGCGCTGTTTCCGCACATGACAGTCGCGCAGAACATCGCGTTTCCACTGCAGATGCGCAAGACGGACGCAAAGGCCACGCAAGACAAGGTGATGCAAGCGCTGGAGATGGTGCATCTGCCGCACGTGGCACAACGCTATCCACGCGAGCTATCCGGCGGCCAGCAGCAGCGGATCGCGCTCGCGCGCTGCATGGTCTACCGGCCCTCGATCATTCTGATGGACGAACCGCTCGGCGCGCTCGACAAGAAACTGCGCGATCACATGCAGCTCGAGATCAAGCGCATCCATCGCGAACTCGGCACGACGATCGTCTACGTGACGCACGATCAGGAAGAAGCGATGACGATGTCGGACCGCATCTGCCTGATGAACGCGGGTTCGATCGCTCAACTCGGCACGCCGGCCGATCTGTATTTCCGGCCCAACAGCGTGTTCGTCGCGGACTTTCTCGGCGAGTCGAATCTGCTCGACGCGGTCGTCACGGGACGTGCCGGCGATCAGGTGCAGATCAGCGTGCAAGGCGTCGCGAAAGGCGAAGCGATGGCCTACGACCCGGTGATCGCCAACGGCAAGCCGGTCAAGCTGATGCTGCGTCCGCAAAATCTGCGCGTGCACGACAGTGCGAGCGCGGACTCAGACTCCCGCAACGGCGGCAGCCTGTCCGCGAAACTCACCGACATCATGGTGACCGGCAGCATGACCAAGCTCTATCTCGAGCCGCATACCGCCAATGCCGCGCCGCTCGTGGCCGCCTTCCCCACCAACCGTTTCGGCAGCCAGTACGAAGTCGGGCAAACGCTCGGCCTGTCGTGGCTCGCCGCCGATGCCGTTGCGATCGCGGGGTAAGCGATGAATCATTCCGCTTTGAGCGCGCGCCCGTCCCAGCCCGCGGGACCGGCACAGCCCATTCAGCCCGCGCCGCGCCGGCCCACCTGGCGCACGTGGCTACGGCCCGGCGCGAAAGGCGCGCCGCTCGTCGTGCTGCTGCTCGTGATGCTGGTCTATCCGGTCGGCCAGTTACTGCTGCTCAGCATTCACAACGACGCCGGCTTCACGCTGATCGAATACAAGCGGCTCTTCGCATCGTCCGTGTATGTGGACGTACTGCTGATCACGCTGAAAGTGTCGCTATGGACCACGTTCTTCTCGGTGCTGACCGGCTATCCGATCGCGTATCTGATTTCCTCGGCAACACGTGCACGCAAGAACCGCCTGCTGTTCTGGGTGCTGCTGTCGTTCTGGACCAGCTTTCTCGTGCGCACGTTTGCATGGGTCGTGCTGCTCGGGCGCAACGGCGTCATCAATCAACTGCTGCTCAAGCTCGGCATCATCGACGAACCGCTGAGCCTGCTCTATCACTTTTCCAGCGTGATCGTCGGCATGGTGCATGCGCTGATGCCGCTCGCGGTGCTGACCATGCTGTCGGTCATGGAGAACATCGACCGCCGTCTGCCGAGCGCCGCGGCGACGCTCGGCGCGCGTCCCGGCACCGTGTTCTGGAAGGTGTATTTCCCGCTGTCGTTGCCGGGTGTCGCGGCTGGCGCCCTGATGGTGTTCGTCACCGCGATCGGCTTCTTCATCACGCCGACGCTGCTGGGCGGCCGTCATCAAACGATGATCACGCAATTGATCATCGATCAGGTCATGCAGGCGCTGAACTGGGGCTTTGCCGGCGCGATTTCGGTGCTGCTGCTTGCGGTCGTGCTAATCGTCTTCCTGGTGTACGACCGCATGGTCGGCCTCTCGACCATGGCGGGCGAAAGCGCGGGCGCGAAAGGCTCACGTGCGGGCGGCTGGAGCCGCAAGCTCGGCGACCTGATTCTGACCGCGCTCGGTAACGCGACGGACGCCGTGCTCGCCGTCCTGCCCCGCTCGCGCAAAGGCCGCAAACGCAGCGCGTCCGGCAACGGCGAAAGCCTGACGTTGCGCGTGATCGTGTTCCTGCTGCTGGTGTTTCTCAGCGCACCGGCCTTCCTGATGATTCCGCTGTCGTTCGATTCGTCTTCCGGGCTGGCGTGGCCGCCGCACGGATTTTCGCTGCAATGGTATCGGCAGATCGTCGATTCGCCGCTGTGGATGCAGGCGATCACGCGCTCGATGCTGGTGGGTATCGGCACCGGTTTGCTGTCGATGCTGATCGGCACGCCCGCCGCGTTCCTGCTGGTGCGCGGCGGCATGCGCGGCAAGGCGGCCATGCTGGCGTTCGTGCTCTCGCCGATCGTCGTGCCGCGCATGATCATCGCGGTCGGCATCTTCTACTTCTTCGCGAAGATTGGTCTGGTCGGATCGTCACTCGGCCTGGTGCTGGCCCATACGACAGTCGCCGTGCCCTACGTCGTGATCACGATGATGGCCGTGCTGCGCAACTACGACACCCGTCTCGATCTCGCCGCCCAGAGCATGGGCGCGCGTCCGTGGGCCACCCTGCGCCGCGTCACGTTCCCGATTCTCGGCGCGGGTTTAATGTCGTCGTTCCTATTCGCCTTCGCGACCTCGTTCGATGAACTGACCATCGCCCTCTTCACCTCGGGCGGTCTGAGTACGACCTTGCCCAAGCAGTTCTGGGACGAAATCACGATGCAGATCTCGCCGGTCATCGCGGCCGTTTCGACCTGCCTCTTCATCTTTATCGCCGCGCTCATCTGGGTCGCGGACCGTTTGCGCCGGCGCAGCCTCACCGCCTGAACCCCATTCATTCACCGAGACTCTTTATGCTTTCAGCACAACAATTACGCGGCGTTCTGCCGGCCATTCCGACACCGGTCAACGCCGACGACACGATCGACAGCGGCGCGGCTCGCACGTTGATGCGCTATCTGCTCAAGCAGGGCGTGGACGGCGTCGTGCCGCTCGGCGGTACGGGCGAATACGGCGCGCTGGCACGGGCCGAACGCATCCGCATGGCCGGTATCGCCGCCGAGGAAGCGGCGGGCAGCATCCCTGTCATCGCTGGCGTGCTCGATCCGGGATATCACGACGCCATGCAGGCAGGCAAGGAATTCGCTGCAGCGGGTGCGGACGGCTTGCTGGTGCTCACGCCCTACTACACGAATCCGACCCAGGCAGGCATTCGCGACTACTTCCTGCGTTACGCCGACGAATCGCCACTGCCGATCCTGATCTATGAGATTCCGTATCGCACGCGCATTTCGATCGCGCCCGAAGTGCTGCACGAACTCTCGAAGCACGAGCGGATCATCGGTATGAAGGCGTGCAATACCGACATGTGGCACTTCCTGCGCACTGTCGCCGGCGTCGACGAGTCGTTCTCCGTGTTGAGCGGCGAAGACACGTTGTTTCCGCTGCATGTCGCAGCGGGCGCGCGTGGCGGCATCGTGGTGACGGCGAGCCTGTTGCCGAAAGCGTGGCGCAAGATCTATCAGCTCGCGGCCGACGGGAAAACGCAGGAAGCGCTTGCGCTGCACCGCTCGCTGATTCCGTTGATGAACCTGGCGTTTGCCGAAACCAATCCCGGACCGATGAAGTCGGTGTTGGATCTGATCGGCGTGCATGCGCCGACGATGCTCGCGCCGCTGGTCCAGGCGGCGCCGGAGTTGTCGGCGAATTTGCGGGTCGAACTGGAAAAGCAGCTCGATACTTTCGAGCGGCCGCTGTGACCGCTTAGTGAGCGCCTAGTTGAGCGCCTGGTGACGGCTCAACGCTGATAGCCCGTGAGCCGCGACTTCGAAATCGAGGTTGCGGCCACCTGCACGTGTTGCGCGAGTTCGGCTTCCACTTTCTCACGCGACCAACGCGAGGTCGGCACCGAGATATTGATCGCGGCGACACCCATGCCGCCGTGATCCGTCACCGGCGCGGCAACGGAAATATCGCCGAGCACGGTTTCGTTCTCGATCACCGCATAACCGCGCCGGGCGACTTTGCGCACCCGCTCGAGCAGTTTGTCGGGATTGGTTTCGGTGTAGTGCGTGAGCGGTTCGAGGCGCGTTTGCGCGAGGATCTCGCGCACGCGATCGTCGGACAGACGCGAGAGGATCGCGATGCCGGCGGCGGTGAACATGGCCGGCAAACGCGCGCCGACCACGATGTCGATATTCACCAGATGCTGGCCCGGAAACCGCGCGACGAACACGATCTCGTGACCGTCGAGTTCCAGCAGGTTGGTGGTCTCGCCAAGGCGCCGGCTGATGTCGAGCAGATATGGCGAAGCCTTGTCGATGAGCTCGTTGGCGCGCACGTAGTTGTAGGAGAACTGCAGCACTTTCGTCGTGAGACCGTAGTTGCGTGTGTCGGGAACACGGTACAGATAACCGAGCGCTTCCAGCGTATGCACGAGACGCTGCGTCGCGCTGCGGTCGAGGCCGGACGTCCTCGCGATATCGACGAGCGTCATGTGACGGTTCGGACCGTCGAACGCATGCAAGACCTGAAACGCTTTCGCGGTCGAGCCGACGAACAACGACGAGCGCGTCGGCTCCGGTTCAGCCGCCTTGATCTTGCGGGCTGTGCCTCTGGCGTGTTCTGACATGGTGGTAGCGCGGCCTTAAAACGGATCGTCAAGACAGATCGAATAGCAGTTATCTCGATTGTAATGCGATTGAATCGGACAACCGCAGCAAATTTGAAGTCTGTGGAGCATTCATGCTTTCATGCGTAGCTGATTACCGGATCGCCGCCCAGAAACGTCTGCCGCGCCTCGCCTTCGACTATCTCGACGGCGGCGCGGAGGACGGCGACGCCTTGCGCCGCAATGCCGAGGCTTACCGCCAGTGGCTCTTCAAACCGCGCGTGCTAACCGACGTGTCGCGCTGCTCGAGCGCCACGCAGTTTTTCGGACGGGAGGCGGCCGCGCCGTTGATCGTCGGGCCGACTGGTTTGAACGGTCTGTTCTGGCCGCGTGCCGACGAACTGCTCGCCCACGCCGCGAGCGAAGCGGGCTTGCCCTTCGTTCTGTCGACAGCGTCCACCTCCCTGCTCGAAGACGTGCGCGCCGCCGCGCCGCGCGGCGACCTGTGGATGCAGCTCTATGTGCAGCAGGACCGCGGTATAGCCGAGGACCTGATGCGGCGCGCGAGCGCGGCAGGCTTTTCCACGCTTGTCCTGACTGTCGACGTGCCGGTCCATGGCAAACGCGATCACGACACACGCAACGGCTTCGCGCTGCCCTTGCGACTGTCGCCGCGGCTCATTGCCGATTGCATCCGCCATCCGCACTGGTGCTGGCAGATGGCGCGCCATGGTTCGCCGCAATTGAAAAACATCGCAGAGAGCGTCGGCGAACGGGCCGATCTGGCGCGTCACGCCGCCATGCTCAGCCGGCAGATGGACTTGACGCTCGGCTGGGCAGATCTCGAATGGGTCCGGCGGCACTGGAGCGGCAAGCTGATCGTGAAAGGCATTCAGGGCCGCGACGACGCATTGCTGGCGCTCGCACGCGGAACGGATGGGATCGTGCTATCGAACCACGGCGGACGGCAATTGGACAGCACGTTCGCGCCGCTCGAACTATTGCCGGAAATCGCCGACGCCGTAGGTCACCGTCTCGACGTGTTCGTCGACGGCGGCGTGCGGCGCGGCAGCGATGCGTTGAAAGCGGTCTCGCTGGGCGCGCGCGGCGTCTTGCTCGGGCGTGCGCCGCTTTACGGTCTCGCGTCGCGCGGCGGCGCCGGTGTCAAGGAGGTACTGGCCTTGATGATGCAGGAGATGCATATCGCCATGCGCCTGCTGGGATGTAGCGCGCTCACTCAGCTGCGACCGGGCCTGGTCGAGCGCGCCGCGTGATTGTTGAAACGCTACGCCAGCGCCGCGTTTGCTTTGGCCGGCGGCTCCGCGTAGTCCTCGGCGTCGATGTCATAACCCGACGGCTCCCAACGGATCGCCAGCAGCACGAGCAACGAAGTCAGCGGCGCAATCGCGATCAGCCAGAAAACCTTCGTACCGAACGCGGCGGCCAGAACCGGGAATAGGAACAACGAAACCGTCGACGCGGAACGCACCAAGGTCTGATTGAAACCGACGCCGATTCCGCGCAGCGAGGTCGGATAGCTCAGCGACGCATAGGTCATCGAGTGGGAGCCCGGTCCGAAACCTTGCCCGAACAAATAGCCGCCGAGCAACAGGATCGCAAGCACCACGAGCGCGCCACTGCCCGGTTTGCCGATCAACGCGAGGCCGATCAGCGAGGCGAACTGCAGCGAGTGTCCGAGCACGGTCATCTTCCACGCGCCGACGGTCGGCGCGGTGCGCACGCCGATCAGTCCACCCACGAACGCAAATGCCAGATTCAGCGCGAGCGCTGCGATGATCGTCGTAAGCGGCCCCTGATGAAAGAAGCTGGTGATGATCACCGGCAAGCCGAAAATAATCGCGTTGTAGCCGAACGAAGATGCACTGCCGATCACCGCGGCAAGAATCGTGCGGCGCCGGTAAGTCGCATTGAACAGTACCCCGTAGTTACGCCAGGACGCCGCACGCGGTGCTTTGATCGGTGTCGCGCTTCGTTCAACCACTGCGTCGACGCCGTAGGAGCGCTTCAGAATGCGCGCCGCCTCTTCGAGATCGCCCTGGTTCGCTGCCCAAACAGGCGATTCGCTGATATAGCGGCTGCGCACAAGAATAATCACGATGGCCGGTACCGCACCGAACGCGAGCGTCAGACGCCATAACCAGCCAAGCTGATGCTCCGGCAGAATCGCGTACAGCCCGAGAATCAGCAGATAGCAGGTGCTCGTGGCCGCGTACCATGCGGGGCACCACGCAGCCACACTAGCCGCCTTGTTGCCCTTGCCCGCCACCCGCGAGAACTCGGCGAGAAACGCCATCGCCACCGGCAGATCGAGCCCCACGCCGAAGCCCATCAGAAAGCGCGCCCCGCCGAGCACCCACGCATTCGGCGCGAGACCGGCTGCGATCGCCGCGATCACGAAGAACAGCATATCGGCCATAAACACGCGATAACGGCCGATGCGATCGGTCAGATACCCGCCGAACAATGCGCCGAGAATCGCGCCGAACGTGATCGCAGACGAGACAAATCCCACCTGAACCGGCGACAGCGAAAACTGACGCGCGATGTCCTTGATCCCGTAAGCAAGCGACGTCAGGTCGTAAGCATCGAGAAAGACTCCACCTAGGGCGATCGCAATCACGATGCGTGCGTTACTGCCCTTTGCAGCGCCTGCGTTGACGATGCGCGAAACATCCTGCGCACTACGGATGACAGTGGGAGATGTTGTGTTAGCGGCCGGCGCTTGCGGCTCGGCGACGGTAGATGGAAAAGCAACAGTGGACATGATCTTGCGTTCGCATGAATGGCTGAAGCGTCGCATGGTAGCCATGCAATCCACACCCGCAAAACGACGAATTTAACTATGCAAATCGGGAATCACGCACTTGCACCACGCTAGTGCCGCACGGACCCTTTCAGGCAACGTGGTTCGAACTACTGCAGATTTTCTTATCAGCAATGATTGGTTGGATTCGAGCGCACGCGAATCTAACGTGTATTGCCAGCTCTCTGTCCATCTGAGCATTTGCACTCCATTCCCTTCCATCGATCGGTATCGCCGAATGCGCTATTTTCGTCTGCTGAAATCTTTTGTTGCCGTGGCGGCCCTGTCGCTTGCCACGGGTCATGCCTACGCTGACAAACCCGCTGTGATCCGGATCGGCGTCGCGCAGCAGGGCACGGGCGATCCACCTACCTTTGGCGGATCACCAGCGGCGACGGTGCAATTGCAGCAGTCGCTCGAAAAGGAATTCGCCGCCGACGGCATCAAGGTCGAATGGCTCTTCTTCAAAGGCGCCGGCCCCGCCGTGAATGAAGCGATCGCCGACAAGTCACTCGACTTCGCCTTTCAGGGAGATCTGCCTGCAGTACTCGCCCGCGCCAACGGCCTGAAGACTCACCTCCTGATCGCCTCGGGCGTGCGTACCGGCATCAAGATCGCCGTGCCCCCGGATTCGGACGTGCGTTCGATCAAAGACCTCAAAGGCCGCCGCGTATCGATCTTTCGCGGCACCAATCTGCAACTGGTCGCCGACAACGCGCTCGCCGCCAATCAGCTCGAAGAGCGCGACCTGCGTGTGATCAATCTCGACACCGCTAGCTCGCTCGCCGCGCTGGCGTCCAAGGGGATCGACGCGTCGGTCAACGACTATCACCTGTACAAACTGCGCGACCAGGGTCTCGCGAAAATCATCTACGAATCGCAGAACGACGGGCCGCAATTCACGCGTCAATCGCATCTGCTGGTACTCGACGATTTCGATAACGCGCATCCGGATGTCGTGCAACGCGTCGTCAACGTGTTCGTTCAAGGCGCGCAATGGTCGTCGGATGAAGCGAACCGCGATGCGCTCTTCAAGCTGTGGGCAAAAAGCGGGGTGCCCTACTCCTCATGGCAGGCCGAGTTCGCGAATCAAAGCCTGAAAGACCGCAATTCGCCGTTGATCGATCCGTTCATCGTCGCGCGTTATAAAGCGGTCGCGGCGGATGCGCTGAAACTCAAACTGATCCGGCAACCCGTCCAGGTCGACGGCTGGTTCGAGACGAAGTATCTCGACAATGCGCTGCGCACGCAAAAACTCGACCACTACTGGACGCGCTACGACGCTGCCGGCAAGCCGCTCAGCTAAAACGGGAGCGATCACGATGAGCGAAACCGCATTTCCGGTCGATAGCGAACGGCTCGGCCACGCTGATGAAGCGCAGCGCGCGCCGCTCTATCGCAATGCGCGCTTGCGCGCCCTCGCCTGGCATCTCGCGCCGTGGGTATTGCCAGTCGTCCTGCTCGCCTTATGGGCGACCGGTTGCGAGCGCGGCTGGATCGCGCCGCAGATTTTGCCGCCACCCGAGCGGGTGTTCGACACCTTTGTCGAACTGGCGAGAAGCGGCGATCTCGCAAGCAACACGCTCATCAGTCTCCAGCGCGTGCTGCTCGGCTTCGCTGCGGGCACCCTGGTCGGCTTTGTGCTCGGCGCGGCGCTCGGTCTGTCGCGTACCTTCGAAGCCTATGTGCTACCCAGCTTCAATGCGTTGGTGCAGATTCCAGTGCTCGGCTGGCTGCCGTTTCTGCTGCTGCTCGTCGGTGTCGGCGAGCCGCTCAAATACATCCTGATCGCGCATGCCGCGCTTGTTCCCGTGACGTTGAGCACGCTGCAAGGATTCCGCCAGACACCCGCTTCGCTCGATGAAGTCGCGCGCGTCTTCGAATACAAGCACTGGCAACGGATCGTCTATCTCGTGCTGCCCGCTGCCGTGCCGACGCTCGCCACCGGCGTGCGGCTCGCGTTCACCAAAGCGTGGCTCGCACTGGTGGTCGTCGAACTGGTGGCGTCTTCGGAAGGGCTTGGCTATCTGATCGTCTACGGCCGGCAACTGTTTCAGCTCGACCTGGTGATGGCCTCGGTCGTCGTGGTCGGCGCCATCGGTTACGCGATGAATCGTTCGCTCGACGCGCTCGAAGCGCGTTTGCGGCGCGGTCAACCGTCGGCGTTTCGCGAGTGATGGTCATGGCGCCGATTGCCGCCACGCACCGTATATGAGGTATCCACGATGAGTCTTGCTCTCTTTAAGCGGCCTGCCGGATCGAAGCAGTCAGCCGATCCCTCCTGCGACTGCGGCAGTAACGTGCCCGCCTCCTTCCAGCGCGCGGCGCGACCGCGCCGGTCCCTGCTCTCACGCGTCGACTGGCGCGGCGCCGTCTTGCCCATCGTCGCCATTGCGATCTGGTGGGCGATCTCGGAAGCACACGTCGTCAAGAGCGGCTTGCTGGTCAGCCCCGCGCAGGTGCTGGCCACCGCCTGGCAGCAAATCGTCAGCGGTGCGCTTTTCAAGGCCCTTTCCGCCTCGCTCGTGCGTGAAGCGAGCGGTTTCGTGATCGGCACGCTAGGTGGCCTGTTGCTCGGCAGCGCGCTCGGCTTCTCGCGGCTTGCCACGCGCATGATTGGCCCGAGCTTCGACACGTTCAAACAGATCTCCCTGTTTGCGTGGATTCCGCTGATTTCCGTGTGGTTCGGTCTCGGCGATGCAGCGAAAGTCGTGTTCCTCTCACTCGCGGCGTTGCTGCCGGTCGCCGCACACACGTGCGACGGCATTCACGCTGTGCCGCGCGCCTACATCGAGGTCGCGCGTGCATTTCGCTATTCGCGCTGGCAATTGATCCGCGCGGTCATTCTGCCGGCCGCGTTGCCGTCAATCTTCACCGGCCTCTATCTCGCGCTGATCTATTCGTGGCTTGCCACGCTTGGCGCGGAATATCTGCTGGTGGCAGGCAGCGGGATCGGCAATACGCTGATCGACGGCAGCGAGCAATTCCGTATGGACCAGGTGCTGTTCGGCGTGATCGTGGTCGGCGTGACCGGCTGGGCGTTGAACGCGCTGGCGCGCGCGGTGGAACGGGCGATCTTTGCACGCCGTTCGCAGGTGGCCGCTCGATAAGCACGCAGCCGATGTTCACCGGCTATGCGCTGAATTTGCACTGGGTTTGCACTGAATACAAATTACAGATCAAGGTCCGCACATGACTTCTTCCACACTGTCCGACAGCATCGACATTCTTCACGTCAGCAAGCGCTATACGCAACAAGGCGGCACATCGCTCGCGGTGCTCGACGACATCAGCCTGCGGGTGCGCCCCGGCGAATTCGTCAGCGTGCTTGGTTCGAGCGGTTGCGGCAAGTCGACCTTGTTGCGGCTGACCGCGGGACTAGACAGCGATTACAGCGGCGATATTGTCGTTGCCGGAGACAAGGTGCGGGATACGTCGCTCGAACGCGGCATCGTGTTTCAGGATCACCGCCTGTTTCCTTGGCTCACGGCATCGCAAAACATTCTCGCCGCGTTGCGTAACGCGCCGCTGTCGGCACGGGAAAAGCGGGATGCGGTCGCGCAGCACATCGCGCTCGTCGGCCTGAACGGCTTCGAGAATGCGTATCCCCATCAGTTGTCGGGCGGCATGGCGCAGCGTGTGGCGATCGCACGCGGCCTCGTGAACCGTCCACGCGTGCTGCTGCTCGACGAGCCATTCGGCGCGCTCGATGCGCTCACGCGCGGCCGCCTGCAGAACGAATTGCAACGCATCTGGGAACACGAACGCATCACGATGATTCTCGTTACACACGACGTCGACGAAGCGCTCTACCTCGGTGACCGCGTCGTTACGATGGCGCCACGGCCGGGCCGCATCAAACGGATCGTCGATGTCGCTCTGCCGCGTCCGCGCGAGCGTAACGATCCCCGCTTCATTCGTTTGCGCGACGAAGTGCTGGCCGACTTCGCCGAGCACGACGCTGAGCACGACGCCGCGCGCCGCGAACCTCACGACGGCGATACGCCACACGGCGGCACGCGCATTCCAGTAGCGAATCCATCGATCACCGAATGGCGACTCGCCTGGTAACACCCGCGGCCCCCCATACACACAAACCCTTCGCGGAGACAACGATGAGCGGTGCAAATCGCCAGAAGCGACAGATCAAACTGGGCGCCTTCCTCATGGAGACGGGTCACCATATCGCCGCGTGGCGGCATCCGGATGCACTCGCGAGCGGCGGACTCGACTTCGCGCACTACGCGGAACTGGCGCAGATCGCCGAACGCGCCAAATTCGACACGATATTTTTCGCCGACAGCGTCAGCGTGCGCGACACGAATCTGCCCTCGCTATCTCGTACCGCACGCGCCGATCATTTCGAACCATTGACGCTACTGTCCGCGCTTTCGGTCGTGACGAAACACGTGGGCCTGATCGCCACGGTCTCCACCACGTTCAACGAACCGTACAACCTCGCGCGCAAATTCGCGTCGCTCGATCATCTGAGCGGCGGACGCTCGGGTTGGAATCTCGTCACGTCGAGCACCGAATCCGAGGCGCTCAATTTCAATTTCGAACGCCATCCGGAGCATGCGGTCCGCTATGAACGCGCGCGCGAGTTCTATGACGTGGTGGCCGGCCTCTGGGATAGCTGGGAGGACGATGCGTTTATCCGCGACAAGGAAAGCGGCGTCTATTTCGATCCGGACAAGCTGCACGTGCTCGGTCACCAAGGTAAGCATTTCAAGGTGCGTGGACCATTGAACGTCGCGCGTTCGCCGCAGGGTTGGCCAGTCGTCGTGCAGGCCGGCGCATCGGAAGCGGGACGTGATCTCGCCGCGCAAACCGCGGAGGTAATCTTCGTCGCGCATCAGACACTCGATGAAGCGCAGTCGTTCTACCGCGACGTCAAAGGCCGCCTCGCGAAATACGGCCGCTCGCCGGATCACCTGAAAATCATGCCGGGCATTTTTCCGATTGTCGGCCGTACGCAGGAGGAAGCGGACGCGAAGTTCGCCGCGCTGCAGGACCTGATTCATCCGACGGTCGGTCTGTCGCTGTTGTCGAACATGTCGGGCGGCGTGGACCTTTCCCAGTATCCCGTCGACGGGCCCCTGCCCGAGCTGCCGGAAACCAATGGTGGCAAGAGCCGTCAACGCTTGCTGTTCGATCTCGCACGGCGCGAAAACCTGACGATCCGCGATCTGTATCTACGCATTGCCGGCGCGCGCGGCCACCAGCAGGTGGTCGGGACGCCGCAGAGCATCGCAGACCAGTTGCAACAGTGGTTCGAAGAAGAAGGCGCCGATGGCTTCAACATCATGTCGCCGTGGTTGCCGGGCGGGTTGACGGAATTCGCCGAACTGGTGGTGCCGGAATTGCAGCGGCGCGGACTTTTCCGCACCGAATACGAGGGCCGCACGCTACGCGAGAATCTCGGGCTGCCGCGACCTGCAAACCGCTATACCACCGAGACAAAACAGGTGCCCGCCGTAGCGGGATATTGACGCAACACGTTCTCTTTCGCGAGGAGCCTCCCATGAGCGCAGCCGCATTGCAGGAAGTACAGTCAATTCAGGTCAATCCGCTTTCCGCGCATATCGGCGCTGAAATTCACGGTGTCGATCTCACGCAGAAACTGGATGCGCATCAGATCGCGGACATTCGCGCGGCGCTTCTTAAATGGCGCGTCGTGTTCTTTCGCGAGCAGTTTCTGACGCATGAGCAGCATATTGCTTTCTCCACGCAGTTTGGTCAGTTGACTTTGGGGCATCCGGTGTTCGGCCATGTCGACGGTCATCCGGAAATCTATTCGATCTCGAAGTACCGCAAGGCGACCCGTTTCGAGGGTCAAACGCTGCAGCGGCCTTGGACTGGTTGGCACACGGATGTGACGGCCGCGGTCAATCCACCCTGGGCGTCGATCCTGCGCGGCGTGACCATTCCACCGTACGGCGGCGATACCCAGTGGACCAATCTGGTGGCCGCGTATCAGAAGCTGTCCGCGCCATTGCGCACGTTTGTCGATGGCCTGCGCGGGCTGCATCGCTTTGCGCCACCAGCCGGCGCGAGTGGAACGGAAGCATTTGTCAAAGCCGTCGAACAACGCATTCTCGTTACCGAGCATCCGCTCGTCAGAGTGCATCCGGAAACGGGCGAGCGGGCGCTCTATGTCAGCCCGAGCTTCCTGAAGTCAATTGTCGGCGTGACGCCGCGCGAAAGCCAGGTGCTGCTCGAACTGCTCTGGGAACATGTGACGCGGCCCGAGTTCACCGTGCGCTTCAAATGGGAGGCCGGCAGCGTCGCGTTCTGGGACAACCGCGCGACGGCTCACCTCGCCCCTATCGATATTTTCGATCTCGACTTCGACCGGCAGTTGTATCGCACGACGTTGGTGGGTGATGTGCCGGTTGGCCCGGACGGTGCTCAGTCTGTCGCGATCGAAGGCTCGCCGGTGAGCGCCGCTGCTGCGGTCGCGTTGAACTGAAGACTCACTGTGACTCACTCAACTCTGGCTGCGTCCTCGCCCGCGCCGACGACTTCCGCAGCAGCAACGCGCGACGCCTCACCCTTCGTTCCGGTCCGCTCGCCCACTGCATTCGCGGATAGCCCGGTATCGCGCGCATTGGAACAACCGCTACTGCTCGGACTGTTCCTGCCGATTCAGGCGGGCGGCTGGAGCGCTTCGACACTTTCCCGCACCACCGACTGGTCGTTCGACTACAACCTGGCGCTCGTGCAAAAAGCCGAGGCATTCGGTTTCGACCTCGTCTTCGCGTTGTCGCAATGGCTGCCGAAAGGCGGCTACGGCGGCGTATTCAACGGCGAGGCGCTCGATTCGTTCATGTCGCTCGCGGCGATGACCGCGCGGACTGAACGCATCATTCTGGTGGCGACCAGCCACGTGCTTTACGGCCCATGGCATCCGCTGCATTTCGCCAAATTCACCGCGACGCTCGATCACATTTCGAAGGGCCGCTGGGGGATCAACGTCGTCACCGGTCACCGGGCCATCGAACATGAGATGTTCGGCTGGCACCGTATCGAACATGACCGGCGTTATGAACTGGCCGCCGAGTTTCTAGACGCCGTGCAGCAACTATGGGCGCAACCGGAGAACTTCAGCTTCGCGCCCGAGCTTTCCTCGTGGAAACTGGACAAGGCCTTTGTCACACCAAAGCCGCGTTATGGGCGTCCGCTACTCGTGAACGCAACCGGCTCCGATGCGGGCATCGATTTCGCCGCGCGCTACTCGGACATCGTGTTCATCACGAGCCCGGCCGGCTCCGAGATCGAAGGCGCGCTAGCCGCATTGCCGGCTCACACGGCACGCGTCAAGGCCGCGGCTGCGAAGCATGGCCGCAAGATCCGCACGCTGATCAACCCAATGGTGATCTGCCGCGAGACAGCGGCCGAAGCACGCGCCTATCACGACGCGATCGTCGCACACGGTGACGAAGGGAGTTTTCATCGCTTCGACAGCGACGCCCACGCATGGCGCGGCAACGCGGAACAGCGCAGTCAGGCCGCCGCGCGCGCGGTGGGCGGCAACATCTCGATCATCGGCTCGCCGCAGCAGATCGCCGACTACATCGTGCGTTTGCATCAGGCCGGCGTGGACGGCGTGCAACTGAGCTTCTTCGATTTTCAGCCCGACCTCGATTTCTTTGGTGAGCGCGTGCTGCCGCTGCTGCGCGAAGCCGGCCTGCGGTACTGATGGAACTCAAAACAACAAGGTGATCGTATGAGCCGACTCTGGTACACGCGCTGCCCCGCCCCCACGCCTTTCGGCATCACCGTGCAAAAAGGCTGGCTGGAAGAGGAATTCGATTTCGACGCATGGGTGGACCCCGCGCCTCTTCGCGCAGCGCTTGCACGACAACATGCACTGACAACTCCGGTCTAAGCCGGTTTCGCGCCACCCTCCTTTTCTCACACAACCCAACGATGGCATATGTCACATCGCGGCCGACGCTACGCCGCCGCGGCAAACACCTGTTCAGCCGCGCACTCGGCTGGGCGCTCACACTCGTCATCGCGCTATCAGGCCTGCCGTCGCAGGCGCAGACCCGCGGCGGCACGCTCAACTTCATCGTCACGCCGGAGCCGACTGCGCTCGTCGATCTGGCCACCACCGCGACCAACGTGCTGAAGGTCAGCCCGAAAGTTGTCGAGGGGCTGCTCGACTACGACTTCAAGTTTCAACCCAAGCCCTCCCTCGCCACCTCGTGGGAAGTCAGCGACGACAGCCGTAAATATGTTTTCCATCTGCGTCACAGCGTGAAATGGCACGACGGCAAGCCCTTCACTTCCGACGACGTTGCATATTCGATCCAGACGCTCAGGCAGGTCCACCCGCGTGCGAAGACCACCTTCGCCAATGTCACCGACATCGCGACGCCCGATCCTTATACCGTCGTCATTACGCTGTCGAAGCCGGCGCCTTATCTGATCAAGGCGTTTTCCTCGTCGGAAACGCCGATCGTGCCGAAGCACATCTACGACGGCGCCGACGTGTTGACCAATCCCGCCAACAACGCGCCGATCGGCACCGGTCCATTCCGCTTCGTCAAATGGGTGCGTGGCAGCTACATCGAATACGTGCGTAACGACGACTACTGGGACAAAGGCAAACCCTGGCTCGATCGCATTGTCGTCAAGGTGATCAACGATCCGGCCGCTCGCACTGTCGCGTTCGAAGACGGCTCCGCGGATCTGAGCGGCGATTCGCCCGTGCCCCTGTCCGATCTCGAACGCCTGAAAGGCAACCCGAAGCTCGGACTCGAGACACGCGGCTACGAGTTCCAGGCCGGGGTGTCGCGCATCGAGTTCAATCTCGACAACCCGGTGCTGAAGAATCCAAAAGTACGCCAGGCGATTGCGTCGGCGCTGGATCGCGAAGTGATCCGCAAGGTCATCTACTACGGTTATGCGACGCCGCTCGCGAGCCCGATCATTCCGTCGAATCCCTATTACGATCCGGCGCCTACGCCCTATCCGTTCAACGTGGAACGCGCCAACGCGTTGCTCGACGAAGCTGGCTACCCGCGCAAGGCCGACGGGACACGCTTCGCTCTGACGGTCGATCCGCTGCCGATCGGTGATCTGCCCGCGCGCACTGCCGCCTACGTCAAATCCGCCCTTGCACGCGTCGGCATTGCCATCACCGTGCGCAGCCAGGATCTGCCTGCGTATCTGAAGCGCATCTACACCAACCGCGATTTCGATTTCAGCATCAACGGCATGAGCAATCTGTTCGATCCGGTGGTCGGCGTGGCACGTCTATACACGACCAACAACTTTCGGCGCGGCGTGCCCTTTACCAACGGCTCGCATTACAGCAATCCGGAGATCGATCAACTGTTCGCGCAGGTGGCCGAAGAAACCGACGAGGCTAAACGCAAGCAGTTGTTCTCGCAGATCCAGCGCATTCTCGAACGCGATCTGCCGGACATCAACCTCGTGGCGCCGCAGTACCTGACGCTCTATTCGCGCGCAGTGCACAACCATACGACCTCGCCTGACGGTCTCTCGGCCAGCTTCGCCGACGTGTGGCTGCAACGCTAAGCCTCTTTCGATTCACATTCTCACGGAACCCAACTCACATGGAATACAGACAACTCGGCCGCAGCGGCATCAAGGTCTCGACGCTCACGCTCGGCACGATGATGTTCGGCGGCCCCACCGACGAAGCGACCTCGGCCCGCATTATCGATCAGGCTCTAGAACAAGGGGTTAATTCGATCGATACCGCGGACGCCTACGGCAAAGGCGAATCCGAGCGCGTGGTTGGTCGCAGCATCGCCGCGCAGCGCGAGCGCTGGGTGCTCGCCACCAAGTTCGCCAATCCGCTCGACAGTCATGACGTCAACGCACGCGGCGCATCGCGCAAACACATCGCGCGGGCCGTCGACGCGAGCCTCAAGCGCCTGAACACCGACTACATCGACCTCCTCTACATTCATCGCGAAGACCACGAGACACCGGTCGAAGAGACCGTGCGTGCGCTCAACGATCTGATCCAGGCAGGCAAATTACGCTACTACGGCTTGTCGAATCATCGCGCGTGGAAGATTGCCGAGTTCAGTCATACCGCAGAGGCGCTCGGACTCGATGCGCCCGTGGCAAGCCAGCCGCTCTACAACATTGCCAATCGTCAGGCCGAAGCTGAGCAGCTAACGGCTGCGCACCGCTACGGGCTTGGCGTAATTTCGTATAGTCCGCTGGCGCGCGGCGTGCTGACCGGCAAGTACGAGCCGGGCGCGACGCCCGCTTCCGACACGCGCGCGGGCCGCAGCGACCGGCGCCTGCAGCAGACCGAATGGCGTCCCGAATCGCTCGAACTCGCGCGGCGTGTCCGTGAGCATGCGGAAGCGCGAGGACTTTCCGCGGGGCAATTCGCGCTCGCCTGGGTGCTCAATAGCCGCTACATCAGCTCGACGATCGGCGGCCCGCGTACCGAAGCGCAATGGCAGGACTATCTGCCGGCGCTGCGCTACCACCTGACGTCTGAAGACGAAGCATTCGTCGACTCGCTCGTCACGAGCGGCCATCCATCGACGCCGGGTTTCAACGATCCGGGGCATCCGTTCTTTGGGCGCATCGCGCGGCATGGGGCGTCCCAGGACGCGCAAGCGGCCGTTCAACAGGGATAGCCATGACATTCGACCGCCGCAATTTCCTGCAGACCTCGCTGGCGTTTCTGTCCGCCGGCACGTTAACTACTTTCCCCGCCTACGCCGCCGCACAGGAACTGCGCGTCGGTTTCGTACCCGGCCCTTACGCTGACGAGTTCAAGGCCGGCGTCGAACCGCAACTGCGCAAGAAAGGCTACGCGATCAAATACGTCGAATTCAGCACCGGCCTGGAAGCGAATCAGGCGGTGTATCGCGGCGAGATCGTCGCCGATGTGATGCAGCACGAGGTCTATCTGAAGTCCTATAACGACCGCAACGGCACCGATCTGGTCGGCGTCGTGCAGGTTCCCACTCCGCCGATGGGACTCTATTCGAACAAACATCATTCACTTGCGGACGTGAAACCCGGCGCGCGCGTCGCGGTGCCGAACGATCCGGTCAATCTGGAGCGCGCGTTGAAGATTCTTCAGCGCATCGGCTGGATCAGGATCAAACCGAATCCCAATCCTGTCGACGTGACCGAGCGAGACGTGATCGCCAACCCGGCCGGCATCAAGATCGTTCCGCTCGAATCGGCCCAGGCGCCGCGCGCGCTCGACGATGTCGATTACGCCGCGATTCAGGGCAATTTCGCGATCTTCAGCGGCCACAAACTGACCGATGCCTTGGCGCTCGAAGACATGACGCCGCCGTACATCAACCAGGTCGTCGTCAAGGCATCGAACCGCAATGCACGTCCGACGCAGGACATCGTGGAGGCGTATCAGTCGCCTGATTTCCAGCGTGCGATTCGCAGCAATCGTTTCTATGACGGCTTTCGCCTGCCCGCGTACTTCGGCAAAGAGTGAAAGGGACTTGAGTGATGGCGAGGGCGGCATCAGCCGCCCTGCTTGATACCGCTTGATCGGTGTTATGCGTAGTTTGCGGACTACGCGGCTTGCGCGTCGAAGGTCTTGCCCGGAATCGCTTCGAGCAGCGTGCGCGTGTACGGATGCTGCGGCGCGCGCCAGATGTCGCGATGATGCCCGCTCTCGACAATCCGTCCGGCCTGCATCACATGCACGCGATCGGCGATATAGCGCACCACCGAGAGGTCGTGCGAAATGAACAGATACGCGAGCCCCAGATCGCGCTTCAGATCGACCAGCAGATTGAGGATCTGCGCCTGAATCGATACGTCGAGCGCGGACACCGGCTCATCGCAGATCAGCAGATCCGGCTCCAGCACCAGCGCCCGCGCAATCCCGATGCGTTGCCGTTGCCCGCCCGAAAACTCGTGGGGAAAACGGCCTAGCGCCGAGCTCGGCAGTCCCACCCGATCAAGCATAGTAGCGATGCGTGAGCGGCGCTGTTGCGCGTTGCCGATGCCGTTCACCACCAGCACCGTATCGAGAATCTCCGCCACCGTGCGGCGCGGATTGAGCGACGCGTACGGGTCCTGGAACACCATCTGCACATGACGCCGTAGTGGCCGCAGCTCACGCTCGCCCAGCCGCACGAGATCGGTGCCGCGCAAACGGATTTCGCCGCCCGCCGTCGGCACGAGCCGCAGGATCGCTTTGGACAGCGTCGATTTCCCGCAACCGGATTCGCCGACAAGACCGACCGTCTCGCCCCGCGCGATCTGCAGCGAGACGCCGTCGACAGCACGCAGTACGTTTTTGCCATGACGCTGCTGATAGTCGATCCGTACATCCCGCAACTCGAGCAACGGGGCGCTGCTGAGCGCCGCCACACGCCGCGCCGGATCCGCATCCGCTATATATTGCCCGGTACGTGCAGAACGCGGCACCACGGCGAACGTCGGCTTGCCGTCGTCGCCAATGCCGTGGCGAATTTCTGGCAGCTTCCAGCCGCGATAATGCAGATCGTCCGCAAGATTCAACGACGCGCCGAGCAGACCACGCGTGTACGGATGCTGTGGCTGCGTGAAGAGTCGCGCAACCGGCGCTTCTTCCACCTTTTCGCCCGCCAGCATCACCGCCACGCGATCCGCGTGCTTGGCGACGATGCCAAGGTCGTGCGTGATCAGCAGCAAGGACATCGACAACTCGCGCCGCAAGCCGTCGAGCAAGTCGAGAATATGCGCCTGAATCGTGACGTCGAGTGCCGTGGTCGGCTCATCGGCAATCAACAGACGTGGCCGGCAGGCCACCGCCATCGCGATCATCACCCGCTGCCGCTGCCCGCCGGACAGCTCGTGGGGATAGTCAGACACGCGCCGCTGCGGATCGGGAATCTGAACCAGGTCCAGCAGTTCGATTGCACGCTTCCACGCCGCGGCTTTGGACAGACGCTCATGCTGCCGCAACGTCTCGACGATCTGCGCGCCGATCGGGAGTACGGGATTGAGCGACGTCATCGGCTCCTGGAAGATCATCGAAATCTGCCGGCCGCGGATTTCCCGAATCTCGCGCGCCGGCAGATCGAGCAGTTCGCGACCGTCGAAACGCAGACTCCCAGTCACTCGTCCAGGCGTGGACACGAGGCGCATCAACGAAAGCGCGGTCGCCGATTTGCCGCAACCCGATTCGCCGACCAGCGCGAGGGTCTCGCCTTGCGCGATATCGAAACTCAGGCCGCGCACGGCTTCATGTGCGCCGAAACTGACGCGCAAGTCGCGTACTTCAAGCAGGTTTGCCACGGTGCATCCTCTGTACGTTGTCAGCGGGGTCGTCAAACCCGTTCGCGCAGGCGCGGGTTGAGCGCGTCGTTCAGGCCGTCGCCGAGCAGGTTCAGCGCGAGCACTGCAAGCACGATCGCCGCGCCGGGAACGGCGGTCAGATACCAGGCGGTGCGCAACGAATCGCGGCCGGCGCCGATCATGCCGCCCCAGCTCACCACGTTCGGATCGCCCATGCCGAGAAACGACAGCGACGACTCGATCAGAATGGCGCTCGCCACCATCACCGAAGCGGTCACGATCACCGGCGGCAACGCGTTCGGCAAAATCTCGCCGAAGATAATGCGCGCGTTGCTGAAGCCCTGGCTGCGCGCGGCGAGCACGAAGTCCGACTGGCGCAGCGTGCGAAATTCGGCCCGCACGATTCGCGCGACGGTGGGCCACGAGGCGATGCCGATCGCCAGCGCGATGATTGTCACGCTCGGCCGGCCGATCGCCACAATCACGATGACCAGCAGAAACGACGGCACCGTTTGGAAGAGTTCGGTCACGCGTACCAGCAGATCGTCGATCACGCCCCCGAAGAAGCCCCCTATCGCGCCGACCAGCGTGCCGATCACCAGGCCGATACCCGCCGACGCCGCACCGATCAGCAGCGACACGCGCGTGCCATGCGCGATGCCCGCAGCCACATCGCGTCCTAGCGAATCGGTGCCGAGCCGGTATTGCGGGTCCACACCCGGCCATTCGAAGGGCGCCCCCACCATATCAAGCGGATCGCCTGGAAACAGGTGCCCTGCGCTGAGTGCCAGTGCGATAAAAGCCGCGAGCAATAGAAGGCCGGCAAGTGCCGACGGGTTACGCACCAGCGCTCGCCATACACCTCGACCCGCGCCGCGCGATCCCGATGTATCCGAAGAGCCGGCACGTCGCTGACCGAACAGCGTGCCGGCCAATTGACGCCGCCACGGCGACGTCGTGGGTTCGGGCGGCGTGGCAATCAGATTGGAAGAGTCGGAAGCCATTTCATCCCTCTAGAAGTCAGCATGAGTGTCGAAACCGTGACGTCACGCCACGCGCGGATCGAGCCACGCCTGCAGCAGATCGACCAGCACATTGGCGACAATCACAAGCAACGACGACAGCAGCAGAACGCCGAGCAGCACGCTGAAATCGCGCGCCATCACGGCGTCGAGCGCGAGACGCCCGAGACCCGGCCAGCTGAACACCGTCTCGGTCACGGCAGCGCCGCCTAGCAGCGTGCCGAAATGAATCCCGATGATCGTCGTAAGCGGCATCAGGGCGTTGCGCAACACATGCCGCACCGTCACACGCCATGGATGCAAACCTTTGGCCTGCGCGGTGCGCACGAAGTCCTGGCGTTGCACCTCGAGCATCGCGGCCCGCGTAAGCCGCGCATAGATCGCGACAAAGAAGGTCGCCAGCGTCGCGGCTGGCAGGAGTACATGTCTGGCTGCATCGGCGAAATAGGCGACGCCGTGCAGTTGCACGCCGAGCGTGATGTTGCCCCCGCTCGGCAGCCAGCCCAGGTGCACCGAGAACAACACGATCGCCAGCAGGCCGATCCAGAAACCCGGCGTCGAATAGAACAGCAAGGCCAGCACGGACAACACCCGGTCGGGCCACTTGCCGGCCCAATGCGCCATCACCACGCCGAGCACCACGCCAGCCACGATCGCGAACGACAACGCGACACTCATCAGCAGCAGCGTATTCGGCAGGCGCGACAGAATCAGTTGCATCACCGGCATGTCGTAACGCGGCGAATAACCCAGGCTGAAATGCGAGAGATGCGCGAGGTACGACCACAACTGATGCAGAACCGGCTGATCGAGCCCGAACTTCGCGCGCAGCACCTGCATCGTCTCCAGCGTCGCGGAGCCGGATTCGCCGGCCAGCACATCCGCGGCGTCGCCCGGCATCAGCTTCAGCAGGAAGAAATTCAGGATCACGATGCCGATCACCGTCGGCAGCGCCTGCCACGCGGTACGCCGTGCAATTGCTGCGAAACGCAAACGTCGACTCATCGTGTCTCTCCTGTCACGCGCTCAGATAGACATCCGCGAGATTGCCTTCGAGGCCCTGCGCGGAAACCGTATGGTTGTGGACGCGACGGTTCGCGAGCGTGACCATGCGTGGCGCGACCAGGTTGAGAATCGGCAGCTCGCGATAGACGATCTGCTGGAACTGCTGGTACAGCACGACGCGTTTGCTCTCATCGGTTTCGATCGACGCGCTTTCCAGCAGGCGGTCGACTTCCGGATTGCTGTAGTGCGGCGCGTTCGAAAACGGCACACCCGGACGGATATTCTTCGACCAGTAGAGGCGCTGCACCCCCACGCTCGGATCGAACAGCGTGTTGACGCCGATACTGGTGAAGTCGAACTGACGATCTGCATACACACGCTTCAGGAACGCCGGCAAATCCTGCGAGCGCACCGTGACGTCGATGCCGACCTTCGCCAGCGCCGACTTCACGTAATCCGCCTGGCGGCGATACATGTCGCCATAGGGCAGAAAATCGTGCGTCAAACCAAAGCGCACGCCGCCGTCCTTGCGCGGATAACCCGCCGCATCGAGCAGTTTCTCCGCGTTGCCGATATCGAATGCATACGGCGCGAGTTTGGGATCGTGATACGGAGACCCGGGCGTGATCGGCGTGGGTGACACATCGGCATAGCCGTATGCCACGGTGCGCTGTACGACCTGCGGATTGATCGCGTGAGCGATCGCCTGGCGCACGCGGAGGTCTTTGAGAATCGGGTGATCGAGATTGAAGTCAATCTCGGCGAGCGGTTCCAGAAAGCGATAGCCGCGCGTTTCGACGGCCAGCTGCGGCAATTGCGTGAGCCGCGGCAGATCGGTGAGCGGCACCGGATTCTCGCCGCCCAGATCGAGCGCGCCAGTTTCGAATGCGGCGGAACGGGCGGCGGCGTCGGGAATGACCTTGAACACGAGACCATCGATATACGGTTTGCCCGCGTCCCAATAGTCCGGATTGCGTTCGTAGACGATATTCGCACCGCGCGTCCACGACTTGAAGCGGAACGGCCCGGTGCCGATCGGCGCATTGTTGTGCGGATTGGCCAGAGGATCGCCCGATGCATAAAGATGCTTGGGAACGATCGGCGACTCACCCGCCGACAACGCCTTCAACAGATACGGCGCCGGCTTCGCCAATTCGATCACCGCCGTGCGCGCGTCCGGCGTGGCCACACGCGTCACATTGGCAAAACTACTCCTGCCACGCGGATGCACCGCCTTGAGCAAATCGATCGAGAAAGCGACATCGGCTGAGGTAAACGGCTGCCCGTCGTGCCATTTGACGTTCTGCCGCAGCGTGAAGGTGTATTTCAGGCCATCCGGGCTCACGGTCCATGCCGTGGCCAACTGCGGCCTGGGCTGCAAATCGAAGTCGTAAGCGAGCAGGCCTTCCAGCACCTTGGAACTCGCAATGAGCGCGGGACCCGTGGTCTGAAAGATCGACACGAGCACCGGCGGCTCCGGATTGATCAGCATGTTTAGCGTACCGCCCCGCTTCGGCGCGGCAGCCTCGCCCTGGGCGAACGCCAGTGCCGGCATACCGGCCGCCGCGAGCGCTGCGCCCGATGAAATCAGAAAATCGCGTCGATTCAGCCCTGCCATGTGATCCCGATCCTTTTGCCGATGATTCGGCCAGTCACGGCCGCGTGAAATGTCGTCATGTCTTTTTCGGCAATGCTGCTGCCGCAGCGCTCACGATAAAGCCGCTGCGGCAGCAAACGAACCAATCGTTAGGCATATGCAAAGCACGGTGCGGAGGAAAGGCGATGCACCCTTCTGGATCGTTAGCTCATGCAAGAAACACATCGGCCAGATTTCCACCCAGACCGTCCGCGGTCACCGTATGGTTATGCACGCGCTTGTTGTACAGAGTCACTTGCTTGAGCGTGATCAGATCGACGATCGGCAGATCACGGGCCACCACCTGCTGGAATTTCCTGAAATAGTCGACCCGCGTGCGCGGATCGTTCTCCACCGCGGCTGCTTCGAGCAGGCGGTCGACCTCAGGGTTGTCGTAGTGCGACGCATTGGAGAACGCCACCCCTTTCTTGAAGTTACGCGACCAGTAGAGGCGCTGCACACCCACGGTCGGATCGAAGGTATTGCCGAGAAAGTTGGCGTCCAGATCGAAATCGCGATCGGTGTAGATCCGCTTCACATAGGCGGCGAAATCCTGCGAGCGCACCGTCGACTCGATCCCCACGCGCCGCAACGTCTGCCGCAAATATTCGGCAAGACGCGCGAACGTCGAATCGTAGGGGTTGAAGTCGATCGTCAGCGGAAAGCGGAAACCGTTGGACTGCCGCGGCAAACCCACCTCATCGAGCAATTGCTCCGCTTTGGCGAGATCGTACGGCAAGGTGGGCACGCTCGGATCGTAGAACTGGGTCAACAGTGGGCTGATCGGTGAAGGCGCAACGATCCCGTAGCCGTACCAGACCGACTTCAGGATGGTCTGGCGGTCGATGCTGTGCGCAATCGCCTCGCGAACTTTTTGCTTCGCCAGATAGCGGTTGTCGAGATTGAACTGCAATTGCGTCTGCGCGGCGTTGTAGCTATATCCGCGCGTTTCCAGTGCAAGATGAGGCAGTGCCTGCAAGCGCTGGATGTCGAGCAGCGGCACCGGATTCTCACCGGCCAGATCCAGCTCGCCAGTTTCGAGTGCGACGGCACGCGCTGCGGGATCGCTGATGAAACGCACGACCAGTTCGTCGATATACGGCTTCGGTGCGTCCCAGTAGTCAGGATTGCGCACGTACACCGCATGGCTGCCCCGCTCCCAACGCTTGAACCGGTAGGGTCCCGTGCCGATCGGGTCGATGTTATGGGGATTCTCCAGCGGATTGCCGCTGCCGTATATGTGCGCCGGCACGATTGGCGATTCCGACGCGGCAAGCGCATAGATCAGATACGGTGCAGGCTTTGATAACTTCAGCAATGCCGTGTGCGGGTCAGGCGTCTCGACTTCCAGCACGTTGGCGAAGGTCGAGCGGCCACGCGAGTGATACTGCTTCAGCAGCCCGATCGACACCGCCACGTCCTTCGAGGTGAACGGCTGGCCGTCGTGCCAGCGCACACCCTCTCGCAGCTTGAACGTGTACTGCAAACCGTCGGGGCTGATTGACCAGGCGGTTGCGAGTTGCGCGCGCGGCTGCACGTTGAAGTCATAGGCCAGCAAACCTTCAGTGACCTTGGGGCTGATTCTCTGTTCCGCACCCGCCGTGGTTGCGAAGTTAACCAATGCGTTCGGCTCCGGATTCACCAGCACCGTCAGCCTGCCGCCGCGTCGAGGCGACACCGTGCTGGCCTGAACCGCAGCCTGCGCCAACGGTGTGAATGGGCCAAGCGCGATGCCGGCCGCACTACCCGCGAGCCCAAGCAAAGCGTGACGACGTCCGGAATGAAATCCCCTGTGATGGCTCAAGCGTACTCCCTTCGAATGCGAGCGTCATGCCGTCGGCAGCGCTCTGCAATGTCTATCGGATGCGCCGCAAGATATCAATCGCCACACGACAAAAGAACGAATGAATTCAGGATTGCATATCTAATGCCGATGGTTGGCGTTATTGCTTAAAGATCGCCGTTTAAGCGCATTTTCTAGGGAAACAACCGATATCCATATCGAATTTTCTTGTTTGTTCAATAAGTTCGTTTTGCTTATCGTGACTGCTCACTTCACCGCGAACCTCGACGCACCACTTCTCTCGCGCTCCCTCAATATTGATTCCAACAACTATGAAAAAACTGCTTTTCGCATTTGGCGTTTCGTCTTTAGTGGCTGGCACAGCAAGTGCCCAAAGCAGCGTCACGCTGTATGGGATCGTCACGGGCAACCTCACGTATGCGAACAACACACAAACCGCTGCAACGTCCGCTTCCGGCAAACCTAAGGGCGGCAGCCAGGTGTCGCAATTCGACAGCGGCACATCAGGCCTGTCGTCGAGCCGCTGGGGCCTGAAAGGCGTGGAAGATCTGGGCGGCGGATTGAAGGCACTGTTCCAGCTCGAAAGCGGGCTTAGCGTGAATAGCGGCGCGCTAGGACAAGGGGGCACCGAGTTCGGCCGTCAGGCGTGGGTGGGTGTCAGCGCCGACCGCTACGGCACGTTCACGTTGGGACGTCAGGGCGATACGTCGGTGGATTTCGTATCGCCATTGCTCTACGTCTGGTTTGGGGGAAACCTTTCGATCCATCCGGCCGACTACGACAATCTGAACTTCACGCACCGCATCAACAATTCGATCAAGTACCAGTCGGATTCTTTCAACGGGTTCCGTTTCGGCGCGCTGTACAGCGTCGGCGGCGTGGCCGGCAATGTCACGCAGAACCAGCTATGGTCCGCAGGCGCCAGCTACACCGGTGGCGCATTCGCGTTCGCTGCGTCGATCGTCAATGCACGCAATCCGAATACCTCGCTTTACGGCACCAACGCCAATGCGAGCGCCACGGGCAATAACCTGGGGTCCGCCGGATCGGCCACCGCCCCCGAGTCCAATCCGGCGATCGCCGGCTTCGCATCGGCACACACGCAGCAGACCGTTTCGGTTGCGGCAACCTATACGAGCGGCGGCGCGATCTTCGGCGCGGCCTACTCGAATACGCAGTTCCGCGGACTAGGCTCGAACGCGTCGCTCAATTCGCTCAACTACAGCGGCTCGACATCGCTCAGCACAGTTAGCGCAAGCTTGCGCTATCAGGCCACACCGTTCCTGCGCTTCGGCACATCGTTCGACTATACGGAAGGAGGAAGCGTCGGCAGCAAGGGCAGCGCGAAATACGAGCAGTTGAATCTCACGAGTGCGTACTCTTTGTCGAAAGCCACCGATCTGTACCTGACCAGTGCCTTTCAGCACGCCAGCGGTACGGACTCGCTGGGCCGGACCGCAGTCGCTGCGATCGGCTATCTCACGCCGTCCGCTACCGACAAACAGGTGGCTGTGTCGGCAGGTATCAAGCATCAGTTCTGATGCAGGTGAGGTGGCACCCGATGAGAATCGGGTGCCTGTTGTTTCTGAGCCGTGTGACGAGGCGCGCTCAGGATCAACAGGCGGCCTCAATGCAGTCACTACGTCAATGCACCTTAGGAAAACCGTGGCGCTGCGCGAGCAGATCGAGGATCCGGCGCGTATCGGTCACGAAGCGCTTCTCGCCCAGCGTCTGGGCATCTGCCGGCGCAGGCTGTTCGTCGCCGAAAATCAACACCGGCAGACTCTGGTGCTCGGCATTGAGTGCTTCCACCACCGCGGCGCGCGGACGCGGAAACGGCAAACGGCGAATATCCAGGCGTGCGTTGAGCGCAGGATCGCTCGCGAGCAGACCTTCGATAGGCGCGCCATCAGGACAGATGAAGCGCTCGCCGGGGTGGTTCGGATCGGTGAAGCCCGGTTCCAACAGCAATAGCAGATCTCGGCTCATGGCATTCAATCAATGGATGATGGGTGAAAGGATCGTGGCGTTTTTCCCGGCATTTCAGAAAACGCGCCCTTCAGTCAGATGCGTGGTCACGCCGTTCAACTCGTAATCGCCGATCACGCGTGCTTTATGCAGCAACGGGTTGTGGCTGAAGATCGTACGCAGATTGCGCCAGTGACGGTCGAAGTTGTGCGCTCGCCCAGTGGCCGATGCTCCGCCGATTTCAAACAGACGCTCGCCCGCATAGAGGGCCAGCTTGCTGACCACCAGTTGCGTTTTGGCGGTAGCCAAGGACCCTTCCAGCACGAGTCCTTCCGCATTGGCTGCGCCGCTACGGATTGCATTTGCCGAACGGTCCAGCGTGCGTGCGTTTTGCGCGACCAGCGCGTCGATGGATAGACTATGCGCCGCGAGATCGCCCACCACCTGTTGCACGAAACCGTCCTCGCGTGCCGAGGGCGCCGGGCTATGCAGCACCGGGCGACCGTATTGCGTCACGTAGCGCCGCGCATCCGCGAGAATGTTGCGCACGATACCCGCCGCGACCGTGACCAGATGCAATTGCCGCACCGCGCTGCCATGGCGGCCCGCAAGACTCGTATAGCCGCGCGTTGCGATTTCATGGGCAAATACCTGCACGTTGTCGAGCACGAGACTGCCGCTCGCCGTCATGCGTTGACCCATCCCGTCCCAATCGTCGATCACTTGCAGGCCTTCACGTGAGACCGGGATAACGATTGATACCTTCTCGTCGTTTTCATCCTGCACGTTGATACGCGCGTAGTCGGAGAACGCCGTGCCGGTCGAGTAATATTTTTTGCCAGTTACGCGAAAATGCTCACCGTCGCGCACCAGCTTGGTGACGATTTCGCCGGGCCTGGATGTGCCGAGCTCCGTTGACGCACCTCCAAAGATCGCCCCTTCCCGTACACGCTCGATCTGCGTGTCGTTGAAGGCGGAGCGCGGCGACAGCACCAACTGCTCGGTCAGATCGAAATGAATCCGCAATGCGTGCGCGACATTCGACTCTTCCGCAGCCAGCGTGGCGATCACATGGAAGAGATCTTCCAGCGAACCGCCGAGGCCGCCCCACTCGACCGGAAAACGGAGCACGCCGAGCCCCGATTCGCGAAACAATGCGAAGCGGTCGAACGGCAACTCGCGCCGCACCTCGCGTTGCGCGGCATCTTCGCCGATCGCTTTAGCGAGCGCCGGCAACGCGCTGAGCGCCGCCTGAAGCCGTGCACGTGCTGTGCTTTCCTGAGAGACCTGCATACCGTCATTCCTTGTATAAGCGCACGGATCAGGCTTGATCCGGCTGATTGTCCTGTGAGCGTGTATCGGCGTCCCAATGGGACGTGCCGATTCGACGGATCAGTATAGGGACGCGGCCCACCTTGCAAAACCAGCGAATCAAGCTATGGATATGCGCGTTTCTGAAATGCCATTCGCCGATAAGGATCGATGAATCCGTTATTGGAGCGTCGCGCGGCATCTTTCTATACTCGATTCCGGTCAGCACTCACCACCGACGAGTGCCAAATTTCAATCGCGGAAGTCGAACCATGAGCCTACGTCCCTTGCATGACCGCTTGATCGTCAAGCGTCTCGACCAGGAAACCAAAACTGCTTCAGGCATCGTCATTCCCGAAAGCGCCGCCGAGAAGCCGGACCAGGGCGAAGTGATCGCCATTGGGCCGGGCAAGCGCGACAGCGACGGCAAACGCATCGAGCCCGACCTGAAAGTCGGCGAGCGCGTGCTGTTCGGCAAGTACGCCGGCCAGTCGGTCAAAGTCGACGGCAACGAACTGCTCGTGCTGCGCGAAGAAGATGTCGTCGCAGTCGTCACGCAATAACGAACGGAGCATCAAACCATGGCAGCAAAAGAAATCATTTTTAGCGACGTCGCCCGCTCGAAGCTCGTAGAAGGCGTCAACATTCTGGCCAATGCGGTTAAGGTCACGCTCGGTCCGAAGGGCCGCAACGTCGTGCTCGAGCGCAGCTTCGGCTCGCCGGTGGTGACGAAAGACGGCGTCTCGGTCGCCAAGGAAATCGAATTGCCGGACCGCGTGCAGAACATCGGCGCGCAACTCGTGAAGGAGGTGGCCTCCCGCACCAGCGACGCCGCCGGCGACGGCACCACCACCGCAACCGTGCTTGCGCAAGCCATCGTGCGTGAAGGCCAGAAATACGTCGCGGCAGGCCTCAACCCGTTGGACCTGAAACGCGGCATCGACAAGGCCGTGATCGCCGCGATCGACGAACTCAAGAAGATCAGCAAGCCGACCACGACCAGCAAGGAAATCGCCCAGGTCGCAACGATTTCGGCCAACGGCGAAGAGTCGATCGGTCAGCGTATCGCCGAAGCGATCGACCGGGTCGGCAAGGAAGGCGTCATTACCGTGGAAGACGGCAAATCGCTCGACGATGAACTCGACGTGGTGGAAGGTCTGCAATTCGATCGTGGCTACCTGTCGCCGTATTTCATCAACGATCAGGACAAACAGGTTGCGGTGCTCGATAACCCGTTCGTGCTGCTGCACGACAAGAAGGTGTCGAACATCCGCGACCTGCTGCCGATTCTGGAGCAGGTCGCCAAAGCCGGCCGCCCGCTTCTAATCATCGCGGAAGATGTGGAAGGCGAAGCGCTGGCTACGCTCGTGGTCAACAACATTCGCGGCATTCTGAAGACCGTCGCGGTCAAGGCGCCGGGCTTCGGCGACCGCCGCAAGGCCCTGCTCGAAGACATCGCGATCCTGACCGGCGGCCAGGTGATCGCTGAAGAAACCGGCCTGACGCTCGAAAAGGCAACACTCGCTGAACTGGGCCAAGCCAAGCGCATCGAGGTAGGCAAGGAGAACACCACGGTCATCGACGGCGCCGGCGACAGCAAGAACATTGAAGCGCGTGTGAAGCAGATCCGCACGCAAATCGAAGAAGCAAGCTCCGACTACGACCGCGAAAAACTGCAGGAACGTGTGGCGAAGCTGGCAGGCGGTGTGGCGGTCATCAAGGTGGGCGGCGCAACCGAGATCGAGGTCAAGGAAAAGAAAGACCGTGTCGACGATGCATTGCACGCCACGCGCGCTGCGGTCGAAGAAGGTATCGTGCCGGGCGGCGGTGTTGCGCTGATTCGCGTGAAGCAGGCCATCAGCGGCCTACGAGGCGTGAACGCCGATCAGGACGCGGGTATCAAGATCGTGCTGCGCGCGCTCGAAGAACCGCTGCGCCAGATCGTGACGAACGCGGGTGAAGAAGCCAGCGTAGTGGTCGCGAAAGTGGCAGAGGGCACGGGCAACTTCGGCTACAACGCACAGACCGGTCAATACGGCGACCTCGTGGAATCGGGCGTGCTCGATCCGACCAAGGTCACGCGTACGGCGCTGCAAAACGCGGCCTCGGTTGCGGGTCTGCTGTTGACCACCGACGCCACCGTTCATGAAGCACCGAAGGATGCGCCGGCGGCCGGCCAGCCAGGCGGTCCGGGCGCAGGTGGGCCGGGACTGGATTTCTGATTCAGAAGAGCATCAACGCGCTAGCCGCACAAACACGCCGGCATGCTTTCCAAAAGCATGCCGGCGTGCCGCAACAGGCAGCAAACGTATCAGCCGGATATAGCGCGGTACACACAACCGGTGGATCGCCGGTCAAATTAGCCCGTCAAATCCGCCACAACATCCATTTCTCCGCTTCAACAACGCTCACGTCTGCATAAATGCGCGAATCAGATAACGGTATGAAAAATCCTTGGTTCTTTCCGGCGTCACACATGCCGAGAATAGGCAGTCCCGAATCGCATCCTGTATTTCTCCTCCGGCGAGTCATGGTGGCCTCATAGCAACGACGTCACACCGATCGGCCGGAGCGATATCAGGATCCAACCTGACTTCCGCCTACTCTTTCATGTTCAGCCGACCGACCCGCCCCACCCTCCAGCGCGCCTTGCGCGCCGTGACGCTTTTTGCAGCATTGGGCGCCAGTGCCGCCCACGCCGATACGACACTCGATCGGATTCATCAGCGGCACAAGATCGTCATCGGCGTGATCCTGTCGGGGCCGCCGTTCGGCTCGCTGGACCCGGCCACACAGAAACCGCTCGGCTTTAATATCGATCTCGCGAACGACGTCGCGAAACGCCTCGGCGTCGACGTGGAATTGACGCCGGTCCAACCGTCGAATCGCGTGCAGTTCCTGCAGCAAGGCAAGGTCGATGCCCTGATCGCCAACATGGAAGTCACCAAGGAGCGCGCGGAGCTCTTCTCCTATCCGCCAACCCCGTTTGAGGAAATCGGCGGCGCGCTGATTACCCGCAAGGACAGCGGCATCAAGACCTGGAACGACGTGCGCGGCAAGCCCGTCTGCGTCTCGCAGGGCAGCAACTATACGAAACCGCTTACCGAAGAATATGGCGCACAGGTCAAGGCATTCCGCGGCCAGCCGGAGTCGCTGCTCGCGCTGCGCGGTAATAACTGCGTCGCCGCGGTTCACGTTGCCCCTACGCTACGCTTGCTCGTCGCACGCAATCCGGACTGGAAGGACTACACGATTCCCGTATCGAACGAGTTGATTCCGTCGCCGTCGGTGATCTGGGTTCGCAAGGGTGAAACGGATACGCAGAGCGCGCTCGAAAAAATCGTGCAGGACTGGCATCGCAGCGGCTGGCTGATCGACGTCGAGCACAAGAACGGCATGCAGCCCTCGCAGGCCGTGCTCGATCTGCATACGAAGTACAAGGCGCAAGGTGCATGAGCGAGTCGACGCAAGTGCTCTCGCACGCCGCAACTAGCGTGGTCGATGCGATCAGCAGGATCGGGCTGAACTACAGTTTCGTGCTCGCGCCTGATGAACTCGCGTCGTTCCTGCACGGCATGCTGGTCACGCTGGAACTCTCGCTCGTGACGGCGCTCGGCAGTCTGGGCGCCGGTGTGGCGTTGGCGGCGTTACTCACCTCACAGCGTCCGGCGCTCGCGCGCCCCGCTCGCGTGTTCGTCGAGATCACGCGCAATACGCCGACGCTCGTGCAGTTGTTCTGCGCCTTTCTGGTGATCAACATGCTGCTCAGCGAGGCGCTGCGTAATCTGGGCGGCAATCCGCTGACGCCGTTCATCTGGAGCGCGATCGTCATCTCGCTGCACAAAGGCGCGTTTCATGCCGAAGCCCTGCGCGCCGGTATCGAAGCCGTGCCGCGCACCACACTCGAAGCGGCCCAGTCGCTCGGTTTCAGCCGCCGCCAGCGCCTTTGGAGCGTGCAGTTGCCGCTCGCGCTGCGCTATGCACTCCCCGCGCTCGTTAACAACATGGTCGACCTGGTCAAGATGACCACGGTTGCCTCCGCAATCGCCGTCGGCGACATCACGTATGCATCGATCATGATCTGGACGCAGCGCGACAACGTGCTCGAGTTGATGATCCTGATCCTGCTGTTCTTCGGCGCACTGACCTTTGCGATCAATCGCGCGGGACGCTGGCTCGAAGTTCGTCTGAGGATGCCCGGCTATGGCCACTGAATCCATCACCGTGCCCGCGCGGGACGGACGCTACCGTTCCCTCTTTGCGTTTGCCAGCGTAGTCGGCGTCGCCGCGCTGCTGGCGCTCGCCGAACACGAGATCGCGCATGGCCCAAGCTATCCCGCACTCGCCGCACTCATCACGTGGGCACCGGCGCTCGGCAAATCGCTGTGGGTCAACATCGAAATCAGCCTGCTTGCCGTCGCGCTCGGCACACTCGCCGGTCTTGCGCTCGGCCCCTTGCTGTTGTCTCCGATCCGGGGCGTCCGGCTGATTGTTCGCGGCTATGTGCAGGTGTTTCGAAACGCCCCACTGCTCGTGCTGATCTATTTTTCGACCTACGTATTCCCATTCGAAATCGCGCTCGGGCAACACGTCGTGCCGTTTCCCGACTGGTTCAAGGTCACGCTCGGTCTCGCGCTGCCTGCCAGCGCCAACTTCGCCGAGATCTTCCGCGGCGCAATCCAGTCGATTCCTCATGCACAGTGGGATGCGGCACGTTCGCTTGCGTTCAGCCGAAGCCAGGTGTTCCGTTGGATCATCCTGCCGCAATGCGTGAAGCGGATGCTGCCGCCGTGGATGAACCTGTACGCGAGCATCACGATGGCGACCGCGCTCGCTTCGCTGGTGGGTGTGCACGATTTGCTGGACACCGCGCAGGTGGCGAGCAATACCGTGGCGCGCGCGGATTTCACGGTCCTCGTCTATTTCACCGTGCTCGGCCTGTTCTTCGCTTACTGCTACCCGATCGCGCGCTTCACCCGCCTTCTTGAGAAACGCTATGCTTTCAGCTGATGTCTCGCTCGCTCCCGCAGCCGCTGCGGGTCCGCGCCCTCTGGTCCGCTTGCGCGACGTGCATCTGTCATTCGGCGCGACGCCGGTGCTCAAGGGCATCGACCTCGACGTGTTCCGCGGTCAGGCCGTATCGATCATCGGACCGTCCGGGTCGGGCAAGTCGACGATTTTGCGCTGCATTACCGGGCTATTGCGTCCCCAGTACGGTGAGATCGAAGTCGACGGTACCCGAGTCGATCAACTCGCCTCTGAACGCGACGAGATCGAACTACGCAAGCGCGTCGGCTTCGTGTTCCAGCAATACAACCTGTTTCCGCATCTGAGCGTACTGGACAATCTGCTTGTCGCGCCGGTGCGCATCCTCGGGCGCGACAAAGCCGATGCCACTCGCACCGCTTACGATCTGCTGAAGAAGGTGCGCCTCGAGAACAAGGCGCATGCGTATCCGGGTGAACTGTCGGGCGGTCAGCAACAGCGCGTGGCGATTGCACGCGCGCTCGCGATGCAGCCGGATCTGATTCTCTTCGACGAGGTAACCTCGGCACTGGACCCGGAGACCGTGGGCGAAGTGCTGACCGTGATCCGCGATCTGGTGAGGGACGGCATGACCTGCGTGCTCGTCACGCACGAGATGCGCTTTGCCGAGGAAGTGAGCGATGCGGTGTATTTCACCGAGGCCGGTGTGATTGTCGAACACGGCCCGGCTAACGCGCTGTTCCGCGCGCCAGTCAGTCCGCGTACGCGTGAGTTTCTGGCGCATACGCCGTCCGCGCCGGAGACCGTTCATGCGGTGCCACCCCGCACATCGCTGGCACTGGATCTGCGCCACTTCGCGATTTAGGCGATCTCGAATGATCCGCACCTGCCAGTACGGCGCGAATCGGGATGCAAGCTTGAAAAAAAAGCGGCGTCTGCTGAGCAGACGCCGCTTTTTACTTTCCGCCTTTTACTTCTTGTATCTCACTGCCCCGCATAGCGGCTCACAGGCCGCTGCAAACCGAGGTGATCACGCAGAGTAGTGCCGCTATATTCAGTGCGGAATAACCCACGCCGCTGCAATTCCGGCACGACGAGTTCGACAAAATCGTCGAGGCCACCCGGGAAATACGGCGGCATGATATTGAAACCGTCGGCCGCTTCGCCCGTGAACCATTCTTCGAGCGCATCCGCCACCTGCACAGGCGTGCCCCAAACGATGCGGTGCCCACGCGCGCCGGCCACCAGGTAGTACAGCTCGCGCAAAGTCAGATTCTCGCGGCGTGCGAGATCGGTCAGCAGTTTGGCGCGACTCTTCAACTGATCGGATTCGGGCAACTCCGGCAAAGGACCATCGAGCGGATACTTCGACACGTCATGCCCCAACCGGTCGGACAACAGTGACAACGCACCCGATGTATCGGTCCATTCCTGCAACTGCGCGTATTTGTCTTTCGCTTCCTGCTCCGTCCTGCCGATGACAGGAAACACGCCCGGCATCACGTGCAACTGCTGACCCTCACGGCCGAATTTCGGCAAGCGGCCTTTCAGATCGCGATAGAAGACCTGCGCTTCTTCGATAGTCTGCTGCGCGGTAAACACCACTTCCGCCGTGCGCGCGGCCAGGTCCTGCCCCGGGCCGGACGAGCCGGCCTGGATCACCACAGGATGCCCCTGTGGCGGACGCGACGCATTCAACGGACCTTTGACGGCGAAGAACTGCCCCTTGTGATCCAGCGTATGCACCTTGGCGGGATCGAAGTAGACGCCACTCGCCTTGTCCTTGAGCACCGCGTCGTCATCCCAGCTGTCCCACAGCCCCTTGACGACGTCGACGAATTCACCCGCCATTTCATAGCGCAGCGCGTGATCCGGATGATTGCCACGTGTAAAGTTCGCGGCCGTGCGGTCGTACGAAGTCGTCACGACGTTCCACGCTGCGCGTCCGCTACTCAGATGATCCAGCGACGCAAACGCGCGTGCGACGTGATACGGCTCGCTATATGTGGTCGACGCAGTGGCGGCGAGACCGATGTGGCGCGTGCCCATGGCGAGCGCCGACAGCAGGCACAGCGGCTCGAGCCGCATCGCCATCGACGGATGCGCATCGGGGCCGCTGGTGAGACCGTCGGCGAGAAAGACCATGTCGAATTTCGCACGCTCGGCGGTCTGCGTGATGCGCTGCATCAACGCCAGATTCTCGCTGCCCGCCTGCGCGTCAGGATGCCGCCAGCCGGCGACGTGGTGTCCCGCACCCTGAATGAAGAGCCCGAGACGCATTTGCCTGCGGGTACTGCTGTTATTCGTGCTCATACGTGGATCTGTGCGAAGACATTGAAAAGGGACGCGAGGTCGGCGGTGCTCTGCATCGTGTCGATATGCGCGGGGATGAACGCGAGACGTTCGTCGTGACCGGTCGCGTCCGCGAATTTCGCGGCCAGATCCGTCGCGCTGTAGAGACGGTCTGTCTTATGGCTCAGTACCGTCCCGTTGCGCAATGCGATTTCGACGGTCGAGAAACGCGTGGCCGGATCGGTCGACGCGCGCGCGGCGCTTTCATCGTGGCGGCTTGCCACGCGCCGTGCGAGCGCGATCAGGTCGTCGCGCACTGGCACATCGGCAAATGTGGCCACACTGGGCGAACCATCCGTCAGCGCGGCCGCAACTGCGTAAGCGACACTGAAACGCGCTTCAAGTCCGGTCGAAGGCAAATGTCTGGAAAGCGGTGTGTCGCCGCCGGGCGGAAATATCACCGTCACCTCGGCAATGTCGTCCGGCGTGAGACGGTGTGTGTCGCGCAACGTCAATGCGGCATGCACGGCGTAGTGCGTCGCCGTGCAGCATGCCCACGGCTTGAAGTACAAACCCGGGGCTGCGATTTGCCACGGTGCGCCCCAGCCGTCGAGCACGCGTTCGGGTTGCGCTGCGCCGCCGCTGAACACGGCGAAAAAGCCGACCGGTCCGTCCAGCGCTTCAGGCGAGCCCTGCAGTCCCGCTGCCGCGAGCTCGGCGGCGAATAAACCGGCGCGGGCGGCAAGCCCGGCATGCAAGGGTTTCGCTTCGCTGCCGAACTGCAGGCGTAAGCCGGCGGATTGTGTGGCGGCAAGACCCAGCGCGTTCTCAATGGCGGCGGCATCGAGTTTCAGCAGATAAGACGCAGCGGCTGCCGCACCAAGCGCGCCCAACGTCGCGGTGTTGTGAAAGCCCTGCTCGTAGTGCCGGCTGCCGAGAGCAAGGCCGAGGCGCGCCATCGTTTCGACGCCGACGACGTAGGCGTCGAGCAGGTCGAGCGCGCTGCTGCCGCGTGTTTGCGCCAGCGCGAACAGCGCGGGCAACAAGACCGTCGCAGGATGTCCTCTTACGCTGCTGTGCACATCGTCGTAATCGAGTGCGTGCCCCGCGTAACCGTTTAGCAACGCAGCCTGCTGCGCGGATGCACGGGCGCTGCTGCCGATCACCGAGGCTTCGCCGCGCGAGTCGTTGGCGCTGACTGACAGGAGTTTTTGACAGCCGCTGTCGCTCGCGCCGGCAAAGGCGGCAGCGAGAAAGTCGAGAATGCCGCGTCTTGCGGCGGCAATGGCGTCGGCGTCGCGCGACGGCGACGCCTGAGCGATCGCGGCGGCCAGCCGTCGTGTCACGCCGGTGGCCTGCTGGCCGGCGTTGGATGCATGGAGGCTTGACATGTCGAAGGCGTGAGAGCTGTGAAAACGCACCGGGCAAGCGTTACGCTTACCTCCTTCGACGAAAAACCAAAGCCGCGTCGACCAAAGAAGTAAAGCAACGACCCAAACGCCGCATGCTAACCAAACGCTGCGTCACAAACAAACAAGAATTCACGCTTTCGATATTGCAGATTCTGCGATGCTGCAGCAGACGCGTCCCGCTATCGGCCGCCCTGCATTTCACGGCATGCCGGCGCGCTCAACGCCGGCGCTCAAAAGAACAACAGTGTGCGCAATTCGATGCTCCGGCGCGGCGGCGCATCGGCCGGCGACGTGGGATCGTCGAATGCCGTATGGGCCGTGAGACGCGCGATGCCGTCGCCCGCCGAGTCGTAAATCTTCAGCAGCAGGAATTCATCGGGCGACATCTGCGGAAAGTAGTACCAGCGATGCCGCGGGTTGAAGACCAACGCATACGTCTCGCCGACCTTGTCGGGATAAACTAGGTCCGAGGCCACCAGATCGTTGAGCGTGATACTGCGCGAATCGCATAGCGCGAGCGGCGACGATTGCACCGTTTCTCCGATCGGGCGCCACAGATTGACGATGGCCACCCGGCCCTGCAGCAAGCGCTCCGCTTCACCAGTCGGCAGATGATCGCGCACCCGGCGCGGCCCCGACACGAACGTCTGGTCGTTATGGATGTACTTGACCGGCTCCCTCACACCATTGCTGCGCTCAGGATTGCCGTCTCGCAGCGTGTGATCGAACACGACCACCCGGCGAGCGCCGGTGGCCTGTTTTAGCAACTGCTCCGCTTCGCGATAGTAGACAGATTCGATCTTTGCCGGATCGGAGAAATCGCTCAGCACGCTAGCGTGCCGATGCAGTTCGAAGCCGTTACGATCGAGCGACAACGCGCCAGGCGGTGGCGCGACGCGGGCATTCGAAATACTCACCCGATGCGGCCGGTACACGCCACTGCGCTTCGGCACACCCGGCGGTGGTTCGTATTGGTACGACACCGGCTTCTCGCCAGTGAACTCGAGGTAGTTCAAGTCTGCCTCGACCGTCGCGGCAGACACCGGTGCATCGATGACGATATCGCTCATGTTCGCATCCTCATCACGTTGAAACGATTCGTTGAACGGCCGCAGCACGCAACGCGCGGCGGCAGACGCATGCATCTATCGTTTCAGCGTAGGCGACGGCCGCGCCCGGAGGAAATAACGAATCGTGGAAAGTTATGCGCCGGATTGAAGTACAGGAGAATGGCGGCTTTTCGGCCGTCGCAATCCCAGGTTCTCGCGCAGCGTGCGTCCTTCATAGTCCTCGCGGAACAACCCACGTCGCCGCAACTCCGGCAATACCAGTTCGACGAAATCGGTCAAACCCTCCGGCAGCACCGGCGGCATCACGTTGAAACCGTCAGCGGCGTGATTCACAAAGCGCTCTTCGAGTTGATCGACAATCTGCGCCGGCGTGCCGACGAGTTGCCAATGGCCGCGTGCACCCGCAACCCGCAAATACAGCTGGCGAATCGTGAGGTTCTCGCGGCGAGCCAGTTCGATCGTCAACACCTGACGGCTCTTGCTCGCATTCGTTTCGGGCAGCTCAGGGATCGGCCCGTCGAGTGGATAGTCCGAGAGATCGAACCCACCGGTCAACCCGGATACGAGCGCAAGTCCGACCTTCGGGTCGACGAGCGACTGCAACCGCTCGAACTTCTCTTTCGCCTCGCTTTCGGTGCGTCCCACGATCGGGAACACGCCCGGCATAATCTTCAGATCGTCCGGATGACGGCCGTACGCCGTCATGCGCCCCTTCACGTCAGCGTAAAAGTCTGCCGCGTCCTGCAGCGTTTGCTGTGCCGTGAAAATCACCTCGGCCGTCTTTGCTGCGAGGTCCCGGCCTGCTTCGGACGACCCGGCCTGCACGACGACCGGATGCCCCTGCGGAGAGCGCGCGACATTCAACGGACCCTTGACCTGAAAGAAGCGTCCCTTGTGATCCAGCACGTGCCGTTTGGCGGGGTCGAAGAAACGCCCTTCAGCTTTGTTGCGGACGAACGCGTCGTCCTCCCAGCTGTCCCACAGACCTGCTGTGACTTCCGCGAATTCAGCGGCGCGGGCATAACGCTCGGCGTGATCGAAATGTTTGTCACGGTTGAAGTTCTTCGCTTCGTGCTCGCTCGACGAAGTGACCAGATTCCAACCCGCACGTCCTCCGCTAATGTGATCGAGCGAAGCGAACTTGCGGGCAATGTGATACGGCTCGTTGAAGCTCGTCGAGGCTGTGCCGACCAGACCGATGCGCTCGGTCACAGCTGCCAATGCCGACAGCAACGTGATCGGCTCGAACTGCGCCACGTAGCTGTGCGCGGTGCGGCTCAGAAAATCGACGTTGTCGCCGCGTGTCCCCACGCCGTCGGCGAGAAAGATCAGATCGAATTTCGCGGCCTCGGCCGCTTGTGCGAGCCGGACGTAGTGGCGAAAGTTCACGCCGGCGTCCGCCTGCGCCTCGGGATGTCGCCACGCCGCGATGTGGTGTCCGGCAGGGTAAAGGAAAGCGCCGAGGCGCAGGTGTCCGCTACGTTTGCTCATTTAAGTCCAAAGGAGATGATTGACGGTGCGGCCTCTGACACTCAGTCCGCTGCCGGAATCCACGCTGCCGTCGCGGCATCGCTCGAACGGAATGCCGGGAATTTATCGCCGAGCTCGGCAATCGTCTTGATGTTGTTCTTCACCAGATCGTCGCGCGTGATCAGCGTCGGCTTGACAACAATCCGGTGCTCGGGCGTCTGCCCCGCGAGCAGCAAAGCCGCGGCCCGTACGGACACCGCACCCACCACCGCCGGATTCGTCGCCGCGGTCGCCACCCACGCGCTATTCGGCGCGCGAATCGCCTCGATGTCGGAGGTCGAAATATCGGCGCTGTAAATGCGCAGTTTCGACGACAGGTTCGCCTCGTCCGCAGCGAGCTTCGCGCCGCGTGCGAATTCGTCGTACGGCGCGAAAACCACACGAATTTCAGGGTGCGCACGATAGGCCGCAGCAGCCTGGTTGGCCACCGACTGCGCGATCGGATTGTCCACCGTGCCCCAGCGCGCCTTCTCCTGAACCTTCGGATGGGCAGCCTTGAAGTCACGCCATACCGCATCGCGCCGGTCGAGCGGTGCAAAACCCGCTACGTACACATAGCCGGCGGCAAAGGTATCGCCGTTGTCTTTCACCGCCTGATCGAGCAGCAGCGCTGCCAGATCGCGATCGCTCTGCTCGATCTGCGGTACCTTCGGATTGCCCAGGTCGACGTCGAACGCCACGACCTTGATGCCCTTATCCAACGCACGCTGCACGACGTCCTTGAGCGATTCAGGCAAACCGTGATTCACGATAATTGCGGACACGCCCAGGCTGATCGCTTGTTGAATCTGTTCACGTTGTTCGGCCGCATCCTGACGGCCTTCGTAGATGCGTAGATCGATGCCAAGCGCTTTGGCCTGCTTTTGCGCACCGGCTTCATAAGCCTGGAAGAAATCGCCCGTCGACAGATAGTTGACGAGCGCGATCTTCACGCCGCCCTTGTCGAATGGTGCGGGCGCACCTTTGAGCGGTGCTGCGTGCGCTGCGACGCCCGCAAGCATCGTGGCCGCCGCCAGGGCGAGTGTGCGAAACGTAAGGCTCACATCCAGCTTGCGACGAAGAAACGATTTCATCAATGATCTCCAACCTGTTAGTCGATGTTTTATGAGTAAGCGGGGTGCTATCCGGCATGGGCCGGCGTGCGCGTGCGGTAGGCCGCACCAGGATGCGGTTCGGCCAGTCGAGGACCACCGCCATGCAACTTTTCGCGCAGCGTGCCGTTGGTGTAGTCGGTCTTGTAGACGCCTCGTCGCTGCAACTCGGGCACGACCAGGTCGACGAAATCTGCGAAGCTCTCGTGAGTCAATGCATACGCAAGGTTGAATCCGTCGACGTCGGTCTCCTCGACCCACGACTGCAACTCGTCGGCGATCTCCTGCGGGCTTCCCACTGAAAGCGGTCCGAGTCCCCCTATGCCGCCCCACTTCGCAATCTCACGCACGGTCCACACTCGTGTCGGATCCGCGCTCGATAAAGCCTCTACGGCCGATTGAATCGCGTTGCTCTCGATATAGCGCAGCGGTTCGTCGAGGTCGTACTTCGACAGATCGATGCCGGTCCACCCCGACATCAGCGCGAGCGCACCCTCGTCGCTCGTATAGCGGCGATAGTCGGCGTGCTTCGCGTGTGCATCCGCTGACGTCTTGCCTGTGATCACCGTGTGCAGGTTGAAAATCAGCACGTCGTGCGGATCGCGGCCAAATGACTTCACGCGTGCCCGGATATCGGCGACGAAATTCTTCAGGATCGTGCGCGATGGGGCAGCGATAAAAATGCACTCGGCGTGCTGCGCGGCGAAGTCCTTACCGCGCTTCGAGGCGCCTGCCTGGTAGAGTACGGGCGTGCGCTGAGGCGACGGCTCGCAGAGATGAATGCCCGGCACGTCGAAATACTGCCCACGGTGATTGATGGGATGGACCTTCGACGGTTCGGTGAAGACCTTCCGCGCGGCATCACGCACCACGGCGTCGTCTTCCCACGACGCTTCCCACAGCTTGTAGCAGACCTCGAGATATTCCTCGGCAAGCGAGTAACGCTCGTCGTGATTGGCCTGGGCCGGCAAGCCGACATTGCGTGCGGCGCTGTCCAGGTACGACGTGACGATGTTCCAGCCAACCCTGCCATTAGTCAGGTGATCGAGTGTGGACATGCGCCGTGCGAACGGATACGGGTGCTCGTAAGAAAGCGAGCAGGTCACGCCGAAGCCGAGATGCTCGGTCACGTTCGCCATCGCCGAGACGAGCAACACGGGATCGTTGACCGGGACTTGCGCGGCCTGGCGAATCGCGGCTTCCCCGTTGCCGTTAAAGACGTCGTAGATACCCAGCACGTCGGCGATGAAAAGACCGTCGAACTTGCCGCGCTCGAGCAGTTTCGCGAGGTCGGTCCAGTAATCGATTTGCTTGTAACGCCACGACGTGTCGCGTGGATGCGCCCATAAGCCTGGCGACTGATGCCCGACGCAGTTCATGTCGAATGCGTTAAGGCGGATTTCTCTGGCCATGATCGGGTTCGGTTAAGGATTGCGCCTGGCGTTAATTCCAGGGATGACGTGCCGGCTTGACGCCGTTCAGATAGTAGTTACCGACCAGGTGATACTTCCAGCGCACCGGATCATGCAGCGTATGGACGCGTGCGTTGCGCCAGTGCCTGTCGAGATTGTGTTCACCGAGCGTCGACTGGGTACCGGCGAGCTCGAACAGTTTTTCGCCTGCCAGCAAGGCGATTTCCGTCGTCAACACTTTCGCTTCGCCCACCGCAACCGATGCGCGTGCCACGTCGTCCTCGGTCGTTTCCCGCTTCGCTGCGATCTCGTCGATCACGCGCGCGGCGCGTTCGAGCAAGGCCTCGGCGGCGTGCAACTGGATATGCAAATGACCGATCTCCCGCACGGTCAGCGGATCGTCACTCGCACGCTCGACCCCGCTGTCGATCCACGGCCGCGAGCGCGAGCGCACGAACGTCAGCGTGTCGTCGAGCGCCGCCTTCGCGATGCCAGCGTCGATGGCGGCCTGGATGATCTGCGAAATCGGGCCGTTGAGCGTTGGAAAATCGGACACACGATGTGCCGGCAACACATGCGAGGCCGGCACGCGTACGCTTTCCAACACAACTGTGCCGCTTGCCGTAGTGCGTTGACCGAAGCCCGACCAGTCGTCGATCACAGTCAGCCCTGGCGTGCCCTTCGGAATGTAAGCGAGCCAGCCTTTGCGTTCGCTATCGAGACCCAGCACGGGGACGAAGTCGGCGAACAGCGCGCCGGTCGAATAGAATTTGGTGCCCTGTACGACGTAATCGCCGCCATCCCGCGTCACGCTCGTCTTCAGATCGAGAACGTTCTTTGTGCCCTTCTCCGAGAAGCCGTTGCCGAAACGCTTGCCGCCCAGCACCTGCGCGAAGAAGTATTTCTTCTGCTCCTCCGAGCCGGTTAGCGCGATCACGTCGACCAGGCCGAAGTGATTCTGCGGTAGCTGCCCGAGCGACGGATCCGCTGCTGCAATGATCTTGATGACTTCAGTCAACGTAACGAACGACACGGCCGCTCCGCCGTAAGCCTTCGGTACCGTGATGGCCCATAGCCCGGATTGCGAGAACCACTCGATCTCCTCGTGGGGCAAGCGGCGTTCGGTATCGCGTGCGGCAGCGCCTTGCGCGAGGCGGCCTGCAAGCTCGTGCGCAACAGCAATGGCCTGCGCGTCATCGGCGATCACACGGACCGCATGTCTACTCTCGTCGCGAATATTCGATGAAGCCGCTTCGCCAAACTCTGCCATGGGAATCTCCGCTTGAATGACTGTTCGCTCAATCTATCAGCGGACACCGCATGCGCAAACTGAACGATTCGGCAATCGATATTCCTTCGGATGGCAAACGACATTTCGGCGGTCCGGTGACCTCAGCCGCGTGAGTCCGCAGGCCGTCCAACACTGAACGTAAACGCCAGCGCGAGAACCAGCAGCACACCCTTGATGAAATCCTGCATGTAGTAAGGCGCATTCAGCATGGTCAGGCCGTTCAGGAGCACACCGACAAACACCGCGCCTACTACGGTGCCGAACACGTTGGGCCGCTTCGCGCCCCACACTGCATAACCCATCAGCGCAGCCGCCACGGCGTCGAGCAGCAGGGAGTGTCCGGCGCTGACATCGCCTCGCCCGACACGCGCGGCGATCAGCACGCCGCCCAACGACGCAATCGCCCCCGAGGCGACATAGGCCGCGATCCGGTAGCGGGCCGTAGGCGCACCCGCCAGCCGCGCGGCCGTCTCATTGCCGCCGATCGCGTAGATCACGCGTCCCCAGCGCGTCGTCTCCATGACGACGCAGGCGAGCACCGTTAACGCAATGAGAATCAGAACAGGCAATGGCACGACATCGAAAAGACGCAGACGTCCTAACGCCAGAAACGCGTCCGAGAATACTCCGCTCGCCTCCGTGCCATCGGGCAACACGGTTCCGGTTGCAAGCGAGCGGCCGCCCGTCGGGATCAGTTGCAGACCGGCCAGCAGGAACAGAGTGCCGAGCGTCGCCAATTGGTCCGGCACCCGCAGCCGCGTAATCAACAAGCCATTGAACAGGCCAGCCGCGATGCCCAGCGCGACACACGCGGCCACGGCCGCCAGCGCGCTGCCATGCCAGACGATCAGCACATAGCTCGCCGCCATCTGCGCCGAAGCAGCCACGCTGCCCACCGAGAGATCGAAGCCACCCGCAGCCAACGTGATCGTCACGCCAATGCCAAGCAACGCCACGATCGATACAGCCTGGAGAATGCTGAACAGATTGTCGATGTTCAGAAAGGCGGGTTCCCTGATGGCGAACACGGCAATCAGAATCGCCAGCACGAGCAGGATGCCGGTGCGCTCCAGGTGATCGCGCAAACTACGCCATGCTGACTGCGTCCGTTGGTCGGATGCCACGTCGCCGGGAATAGAAGGGGTAAGGTGTTTCATGAATGAAGTTCAGAGCTCGCGTCATGGATGGGTTGAACAGTTGGGCGCTCGAGCGTCGCTCGATCGAACCGTACGACGCGATCAGCAATCTCCAGGGCCTCTTCGAGATCGCTGACGAATACGATCGTCGCGCGTTCATGAGCATGGCGCCGCAAGGTATCGACGATATCGGCGCGCGCGCCAGCGTCGACGCCCTGAAACGGTTCGTCGAGCAGCAACAAGCGCGCGCGTTCGACATGCCAACGCGCGAGAACGACTTTCTGCTGATTGCCGCCGGATAAACGCGTCAGGCGATCGTCGGGGCCGGTGCAGCGAATGCCAAAGGTTCTGATCGCGTCGGTCGCGGCATCGCGCTCTGCGGCTTCGCGTACCACGCCGCGCCTGAACCAGTTCGACAGGAACGGAAAGCTGAGCGTCCCCGCAATCGATGCGAACGGCACGCTGTCGGGAAACAACGAGGTGCGCCAACGATCCTCGCCGGCGAGGAACACGCCCGCGCGAATCGAATCGGCCGGTGAACGAGGACGCCATGGCTTGCCGTCGAGCACCATCCGACCACTGCTCGCATGTGCCGCACCGAAAATCGCTCTTGCGAAACGCGATTTGCCGCCACCCACCGGCCCTGCTACCGCGACGATCTCGCCGCGCTGGACGTCGAGGTCGAATGAGCGGCTTGTCGGCGTCAGTTGAAAATCGCGCACGCTGAAACAGGGTTCGAGCGAGGCTGCGTCTTTCTCATCCTGAGTTCGAGCTTGTGGCAGAGGCCGTCCAATCATCGTCTCGACGGCAGCGTCGAAATCGATTGGCGGGTGCAGATCGGCGACGAGATGTCCGTCGCGCACGATCGCTACCCGATCCGCCATGCGCCGCAGATCACCCAGCCGATGTGAGACCAACAGGATAGCGACGCCCTCCTCGCGTAATGGCTCGACGCGCTGGAACAGCCGCTCCGCTTCTACAGCAGACAGACTGGCGGTGGGCTCATCGAGAATCAGTAGCTTGGGGCGCGAAGCCAGCGCGCGCGCCAGTGTCACGAGCTGCTGACTCGCGAGCGAGAGCGACCCGAGCGGCGCCGACAGATCGACATCCAGCCCGACGCGTTCGGCAAGCGGCCTCGCAGCCTCACGGCGCGCCGCCGGCGGCACGCGCCAGGGCGACGCCGGATCGCATAAGCGGTCGAGCAGCAGGTTGTCCGCAATCGACAGTGCCGGTACAACCGCGTCTGCAATCGACTGATGCACCGTGGCAATGCCGAGTTGTTTAGCGGCTTGGGGCGAAGCCGGTCGATACGGCTTGCCCAGCAGCGTCAAGGTCCCGCCATCGGGCGCATACACGCCGCTTAAGATCTTGACGAGCGTCGACTTGCCCGCGCCGTTGGCGCCCATCAACGCGACGACTTCGCCGGGATGGATCGAGAAATCGAGGTTGGATAGCGCGACGGTTGCACCAAAACGCTTCGTGAGCGTGGAGGCAGTCAGGATCGGCTCGCTTGAACGCGGAAGCTTTTCCATACGATCGGGATGCGGTGAACGGGTCAAGTTAATGGCGGCCTTCATATACCCGAATTGAGCGAGGCGAACGTTTCATTGTTCTCTGGTGGGCTCGACAAATGCGGCAAACGGGACGCATTGCTTACCGTCACCCAGAAACGATTGTCTGCCTGGGCGGGACTCGCGGAAAACCAATTTGTTCTGATATGCAAAGCGTCGCGCATGGCGAACCGCGACCAGAGAGCGCCGTAGCCCTGCGCTTAGTCTTCGCCGGCATATCGATGCCAGAATTCCTTCGTGGTCTCGAACGATCCGCTATTCGACAATGGGCAAATCGGTCAGAGCGTTCGTCCGTTCGTTGCTGGCTGCTTCCGCATTCGAAAAGACCATGAGAACCGACCCGCCGCGCCAGCTTCATCTGAACGTCAATATCCTCCACTCCGGCTTTGTCCCTTCCGCATGGCGTACGCCCGAAGCTGATCCGCGCGCCTTCGTCGATATCGCCCACTACGTTCGTGTGGCGCAGATTGCCGAGGCGGCGAAATTCGATGCCGTGTTTCTCGCGGATAACGCCTCGATTGCCGATCAGATTGACTTCCGCCCGATCACCGCGTTGGAGCCGACCGTGTTGCTCGCCGGCATTGCTGCGGCCACGACGCATATCGGCGTAATCGGCACGGCATCGACGAGCTATAACGAGCCGTACAACATCGCGCGGCGCTTCGCCACGCTCGATCAGCTCAGTGCGGGTCGCGCCGGCTGGAACATCGTGACGACCGCCGATCTCGGCTCAGCCCGCAATTTCGGCCGCGAGGCGGTGCCGGATCATGCGCAACGCTACGAGCGCGCAGCCGAATTCACGGAGGTGGTGAAGGCGCTGTGGGATAGCTGGGAAGACGACGCCTTTATCGGCGACAAGGCGAGCGGCCGCTTCATCGACACCACGAAGGTGCATCGCATCGACCATCGCGGCAAATACTTCAGTGTCGATGGTCCGTTCAACTTGCCGCGTAGTGCACAGGGGCACCCCGTGCTGATTCAGGCAGGCGGATCAGCTGACGGACGCGAACTCGCGGCACGGCACGCGGAAGCCGTGTTCTCAGCATCGCAATCATTCGACGAAGCCGCCGCCTACGCGCGCGAACTGAAGTCTCGCGCCGCGGCGTGGGGACGTGGCAACAACGCAATTCGCGTGCTACCCGGACTCACCACCATAATCGGCGCAACCGAAGCCGAGGCCCTGCGCCGCCGCGATGAACTGGTCGATCTGATTCCATGGACCTATAGCCTCACCCGACTGGCGGGCATCTTGGGCATTAGCGTCGACCGGTTGAAACTCGACGAGCGCCTGCCGGACGATCTCTCATTGCCCGGCAACGGCAATGGCAATCACACGTTCTTCAACGCCACGCTCGCACAGGCGCGGACCCACGGATACACGGCGCGGCAATTGATCCGCGCGCTTGCGGGCGGCGGCGGACATCGTGTCGTGGTCGGTACGCCGGAACAGATCGCCGACGATATCGAACACTGGTTCAAAGGCGGCGCTGCCGACGGTTTCAATCTGATGCCGGATGTTCTGCCGGGCGGCTTGCAGGACTTCGCCGACGGTGTGGTTCCGCTTTTGCAACAACGTGGTCTTTTCCGTACCGACTACGAGGGCAGCACGCTGCGCGAACACTTCCGGTTGCGACGGCCTGTCAGTCGCCACCTGCATCCACGGGAAGCGGCCGCTACCGCGTAAGCGCTCTTTTTCAACACGCTGCATACTCGGACCGGCGAACACGCGATTGAGATTCCGGGCGTTACTTCGGCGCGTAAACGCGCCGTGAAGTAAGCCAATTTGTAGTCCGGTTATTTCACGCGAGCGAAAAAGCGGTTCTCAGGCCGTGGCAAACCCAGATTCTCGCGCAGCGTCGCGCCTTCGTATTCGCGCCGGAACAAGCCGCGCTTCTGCAATTCGGGAATGACCTTGTCCACGAAGTCGTCGAGGCCGCCCGGCAGATACGGGAACATCACGTTGAACCCGTCCAAGCCCTCTTCCACCAGCCATTGCTCCATCTGATCGGCAATCATTTTCGCCGTACCCACCATCTCGAGCCCCGAGTATCCGCCGATGCGTTGAGCGAGTTGCCGAATCGTCAGCCCGTCGCGCTGCGCCCATTCGACCACCCGCTGCCGCGCTGTCCGGCTCGCATTGGTTTCGGGAATCTCGGGCAACGGGCCGTCCGGATCGAATCCGGACACGTCATGCCCCAATGCAATCGACAACGACGCGATGCCGCTCTCGTAGTGCACGAACGTATCGAGCCGCGCCCGTGTTTCCAGTGCCTCTTCCAGGGTGTCGCCGACGACCACGAAGGCGGCCGGAAGTATTTTCATATGATCGAGTTCTCGGCCGAGTTTTTCCATGCGGCCTTTCACATCGGCATAAAAGCGCTTGCCGTCAGCGAGGAGAGTTTGCGCGGTGAACACCACCTCGGCGGTTTCGGCAGCAATCTGGCGCCCTGCTTCCGACGATCCGGCCTGCACGATGACGGGCCATCCCTGAACGGGGCGCGCAATATTCAACGGGCCGCGCACCGAGAAGTTCTCGCTCTTGTAGTTCAGCACATGCAGTTTCTCCGGATCGAAGAAGGTGCCGGTTTCGGTATCGCGGATAAAGGCATCGTCTGCCCAACTGTCCCAGAGCCCGGTCACCACGTCGAAGAACTCACGGGCACGCCGGTACCGCTCGTCGTGTTCGACGTGCTCGTCGAGACCGAAATTGAGCGCGGCATCGGGGTTCGATGTGGTCACGAGATTCCATCCGGCGCGGCCGCCGCTGATATGGTCGAGCGAGGCAAACCGCCTCGCGACGTGATACGGCGCATCGAACGTAGTGGACGCTGTGGCGATAAGCCCCAGCCGTTCCGTGACCGCCGCCAGCGCGGGCAGCAGCGTCAACGGTTCGAACGACGTAACCGTATGGCTATGCTTGAGCGCGTCCAGCGGCATGTTGAGCACCGCGAGGTGATCCGCCATGAAGAAGGCGTCGAAACGGCCGCGCTCGAGCGTCTGGGCGAAGCGTTTCAGGTGCGCAAAATTGAAGTTGGCGTCGGGATAAGCGCCGGGATAGCGCCATGCGCCGGTGTGTATTGTCGTCGGACGCATGAAGGCGCCGAGGCGAAGCTGACGTGACATGTAGCAAGCTCCATCGCAAACAGGTCGGGCCAGTTTAATCGTCCTTCGCCGACGCTGCTTGCGCCCGCCCACCACTCGGTAACCGCCCGCCGAACACGCTGCACCGGGGCTCCGGCGCTATCGGACACACCAAAAGCTGTTCCGCAGAAATGCAAAGCACAAAATCTTCGTTCGCCCCTCCGGGCTCCCTCACTAGACTGTGATGCAACTTGTCATAACAAGTACAGACAACCCACAGATCATGCAGAAACCCAACCCGGCCAACGTGCTGCCTCTTTCCGTCCCGCCGCTCTATGAGCAGATAAAGACTGCTCTGCGCTCGCGCATTCTCGACGGCACGTATGCGGCCCATTCGCAGATGCCGTCTGAAAACGACCTCTGCGCGATGTTCAACGTCAGCCGTATTACCGTTCGGCAAGCGCTCGGCGATCTGCAAAAAGAAGGCCTCGTTTTCAAACTGCACGGCAAGGGCACGTTTGTCTCCAAGCCGAAGGCCTTCCAGAACGTCAGTGTGTTGCAAGGCTTCGCCGAAGCGATGTCGTCGATGGGCTATGAGATCGTCAACCAGCTCAAACATATCCGCTTCATTCCTGCCACCACGCACATTGCAAGCCGGCTTCAACTGCCCGAGGGCGCGAAGGTCGCGGAAATCCAGCGCGTGCGGATGCTCAATCGCGAGCCAGTGTCGCTCGAAATCACGTGGGTGCCGGAAGCATTGGGCAAACGCCTCTCAAACGCGGACCTCGTCACGCGCGACATTTTCCTGATTCTCGAGAACGACTGCGCGGTGCCGCTCGGCCACGCCGACGTCTCCATCGACGCGATTCTCGCCGACGATGAAATCGTCGAAGCATTGAACGTCGAAGAAGGCAGCCCGGTGCTGCGCATCGAACGTCTGACGCATAGCGCGGACGGCACACCGATCGATTACGAATACCTCTATTTCCGCGGCGACGCGTTTCAGTACCGCTTTCGCATCGACCGCCAGAAAGAGAAGAAGACCACAAGGAAGACGAAATGAATACGCACGTGATCGAGTACGACCTGGTCGTCGTGGGAGGTGGCACCGCCGGTCCGATGGCTGCCGTCAAAGCAAAAGAACAGAATCCGAATCTGAAGGTACTGCTACTGGAAAAGGCCAACGTGAAACGCAGCGGCGCGATTTCGATGGGCATGGACGGGTTGAATAACGCCATCATCCCGGGCCACGCCACGCCCGAGCAGTACACCAAGGAAATCACCATCGCCAACGACGGCATCGTCGATCAGGCCGCCGTCTACGCCTACGCCCAGCACAGTTTCAAGACCATCGAAGAACTCGATCGCTGGGGCGTGAAGTTCGAAAAAGATGGCACAGGTGACTATGCGGTCAAGAAAGTGCATCACATGGGCTCCTACGTTCTGCCGATGCCGGAAGGCCATGACATCAAGAAAGTGCTCTACCGGCAACTCAAACGCGCGCGCATTGCGATCACCAATCGCATCGTTGTCACGCGCGTTCTGACCGATGCACAAGGGCGCGCTTGCGGCGTGTTGGGCTTCGATTGCCGTACGGCGGATTTCTACGTGGTGCGCGCGAAGGCCGTCATTCTCAGCTGCGGGGCGGCAGGACGGCTCGGTTTGCCGTCCTCGGGCTATCTGATGGGCACCTACGAGAACCCCACCAACGCCGGCGACGGCTACGCGATGGCTTATCACGCTGGTGCAGCGCTAGCGAACCTCGAGTGCTTCCAGATCAACCCTCTGATCAAGGACTACAACGGCCCCGCCTGCGCCTATGTGACGGGCCCCCTCGGCGGCTTCACCGCCAACGGCAAGGGCGAACGTTTTATCGAATGCGATTACTGGAGCGGCCAGATGATGTGGGAGTTCTATCAGGAACTCCAAAGCGGTAACGGGCCGGTATTTCTGAAGCTCGACCATCTTGCCGAAGAAACCATTCAAACCATCGAGCAGATTCTGCACACGAATGAGCGCCCGAGCCGGGGACGCTTTCATGCGGGACGCGGCACCGATTACCGGCAGCAGATGATCGAGATGCACATCTCGGAGATCGGCTTTTGCAGCGGCCATAGCGCTTCCGGCGTCTATGTGAACGAGCGCGCGGAAACCACGGTCGCCGGTCTCTACGCCGCAGGCGACATGGCCGCGGTACCGCACAACTACATGCTCGGTGCGTTCACCTACGGCTGGTTCGCGGGGCAAAACGCGGCGCAATACGTCGAGGATCGTGAGCTTGCGGCGCTCGATAGCGAGCAGATAGAAGCCGAACGGGCGCGAATCTATGCGCCGCTCGAACGCGAGACAGGACTTGCGCCGGCTCAGGTCGAATACAAGCTGCGCCGCATGGTGAACGACTATCTTCAGCCGCCGAAGGTCACGCGCAAGATGGAAATCGGCCTGCAACGGTTCGCTGAAATCGCCACCGATATCGACCAGATCAAAGCCGACAATCCGCACGAACTGATGCGCGCCGCGGAAGTACGGGCGATTCGCGATTGCGCCGAAATGGCGGCACACGCGTCGCTGTATCGCACGGAAAGCCGCTGGGGCCTGTACCACCATCGCGTCGACTATCCGCAGCGTAACGACGCGGAGTGGTTCTGCCACACGCATCTGAAGAAAGACGCAGCGGGTCGCATGGTCAGCGAAAAACGCGCCGTCGAACCGTACGTGGTGCCACTCGACGACCATGAGAGTCACGCCTATCAGAACCTGCGCATCGGCGAGCCCGCGCTGGCCGACGCTTGAGGAGCCACCATGTCTACGACACCGCACAACATTTTCCAGCGCAGCGCCGCGCCGGTCACGATCGACGAAGACAAATGCATCGCCGATAAAGGCTGCACGGTCTGCGTGGATGTATGCCCGCTCGACCTGCTCGCGATCGACCTGAGCAAAGGCAAGGCGTACATGAAGTTCGACGAATGCTGGTACTGCATGCCGTGCGAGAAGGATTGCCCGACCGACGCGGTCAGGGTCGACATTCCTTATCTGCTGCGCTAATTCACTCCAGACACCACTCAACTCATGACCGATATTTCGCTTCCGCTGACGTTCGACCCCGACTCCCTCGATCCGGAAGCCGCCGCACTCCTGCCGCGCCTCGCGTCCGCGGACGCCGCCGTGCGCCGCATCGCCCTCCTTGCGCTCGCCGATCTCGAAGACGAAGCCGTACTCGGACCGATTGTCGCCGCGTTACGCACCGACACGTCATCGGACGTTCGGGCTCAGGCCGCCGAAGTGCTCGGTGCATGGGAGCGCACCGACGCGGTTGAGGCGCTATGCGAAGCGCTGGCAGATCGTGCTGAAAATGTCCGCGACGCAGCCGCGCAGAGTCTGTCCAATCTGAAGGACCCAGAATCCGGACCTTTACTCGCGCCTTGGACCACGCATAGCGATGCGTTCGTGCGTCAGGCTGCGCTTCGCGGTCTGCGCGAATTGCGCTATACGGGCGCATTGGAACCCGCGCTGGCCGCGTTGAGCGCAAGCGAGGATGGTGTGCGACTCGAAGCCGTGAGCGTGCTTGGTTGGTTGAAAAGCGAACGCGCGCTGGGTCCTCTTACCGCCATCGCCGCGCAGGATGCGAGCGCCGCCGTGCGACGCGCGGCAATCGGCGCGTTGGGTATCAGCGCAGCAGCGACGGATGAAACCATCGCCGCGTTGCTGAGCGCGTTGCTCGATGCCGCGTGGCAGGTCCGTGAAGAAGCTGCGGCCACGCTCGGCAAACTGCGCGCGTCGAGCGCACAGGGTGCATTGATCGCGGCGCTCGATGACGACTACTGGCAAGTCCGTCTCCAGGCAGTCCGCGCGTTAGGCAAACTCGGCGATGCAAATGCAACCGCGAACGCAGCAGTGGCCGCACTGCTCACGCATGCAATCAGCAATCTGCGCAAGGAAGCGGCCTTGTCGCTCGGCGAACTGGGCGACACAGCGTCGTTGCCGGCCTTGCACACAGCCGCAACCGATCCCGACCCGGAAGTCCGCAAGGCCGCACGCATAGCGCTGGCGCAAATTGAAAAGGCTCACTGATGAACGCGCCCGAACACGTAACGATTCATACCGCGACGGGGCGACTGTCCCTAACGTGGCGTGATGGCCAAACGAAGTGGATCGACAACGCCACACTGAGAGAACGGTGCCCTTGCTCAACATGCCGTCGCTTGACGCATTCGGGCAAGACGACGCGAATCGAGTCGCACCTCGCGATTGTCGACATGCAGCCGATGGGCTACGGCGTGCAGATCGCGTTCAGCGACGGACACGCGCAAGGAATTTATCCGTGGGATTATCTGGCAGGGATTGCCTGAATGCAGGCGAAGGAAAGCGGCGGCCGCAATAAACGGCCGCCGTTTTTCATTAGCGTCGCGAAGACAGCCGACGCACAACCGACACCAGCGCATCGACTTCATCGCAGGTGTTATAGAACGCAAGCGACGGTCTCACCGTGGCTTCCACGCCAAAGCGCCGCAAGATCGGCTGCGCACAATGATGCCCCGAGCGCACAGCGATGCCCTCTTCGTTCAGCGCCTGCCCGACTTCCTCGGTCTCGTAGCCCTGCAACACAAACGACAACACGCTGGCCTTGTCGCGCGCCGTGCCAATCAGGCGCACGCCCGGCACGGGCCGCAGCACGCTCGTCGCATACGCCAGCAGATCGTGTTCATAGCGCGCGATATTCTCGATGCCTACGCGCTGAACGTAGTCGATCGCAGCGCCCAGACCCACTGCATCAGCGATATTGCCCGTGCCCGCTTCGAAACGATTCGGCGGAGGCTGGAATACGGTGCGCTCGAAGGTAACGTCCGCGATCATATTGCCGCCACCCTGCCAAGGCGGCATATCTTCCAGAATCGCGCGCTTGCCGTAGACCACGCCGATGCCGGTCGGACCGAACACCTTGTGACCGGAGAACACGAAGAAATCCGCGTCGAGCGCCCGCACATCTACCCGCATGTGCGACACAGACTGAGCACCGTCGACCAGCGCCTTCGCACCTGCACGATGCGCGAGCTCGACGATCTCCTTCACCGGCACCACGGTGCCCAACGCGTTCGACACCTGCGTCACCGACACAATCTTCGTCCGGTCATTGAGGAGGCGCCGATATTCGTCGAGCAGAACCTGGCCACTGTCGTCGACCGGAATCACGCGCAGCTTGGCACCGGTTTGGGCGGCAAGCTGCTGCCACGGCACGATGTTGGCGTGATGCTCCAGGTGCGAGACGATGATCTCGTCACCCTCGCCAACGTTCTGCACGCCCCACGTCTTCGCGATCAGATTGATCGCTTCAGTGGTGCCGCGCACAAAGATGATTTCCTCCGGCGAGGCCGCGCCGATAAAACGCTGCACCTTGCTGCGTGCGGCTTCGTACGCATCCGTGGCGCGGCCGGCCAGTGCATGGGCGGCCCGATGGATATTCGAGTTTTCATGCGCGTAGAAATACGCAAGCCGATCGATCACCGCCTGGGGTTTGTGCGTGGTCGCGGCATTGTCGAACCACACCAACTGACGGCCGTTCACACGTTCCTGCAGAATCGGAAAGTCCCGGCGGATCGCATTCACATCGAACGGCGGATGCGCTGACGGCCCGGCATGCGGCACGCCATCCGTCTTAGCGGAAGAGTGCCCGGGAAACTGCGATCCCTCATTCAGATTCAGGAAATAGTGCGAACCGGCGGTGTGCTGCGCCGGTGCGACACCCGACGCCGCTTGCGATGCTGCCGGCCTGTCGTACGGGAAGCGCTGCTCGGCGAGCGGCTGATCGACACCAGGGAGTCCAAGCGATTGCGCGCTGACTTCATTCCAACCCGGCACGACGATATCCGGCGAAGACACCGTCGACGTCCGGGCTTGCGCCGTTTCGCCGAGGAAATAGTAAGGCGACGCAGGCGCTGCACCACCCGCGGACGGACGCTGCGCACCATGTGCTTCAGGCACGCCTAGCGCCGCTCCGCCAAAGCGCGGATCGAGTGCGGGCGCAACGGTCACCGCGCTATCCGGCAAGCCGTTCTGCGCAACGGCATGGGGAGCCAACGCAGGCGCGCGATTCCCCAACGACAGAACATGCGTCGGCGCTGAAGGCAACAGGTTGCCTCCCGGCACATGCCCCTGCGGCAACGCTGCACCGGGCACACCCGTGCCCGCGCCGCCGGGACCCGCGAGCGGCGAACCGGCCGGAGCCGGGTTGCTGATCTCGCCGGTCACAGGCGCCGTGAACGGCAGAGTGGCGGCCACGTCGGGTGCACCGCCTACCTGCGGCGCGTTGCCAGGCAGCGCAGAGAAGAACGCATTGGCTAGCGACGCCAACGTCGCCGGGTCAGGCAAACCCGCGGGCGGACCCGTCGGCACATCGTGCGGCAGGACGCTATCCATGGGCTTACTTGTAGGTGTCTGGGTAGTCATGGTACTTGCCGATCTCCACGTCATCGAGAACTGCCAGCGCGTCCGGCGAATGCACCGCGAGCGAGCAATAGAGCGAGATCAGATACGACGCGATCGCATGATTGTTGATGCCCATGAAGCGCACCGACAACCCCGGACCCTGTTCGCCGGCCACGCCCGGCTGGAACAGACCGACCACGCCCTGGCGCTTGTCGCCCACGCGCAGCAACAGGATCTTGGTCTTGCCGTCGGCAACCGGCACCTTGTCCGACGGAATCAGCGGAATGCCGCGCCACGTCAGGAACTGCGAGCCGAACAGGCTGACCGTCGGTGGCGGCACGCCACGGCGCGTGCATTCACGACCGAAGGCGGCAATCGCGAGCGGATGCGTCAGGAAGAACGCCGGCTCTTTCCATACCTTGGTCAGCAACTCGTCGAGATCGTCGGGCGTCGGCGCACCGGTCAGCGGAAACACGCGCTGCTCTTCGGCGACATTTGCGAGCAGGCCGTAATCCGGGTTGTTGATCAGCTGGCTTTCCTGCAACTCCTTGATCGTTTCGATCGTGAGGCGCAGCTGTTCCTTGATCTGGTCGTGCGGGCTGCTGTACAGATCCGAGATTCGCGTGTGCACGTCGAGCACCGTGCTGACCGCATTCAGGAAGTACTCGCGCGGTTGCTCTTCGTACGGCACGAATGTGCGCGGCAGGATGCTTTCATCTTCGCGCGCGGTGCAGGCCGCTTTGACGGCTTCAGGATTCTTCACCTGGTTCAGACGATAGATACCTGCCTCGACCGGCAGCCATTGCAGCAGATGCGTGAGCCAGCGCGGCGTGATCGTGGCGAGTTGCGGAACGGTTTTGGTGGCATTGGCTAGTTGCCGTGCTGCGGTATCGCCGAGCGCCGTCAGGCCGCCGACTGTTGCTGTCATCTGAAGCTCCAGGATTGATAGAAGAAAAACAGGAAAGCTTATGAACGAAACTGATTATGGGAAGACGCCCCTGGCCGTTCAACATGCTATAGACGGCAAAGCAGCGGTCTAACGGGCAGATGCAGGATCGATGAGTGCGGAATGCGGGCGAGCGGCAACGCTCACGCCATCGGACGAATGACTGAGCAGGCGTTCGACCGGCACGTTGAAAGCACGGGCAAGCTTGTCGAGCGTGACAATCGACGCGATCGCGGAACCGCGCTCGATCTCGCCGACATAAGACCGGTTGAGTCCGGCGTGCTCGGCCAATTGCTCCTGCGACCAGCCGGACGCCTCACGAAAGCGCCGCACCGCGGCGCCGAAGTCTCTGACGAGCACGCTCATCGAGCCGCCCCGGCCGTGGCAGGCTCCGCGACTGTCGCCTGATCGCGCGGCGGCCGTTCGCGGCCTGCGGCGGAGCCGGTGCCTTCGTTGCGCGACACGGCCTGCGTCACGTGTGAACCGGGCGCGACGTCCTGCGTGACCCACACATTGCCGCCGATTACCGCGCCCTGCCCGAGCGTGACGCGTCCAAGAATGGTGGCGCCCGCGTAAATCACGACGTCGTCCTCGACGATCGGATGCCGTGCATGGCCCTTTTCCAGATGTCCTTGCGCGTCGCGCGGAAAGCGCTTCGCGCCCAGCGTGACCGCCTGATAGAGCCGAACGCGTTCGCCGATGATGGCCGTTTCACCGATCACCACACCCGTCCCATGATCGATGAAGAATCCCGCGCCGATCCGCGCGCCTGGATGAATGTCGATACCGGTCTGCGCATGCGCGAGCTCGGCGATGATGCGCGCCAGCAGCGGCAGTCCCAACCCGTACAACTCATGGGCGAGCCGATGGTGGATCATCGCCAGCACGCCGGGGTAGCACAGCAGAACTTCATCCACGCTGCCGGCCGCCGGGTCACCGTGAAACGCGGCTAGTACGTCGCTATCGAGCAAGCTGCGGATCGCCGGCAAGCGCGCCGCGAAAGCGCGCACGGCGATACCGGCCTGCGCCTCGATCGTGGCGGCGGGCGGCGGTTGATGGCGGCTGCGGTAATGAAATTCCAGACGCGCCTGACTCAGCAACGCATGCAGCGCGGCGTCGAGCGCGTGCCCGACGTAGAAGTTTTCGCTTTCCTGGCGCAGATCGGGTGGTCCGAGCCGCATCGGAAAAAGCACGCCCTTCAGCGTTTCAATGATCTCCGAGAGCGCTTCGCGCCCCGGCAATTCGCGCCCGCCCGGCTCGAGCGAGCGCTTCTGCACTTCGCGCCATTGCTGGCGGACCGTCTGAAGCGCGTGAACAATCTCATCGACATCAAACACAGCCACAGCGGTTACTCCCCGTAAAGTGCAGCATGAACGATCAGACTGTCAGTCCTGAATCCACGGCAGGCCATGAAAGCGCCAACCATTGCTGGCGCCGCGCCGTTGCGTGCCGTCCAGTTCCCCTTCAAAGCCTTCCAGAACATTGAATACCTGCGTGAAGCCGGCTTTCGCCGCGGCCTCGGCGGCCAGTGCCGAGCGGTTGCCGCTGCGGCACAGCAGCAGCACGACGGCGTCCTTGCCGGTTTTCGCTTCCAGTTCACGCACGAAGCGCGGATTGCGCGTCAGGCTCGTGCCCGTCGCCCACGCGACATGCAGGCTGTCCGGCACGAGTCCGACGAATTTGCGTTCTTCGGCGGTGCGCACGTCCACCAGCACGGCGTCGCCGGCCTGGACGAGCGCCCACGCATCCTGTGGCGACAGGCCTCCGGCATAGGGCAAGCCGGCTTCGGCGGCCTTCGCACGAGCGGCTTCGAGCAATGCAAGCGTGGGGCGTTCTGCGAGTTCAAGCGTCATGATGTCTCCGTCGATATCGCGCGAATCAGTACGCGCGGGTCTAAGCCATCTGCGAATGCAACCGCCTATAGCCATCAGAAGACACTATGAAAGAGAGTCAGCCGAAGCCGAACCAATTAATTTTCATTTCTAAAGAAGCATCGGTTCGGATGCTCCGGCTTGCAGCGCCCCTGCTCTGCCCGTTCGCCGCGGAATTGCCACGCCACCGCCGCCCCGCGCGTTATTCCCGTGGGATCTCCAGCGGCACGACAAACATGCCCGCGGTGTATTCCATATGGAAATAGCCGCAGCGCGCGTAAGCCGCAATGCGTTCGAGCCGTTCGGGCGATTGGGAGGTATAGGTCACGGCAGCCGTCTCGTCCGAGGATTGCTCAGACGTAACAGGTGCGTGTTTTGACAATTGCTTCTGCAGGCTTCGCACAGGATGCCGAAGTCCGCCCCAGATGAGCGTCGCTGAAAGTGCGGCCATACGGCCTCCGTCGATTCATTGCGATATGAATGAATCTAGCGACCTGGATACGGAATCGCAAACAAGCTTTTGTGGAATGGTTTTCGGAGAACGGATCAAACAGTAAGTAGTGTTTTGCGCTGCCCGTGATGCATCCGCCTGGTGCACTCATGTATCACGGGCAGCGCTCTTCCCTGCCGTCCTGAATACGCTACAGCCCGTGCGACGGCGCCTCGCCGTACCAGTAACCGCACTGATGCGCGGTGTACGCATCGTAAGTGTTCGAGACCGGATAACCGAAGTCGAGCGTTTGCCGGGTCGCCGATGTGTACAACGGCCAGTTCGCCACCGTGCTGCCCGAATTCGGATTACCGGAATGCGCGAAACCTGCAAGTGCGGTTGTCATCGCCGTGGACAGGCTTGCCTGGTTCGCCGTCGGGCTCGGGATCAGTTGCCACCAGTAGTCGAGGTCCGATGAGTGAAAGGCGCCGTAATTCATGGTGGTGGGCGGCAGCAATGAAATCAGGCTATGTACGCTGTATGGCGCGGGATCCGAAAAGCGGTACATGTAAGCCGCAGGCGAATACTTTGCGAGGTTGTCGGCGTCCTGCATTTCGCTGCAGGTGAACAGGTAGTCGCCCGTGGCTTTGGCCAGTGCCTGGCTCGGCGACGTGAATTGGCTCGCCGGATAGAGCGCCGCGGTGGGGGCACCGGCCACGCCGAGGAAATTCTGGATCGCCGTTTCGTAGCCCGCGGATGTGACGGGATTGCCCTGCGCGTCGAATGCCGCCGCCACGAAGTACGTTCCTTCGTCCTCGGTGAAACCGGATATCACCGGCACGCGGTTGTACTGGCCACTGGCAAATGCCGCGCTCGTCGAACTCGGCAGTACCTTGCCGTCGATCGTCGCATACCAGGCCACGGGGTTGCCTTGCAGCAGTGCGGAGGCCGGCAGATTGCGCAGGCAAGCGGCGCTGGTGGTGTCCGTGCAGCCCCAAGTTTTGGCGTAGCCAATGCCGTCCGTTTCGGCCTGCTGCAAGGTCTCCTGCTGCCGGCTGAAGCCACCGCTCATAGCGACCGCCTTCGCAAACAGACCCGCCGCTCCGGGCGAAGCAAGTTGCACATACACCGAATGGCCGCCCGCCGAATCGCCGAAGATCGTCACGTTGGCAGGATCGCCGCCGAAAGCAGCGATATTCTTCTGCACCCAAGCAAGCGCGGCGGTCTGGTCCATGATGCCGTAGTCGCCGGAAGCGCCGTTGGGATCTTCCGCGGCTAGTGCCGGATGAGCCAGAAAGCCTAGCGCATTCAGACGGTAGTTGATCGTCACCACAATCGCGTTCGCCTTCTGGGCAAGCGCGCTGCCATCCGTCGCGGACCCGGAGCCAACGATGAAACCGCCACCGTGAATCCAGAACAGCACAGGCAACGCCGTGGTGCTTGCGGTGGCGCCAGGGACGTAGACGTTGATGAAGAGACAGTCCTCACTGCCGGTCGGGGCCGTCGCGGTCCCCTGTACACACGACGAGCCGACGTGCGACGCGTCGTACATGCTCGTCGAGTAGGCCGCGGCAACTACAGGAGGTTTCCAGCGCAGTGCGCCTGTTGGCGGCGCCGCATACCGCAAGCCGAGAAACTCACGCACGCCGTTGACGGTGACGCCTTTAACCTGCCCTTGCTGGGTCTTGACGACAGTGGGGTCGGCGGGCGCTGTGTCGTGAACACTCCCGCCGCACCCGAGAATGACCAGTGGAATCGCTATTGCAATGAACCATCGAATGACGCGCTGGTGATAGGTATCCATGCTTGTCTCCTGATCTCCGGAGAACGCCACCGCCTGGCGCTTACTCCGGATCGGGTCCAACTGGCGGTTTGAAATGAACCTCGGCCAATACGCCGCGCCATCGCTGCTAACGCGTCAGGTCTAGAACAGTGTGCGCAGCCCCACCCGCACCGCGGTCGACGACTGACCTGTGCCGACATACACGCCATTGGCAAACACCGGCGCCGCACCGCCGCCGAGGAACACCGGTGCCGCGCCGCCCGATGCGCGCAGATAAGTCGCGCTCGTATACACATCGGTGCGCTTCGACAGCGCGTAATCGAGCAGGAGTGTGCCGTTCTGCCACTTCTGCGAGCCGAGCTTGCTGTACCAGTAGCCGCCCATCAGCGTCGTGGCGGGGGTGAGTTGAAACACCTCGTTCACTTCATAGGTCGGCATCGAGCCGTTGTCGTGGCCGATGCGGAAGTGCGTATCGGTGAACAGCAAGCGCGTCAGGCTCCTGCCGAAGCGATAGCTGCCGCCCACACCGAAGCTGCTGACGCTGCTTGCCAGCACAGGCGTGGCAGGCAGATTGGGGAAGAACGTTGTGCCGGCCTGGCTCGGCCCATTCAGCCCAAGATCATGCGTATCGGTGTACGCGGCGCCGAGGTTCAACGGACCGTTCGAATAACGCAGCCCAAATGCAATCACGCGTCCCGTTCCCGCTGATACGGATTGCGAAGGAAATGCATACAGCGCGCCTGCCTGCAATCCCAGGTAGTTCGGCGACGTGTACTTGATCGCGTTATTGATATGCAGCGTGCCCGCAAGGTGATCGAAGTCGCCCGGATGCCACGAGTACTGACCGGCGACCTGCCCCATCGCAAACTGCGTGAGGTTGTCCCAGAAGAAGTCGTATTGCTTGCCGAGCGTGAACCGGCCGTACGTTGAATTTTCGATGCCCAACCACGCCTGCCGGCTAAACAGCACGCCCGATTGCACCATCGTGCCCGAGTAAAGATTGAAGCCGTTCTCCAGCACGAAGACGACCCGCGTGCCGCCGCCGATGTCTTCCACACCGCGCAGGCCCCAGCGATTCGACTGGATCGAGCCGTCGTTGGCGACGAAGTTCGAATGGCCGTTCACGTTGCTGAAGTAGGTAATGCCCGCATCGATAATGCCGTACAGCGTCACGCTGCTTTGTGCGTGCGCAACCTGGCTGCTCATGCTCAATGCCAGTACAGCGGATGCGCTTAAGCTCAAGGCAAACTTTTTCATTGCTCGTCTCCAGTGGTTTTATTTTTAAAAGGCAAAACGGTGCCCTCCCTCGCAGAAGGGATATCTGTTCCCTGTCGGGAATGCCCGGCGGGAGGCCGGGCGCTGGGGATGTCGTTTAGGCGCTAACCGTTGAACCGGTATAACGTCGAATCAGTGCGAAAGCGGATCTCTTCACTCAGGCTGTTGCTGACTACCAGATAGCGCTGACCGTCATCGACGAAGCTGGCGGCGTCGGTCGCAGCGGATGTCGCGAAATCGCCCACCAGTTCGAAGCACCCATCGCGCCAGCGGAAAATCTCCGATTGCGGCACGACAACCGGTGCTTTCGGCGTGCCGGTGATAAAGCACACGCGCACCAGATAGCGCCCCTCCTTTCCGTCGATCAGGCACAGTTCGCGCCCGCCTGGGCCACCCAGCATCTGCGTCTCGACGAATTGCGCGCCGTCGAATCGATACAGCGTGGTGTGTTTGAGCAGGTTCGCGTGTAGCATCCAGAGCGCGCCGTCGGCTTCGAAGAACCGGAACGCGCGTCCGCCGTTTTCCTCGAACGTTTGCAGCGGGACAAACTGCTCGCCGTTCCAGCGATTCACCGACGACCCGCTAACGTGGTCCGCATACGCGAGATAGTGCTCGCCACCGAACGACACGAACGCGAAGTTGTAGCCCCACTGTCCGTTGAAAGTCTGGAACGGCACAAAGCGCTCGCCATTCCACTCGAACAGGCACGATTCGCGAGGATGTTTCGGCTCGACACCGTCGACCACCACGCCTTGCGACAAGCCGAGGAAATGACGCGAGTCGAACGAGAAAGCCGTCCACTGCTTCGCCCCGAATACCGGAAAGCTTTGCAATGGCACCCATGCGCCGGCGATGCGTTCATACAGCACTGCATCGGTATCGAGATCGTATGGCCCCTTGCCGGTTCGAATGCCCGCCACCGCGAGAAAACGCCGGCCGTCGATTTCGAAGTACTCGAGGTCTTCGCCGCCGGGCAAGGGCAGCGCTTCATGCTCGACGAAACGGCCGTCCTGCCAGCGGTAGATCGGTGCTTCGATGTCGCTGTCGCCGCCGTTCATGTAAGGCGCCTCACCCGGCACATCGCGCGCGAGTTGCGGCACGCCGAGAAAGGTGCCCTCGTCCGTCGTAAAGACTTCGACTGCGCGCGCGCCGCTGGTCGGCAGCTCCTGCAGCCTGGTGAGCAGACCCGCGCCTAATTCAGTTCTTGCCATGACCCGCCTCTCCCAACTCCGAACTCGTGATCGCAAACGACGCAGTCGGCGTGACCGCGCCACTCTCTGTTTCACGCGGCCGCAGCACATTGGCGAGAATGATGCCGAGCGCCGCGCCTACGGCGAGGATCGCCGCCAGCATGAAAAGTGCTTCGAACGACAGATGCTGCGACAGCAGGATGCCGCCGACCACCGGCCCGACGATCGAACCGATGCGTCCGATTGCCAGCGTCCAGCCGACACCGGCCGCCCGCACGTTAGCGGGAAAGAGATAGCTGGCAATCGCCGGAAACGTCAATTGCCCGCCGACCAGAAACCCGCCGACGGCAAACAGCATCGCAAGCGCGACATTGCCCGCACCGATGATCTGGCCTAACGCCACCGTCAACACAGCGCCACCCAGAAAGGAAATCGCCACCGGCACGAACGGCCCGCGCTTGCCGACCAGAGTGGAAATCACCAGCGCGCCGCCGATCGCGCCGAAATTGAGCACGACCGAACCGAGCGCCGCGCGGCCCGGTTCGACGCCGTTCATGTTGAGAATGGTCGGCATGAAGCTGACCAGGAAGCCCGACAGGATCATGCTCGACAGCACGCCGAACCACAGCGCCAGCGTCGCCGGCAGCCGGCCGCCGGCAAACACGCCGCCGATCACGCTCAGACCGCGCGCCGCATGCAACCGCGCTGCCACCCGTTCGGCGCGGCTCAAGGTTTGCGCCGGAATCACGAGCAGCACCGGAATCATCGCGAGCAAGGCGAACGTGCCGCCCATCAGGAACACGAAGGGCCAGCCGAAACGCACCATCAACGCCGCGGTGATCGCACCGCCCACCACCGCGCCAAGTGGAAAGCCGATGAACATCAGAATCACCAGCGACGAGCGGCGTTGCGGCGAACCGCTCTCGGCCGTGATCGCCGCCACCGGCGGAATGGCGCCGCCCATACCGAGGCCGCCGATAAACCGGAGCGCGGCCAGCATCGTTGCCGACGTGGCAAAGGCACAGCCCAGCGTGAAAATGCCGGTTACGGCAAGCGCCAGCAGCAGCATCGGCCGTCGGCCGAAACGGTCCGCCAGCGGGCCGATGATCAGCGAGCCGAGCACGGTGCCGATGAAACCGGCGCCGAACACGCGGCCCAGTGTGGCGTGATCGATCTGCAGCGACTTCGCCAGCAAGGGCGCGACGAACGACAGCATCAGCGTGTCGAAGCCGTCGATCATCGACACCGCGAAGCACACCAGCGTGATGCGCAGCACGTTGCTGAGCGGTGGACCCGCCGACGGCTCTTGTGCAAGTGAATTCATGAAGCCTGTCTCCTTCATCAAGGGCATTTTGTTATGGCCCGCGCGGCTGCCCTTACGCGCGGGTATGAGTCCGGCGTCCGTCGTTACGACTGCACGGCGCTCGGGAAAGTCACATTCGTAAAGCCAGGAATCGCAACCTTTTGCGGCTGATTGCCATTGCTGTACAACTGATCGACGATGTAATCGGCAACGCAGTTCGACAACAGTTGCGTCGGATCTTCCATGATGCGGCGCAGGCGCGCCGTGGTCGCATCGCGGTCGTCGATCGAGGTGATGGGCGGCATGCCGCCGGCCGGCACCGGATCGAAGTGAAACGGCCGCTGCCCGGGAAACAGCAAGCGCGCGACATCGATACTCGAACGGGTGTTCAGCCACAACGCCCGATAGGTGCGCTCCAATTCCGCCATGCCCGCGGCGTCCGGCAATTCGGCGACCGAGAACGACGGTGCATGCGGTGCGATGAGCACGCGCTCCGGCAACAGCACACGATCCGATGCGCACCACACCAGATAGCAGATGTTGTTCGACGCCCAGCTCACACCGGCGGTCGGCCGGCCCGACTGTCCGCTGACGAGGAACATCAGACGGTTCCAGTCGATTGCTTGTGCGCGAAACCAGTTGCCGATGCGGTAGACGATGTCGAGAAACGCCAGCCCGAAAGTCGCGAACATCACGTCGTTCATCGGCACCGGCAACGCACTCGTGGACGGCGCGGCGAAGTACTCTTCGTTCAGACGTTCGAAGCTCAGCAGCGAGTGATCTTTCTCGATCCGATCGAGCAGATCGATCGTCACGCCGCAGGTGTAGTCGACGAGATCGGCGATCTTCTGCTCGTGGCCCGCAAAGCTGGCGACCGCGACTTGATCGCGCCACAACTCCAGCGAGTTCGCCGCGCGCGTTGCCTCCGCATGACTACGCAGGTTCGACGCGTCGCGTTGCCACGCATTGTCGTGCGGCGACAGTTCACGCATTCGCGCAAGATAAGCCAGCGCCAGCGGCAAATGCGATACCGCCGTCAACTCGATGAAGCCACGCGTCGACTTGCGAAAACTCTCGATCGACGGCGCGCGCCCAGCGCCGGGAAACAGCACGATATCGCTGCCGGTCGACACCAGCATTGGATCGTCCGCCTGCAGCTGCGCCATCTGCTGCGTCAGATGGATGCCAATGCTCTGCGGGTCCGACGTGAACGCGCGAAAGAGACCGGCAAACGCTGCGTTGGGTTGGTAGGACATAGTGTGGTTGGATTGCCTCAGTAGTCGAACAAGCGTGCGGGGTTGTCGGACAGAATCATCTTGTGCACCACGGGATCGTCGGTCCATGCGCCGAGCAGATTCAGCAATTCGCCGGTGTCGCGCGTCGAATCGGGAATGTGCGGCCAGTCCGAACCCCAGATCACTTTTTGCGGCGCCGCCTTGATGATCGCCTCGGCCATCGGCGCCACGGCTTCATAGCCGCGATGTTTGGCGATCCGATACGGCGCACTGAGTTTAAGCCAGCAGTTGCCGTCCTTCAGCAAGCTGAGGAGACGGTCGAAATCCGCCTGCGTGAGGCCGTCTTCTTCGAGCATGTAGCCCATGTGATCGATGACGAAATCGGTTTGAACGTCAGCGAGAAACGGAATCAGATTTCGCACGACCCAGCCCGGCGCATAGAACTGCACGTGCCAGCCGAGGCTCGCGCACAGGCGCGCCATGCGCGTGATGTACTGCTGGATCTCGACGGTCGGCAGGCCGGAACGCGCAAACAGATCAAGACGCACCGCGCGAACGCCGGACTGACGGAAGCTATCCAGCGTGGCCGCGTCCGTGTTCTCCTCGATCATCACGACACCGCGTGCGATCGAACCCGCCACGTGCAGCGCGTCGATCAGACAGCGGTTGTCCGTGCCGTAAAAACTCGGCTGCACGATCACGAAGCGCTTCAGGTGCAGCACGCTCATCATCTGCAGATAGTGCGAGAGCTTACCGTCCGGCAGCGTGTAATGCGGATGCTCGACCTTCGGATATTTGTCTTCGGAACCGAACACGTGCATGTGCGCGTCGCAGGCAAGCGGCGGCATCGTGAACGAGGGGCGCGACAGGGTTTCATAGTCACGCATCGGCGTGGAAATCAGCGGGGTTTCTGCCATGATCTGAAAGTGGAAGTTCGAATTAAAGTTGACGTGCCTGTTCGACGCGTTCACGCAGCGCCGCCAGATAAACATCGCTGTCGATGCCGGCAAAGACAAACGGTGCGGCGCCCTCGCGGCGCAATTCATTGAGCGCCTCGCACTCGGGCATGCCGCCCACGATCACCACCTTGCCGTGACGCTGCGCCGCCGCGATCACCTTGCGGCATGCAGCTACGACCTCTGGATGCGCCGATTCACCGGTATGGCCCAGATCGGCGGAGAGATCGTTGCAACCGAGCGCGAGCACGTCGACGCCTTCGATCGCCGCGATCGCATCGGCCGCTTCGACGCCGGCGCGGCTTTCGATCAGCACCTTGAGCACGGTCGCGTCATTGAGACGGCGGTTGAGTTCGCGAGCGGGAAGTTTTTCGAAGTTGACGTAGGGCAGCGTCGCCAGTTGCGAGCGCTGGCCGAGCGGCGGAAAGCGCGTGGCGATCACCGCGTCGCGCGCCTGCTCGGCGGTTTCCACACGCGGCACGATGATGCCGAGCGCGCCGCCGTCCAGCACGCGGTTGATCGTGCCGTAGTCGCGTTCCGGCACGCGCACCCACGGCATCAGGCCGAGGTCGACCGCGCATGAGCACAGTTGCGACACGGTATCGACCGGCAACGAGCTGTGTTCCATATCGACCCAGATCGTGTCGTAGCCGGCCGCTTTGGCCCAGCGCACCGCATCCGTTGTGCGCGAAGCGCGAATTCCCAGCGCAATGATCTTGTGTCGCGCTCGCAGGCGTTCGACCAGTTCCGCACCGTTCATGCTGTCTCCGTCGTTTGAGTAAGTGGAAAACAGTATCGCCCGGGAAACAGTTTTGATTTATTCTCCAAATCAAGGTTATTGATTTACAGAGCAAATCAATGAATATCCGTCATCTGGAATTTTTCGTGGTGCTGGCGCAGGAGCTGCATTTCCGCCGCAGCGCCGAGCGGCTGGGCATTACGCAGGCGCCGCTGAGCCTCGCGATCCAGTCGCTGGAGATGGAACTGGGCGCGCGGCTCTTCCACCGCACGCGCCGCTCGGTCGCGCTGACCGAGGCGGGGTTGGCCTTGTTGGACGACGCCCGGGCGATCCTCGCGCGGATCGAACACGCGAAGGAAAGCGTCTGGGAGACCGTGAGCGGCGACGTCGGGCGTTTGCGAGTCGGCTTTACCAATGCTTCGACGCTATCGCCGTTTTTTCCCAAGCTGATTCATGCGTACCGGACGCAGCGTCCGAAGGTCAATATCACGCTGCTGGAGTTGTCGTCGTCGCGGCAGATCGAGGCGATCGAGCAGCGCGAAATCGACGTCGGTTTGTTGCGGATGCCCGAAAGCGTGCCCCCTACCGATCTGGTGTTCACGCCGTTGATGGAAGAGCCGCTCGTGCTCGCCATGCATGCGCGGCATCGGCTCGCCAAAGCCGCGTCGATCAAGGTGAAGGATCTGCGCGACGAGCCGTTCATCGCCTATCCGCGGCAAGCGGGGGTCGCGGTCCACGAAAAGATTATCGCGTTGTGTGCGAAGCGTGGCTTCGAACCTCAGGTCGTGCAGGAGGCCCAGCAGGCATCCACCCTGATCGGGCTGACCGCTACCGGGCTCGGTATTGCGCTCGTGCCCTCGACACTGCAGACCATCGCAGTGCCGGGGGTGGTGTTCAGAGAGCTGGACGAGACGGACACCATCACGACGCTGTACATCGCTCATCGTCGTGGTGACGCCAACGCGCGGGCGATGCTGTTTGTGGAGTTGGCGCTGGGGCTTCGGTAGAGTGCGCTGATACCGTCGACACTGTGCACATCATGCACAGAACTTGTGATGCACACGGCATTGTAGCGACACCCTCCGGCCCCTAGACTTCGTTCCTTTCCAGTCCATCGAAAGGAACCTCATCATGTCGAAGCGCACACTGCGTAGCATCCTCGGTGCGGGTACGCCAGCTTCTTTGCCGGCACGCACCACCGCATTGCTGGTGATTGACTTCCAGAACGAATATTTCACAGGTTCATTGCCGATTCCCAACGGCATCAGTGCGTTGCAGAATGCGCGCGCCCTCGTCGATTACGCCGATCGTCATGGCTGGAAAGTCGTGCACGTGCAGCACATTGCGCCGGCAGAGTCGCCGTTATTCGCCGCTAATAGCCGGAACGCCGAGATCCGTTCCGATATCCAGCCGGGACCCAGCCACCTGCTGATCACGAAGACTTCCGTGAGTGTGTTTGCCAGCACCGATCTTGCTCAGACGCTGAAAGCAGAAGGCGTGACTCATCTCGTGTTGTGCGGTCTGATGACACACGCCTGTGTTGCCGGCGCGGCGCGTGATGCGGTGCCTGCGGGCTTTGACGTTGTGGTGGTAGCCGACGCATGCGCGACCCGGGACATCGAGTTCAACGGCACGTATAGCGTCTCGCATGAGATGTTGCATCTGTCTGCGTTAGCCGAAATCGCGGATACCTTTGGCTCCGTGGTGAACACACGGGATTTGCTGTCGCTAACTTCGTAACGGGCTTCTTCGCCATGCCGTTCGGCTGCAGGGTCGTGATAGCATCCGACGCTTCGACAACGGGCTCGATTCATGGATCAACTGCTCGCCATGCGGGTCTTCCGCGGCATCGTGGATGCCAAAGGATTCTCCGCTGCCGCCGAACGGCTCGGCACTTCTCACTCGACCATATCGCGCCAACTCAAGCAACTCGAAGCCACGCTCGGTGTCCAGCTGATCAACCGTAACACGCGGCGATTTGCGCTCACCGCTGCGGGCGAGCGCTACTTCGCGGCGAGCGTCGACATTCTCGAACGTGTCGATGCTGCAAGCGAGGCGATGGCCGGTGAGCATCAAACGGTGGCTGGCCGCTTGCGCGTCAGCGTGCCGCTTGCCATCGGCACGCTTGAACTGGCGGACTGGCTTCCGGCGTTCCAGAAACGTTACCCCGACCTCCAGCTCGACCTGTCTTGCAGCGATCAGTTTGTCGATCTCGTGGCGGAGGGCTTCGATGTTGCGTTGCGGATCAGCGGGCCTTTGGCCGACACCAGCCTGGTTGCCCGAACGCTGACGGTATCGGACATCGTCCTCGTCGCGTCACCCGCCTATCTGGCACAACACGGACTGCCGCGCACGCCTCCACAACTCGCCAAACACGAGTTGCTGACCTTTTCCGGCGCCCATGCGGCGGACCACTGGATGCTGACCTCCGGGCGAGGCGCACCGGCCCACGTCGAACTGAACGGCCGCCTCACATTCGACGCGATCACCGCGCTTTACTCCGCCGCCCTGGCAGGTGCGGGCATCGCCGCGTTCACTCGGCACACCGTTCAGACCGATCTGGCTCGCGGCCACCTCGTCCACCTCCTGCCCGGTTACTCCCTCGGCGCGCGACACTATTACGCCCTTTACCCGCAAACACGGCACGTAGCGCCCAAGGTGCGAGCTTTCGTCGACCATATGGCCGAGCACTATCGCGAACGCTGACAACTCGATTATCGGGGCCGATCTGTAGGACAATAGGTTCCGACCGGCTGCGGCGCTCCATCGCGCGTTGCCGGCAAAGCATCAACGCGGTCCATGAAAAACTCCGCGATGTATTGTCGGGCACGGCATATGCGTTGTGCCTTTGGCGACACGAATGTACTGAGACGACCAGAACACCAACCGACCAGGTCAGAATGGACAGCTTGCTTATAGGGCCCGCGACACGCAAACAGGCCGTTCTTGCAGGTACATGTGCGTTGCTCGTTCTGCTCATATTCGCGATTGCCGGTCAGCGTGCGCACCAGCCGTTGCCGGCAATCACGCCTTTCATGCCGATGTGTGCGCTCACGGTGTTCACCACGTCGGGAATCGCCGCGTTTCTTCTTGGCGCCCGCTTCAGCGTGACGCAACAACCCATGCTCGGCGCGCTGGGCGGAGCGTATGCGTTCACGGCGATTACCGTCGCTTTGCAATTGCTGATGTTCCCAGGCGTTTTCACGCGCACCGGCCTGTTCGGTGCAGGCCCTCAGAGCGCGGCGTGGATGTGGGTTTTCTGGCATGCAGGATTTCCGCTGCTCGTCATTCTGGCCGCGCTCATCCGCGACCGCCTCCCGAGCAAGCCGATCGGGCTGCCTCGCATCGATGTCTGGACCTGGGCGTTAATCGGCGTTCCCACTGCGCTTGCCGCAGCGCTTGGTGTATTCGCCATTCATGCGAACCTGTCCGCGCCTTTTCATACGGCTTCCGAAACGAACGCGCTTTTAGGCGGCCGCACCGGACTTGTCATCTGCGCGCTCGATGCGCTCGCGATCGGCGTGGTCCTGTTCAAAGGGCGCCTGCGGACCGTGCTCGATCTGTGGATCGCCATTGCCCTGCTCGCCTCCCTTGCGGACGCCAGTCTGAATCTGTTGAGCACGGTTCAGTTCACGCTTGGCTGGTACGTCGCACGGGTTTTCAGCATGCTGGCGCCCGGCGTGCTGGTATGCGTGCTGGTCTGGGAAGTGACCGTGCTCTACCGCGAATTGTCCGAAGCGCACGCTTCGCTTCTGCATACGTCCACACGCGACGCCCTGACGCGCGTTTATAACCGTAGCTACTTTGACGACCAGTTTCGCAGGGAATTCGAACGTGCCGCGCGCAACGGTCAGCCGCTCTCGCTCGTCATGATCGATGTCGACAATTTCAAGGACTACAACGACGCCTTTGGCCATCTTCGCGGCGACGTTTGCCTCAGCGCAATTGCGAAAGCGCTGGCAGGAACAGCACGCCGGTCGAGCGATTTCGTCGCCCGTTACGGTGGCGAAGAATTCGCCGTGGTGTTGCCCAACACGGGATCGGAAGAAGCATCGGTCATTGCCGAGCAAGCCCGGCTCGCCGTCATGCAGTTGGAACTGACGGCGCCAATTCCTGCCGGTCAGGTCACCATCAGTGCCGGGTGCGCGACGAGCGAGCAGAGCACGCTGAACACACCCAACGCACTCGTTCAGGCGGCGGACGCGGCGCTCTACGACGCGAAACGTGCAGGACGCAATCGGGTCCAGTCCGTCACGCCCAGACAATAAAGCTGGATGCCTTTCAGGCAGCAGAGTCCTGAAACCCCGCAAGCTCCCCACTACGGTAGCAAGGGAAAACCGCAGCGCCAGGCCCACCCCACCCGTGGCAAAATCACCCGCACCGCGGCATTGGTCCGGGAGACCTGCAATGGGCTACAAGACGCACGGCAAACGCAACGCTAACGCGGCAGGCCAGTCGGAGGCCGCACCGGATATTCCCGGACAGGTTGTTCTTGTCTTTCAGGGAGGCGGCGCCCTCGGCGCGTACCAGGCCGGTGTCTATCAGGCGATGCATGACCGCAAGGTCAAACCCGACTGGGTGATCGGCACGTCGATCGGTGCGATAAACGGCGCGATCATCGCGGGCAATCTGCCCGAGAACCGTATTGAGCGATTAACCCAGTTCTGGAACGGCGTGGCGCGCCGTGGCGTCGATGCGGCAAGCTGGCTGTTGCCAGGGCTCGCCAACTGGTCGCGCGATCTCGCGATCGTCACGCAAGGCGTGCCGTCGTTCTTCACCCCGCAACCCGGCTCATGGGCGAATATTCAGGCGCGTGTTGGGCCGGAGCGCGCGGCGTTCTATTCGACCGAGCCGCTGCGTGAAACCCTGTCTTCGTTGATCGACTTCGACTACCTGAATCGCAAGGCGACGCGGCTGACGGTCGGCACGGTCAATGTCTGCAGCGGACGTATGCGGTACTTCACTAATCGCGATGCACCGATGGACGTCGAGCACGTGATGGCATCCGCCGCTTTTCCACCCGGCTTCCCTTCGGTCCGACTGGAAGGCGAATCGTACTGGGACGGCGGCATCTATTCGAACACGCCGCTTGAAGCCGTGCTTGATGATCGGCCACGCTGCAGCTCGGTGATTTTTTCGGTGCAGTTGTGGCCATCGAGCGGTCCGGAACCCGAATCCATCCTGCAGGTCATGAGCCGGCAGCGCGACATTCAGTATTCGAGTCGCGCGGAAAGCCATCTCGATCGACAGAAGCAGATTCACCGGCTGCGGCATGTGATTCGCGAACTCAGTCAGCACGTGCCTGAAGAGAAACGCGATACGCCGGAGGTTCAAGCGCTCCTCGGCTGGGGCTGCGGCACGACGATGCAAGTATTGGAGCTCGACGCGCCGGCATTCGACAACGACGATTTGAACAGGGATATCGATTTTTCGTCGAGTGGCATCGAGCGACGCTGGGCCGTGGGCTATGAAGACACGATCCGCTTGCTGGAGCGAGCACCCTGGCGCGAAACACTGGACCCTATGGAGGGGATCTCGGTGTTTCGAATGGGGTCTGGGGATGAGGCCAAAGGTAACTAAAGAAGCACGGCAAAACGAGCCTGCAGTCAGACTGGAACGGTATCAAAGCCGCAGCAGTTCGTCTTTCATCCATTCGTGGACGGCTCGCCCCAGTTCCTGCTGTGACAGGTCCCGAGGAGAGAATGCCGGGCCGACCACCACACGAATTTGTCCACGGCCGCTGGGCCAGCCTTTCGCCGGCCAGACTTTGCCCGCGTTGAGCACCACCGGAACAGCAGGCACACCAGTCGCGCAAGCCAATCGAACGCCGCCCGATGTCATTCTCAACGGGGCATCGTGTGGCACCCGCGTCCCCTCCGGGAAAATGACGATGACATCCCCCTTCGTCAGCCTCTCAGCACTTTCCTGCGTCACCGCCTGATGAGCCTGCCGAGCGGAGCCGCGGTTCAGGCTGACCATGTCAAGGCCACGCAGCACCCAGCCAAAAAAAGGAATACGAAGAAGCTCTTCCTTGAAAACAAAACTGATGCGCCGTGGAAAGAGCGCAAGAAATGCGAGCGTCTCCCAGGTCGATTCGTGACGGCACAGCAGTATCGCCGGCCCTTCAGGAAGATGTTCAAGCCCTTCTATCGAACATGAAACGCCCGGCAGCCAGCGCATCACCGCCACCAGTGCACGACACCATTGTTTTGCCAACCAGTATCGTCCACCCCTGCCGACGAAGGGGAACAGGAGCAGTATGGCCATTGAATAAAGTGTCCCGCTACCGAGAACGTAGACGATGAAGAGCCATTTAGTGAAAGTCGAACGCATCGGGGCCTGATTCAGATTGGTTTGCGGTGGAACATTCACCGTTGACAGGTGAGACCATGCCGCGAGCGATGCGTTCGTATGCCACCCGCCTCCAAAGGACAGTGGAGTGGTTCGGGACCGGGTTTCTGGAGACGAAAGCGGACGCGTTGGCAGAACCGGCTCGCGATGCCGCAAAGGCAGGATGAGATGCTCACAAGCCTACGCTGGCGCAAATATCACGGCTCCAACGTCTGCGATATGAGTGAAGCTTCGAACGAACCGGTACGTCTGGTCGCCGACCGTTATCCGGTTCAGGCCGGCGTGAGTCAGTTCGAGAATCTCATTGGCCACGCCTGCTGCGATCGTTCCGTGACCGGTCAACGGGTTGTCCTCGTCCGCCGGGTCGCCGATGTAGACCGCACAGACGTCTGTACCTTGCCGCATCATGACGACGCACTCGCCCTCATCCAGCGAGAGTTCGAGATATCCAACCAGCGTCAGCAATGACCCAGGCGTTTGTCCCTGTGGGTCGTAAGCCAAACCAGAATCAGCAGGCATATCGCCGTCCCCCATCAATTGCGTCGGTCCAGAAAACGAAGCTCGCCCGTGGCGGGACGATGACTCCACTATAGACGCCTATGCTTGAAAGCGGGACATATTGGAATGCCCTTGTTAGGAGCGCAATATTCCTTTAAGGCGTCCCAGCTCAGCGGGTCTCGTGTATGACCGATACAGTTCGCCGACTGTGCCGAATGCCAGGGCCGGTTTGAGCGTCGCGCCGGGAAGCGCGTCTGCAATCCAGTCAAAAGCATTCATTTCACGTTGAGCCGCATGGACTGCGGCAGTGAGCACAGTGAGGGCCCGCTCTGCGGAGTGCCCGCCAAGGTCGACGAAGCAGCTCTCAAACGGATGCTTTGTTGCATTCTCGACGTACAACGTTGATTTTCGAACGGTCAAATCAATCTCCTTCGAGGATTGCCCGTCCTGTATATCAACTGAATGTGACAATACATCACACCGCCCCGCCAAAGCTACGACTGGGCAAGTACGACCGCGCGACGCCCGGCCTGCGCCGGGTTTACAGCCACGCGGCTTGCTGATCTTCTACCGTGAGTTCTGAAAGTAATTCAAACCAAGCGCAGCTTTCACCTCTGATACCGTCGCATCCGCCACTTCCCGAGCGCGCATGGTCCCGCGGCGCAGAACGTTAAGCACTTCCGCGCGGTCGGTCGCCAACTCCTGGCGGCGTTCCCGAATCGGTGCAAGCATCGCCTGCAGCCGATCATTGAGTGCGCGCTTGACCACACTGTCCCCCAGACCACCACGGCGATAGTGTGCTTTGAGTTCGTCGACCATCGGTACGTCCGGCTCGAACGCATCCAGAAACGCGAACACAACGTTGCCTTCAACCTGGCCTGGGTCGCTGATGCGCAGGTGGTTAGGGTCGGTGTACATGTTGTTCACGGCCTTGGTGATTTCGTCCGGGCTCGCGCCGAGCGTAATAGCGTTACCCAGTGACTTGCTCATCTTGGTCTTTCCATCGAGGCCCGGCAGCCGCGCGACGTGCGAGAGCACCGCTTCGCATTCGACCAGCACCTGCCTGTCGACCGTGCTGTTGAAACGGCGCACCAGTTCGTTGGTTTGCTCGATCATCGGCAACTGGTCGTCACCGACAGGCACGCGCGTCGCCTTGAACGCAGTGATGTCGGCGGCCTGACTGACCGGATACGTCAGGAAACCGGCGGGGATATCCCGCTCGAACCCGCGGAGTACGATTTCCGCCTTGATGGTCGGGTTGCGTTCGAGGCGTGCAACCGTCACGAGATTGAGCAGATACTGCGTCAATTCCGCGAGCTCCGGCACCTGCGATTGGATAAAGATCGTTGATTTGGCAGGGTCGATACCGACAGCCAGATAGTCCAGCGCGACTTCGATAACGTTGTCGGTCACCTTCTGGTGACGGCCGACGTTGTCCGTCATCGCCTGCGCATCGGCGAGCAGCAAAAACTGCTGCGCTTCGTTTTGAAGCTGCACGCGGGTGCGCAGCGAGCCGATGTAGTGGCCGAGGTGCAAGGGACCGGTTGTCCGGTCGCCAGTGAGGATAACGGGTTGTTTCGCCTGTGACATGGTGAACTCAGTGTTTGGGGACACCACCAGTCATGCGCGCAAAAACAAAATGCCGCCAGGACTGGCGGCATCACGTTGTAGATGTACGTGTGAAAACGGGCCGCCTGGGTCAGGCGTGCCACCAACAATACAGCTTCAGCGAGATCGGATTCGTTTCCATGAAGTGAGTATAACGCAGCACGCTGCTTCTAGAATGGCCCACGGCTAGCCAGGTGGGCGTACTCGTCCTTTAGCGTCTGAATTCGCGACCGATATGCCCCAAGCAGGCAAGCCTGGTTCGCACCGCATTTCTTCCTCGCGCTCAACCAGGACTGTTGCTCGTCCCCCATGTCACCGCGCGTACCCATGGCAACAAGACCCGTCAGCATCTGGTAGCGCACTGACATCTCGACGTCCAATTCGCTCAATTGCCGGGATGCGCATATCGCTTGTTCGTCCGGCAGACGCGCGCGATTGCAGTCGAAGCTCGCCGCTGAAGCGGGTACTGAGCCGGCTGTGATCGCTATCAACAGCGCCAGGCGCAGATGATGGCCAAAACTGTGATCTCGTTGTTTATCCATCGTCGTTCTTGACATGACTGAACCCATTGCGCAGCCCAATTGGTTGACCTCAAAGTCGCGAGCCAATTCCGGCCTTTCAGCCTTCTCCCGCAGCACGTGTGAAGGTAACCCAATTTGCGCAGTTGCCACAGAGCGGTAACGATGGACACGGGCCACGAAAAACCTGTATATTTATACAGTACTGCGCGGCGCAATTTCACGGCAACGAATTGGCACTTTTATTGTCCCGGCTGCGATGGTGGCTGCGTCGGGCAAGGGGTGAGTTGCAAAGAGTGGCTGCAACGGAAAGCAGGCAAGGAGAAAGCGTGAAACGTATTGGATTGGCCATACTGATGGCGACGCTCACGCCGGCCGTATACGCGGCTGGCTACACGGAAGTCTGGAATCCGCCTGAGGCCCGTGCAACCGCTCCCCATAGGGTCGGCGCTGCACGCAAGCTCGCGGTTCATCGACCCGTCGTTGCTCACCCGATGAACGTGCATGCGCGGCGCTCGCCGACATCCGCGCCCAGGCTGCTGGCGAAGCAAAGCCACGTGCAGAAAACCGCGCCGACAGACGAACCCGATATGTCGGCAATTCCGCGCCAGTTCACGCCCGAGGGAAATGTGCTTCGGGTTGATTCTCGTGGCATGTCGGCTGAGGTCACGCGCTGATGGAATTGGAGAGCTACCACGGCTATAGCGTGTGGGGGCACGCCATCCTGCAGCAGGAAGGCATTCTCCAGCCGGAACGGTACGCAGCAAGCGGCACGATTACTCGAAACAACAAGCTCGTTGAAGCATCCGGCGTCCTTGGCTATTTCGATACCGAAGAGCAAGCCCAGCACGCCGGACTTGACTGGGCTCGCGCGTGGGTCGACAGCCACGGTTAGAGGTATGGCGTGGCGATCCCCCTCACGTCGAGACGGACCGCCCTTTCCTGGAAGTTAGAACAGGTACATGCCGGCCACAAAAATAACGCCCGAGAACAGAAGCGCCGTGACGCAGTAGCCCATGATGTCGCGCACGCCTAAGCCTGCAATGGCAAGCGCCGGAAGCGCCCAGAATGGTTGCGCCATGTTTGTCCAGGCCTCACCATACGCAATCGCCATCGCGGATTTGCCGAGGTCCGCGCCGAGCGCTTGCGCGGCCGGCATAACAAATGGGCCCTGCACGACCCAATGACCACCACCGGATGGCACGGCAAAGTTGATCAGTGCCGAGCTGAGGAACGCGAGCAACGGGAATGTGTGGACGTTGGCGATATCAACGAACCACTTCGTGATGACACCCGCGAGACCCGAGTGGTCCATCAGCGCCTGGATGCCGGCATAAAACGGAAACTGAATCATGATGCCGGACGCGCCCTTCGCTGCCGCCGCTACCGCGCGTGCGTACGCCATGGGGGTCTTGTGAAGAACGATGCCCGCTGCGAGGAACACCAGGTTGACGGTGTCGATATCCAGTGCGAACCCTTTGTTGATGAACCGGATGACGAGGAAGACGGCGCAGAGTGCTGCCACGAGGATGGCCAGTACACGGCTTTCTTCCATTCGCTCAGCGAACGTCGCGTCGGGCGCAAGTTTGCGCTCCACACTCGGCGGATCCTGCAATAGAGCCGGGTCTACCGTAACCACGTCTTCAGGTTTCGGCATCATGAGTCTTGCCAGGATGGGCAAAAGAATAATGAGGCCGATGGTGATGAACGCGTTGTAGCCCGTAAAAATGGTGTGCGAAACCGGAATCAGACCGACGGTCTTCTCCATCGGATTGCCCTTGGTGGCAGCGACGAGCGGCACAGAGCCAGACAAGCCACCGTGCCAGGTCAGGAAACCCATGTAAGCACTCGCCACGAGCAGCCGATAGTCGGTTCCCTTGACGCGTCGGGCGACCTCTCGTGCAAGCATCGCGCCTAGAACGAGACCGAATCCCCAATTGATGGCACACGCAACGGCGCCCACAAACGCCACCAACATCACGCCTTGACCTGGCGTGCGAGCAGAGCTCGCTAGCGCGACAAGCACTCGCTTGACGGGCGCCGAGCTAGCCAGCGCATGTCCCGTTACTAGAATCATCGCCATCTGCATCGAAAATGCGAGCAGGTTCCAGAATCCGGAGCCCCACAGCATCACGAGGTCGGCGGGCGCTTTCGGCGTCAAACCAAGCGCGAGTGCGAAGGTGACGCCGGTGAGCAAAATGGCAAAAATCAGGGGATCGGGCAACACCCGATGCACCACCTGAGTGAAAAAAGCGGAAATACGCTGAATCAATTGTCTACTCCTCGTCACCTTTATAGATGCGGCCAACTGTCCTTGTTATGGGCTGTAAACCGTATGGACCTTATGTCGCGCGCCGATTTTTGCACACAACGAAAAATCCTGCGTCGAGGAGCGCAATTGCTTTTGCAGTCGTTGAGAAGGCGGGCGCGAAGCGCGTTGTAATTAAACCGATAAGACGTGTTCTGAGCCCTCCGGTGCACTGACAGGCAACTCGACTTGCACTACCGTGCAATCCTCCGGCGCGCCCCTGCGATATCGTTGAATCACCCACAAACCACGCCGAACTCGAATTCGGTTTGGCGAAATCTGGAGACGACGATGGACATCAAACCGAAGGTTCGCGAAGAAGCGGTTCAAATCGATGAGATCCCGTGGAAGCCCTTCCCGGAGGCTCTCTCGCAAGGAGGAATCCGCTGGAAGATGCTTCACGCCTCCCCCGAAATGGGCGCATGGACCGCGATTTTTGATTGCCCCGCGGGCTCGTCCTTCAACGCGCATTTTCACGTCGGGCCGGGCGAATATTTGCTGACGAAGGGCCGCATGGACGTCCGCGGTGGTAGCGAACACGGCGGCGACACGGTCGTCGCGCCGGCGTACGGTTACGAGTCCGCAAATGCGCGTCATGACAAAACCGCGTTCCCGGTCGACAGCGAGTTCTACATGACGTTCCTGGGGCCGCTATCCTTCATCAAGGAAGATGGCACGCCGATCGTGGTGGTGACCTGGGACGAGGCGCAGCGTGCATACGCGGGCTGAAGGCACTGCTGTCTACGTCATGTATCGGCAACGGCCATCGTTACCGAACCATCCCGTTGCTCCTCTCGTGGATACTCGACATGTCAAATCTCTCTGAACAGGCAGAAACAGCAACCAGACAGGTGCTGGACCATCATCTCGGCGCGTTCGCTCACGGCGTTGAGGAGATTCTCAAGGATTACGACGACAGCTCCGCCGTCATTACGCCGGACAGGACCTTCCGTGGCCGCGACGAGATTGCGGGCTTCTTCAAGGCATTTGTTGACGGTGCAGACCCGGCGTTCTGGCCGGCGTTCAAGATTACAAGCATGAGCACAATCGGCAACGTGGCGTACCTCGCATGGGAGGCAAAGCCGTGGGTCACACTCGCAACGGACACTCTTTACGTTAGAGAGGGGAAAATTGCAGTTCAGACGTTCACGTCTTTTTCGGCCTGACTCGCGTCGCGCATTACGCAACAAGGGAGTAAAAATTGGCCAAAATCATTCACGCCATGGTGCGGGTTCACGACCTTGAGCGTTCGCTGCAGTTCTACAAGGACGCGCTCGGGCTGTCGACAAGTCATCGCCTTGATTTCCCCGACTTCTCGCTGGTCTATCTTCGCAACGAAGAGAATGACTTTGAGATTGAGCTGACGTGGAACAAAGGCCGCGAGCCGGCATACACGCATGGCGACGGCTATGGACACATCGCTGTAGCCGTTCCTGAGCTTGAAAATGAGCATGAGCGTATGACGCAGCTTGGCATCCATCCCACGCCCGTGAAGGAATTCAAGCGCGGCGAAGAGATGCTCGCCCGGTTCTTCTTCATTCAGGACCCTGATGGCTACAAAATTGAAGTTCTCGAGCGTTCGGGGCATTACGTATAGGTACACGCATGCAGGCAACAACAAGCACGTGGACTCAGCGAAAAGGCTAGCTCCGGTCCGCGTTTGTCATGTCAACTCGTTCAACGGACCGACACCCGTAGTCCTGCGCACATCACCCGGTGAGACGCCGTACTTCTCCTTGAACGCCCGGCAGAAATGGCTGGTTGAATTGAACCCCCAGCGGAACGCTATCTCCGAGATGCGTTGCCGGTTGTAGGCCGGGTCCGTCAACGCCTGCTTGCAGGCGTGCAGTCGTCTGTCCAGTACCCATCCGGAAACGGTCATGTCGCTGCGCTGAAACAGCATGTGCAGGTAACGCAGCGAAATGTGATTTGCCTCGGCAATCCGGGTCGGGTTCAGGTCGTCTTCGTGCAGATGCTGCAGGATAAAGTCCTGCACACGTCTGAGCATCGCCGCGCTGGCATCGAACGTCGCTGACGGTTGCTGGCCGGATAGCGCGATACCCAGCAGTTCGAGCGTGGACCTGCTGACGGAACCCTGAACGCTTTCGTCGAGTGTCGCGATTTCATTTGAAAGGGCGAGCAGGTGCACAGCTAGCAACGAACCGACGCCTGTGCGGCTTTCGATTTTGCCTCCTGTCGGCGGCTGTTTGCGTTCCGGTAGCCGTTCTCGCATAACCGACCATGGAATCATCAGCGTCACCTTATGCAGGCGCTCGAGAACTTCGAACTCGATGGACTGATCGGTCGTCCAGACGACTACATCGCCGGACGCGACCTCCACGCCTGAATCGCCAATCCTGAACCGTTCGCGCCCGCCCGTCGTGAGTTGCACTCCGACATACAGTTCATCATCGTGGCGAACCTGCCCGCGCGTGCGTTGACCCTTGCAGGGGTCGCATACGGTCTCGACGATCCCGGCTCCCGCGAAATCATGATGTTTGACGTGGGCGTAGAAGGTAGCAGGCAGACGGTGAGGGACTTGCCACTCTCTGTAGCTGGTACTGAGCACCGACTGCCAGGCATCTGTGCGGTCACCAGCTGGGACGTCGTTGCTTGACCACTCGGTAGATTGATTTCGCACGTCGTCGCTCCTTTCGCTCGGTCTCACGATGCGCTCGATGACGCGTCCAATTATCCTCCCTTCCGGTTGAATACGTGGAACAGCGCCGACGTTTCGAGCAAGTGAACCTCCGCTCAGGAACTCTGGTCACACCAAACTAATCTCTTAATCCGATTCTGCCAACGTGCGATCTGCGCCTAGCTGCTGCCGTGCCTTTGCCCAATATTCCTGGGAACGCCCTTCGGGACTTCCCTCTTTCTCCCACAGATAAAACGCGAGCGTACGAACTTGCTCTTCGGTAACAGGCATATCCATTTCAATCTCCACAAAAATTTCTTCGATTGACTAGAGCGTTGACGCCCCGGTCAATCAACAAGCAAGCCTTAAAACAGGACGCAATACAGCGCCCCTCTCTCGAGTGTCAGGACCGTCCATTCGCGCTCGGCCCAAGGCGCCGACTAACCTCTATGCTGGTAACGGCTGCTTGCTGCGATGCGCGCCACGACCGGCACCAAACGCGGGTTGAACAAGGGAATGGACCCAGCACGACCTTCAGCGCGAGCAACTATTGCATCGATAGTGACTCGTGCAACCGCACGTTGTGCCCGCTTTGCGAACTGCTTCAGACGGCGATCGCTGACCGGATGCCGCGCCCATATCAGCGCCGCGAACCAACCGATCACGGTCCATCCGAGCAGGATGTTCACCATGGTCACCGCAAAGGCGTCTTCGCGGTCTCTCGCGTCTGCAATCATTGCGGGCACCAGATACAGCATCAGCGCACCCAGGAACACCGCGCCTTCGATAAGCTTCATCATTTCTTCACCTCGCTACAGTTTCGATAGGAGTTTAGATCTGGCCTATCTTTTTTCTAGACCGATAGCGTGAAATCACAATTGCAAAATGCCAGACAATGCCGCCCGCTCCCGCGCTTCGCTGGTTCGCGGGAATCCCTATGCTGAAGGAGGTTTGCGACGCGTAAGCTGCAGCGCTCCCCTGCGCGCCAATAACGGCGGAAGCGTATGCTGCTGTAAATCATCAGGAGACGACCATGAGCCTTGCTGGCAAGACACTATTCATGTCCGGTGGCAGTCGCGGCATCGGACTCGCGATTGCACTCAGAGCCGCACGCGACGGCGCGAATATCGTGATTTGCGCCAAGACCGCGGAGCCAGACCCGCGTCTTGAGGGCACGATTCATACGGCGGCTGCGGCCGTTGAAGCTGCGGGCGGCAAGGCGCTCCCGCTGGTTGTGGATATTCGCGACGAAGAACGCGTGAAAGCGGCAGTCGCCGAGGCCGTTGCTCTGTTCGGCGGCATCGATATCCTCGTGAACAATGCCAGCGCCATTCGACTGACAGGCACGCTAGATACACCCGTCAAACGGTATGACCTGATGCATGGGGTCAATGGCAGAGGCACGTTCGTATGCGCGCAAGCGTGCCTGCCGCACCTTCTCAATGCGTCGAACCCGCACATCCTCACGCTGTCCCCTCCGTTGGTCCAGGACGCAAAATGGTTTAGCGATTTTCCGGCATACACCATTGCGAAATATACGATGAGCCTGTTCACACTCGCGCTTGCCGGAGAGTTCAGAGACCGGGGTGTCGCCGTCAATTCGCTATGGCCTCGAACAGCGATAGCGACAGCTGCTGTGCAAAATGAAATCGGTGGCAAGGACATGATTGCAGCGTGTCGCACGCCTGAGATCGTCGCCGACGCGGCCCATTACATCCTGACGCGCCCGGCCAAAGAGTGCACAGGAAACTTTTTCCTCGACGACGAAGTTCTGCTGGCCGCCGGTGTGCGCGACTTTGCACAGTACGACGTGCAGGCTGGGGCCGCATTGCAAGCGGATTTCTTTGTGGAGGCGTTGCCGGGCATGTTGCCGGCCGACAATATGACGAAGCGCGCATCCCGCAACCCCGCCCGCTAAAACGTCAGGATGTGCGGATACGAATGCAGTCACACACACGCTGGAATTGCTAACTTCGCTCCTACGTGGCAGTTCCAGTCCCTGTTGAATTCGGAGGAACCGTGAGTCGAACTGAGACCGCTTTGATTGTGGGCGCAGGAAAGGGATTGAGTGCTTCGCTCGCGCGACTGTTCGCGGCAGAAGGCATGCAGGTTGCCCTCGCGGCACGCGATACCAGCAAGCTGACGGAGCTCGTCGATGAGACGGGCGCTCTGCCCGTACGTTGCGACGCAAGTCAACCGGACGATGTCACCGCACTTTTTGACCGCGTAGAGGACGCATTCGGCGCGCCCGATCTCGTCGTGTACAACGCGAGTGGCCGCTACCGCGCGGCAGTCGAAGACATCGAATCAGAGAAGCTTGAGGATGCGTTGAAAGTGACCGCCGTCGGTGGCTTTCACGTAGCCCAGGCCGCAGCCATTCGGATGCTGGCGCGCGGCAGCGGCACCATCCTTCTGACTGGCGCTACTGCGAGTGTGAAGGGGCTACCGGGTTCGACGCCATTTGCGATGGGCAAATTCGCGTTGCGAGGGATGGCCCAATGTATGGCGCGAGAACTCGCTCCGAAAAATATTCATGTCGCGCATTTCGTCATCGACGGTGGCATCGCGAGCAGCCGTCCCGAGGCGGACGTTGCCAGCAATGAAGACAAATGGTTGGACCCCGACGCCATCGCCAAGGAATACCTCCATATCCATCGCCAGCATCGTAGTGCGTGGACGTGGGAGGTTGAGTTGCGACCTTGGGTAGAGAAGTTCTAGCGCGTCTTGTCTTTCGAACGCAGTTAGGTAGCTCGTCATGTGCTGGCATGCTGTCGTTCATACAGCAGCAGACCCGGAACGGCTCCAGGTCTGCTCGCGCCTCGGTTGATTCGGCGATGAAGATGCGGTCCGCCGCATCTCCATCGCTCGACGTCAACGCTCGACTGACTGTCGGACTGTCTCAGGCCCGAACTGTTTGCCATCAGTAGCGGCACGCTCAGCGGATAAGAAAATTGAAGTCTTTAGAGTGGACGCGCACGGCCTCGGCTGAAAAGTCGCAAGACAGCGAGCAGGATGACCGCGCCAATCAGCGCCGTAATCAGTGAGCCGATTATGCCGCCTCCCAGGTGCAAACCCATCGCCCCGCCAAGCCAACCACCTATGAAAGCTCCGACAATTCCCACGATGATATCAACCACAATGCCAAAGCCGCCGCCGTCGACGATACGACCCGCGAGAGCGCCAGCGATGCCTCCGATAATCAGCCAGAAAATAATTCCATGCGAGACTGGGTCCATATTTCTTCTCCTATAGAGCTGAATCCGCGTTAGCGGCGGGCAAGCATGCCGATGATAAGTCCGCCTATGAGTGCCATCGTGACCGCTTTCCACGGAGCCTCATGAACGTAATCGTCGGTTGATTCAGAGACGACACGGTACTTCTTCTTGACCACCTCCTGTGCACCAGCAATCTTGTCCTTCACGTCGGACAGCGTCCGGCCACCGGTTGCTCGGTCTCCGTTGCCGCCGCTGAACTTCGCTGTAGAGTCGTTATCCTGTTGAGATGACCCGGTGGAACTGGCTGGCTCGGACGCAACGGGCGGGGCCCCGGCCGCCGCGGCGGTGAGTTGATGCGACTCAGTCATTTGAACCTCCATATTTCGTTTGAATGGCCCGAGAGTTGCGCAAGTGGCGTGCCACACGAAAGCGCGTTGAACGAGCGTCGAACGCGAGCGGAGGTCGTCATCAACTGCCGCCCGAACCGGGATTAGTGGCCGACGCCGGCGTGGCAGCGCTGGACTTCTTGTGCATCTTCTTGTGCGAAGTAGTACCAGCGGGTGCCATGCTATTCGCCCCAGACGCGCCCGATACCGTACCGGTTGAACCATCCGCACTCGGTTTGCTCATTCCCGTGCCGCCTTGACCGCCGGCCGCCCCTCCGCCACCCGCTCCCTGGGCGTAGACGGAACCTGATACACCGAAAATCAACGCTGAAATCAAAACTCCTCTCGTCGCGACTCGCATAACAATCTCCTTGAGCGAAGCGGCCGTTAGCACCGGAAGGTGTCAGCCCGCGTCCTGCTTTGCGCAAGTGCCGTGCCGTGGGTCAGTAAATCCACCTCGGCAACGACGGGATAACGAGCGGCCTATCGAGCCGCCGCCGGACCAGGCCGCAGAACCGCCAGACAGCACCATGACACGCTCACTCGCGAACGGACTAGCTGCAGGGCAGCCGCAATGGATTGATTCTGGCTTCACAAGTGGGCCGTAGCCAGGTTGGCAGGCATAGGCGTTGCGCAAAAACGGAATACCTCTGGGTTCGCGATATGTCTACCATCCTGCTCGTCGATGACGACGTAGATTCGCTGTGGCTGCTCCAGATTGTCCTGGTGGGACGCGGTTACCACGTGCTCCTCGCGGAAGGTGGGGAGGCAGCTCTCGCCAAAGCTGCGCAGTGCCTTCCCGACTTGATTGTCACTGACTGCGACATGCCAGGCATGGATGGAATTGCCTTATGCGAACGACTGAAGTTTTATCCCGCGCTTGCCCAGATTCCTGTGGTGATGGCTTCCGGGCGGGTGCCGCCGGAAGAGAAATCCACGCTTTGGAATGTTTTTCTTTCAAAGCCCGTCGACCTGAGTGCCTTGGAGCTCGCCATTAACTCACTGTTGGCGAAGCGTTTGTCTGGTCCCCAAACCCGCGTCAATGTGCCGGCTCCTGCAGGCTCCCGATGGCAACCAATACCCTCCAGACTTTGCTTCTAGTTGCCCGCGCTCGAAGCTTCGACTGGGAACACCGCTTGCGCGCCATTGAAGTACCTTTTTTGAAGGAGGTGAATCATGGGCTCAATTAACCCGCAAGGCGACACCCAACGCGGAGCTGACATCGTCGGCGGTGGCATGGGAGAAGGACCAGGGCCGGACATCATGGCCGCAGCAACGCTCGATGGGAACAAGGTCATGTCATCTGATGGCGAACACGTGGGAAAAATTTCAGACATCATGCTTGACGTCCGGAACGGCCGCATTGCCTATGCGGTACTTTCTGAGGGAGGTTTCCTTGGAATGGGTTCTACCCTGCATGCCATCCCGTGGAGCGCACTGACTCTTGATACGGAAGAGAAATGCTTCGTCGTCGACATTGCCGCGCAGCGCCTTAAGGAGGACCCTGGATTTGACAAGGACCACTGGCCGATGATGGCGGATGCGAAGTGGGGAGAGTCGACATATCGCTACTACAACCAGCAGCCGTACTGGTCAGCGACCCGCGAGGCGGTGGAAAGTGACCCTGCTTTCCGGCCAAGCGAACACTAAAATCCAAACGGTACCGTTGTAGCGCCTATGCCGCCGCGCGCCCCATTGCGGCGGCATAGGCGTCAAATCATTCCCAACGCAACCGGAGATACACATGGCCACCAGCCCGAAGGAACAGAACCCCGCGAGTGAAAAGTCTGAGGAGGATGTCGATAAGACTATTGAAGACACCTTCCCTGCCAGCGACCCTCCAGCGACGGGTGGAACCACCCGGATTGAGTCGGAGGACGGCGAAGAAGTTGACGAGGACGAGCCGGAATAATAGCAATCGACTTCATCACGAGACGCTCCCTCAAATGACGTTTCCATTAAAAGGGCGCAAAGAGCGTACTGGAAATAAGAGCGAAAGCCAGTGCCTTCGCGATGTCAAATGGGAGCTCCATCACCAGTGCGCCGAGCACGGCAATACTGCAGTTCATTTTTGAATCCAGGCGCAGGTATTCCCCGTATATGCAGTCAAGGCCGCGCAATTACGCATGGCAATCCGACGAACAGAGCATTCGCAGCGCTGTCATTTTCCGCGTCGAACCGCGACTGAATCACATACCTCACATCTGGACTCAGCAAATAGCTGTTCTGTTCAGACTCGGGTAGCTGCTTGCGCGTCGCCGCTACGCAACCAGTCAGCCTTGAGCGGTCTATGAGACTTCGGCGCTGCAAACGCATGCCGATATCACCGGAGAAATACCATGGAAAAGTTGACGATGAACGCGCTGTTCGCGCGTCTGGCTGTTGCGTCGCTTTGCGCGTGCGCTGCAACGTTTGCGCAAGCCGGCGGGAATGGCAACGGCGGCAACGGCAGCGGCGGCGCGCACGGTGCCGCGACGGCAGGAATGACGTATCACAGCGAGCCCGTATCGAGCCCGTGGAACCGGGTTCCCGGCGACATGAGCAAGACCGCGGCCGCCACGAGCGACATGGGCATGTCCGCTATGCACTCTGAAGACAACCGCATGCCAACAAAGACTGTTCAATAAGACCGTTCAGGATTGCCGGCGGCGCATCTGCCTTCTGTTCATGCGCCGCCCGCTTTGCCTGCGGTTTAATAGCGGTGATAGTAGCCGCCTGCTGGCACCACAATGCAGCCGCCCAGCGCGCTACCAAGACATACGGCCATCAGCATCAGCACAAAAACTCTTTTCATACACGCCTCACTAGTCAGTTGTGAGCGCACTATATTGAGCCGGCAGATTACCGGTGTTTTTGTGTGTAACGAGACGTGTAGATTGAAACATCTCCCTGCGTCCGCACGATTTCCCGCAGCCCAGTCGTCACGAAATATTCGGTTTCAGAACTCACAACTGCGCGGTCAGCATCGTGGTCGTCCGAAACGTTAAGCAGTTGAACGGCTAGAAGCCGGCCCTTCAACTGAATCGGAGACGACCATGCACAACGCTGCCTACAAAATCGCTGCTGCGGCGGCACTCGCCCTGTCATTCGTGGGCACCGCGTCGGCGCAAACGAACTGGGATGCATCGCACCCACGCCGTGCCGAGGTCAATGATCGCCTCGCGAATCAGGACCGTCGCATTCACCAGGAAGTACGGGAGGGTGAGATGTCCCACGCCGAGGCGGCGAGACTGCATCGCGATGACCATCAGATTCGCCAGGAAGAGCGCGACATGGCGAGCCAGAACGGCAGCCACATTACCAGGCGCGAAGACTACGCGTTGAACCAGCAGGAAAACCACGTGAGCCGGCAAATCGGACAATAACGCCTATCGCTAACGCCAGCGACGGCCCAATGTCAGGCCGGCGCTGACGCCGGTGGTCCGCGTTCTATCTAACTTTGCTGGCCTTCAGACTTGCTGGAGGGCGACATGAAGAGCACGAATGGGCAATCCCTGCGTTGTCAGGTCGAAAAATGGCTCGCACCGACGCCCGCGACGCCAGTTCGTGTGACCGCTTTCAGCCGCACCAGACTGGGTGGCCGACGATACGTGTGCGTCGAAAGCGCGTCGCAATCGGGAACGCACATGCTGTTCTTCTTCAAGCATGATGACGGCAGTTGGTACGTGTTCCCACAGACTGCCAACAAGCGGAAGTTGGCCGCGGAGCAACCCGTTTTCTCGCATTCGCTTCGAGCAGACGCGGCAGCATGACGTACCACCGCCAGCCAGTATCGAACCCGCACAATTTCAAAGGCCAGAGCCGCTGCACGGGAACCGTCGGCATCGACAGATGGTCTTCGTATGCACGCGGAACGCTTGCTCAGTAAAAGACACCTGCCTCAACCTGCTCGCGCTAACGGCGAAGCTCCCGATTCTGCCGCCACCCAGGCGCCATCATCATCGGCCGCCTCCGCACCGCCGGCCGCCCCCTCCGCATCGCTACTGAAGAGCTGTATTTGTTGCACACAAAAGGGCATTTTAGGAATGCCGCAGACTTTGTTGTGCGCCCATAGGACGAAAAAAAAGGCGTCACGTTTCCGTGACGCCTTAAAAAGTTCTAGCCATTCCGAGGGCCGTGCTAGAACCTGAGAGACGGTATTCGAAAGTTGGACGGGCGCGCGATATTGAACGCCGGGGTCGAGACAGACACTGCGTGGACTGCTACGGGAGACTGTTAGAGGTACTCGACCAGACACTCCGCGGACCACGGTTGGTTCAGAATTTCAAAATGCAGAACCTGAAACCGTCTTTCGAAATGAGATTCCATTTTTTATGGTTATGCTGACTAAGTCAAGCAAAATCTAAAGAGGCCTCATTCGTCTCGGCAAAATATTCCGATACAATGAATCTTCTGATGAAAAATGGAATTCATGCCCCATTTTGGGGCTTCTGCCGCATCTTTGCGGAACGGTTGCTGACAGGCAAACGAACAGAATATTGAAATATAGTTCCAGAAAAACGATATGACCCGACCCACGTCCTCCCGAACTGCCGCAGGCCCAGCCAAAGACAAAGACGGCCCGGGCGAGGAAGTCACCGCGCTGGCACGGGGTTTGACCGTGCTGCGCTCGATCGCCGCGGCCGATGCGCCGCTCAGCAACCGCGAGTTGACCGAGCTGACCGGCATTCCAAAGCCCACCGTCTCGCGCATTACCGCCACGCTCGTCGGCGCAGGGTTCCTGTTCCGCCTGCCCGACAGCGAGCGATTCGTCCTGACTTCGTCGGTATTGGAGTTGAGCAACGGCTTTTTGCGCAACTTCGACATCCGGGCCCGGGCGCGCCCCTTCCTTATCGAACTCGCCGAACGCACCGCGTTGTCCGTGCATCTGGCCGTACGCGACCGCCTCGACATGGTGGTGATCGATGCGATCCGGCCACGTTCGGCGGTGCTGGTATCGCGCCTCGAAATCGGCTCGCGCATGAACCTCAGCCGCACGGCAGTCGGCCGCGCCTATCTGTCGGCGCTTGCTGAACCGGAGCGGGAAAAATTGCTGACCGGCCTGCAGGCCGCCGAAGGCGACGACTGGGGCCATGTCAGCAACCGCCTGGCAAGCGCACTACGGGAAACCGCGGAGCAAGGCTTCGCGATCGCCACGGGCGAATGGTACGACGGCCTGAACGCCATCGCGTCAGGATTCATCGGCCCCTCGGGCGAGCGCTATGCCGTCAATTGCGGCGGCGCCGCAGACCAGTGCCCACGCGACTGGCTGATCTCGCGCGCGGCGCCGGCCCTGCTCGAATGCATCAGCAAGATCGTTCTCGAGATCGGCGGCACACCCGGGCGCCGCCTCGACAATTGAAACGCGTGGGCACGCGCCGGCCATTACATTGCCTTGCCACCCTCCGCTCGTACTGTAACCTTCGTAATCAAAAGAAAAATACACGGGTGGACTGTTACAGAGCCCGCGACGTAGGATCACGCATTCCCGTCGCGGGCGCTTGCCCGGCTTGCCGCTATTGCCCTTCGATAACGTCCCGCCGACCTGTCATGATGGCGCAATGCGTTAACATCTTTGTCCCGCGCCTCGGGTAGCATCGCGCTGAACATTTGCGGCGCGTCCGCTGTCGAAACCGCCTGTCATGCCGCCTGCGTGCCGGTCCGCTGAACTCTTGAAGCGGTACAAGCGCACGAGCGGCTCACATCAAAGCCTGCCACCAGACCGAACCGATGGACGAACAACAAAAGCATTCGGAAACTTCACGCCCAGCCGCCCCGGCTTCTCAACCCGGTTCGCAACCGTCCACCAGCGGGAAGCCTGTCGGCGGTCCCGGCAACACACCGGTCGCAGCAGAAAGCCATCGCGGGCGCAACATCGCGCTGATCGTTGCGGCGCTGGTCATCCTCGGGATCGTGTTGTGGCGCTGGCATCCGTGGGGCGGGCCCGGCGGCGGCGCGAGCGGAGCTGCCGGTGCAAGCGGCGCGAGCGGCGGCGGCCGCGGGGGCCGTGGCGGCGGCCTCGCCAACATGCCGCAGCCGGTTCACGTGGCGACCGCCACACAAGGTGAGATGCCGGTCGTGCTGACCGCGCTCGGCACGGTCACGCCGCTCGCCAACGTCACCGTGCTGCCGCAGTTGAGCGGCGTGCTGCAGGACGTGTATTTCAAGGAAGGTCAAATGGTCAAGAAGGGCGACGTGCTCGCCCAGATCGACCCGCGCCCCTATCAGATCTCGCTGGAGAACGCGCAAGGCACCCTCGCGCGCGACCAGGCGTTGCTGCAAACCGCCCGCCTCGACCTGAAGCGTTATCAGACGCTGCTCTCGCAAGACTCGATCGCCAGCCAGCAGGTCGATACGCAGGCCTCGCTCGTGCGGCAGTATGAAGGCACGGTCAAGTCCGATCAGGCGAACATCGATACCTTCAGGCTCGACCTCGTCTATGCGCGCATCACGGCGCCGGTGTCAGGGCGCGTCGGTTTGCGCCAGGTCGATCCGGGCAACTACGTGACGCCGAGCCTGACCAACGGCATCGTCGTGATTACGCAGTTGCAGCCGATCAGCGTGATCTTCACGACCTCCGAAGACAACCTGCAGCAAATCCTCCAGCAGACCCAAACGGGCGCGAAGCTCTCGGTCACCGCGTACGACCGCAGCAACACCACCTCGCTCGAAGGCGGCTCGCTCGAAACCCTGGATAACCAGATCGACACCACGACCGGCACGGTCAAACTGCGCGCAGTTTTCCAGAACGAGAAGAACGTGCTGTTCCCGAATCAGTTCGTGAATACGCGCCTGCTCGTGGACACGATCAAGGACGCTGTGATTGTGCCGACGCCGGCCGTGCTGAACGGCTCGATGGGTCAGTTCGTGTATGTCGTGAAGCCGGACAACACGGTGACCGTGCGTCCGGTCAAGATCGGTCCAGTGGACGGCGAACGCACCAGCATCAAATCCGGCCTGCAGATCGGCGAGCGCGTCGTGATCGACGGTTCGGACCGGCTGAAGGAAGGCGCGAAAATCACGATTCCGGCCGACAAGCCGCGCGGCGCTTCGGGCGCGCGTGGTGCGAGCGGTGCAAGCGGTGCGGCTGCCGCTTCGGGCGCATCCGGCGCGCATGGACATCATCGCAAACACGCGGCGCAAGCCTCGGAATAAAGGCACGGCAACTATCGCATGAATCCATCCCGCGCCTTTATTCTGCGTCCCGTCGGCACCGCGCTGCTGATGGCGGCGATCATGCTGGTCGGTCTCGTCGCGCTGCGCTTTCTGCCGCTCTCCGCGCTGCCCGAGGTCGACTATCCGACGATCCAGGTGCAGACCTTCTATCCGGGTGCGAGCCCGGACGTGATGACCTCGTCGGTCACCGCGCCGCTCGAACGCCAGTTCGGGCAGATGCCGTCGTTGAATCAGATGTCGTCGCAAAGCTCGGCCGGCTCGTCGATCATCACGCTGCAATTCAGCCTCGATCTGCCGCTCGACATCGCCGAGCAGGAAGTCCAGGCGGCGATCAACGCCGCGGGCAACCTGCTGCCGTCCGACCTGCCCGCGCCACCGATCTACGCGAAGGTCAATCCTGCCGACGCGCCGATCATCACGCTCGCGATCACCTCGAAGACGATGCCGCTCACGCAGGTACAGGACCTGGCCGACACGCGTCTCGCGCAGAAGATCTCGCAGGTGGCGGGCGTGGGTCTAGTGAGCCTGTCCGGCGGTCAACGCCCGGCCGTGCGGATTCAGGCGAACCCGCGCGCGCTCGCCGCGTACGGTCTGAATCTGGACGACTTGCGCACCACGATTTCGAACCTGAACGTCAACACGCCGAAGGGCAACTTCGACGGCCCGACGCGCAACTACACGATCAACGCGAACGACCAACTGACCGACGCGGAGGCTTACAAGAGCGCCGTGGTCGCATACAAGGGCGGTCGTCCGGTCATGCTGACGGACGTCGCCAACATCGTGCAGGGCGCGGAGAACACCAAGCTCGGCGCATGGGTCAACAACACGCCGGCGATCATCCTGAACGTGCAGCGCCAGCCGGGCGCGAACGTGATCCAGGTGGTCGACAGCATCAAGGCGCTGCTGCCGCAACTGCAACAGTCGCTGCCCGCCGCGCTCGACGTGGAGATCGTCACCGACCGCACCACCACGATCCGCGCCTCCGTGCGCGACGTGCAGTTCGAATTGCTGATGTCGGTCGTGCTGGTGGTGCTGGTGATGTACCTGTTCCTCGCCAACGTCTACGCGACCATCATTCCGAGTCTGTCGGTGCCGCTCTCGCTGATCGGCACGCTCGCGGTGATGTACCTGTGCGGCTTCTCGCTGGATAACCTGTCGCTGATGGCGTTGACCATTGCGACCGGCTTCGTGGTGGACGATGCGATCGTGATGATCGAGAACATCGCGCGCTATGTCGAAGAAGGCGAGTCGCCGCTGGAAGCCGCTCTGAAGGGCTCGAAACAGATCGGCTTCACGATCATTTCGTTGACGGTTTCGCTGATCGCCGTGCTGATTCCGCTGCTCTTCATGGGCGACGTGGTGGGACGCCTGTTCCACGAATTCGCGATCACGCTGGCCGTGACGATCGTGATTTCGGCAATCGTCTCCCTCACGCTCGTGCCGATGATGTGCGCGAAGCTCCTGCGCCACTCGCCACCGCATGAAAGCCACCGTTTCGAAGCGAAGGCTCATAAAGCGATCGACTGGGTGATCGCCCGCTACGCAGTCGCGCTCACCTGGGTGCTGAACCGGCAACGCTCCACCCTGTTCGTCGCGGTGCTCACGCTGGTGCTGACCGGCGTGCTGTACGTGTACATTCCGAAGGGTTTCTTCCCGGTGCAGGATACCGGCGTGATCCAGGCGATCACGCAGGCGCCGCAGTCGGTGTCGTATGCGTCGATGGCCGAGCGTCAGCAGGAACTCGCGGCGCAGATCCTGAAGAACCCGGACGTGGAAAGCCTCACCTCGTTCATCGGCGTGGACGGCAGCAACATCACGTTGAACAGCGGCCGCATGCTGATCAACCTGAAGCCGCGCGACGACCGCAGTAGCACCGCGAGCGACGTAATCCGCCAGTTGCAGCAGGACGTCGCGCATATTCCGGGCGCCTCGTTGTACATGCAGCCGGTGCAGGATCTGACGATCGATTCCACGGTCAGCCCGACGCAGTACCAGTTCATGCTGACCGATCCGAACATCAGCGAATTCACCACGTGGGTGCCGAAGCTGGTCGACCGGCTGAAACAATCGCCGGAACTCGCGGACGTGGCCACCGACTTGCAGGACAACGGCCAGTCGGTCTACATCGAGATCGACCGTGCCACAGCGTCACGTTACGGCATCACGCCGGCCACCGTGGATAGCGCGCTGTATGACGCATTCGGCCAGCGCATCATCTCGACCATCTTCACTCAATCGAACCAGTACCGCGTGATTCTGGAAGCGCAGCCGCAGATGCAGCACTACACGGAGTCGCTGAAGTCGATCTACCTGCCCTCTTCCACTTCGTCGGGCGGCCAGGTGCCGCTGTCGTCGATCGCGAAGTTCATCGAGAAACCGGCGCCGCTGCTCGTCACACACTTGAGCCAGTTCCCGGCCACCACCGTTTCGTTCAACCTCGCGCCCGGTTCATCGCTCGGCGCGGCGGTGAAAGCGATCGATCAGGCGGAGAAGGATGTCGGGCTGCCGGCGTCGTTCCAGACGCGCTTCCAGGGCGCGGCGCTGGCGTTCCAGGCGTCGCTGTCGAACGAACTGTTCCTGATCCTGGCGGCGATCGTCACGATGTATATCGTGCTCGGCGTGCTGTACGAGAGCTTCATCCACCCGATCACGATTCTGTCGACGCTGCCGTCGGCCGGCGTCGGCGCCCTGCTCGCGCTGCTGATCACCGGGCACGATCTCGACATCATCGGCATCATCGGTATCGTGCTGCTGATCGGTATCGTGAAGAAGAACGCCATCATGATGATCGACTTCGCGCTCTACGCCGAGCGCGAGGAAGGCAAGCCGCCGCGCGAGGCCATCTATCAGGCGTGTCTGCTGCGTTTCCGGCCGATCCTGATGACGACGCTCGCCGCCCTGCTCGGCGCCCTGCCGCTGATGCTCGGCACCGGCGCCGGCTCGGAGTTGCGCCGCCCGCTCGGTATCGCGATTGCCGGTGGTTTGATCGTCAGCCAGTTGCTCACGCTGTTCACCACGCCGGTGATCTATCTCGGCTTCGACTCACTCGCCCGCCGCGCACGTGAACGCTTCAATCGCGGCAAGCCTGTGCCGCCCGCCACCGATGCAGGGACTTAAGCGATGAACCTGTCGCGTCCGTTTATTTCCCGCCCGGTCGCCACCACGCTGCTGGCGATCGGCATCGCGCTGTCCGGTATTTTCGCGTTCACCAAGCTGCCGGTCGCGCCGCTGCCGCAGGTCGATTTCCCGACCATTTCGGTGCAGGCGACGCTGCCGGGCGCGAGCCCGGACACGGTTGCGACCAGCGTGGCGAGTCCGCTCGAACGGCATCTCGGCTCGATCGCCGACGTCACCGAAATGACCTCGCAGAGCTCGGTCGGCTCGACGCGCATTACGCTGCAGTTCGGTCTGAACCGCGACATCGACGGCGCCGCGCGCGACGTCCAAGCGGCCATCAACGCCGCGCGTGCCGATCTGCCAGCGAGCTTGCGCAGCAACCCGACGTACCACAAGGTGAATCCAGCCGACGCGCCGATCCTGATTCTCGCGCTCACGTCGAAGACGCTGACCGCCGGTCAGTTGTACGACTCGGCGGCCACCGTGTTGCAGCAGTCGCTCTCGCAGGTGGACGGCGTCGGCGAAGTGGATGTGAGTGGTTCGGCGAATCCGGCTGTGCGTGTCGAACTTGAACCGAATGCCCTGTCCCACTACGGCATCGGTCTCGAAGACGTGCGTGCGGCGCTCGCCGCAGCCAATGCGAACAGCCCGAAAGGCTCGATCGAATTCGGCCCGAACCGCGTGCAGATCTACACCAACGACCAGGCGAGCAAGGCGTCGCAGTATAAGGACCTGGTCATCGCGTACCGTAACGGCGCGGCGGTGAAACTGTCCGACGTCGCGGAGGTGGTCGACTCGGTCGAAGATCTGCGCAACCTGGGTCTCTTCAACGGCAAGCGTTCGGTGCTGGTGATCCTGTACCGCCAGCCCGGCGCGAACATCATCGACACCATCGACCGCGTGATGGGGATGCTGCCGCAGTTGCACGCGTCGCTGCCCGCCGACGTCGACATCGCGCCCGCCGCCGACCGCTCTACGACAATCCGCGCGTCGCTGAAAGACACCGAGCGCACGCTGATGATCGCGGTGGCGCTGGTGGTGATGGTGGTGTTCCTGTTCCTGCGCAACTGGCGCGCCACGCTGATTCCGAGCGTGGCCGTGCCGATCTCGATCATCGGCACGTTTGGCGCGATGTATATGCTGGGTTTTTCGATCGACAACCTCTCGCTAATGGCGTTGACGATCGCGACCGGCTTCGTGGTCGACGATGCGATCGTGGTGCTGGAGAACATCTCGCGGCATATCGAGAACGGCGTGCCGCGCATGAAGGCCGCCTTCCTCGGCGCGCGCGAAGTCGGCTTCACGGTGCTGTCGATCAGTATCTCGCTCGTCGCCGTGTTCCTGCCGATTCTGCTGATGGGCGGCATTGTCGGGCGGCTGTTCCGCGAGTTCGCGCTGACGCTGTCGCTCGCGATCGGCGTGTCGCTGATCGTCTCGCTCACCTTGACGCCAATGATGTGTTCGCGCCTGCTGCGCGAGCCGCATGAGAAACAGGAAGAAGGACGTTTCGGTCTCTGGCTCGAACGCGGCTTCATGTCGATGCATCGCGGTTATGAGCGCACCCTTGGCTGGGCGCTGCGGCATCCGCGCCTGATCGTGATGATTCTGCTCGCGACAATCGGACTGAACATCTGGCTGTACATCATCGTGCCGAAGGGCTTCTTTCCGCAGCAGGACACGGGCCGGCTGATCGGCGGCATTCAGGCCGACCAGAGCACGTCGTTCCAGGCGATGAAAGGCAAGTTCTCGGAAATGATGGAAATCGTCGGCAAGAACCCTGCGGTGGACAGCGTGGCGGGTTTCACCGGCGGCCGGCAGACCAACTCCGGTTTCATGTTCGTTTCGCTGAAGCCGAAGAGCGAGCGCAAGCTCTCCGCCGACCAGGTGATCCAGCAACTGCGCGCCCCGCTCGGCGACGTGGCCGGCGCGCGGACTTTCCTGCAAGCGGTGCAGGACATTCGCGTTGGCGGCCGACAATCGAACGCGCAGTATCAGTTCACGCTGCTGGCCGATTCGACGCCTGACCTGTATCTGTGGGGACCGAAGCTCACTGAGGCGCTGCAGGCGCGCCCCGAACTCGCCGACGTGAATTCCGACCAGCAGCAAGGCGGCCTCGAGGCGATGGTGACGATCGACCGCGCGACTGCCTCGCGCCTTGGCATCAAGCCGGCGCAGATCGACAACACCTTGTACGACGCGTTCGGCCAGCGCCAGGTCTCGACGATTTACAACCCGTTGAACCAGTATCACGTCGTGATGGAAGTGGCGCCGAAGTACTGGCAGAGTCCCGACATGCTGAAACAGATTTACGTCAGCACTTCGGGCGGCAGCGCGAGCGGCGCGCAGACCACTAACGCGCCGGCGGGCACGGTGACCGCGCAGACAACGACTACAGCGAGCACGAGCGCAACGACTGGCGGCACAGCCGGCACGACGGCATCGAGCGTGGCGAGCATCGCTGCCGACTCCGCGCGCAACCAGGCGATCAATTCGATTGCGGCGAGCGGCAAGTCGAGTGCTTCATCGGGCGCGGCCGTATCGACCTCGAAGGAAACGATGGTGCCGTTGTCGGCGATCGCGAGCTTCGGGCCGGGGAATACGCCGTTGTCGGTGAATCACCAGAGCCAGTTCGTGGCCTCGACGATTTCGTTCAATCTGCCGCCGGGCGTGTCCTTATCGACGGCGACGCAGGCAATCTACGACACGATGGCGCAGATCGGCATGCCGGGAACGATCCACGGCAGCTTCCAGGGCACGGCCCAGGCGTTCCAGCAGTCGATGTCCGACCAGCCGATCCTGATTCTGGCCGCATTGGCGGCGGTGTATATCGTGCTGGGGATGTTGTACGAGAGCTATATCCACCCGCTGACGATTTTGTCGACCCTGCCCTCCGCGGGCGTGGGGGCGTTGCTGGCTTTGCTGCTGTTCAAGACTGAGTTCAGCATCATTGCGTTGATCGGGGTGATCTTGCTGATCGGCATCGTGAAGAAGAACGCGATCATGATGGTGGATTTTGCTATTGAAGCCTCCCGGCAGGGGTTGTCGTCGCAGGATGCGATTTATCAGGCTTGTATGTTGCGGTTCCGGCCGATCATGATGACTACCTGTGCCGCGCTGCTTGGGGCGTTGCCGCTGGCTTTTGGAAGTGGTGAAGGGGCGGAGCTTCGGGCTCCGTTGGGGATTGCTATTGTGGGTGGGTTGATTGTTAGTCAGATGCTGACTTTGTATACCACTCCCGTGGTTTATCTTTATATGGATCGGATTCGGGTTCGGTGGGAGGGCCGCAAGGGGCGGCGGGCTGGAGTGGCAGCGTCTTGAGGTTTTTTGCCTTCGCGGCGCTTGTTGTTCGTGGCTCTGGCCTTGGTGCCTTTCCTTGCATTGTTAGTGGTCTATTAGCGTTGCCCCTGTGCGGGGCGGCACTGTAGTGGTCAAGCAATCCTGGACACCGGCAAAGGGTATTTTTAAAAAGTCGAAG
>NZ_JALPRI010000015.1:0-184432 GCF_030464785.1 Paraburkholderia sp. SEWSISQ10-3 4
CTACTTTTCTTTGCGGCGGCAAAGAAAAGTAGGTGCCCCCCCGCACAGGGGGAACACTAATAGACCACTAACAAAACAAGGAAAGGCCAAAGCCCCAAGAACACGGCCAATGCCGCCGCAAAAGGCAAAAACCCTAACTATTTCCTAGCAGCCAGATCCACCTCCAATCCCCCATCCCCCCCCATCCTCACAGTCCCCTTAGAAACGTCCCTCCTATACCTATAAAGATCAAACCTCATAACCCCAGGATTAGAACTATCCCGAATGAAAGTCCTGGCATTCGTGACCAACGAATTAAACATCTTCACATCCCCAGACTCGATCCACACAAAACTCTTCGCCGCCCCAACAGGCGGCCTCGCAGCAACAACGGATGCATCCCGCTTGAACTTCAACACCAACCCCTCATCAGTCACCGTCGCACTAGCCAGCCGCCCCTGCAAAACGGGCGGCGGAAACACGGTGTACTGATCGAACACCAGTTCGTTACCCTTCAACGCCACACCCTTGCGCGTAAACGGCGTCAACGACGCCAACGGAATATCCAGCGCCCGCAGCAACCCCGCCTGCGGCACGCCCAACACCTTCACCGAGGTCGGCTCATAGACAAGATGCCGCTCATCCTTAGCCACGATCGTGCCGCTCATCGTCGTCGGCAACCACACGCCAGGAAAGTGATTCCACAACTTGATGCCACCCGTCACTTCCAACTTGCCGTCCACCGGCTTCAGCTGCAAATCGTTCAGCGAACGCGGCTCATAGTCGAGCAGATAGTCGTTGAACAACGCCGCCATCGCGGGCCACGGCTCGACCACTTCGCCGCCAATGATGCGAATGTCGTACTGGTCCGGATCGTCGAGGTCGACCGGTTGACCCGGCTTCTTCGGCACCATCTGCGCATCCAGCGAACGCACATGAAAACCGATTCGACCCGATACGTAGAAGTCCACATTCTCGACGTGAATCAACGGTGCAGGTCCGGACGAGTGCCGCTCGTCGCTGATCGCAGAGCCGGGTGTCGCCATGCTCTGGCCGGCAAATGCCGCCCGCGTGCCGACCGGGATCGCGCGCGCAACCGACGCCGTCCGCAACGTCTGCGGCACGTGTTGCCAGACCTGGCGCGCCTGCGCGAGCGACGCCTGCTGCGCGCGAATGAAACTGTCGTTAAAGCGTGCGCTCGCGCTGCCCATTTGCGTCGGCGCATCTTTCGACGCGCTGGCTAGCGTCGGATATGACGGCAAGTGCACGTCCAGTGCGCCCGCTTCGTCGAAGGTGAAGTAGCCCGCCGCCATCTGGTCGCGGTAGTGATACAGGTCGAGCACGAAGGGCGCGTTCGTATCAAGCGGGGTTAGCGCCATGTCGATGTTCATCGGCATCGAACGCATGAACTTCACGTCGCCGCCCTGCACCAGCATGCCGCGCGGTGGCATCGTCGCGGGCCAGTCGATCTTCGACACCGTGCGGTCGTCGAGCGTGAAGCGCACACCTGCGGCACTGATGCTGATCTGCGTGATGGTCATGCGCAACGCGGGCGGCGGCGTGAGTTTGGCCACCTGCATCACGACGTCGTCGCCGTCGAGACGCGCGATCGGTGTGTCCACTTTCAACAGGTCGGCCATCTTCACGTGCGCGGCCTGCATCAGCTTGTCGGCGCCGACGCCGGCCACTTCGACGTGATCGGCATGGAACACGAGGTCGTCGGCGTTGCGCATCGACAGCGAACCGATCAGCACGATCGGCACCCACGTGTCGCGGTGCATCTCGCCCGTAATGCGCAAGGTGCCGCCGTCTTGCGGCACCACTCGCATATTGCGCAACGGCGAGCCCTGGTACTGGAACAGATAGCGATTGAAGATCGCGGTGAGCTTGGCGTTGTCGAGCGTCACATCGCCGCGGTGGACATTGATCGTCACGCTGGTCGGATCGTCGAACACGATCGGTTGGCCGGCGCGCGCCGGAGTCAGCGTCGCCGCCATGTCGTGAATCATGAAGCCGATGTCCCCAGTCACGCGAAAGTCGACGTCGCGCGCGAACATCAACGAGCCGTCGATGCCGGAATCGCGCAGCGTCAGCGGACGGCTGCGCTTCTCGGTCATGCCGCTCGCGGCCGGCACGCGTGCGGCGACGCGCTGTTCGGCAGCAAGCTGTTTGGCCTTGACGAGTTCAAGCGAGGGGCGCGATGCGGAGGCAGGTTGATCGGTGCTCGCAACGGAGGTGCCGCTCGAAGCAGTAGCGACGCCGTTCGTGGCGTTAGCGGTGGGTCCCGGAGCATCCGGTTGAGATTTTGCCGTCAACAGGCTGTCGTTGTTGCTCACAGCGTTCGCTGCCGCGCTCGTTTGTCTCGACGGTGCGGACGCCGCATCGCCGGTCGTGGAACTCGCGTCGGCGCACGCGGACATCAGCAGTGCAGCCGTCACCAGCGCGGCACTGGCGCCAGCTCGCGTGCGCCACGTTTCTGCGAGCGGCGAGCGCGCCACTCGACGCGACAACATTCTTTGAAGCGGTCGCAGCGCGGGCTCCGCCTGCACGCCGTCAGCCGCTGTTTCGCCCAATGCGTCTGTCTGTTTCATGATGTCTCCTCCTGAGGCCGCGGCGCGTCTTGTGCGCGTCCGGCACGGCATGGTCGGTCGCACATACGTCGGCTTTAAACACCGTGCCGCCGTTGCGCGCCTTTGACCTGATTGTCTTGATTTGTCAGCGCGCTGCCGACAAGATTTCTGGAGGACGCTCACCAAACGATCAAGCGTTTGAATCGCTACGACAAGTCACGGGAAAGCCCCACGCATCAGGCTTGAGCGCGCTGTACGCAAACGGGATTCAAACGGCATTCAGAACGCGATTCGGACGTGGAACGAGGGACGCGTACATTACACAGCGCATGACGCGCATGTCAGGACAACAAAACGGCCGCAGATTCGAATGCGGCGCCGCAATAAAACTGCAGCGGGATGGCTGCCAGGGATGCTTAGGTTCGGCTTCGCGAAACCGGGCTTGGGCGCCCTTTCGGAACTGTCCTTAAGTGAGCTGCAGTGATGCCGGTGAACTAGCGGCTATGCGCGACTCCGCTACGCATCGCGGCTAACCTACACCGAGCCATTCCTGCATAACGTCCGGCCGCTTCACAAACGACGCGAGCGCATCGTCGAAGACAATTTCGCCATGCCCCATCACCGCAACCCTGCTGGCGATGTCTTGCGCAATGACGAGCCGCTGTTCGATCAGCAGCATCGCCACGCCACGATCGCGCAGCATCCGCAGGCACCGCGCGACTTGCTCCATCACCAGGCTAGCCAGCCCTTCGCCGGGTTCGTCGATGACCAGCAGGTCGGGGTCGCCGAGCAATGCCCGGGCGAGCGTCAGCATCTGTTGCTCGCCGCCCGATAACACGCCGGCTCGCGTGCGCTTTCTCTCGCGCAAGACGGGGAACAGTTCGTAGGCGTCGTCAAAGGTGAAGCGCGGGGCACGGCCGCGCGCTTGCGGCGCCACACCGAGTTGCAGATTTTCGTGGACGCTCAGCGTCGGAAAAACGTCGCGATGCTCAGGCACGTACCCGAGTCCCAGGCGAGCGATTTCGAAGGTGCGCAGCCCGCCGAGCGCATGACCGGCAAAACGCAACTCGCCCTCGCTGCGCACGAGGCCCATGATCGCGCGCGCGAGCGTCGAGCGTCCGGAGCCGTTGCGCCCGACCAGCGCCACGACTTCGCCCGCGTCGATCCGCAAGTTGACGCCGTGCAAGGTCTGGCTCGCTCCATACCAGGCGTTCAGCTGTTGAATGTCGAGCAAGGCAGTCATGGGTGGACGCTGTCGCCAAGATACGCGGCGCGCACAACCGCATCCGCGCGAATCGCCGCCGGCGTGCCGGTCGCGATGATCCGGCCTTGTACCAGCACCGAAACGCGGTCGGCAAGGGCAAACACGGCGTCCATGTCGTGCTCGACCATCAGCAGCGTACGGCCTGCAGTGGTCGCGCGAATCAGTTCGATGGCGCGCGCCGCTTCGGCGCGGTTCATCCCCGCAGTCGGCTCGTCGAGCAGCAAGGTGTGCGCGCCGCCTGCAAGCGCAAGGCCGAGGTCGAGCGCGCGTTGCTCGGCATAGCTGAGTGTGCCGGCCTGGATATCTCTGCGCGCACTCAGCCCCACGGCTTCGAGCACCTGCTCGGCGCGCGCATCGACCGTGCGTGAGCCGCTGAAACGCTGCCACCAGCGCGTGCGGTCGCGCTCGGCCAGCATGGCCGCGCAGCGCAGGTTGTCGAATACGCTGAGTCGTGCGAACACGCTGGTGGTCTGAAAGCTGCGCGCGAGGCCCCGGCGCGTGATGGCGGCAGGCGCAAGACGCGTGATCTCCGCGCCGAACAGATCGATGCGCCCGGCGTTCGGGCGCGCGCCGCCGGCAATCAGATTGAATAGCGTCGACTTGCCCGCGCCGTTCGGCCCGATCAATGCATGACGCTCACCGGGCTCGATCGCAAGATCGACACCGCGCAGAATCCGCGTGGCGCCGATGCGCTTTTCGACGCCGTAGACCGCGAGGGCCGGGATCATCGCGCGTCTCCGGTGATCGGCGTGGCGCTGGCGCGCCCGGCAAGACGTGCTTGCGCGCGATGTGCATAGTGCGCGGCAAGTGCGCCTGGCGCGGCCAACATGCACACCACGACGCCGAGCCAGAGATGCGGCGAGGCCGGCTCCAGCGGCACGCCGATAACGCTGAACGCCGCGCCATCGGCAGCGCCGAATTGCACGGCATACGCCCACTGCACCGCGAGCACGACGGCCAGCGTCCATAGCACCGCCGAAGCCGCGCCCCATAGATACGCCTTGCCGCACACGCGCCAACCGTAAGCAGCGACGCGTGCCGTGTGCCGCTGCATGAAGCCCGCCAGTCCATCCGGCGAAGCCACCACGATCACGATAAAGAACAGGCCCAGATAGAACAGCCACGCCCGCGTCACGCTCGCCACCGCGACGCTGAAAAACGTCAGCACGATCGCCCCCGCGACCGGTCCGAAAAACGCACCTGTGCCGCCGATCACCGTCGCGATCAGCACGGCGCCCGAGCGCATCATGCCGACGCTTTCCGTCGACACCAGTTCGACATTGATCAGCCCCAGGGTGCCTGCGATGCCCGCAAAAAAAGCCGACATCACCACCACGCCGTAGCGGATGCGGCGCGGATAGCAGCCGATCGCGGCAGCGCGCGCCGGGTTGTCGCGCACGGCGTTGGCGAGCCGCATGAACGGTGTGCGCGACAACGCGAACATCGCGACGCTCGCTAGCACGCACCACAGCGCGATCAGCGCATAGGCCTCGCGCGCCGGGCCGAAACTCCAGCTTGCGAGCATCGGTCCACTCGCGCGATCGATCGGCACGCCCGCCTCGCCGCCGAACCAGTCGGGCAGCGTCCACGCGGCCGCAGCGACGAGTTCGCCGATGCCGAGCGTGATCATCGCGAAGGCCGTCCCTGCACGCCGCGTCGACACGAAACCGAACAGCACGCCGCACAATGCGCCGCCGATGCCGCCGATCAATGGCAACAGCACCAACGGCGCACCGATGCGATTGAATACTTGCGCCGCGATGAGTGCGCCGAGGCCGGAATAAGCGGCATGACCGAAAGAAAGCAAACCCGTTTCGCCAAGCAGCAAGTTATACGAGAGCGCGAATACGATCATCGTCGCGGTTTGCGCGAGATAGGCGAGGAGCCAGCTTTGCGGCCAGACAAAAGGCGGCACGGCGAGGAACAAAACAAGCGCGAGCCACGGCGCGAATCTGTGCAACATCGAGCGCGGCTTGACTGCCGGCACAACAAACTTCTCGGGCGGCTCACGCATGATCGTCATGCCGTCCGAACAGTCCACGCGGGCGCAGCGCCAGCATGGCGACTAGCAGCAGATAGGGAATCAAAGGGGCGAGTTGCGCCAGCGTCAGCGTGTCCCATGCGTCCGGCAGCACGCCTCCGAATACGGCTGTGAGATCGCCCAGCGAAACGTCGCTCGCTACCGCGAAGGTCTGCACGCAACCGACGATCAGCGATGCCGCCAGCGCCCCGCTCAACGAGCCGAGGCCGCCGATCACGACCACCACGAAGACGATCGAGCCGAGCGACTCCGCCATCGACGGTTCGATCACGAAGAGCGGCGCGCCGATCACGCCGGCCAGTGCGGCGAGCGCCGTGCCCGCCGCGAACACGCCGGTGAACACGCGCGGCACGTTGTGGCCAAGCGCCTCGACAGCGCTCGCATGCGTCAACGCGGCACGAACGATCAGCCCCGCCTTCGATACGCGCAACACCGCGTAGAGCACCGCCAGCATCGCCAGCGACACCGCCATCATGAAGGCCCGATAGCGTGCAAAAGCGGCGCCGTAGAGGGTGAACAACGGTCCGTCGAGCACGGCCGGAACAGTCGCGCTAAGCGGACTCAAGCCCCAGCCAAGCTTGACCAGCTCACCGAGCAGATACGCTGCGCCGAAAGTCAGCAGCAACTCGGGGAGATGACCGTGCACACGCACGCGGCGCAACAGCCAGCGCTCCAACGCCGCACCGATCAGGCCGACGATCAGCGGAGCGATTACGAGCGCACTCCAGAAACCCGCATGCGCCGCCACCGAAAAACCGACGTACGCGCCGAGCATGTAGAAGCTCGCGTGCGCGAAATTCAGCACGCCGAGCATGCTGAAAATCAGCGTCAAACCCGCCGACAGCATGAACAGCAGCAGGCCGTAGCTGACACCGTTCAGCAGATTGATGACGAACGACTGCACGCGCCTATTCCGCCTGCACAGCGACGGTCAGCGGTTCGAGCGCCGCGCGCAAATCGGCGGGCAAGCTCACCGGGCGACGCGTGACGCGATCCACATACACGTGCACGAAATGCCCTTGGGCGACGGGTTGATCTTCGCCCGCCTTGAAGAGGCCCACCTCGTAGCGCACGCTCGAGGTGCCGAGCCGCACGACCCGCAAGCCCGCTTCGACGTGTTCGGGAAACACCAGCGGCGCGAAGTAATTGCAATGCGTCTCGACCACGAGGCCGATCGTCGCGCCATGCTCGAAATCGAGCACGCCGGCGCGGATCAAATACTCGTTCACCACCGTGTCGAAGTAGCTGTAATAGACGACATTGTTGACGTGGCCATAGACGTCGTTATCCATCCAGCGCGTGGTGATCGGCAGAAAATGCGGGTAGGCGCTGCGCGTGGCCGGTGCGGGTTTGTTCATCGCTTACTGCCCCGGTTTTTCGACAAACTCGAACGGCAAGCCGCGCCGCCGCATCCATTCGCCGAGCGCCTGACCAGTACCCGCACGCCATGGACGCAATTTGGCCGGCTCGACCAGCCGGTATTCGAGCAATTCCGGCGACAGCGCGACCGTGCCGTATGCCTTCACGTGATACGCGATGATCAGTTCGTTTTTGCGAATGAATTCGTACACGCCGATCAATTCGACCGTCTCCGCGTGCAGCGAGGTTTCTTCCAGCACTTCGCGGGCAATGCCCTCTTCCGGCGTCTCGCCGTTTTCCAGAAAGCCGGTGATCAGCGCGAACATGCCTTCCGGCCAGGCGGCGTTGCGCGCGAGCAGGATCTTGCCCTCGTACTCGACGATCGCGGCCACCACGGGCAGCGGATTGTTCCAATGGACGTAGCCGCATTCCGTATCAGGGCAGATCTGGCGGATCCGGCCGCCTTCGTGTTCGGCATCGGCGCGCTCGATCAAAGGCGTAGCGCAGCGCGGACAAAATCGATGTTCGGTCATGGCGAGTGGGTCGTCTCTTATGGTTTCTGTGCAGCGTTGTTCAGTGTTGAATGTCGTGCTGCGGCGGGTTCAGCAACTCTTGCGCGATGCTGTTTGTACGCCTGGTTCCAGCTTCCGGTTCAAGCTCACGATGCCAGGCTGCTCGCACGCGCGGTCATTGCGGTTTCAGGCCAGGCACAAATCGCGTACTTCCGCGGCGAAACGCTCGACGGTTTCCGGCTGCGTGTCCCAGGCGCACATCAGCCGGCAACCGCCCGCGCCGATGAACTCGTAGAACTTCCAGCCGCGCGCACGCATTGCCTTGGCGGCCTGCGCCGGCAATTGCGCAAAGACCGCGTTCGATTCTCGCGGAAACATGATGCTCACACCGGGAATTTCCTGCAAACGCGTTTCCAGCAAGGCCGCCATTGCATTCGCATGACGCCCATTGCGCAGCCAGACGTCGTTATCCAGCAGTCCGAGCCACGGCGCGGAGATGAAACGCATTTTCGAGGCGAGTTGGCCGGCCTGCTTCAGACGGTAGGCGAAATCGTCGGCGAGCGAGCGGTCGAAGAACACCACGGCCTCACCGACCGGCAAACCGTTCTTGGTCCCGCCGAAGCACAGCACGTCGACGCCCGCGCGCCACGTGATCTCGGACGGATGCACGTCGAGCGCCGCGACCGCGTTCGCAAAGCGCGCGCCGTCCATATGCACTTTCAGATGACGCCGCTTGGCGATGGCCGCGATCGCGCGCACTTCCTCGACGGTGTAGACGGTGCCTACTTCCGTCGATTGGGTCAGCGTGACGACCTTCGGCTTCGGGTAATGAATATCGGCGCGGCGCGTGACGACCGCTTCGATCGCATCCGGCGTGAGCTTGCCGCCGACGCCCGGCGCGGTCAGCAGCTTCGAGCCGCCGGAGAAGAATTCCGGGCCGCCGCATTCATCGGTTTCGATGTGCGCGAGTTCGTGACAGATCACCGAGTGATACGACTGGCACAGCGACGCCAGCGCCAGCGAATTGGCGGCCGTGCCGTTGAACACGAAAAACACTTCGCAATCGGTCTGGAACAGATCCCGCAGACGGTCGCAAACCTGGTTGGTCCAGGAGTCGTCGCCGTAAGCGGGTTCGTGGCCGCTGTTGTTGGCGGCGATCAGCGCGTTGAGCGCTTCGGGACAGATGCCGGCGTAGTTGTCGGACGCGAAATGTTGCATGGCTGGCGACGCGCCCGGCGACGGGCGCGCTGAGATGACGGGAAAGCCGTCATTTTAGTGCGCCGGGGAGTTATTTGTTTTTTGGCCGGGAATTGGCCACACGGGCGGTTCAACGGGCCCATACGTTCCTCGCAAGGCGGGGGACGAACTTGCGTTGCTGGCGCTTGCGCTTGCCGGATCAGTTGACGCCAAGGCATGCGCCAACCGGAAAGACCGTTAGTTGCAGCCGCAATCGGGCATGCGGCCACGGCCTCGCGGCATGTGCGCCACGACGATCAGGCCGACCGCGCCCAACAGCAGCGTCCCCGCCGCCAGCCACAAGGCCGGTGAAAAAGACCCCGTGTGCTCGGCGATCGGCGCGGCCACCAGCGGGCCGACGATCTGGCCGACGCCATAAGCTGCCGTCGCATAGCCCATCAGGCCGGCGGCTTCGTCGCCAAGCAGACGCCGCGCCTCACGCATCGCGAACAGGGTGATGGCCGTAAATGGCAACCCGATCAGGATGCTGCCGAGCGAGAAACCGCCCGCCGTGGGCCAGACGATGCCGAGCGCAATGCCGGCGGCTTGCAGCACATAGCAACCGGCGAGCAGCGTGCGATTGTCCCAATGCACCGGCAGGCGCGCCGCGAGCAGTGCACCGACGATCAGGGCCGCGCCGAACATCGGCCAGAACAGATCGGGCCAGGACGAACCCGGCAGCGCATGGCGCGCGATCACCGGCAGGAACGTCGCGGTGATGATGTAGCCGAAGCCGGGCACGCCGTAGAGCAGGATCAGCCAGAAGGCGTCAGCGCGGTGCCAGGCGTGGTTTGTAGAGGCGCGCTGACCTGCGGGCGAGGCTCGCCGAGTGGCAGTGGTTGCCGGGCCTGTGGCGCGCGTCGCGTCTCCTGGGGCGGTCCGGAACACGGGCCAAACCAGGATCGAAAGCACCGCCCCGATGAGTCCGAAACCGATCCAACCGACCGTCGCGCCATAGCCGCCCGCAGCGCTGACCAGCAGACCCGTTCCGACAATGCCCATGCCCGGGCCCGTATAGATCACCCCTCCCCACCCATGCGCGCCGAGTTCGGCGAGGCGCCGCAAGCCCCACTGCGAGGCGAACACGAAGGTCCAGGCGCTGACCGCGCCGGCGACGAAGCGCACGACGGCCCATACCCAGAATTGGCTTGTTACGCCCATCGCCAGCGTCAGCAGGACCGTTGCGACAAGCCCCACGCGCACCATGCGCGCCGGCTCGACCCGCAGCGCCGCACAGGTGATCGCGCCGACGAAATAGCCTGCGTAGTTGGCCGATGCGAGCCAGCCGCCGTGCTGGATATCGATCTGCGGCTGCCCGAGCGCGCTGCCGTGAAGCATCAGCGGCAGGAGCGGCGTGAACGCAAAACGGCCGATACCGAGCACCACGGCCAAGGTAATCATGCAGGCAAGCGCCGCGCGGCGGGCGGCGTGACGTTCGGTCGCGGTGTCTTGCGCGCTGGAAGCGAGATCGATCATGAGCATCACGGATAGTGGAAGCGGGCCGGCAGTCGCCGGTTTGTTCAATCCATATTAGCTTGACCTTTCAATCACGAAAAATGAATAATTAGGATATCAACCATCGCCAGGAGAGAATCGTGGATCTGGCCGCCTTGACCATTTTTCGTGCTGTCGTGCGGGAAAACGGCGTGACGCGCGCCGCTGCCAAGCTCAATCGCGTGCAATCGAACGTCACGACGCGCATCAAGCAACTCGAGGAGCAGCTGGGCACCGACCTGTTCATCCGTGACGGGCGGCGCCTTGTTCTGACCCCGGCGGGCGAGACACTGCTGCCCTACGCGGAGCGTTTGCTCGCGCTCGCCGACGAGGCGCGCCATGCCGTGCGCGAAGATCGGCCGAGTGGACGCCTGCGTTTGGGCACGATGGAAAGCGTCGCGGCAACGCGTCTGCCCGGATTGCTCGCGAGTTATCACCAGCGGTGGCCGGATGTCGCACTGGAGCTCGAAACCGGTACGACCGGCAAGCTGATTGAGCGGGTCCGCGAATTCGAAGTGGATGCAGCGCTGGTGGCGACGCCGCAGGATCCTGCCGCGCTCGGAGAATTGTTCGAGACGGTGCCGGTTTTTCGCGAAGAGTTGGTGATGCTGTCGCCGCGAGGCCATCGGCCGATTCGCGAAGTACGGGATATTGCTTTATCGACGCTGATTGCGTTCGAACGCGGCTGCGCTTACCGCGCGTATATCGAGAAGTGGTATCTGGAGCATGGCGTGAGGCCGGCTCGCGTTCTGGAGCTCGGTTCGTATCATGCGATCGTGGCTTGTGTCGCCGCCGGCGCGGGGGTGGCCGTGGCGCCGCGATCCGTGCTCAATCTGCAAACGGATGCGAGCAATATCGCGGTTCATGAGCTTCCGGATATTGGCGTGATCGAGACACTGCTCGTCTGGCGACGAGGGCATTTTTCGTCCGCGCTCAATGCGCTGCGGCAAACGCTTGTGTCGGCGGAGGATACGGTGGAGTTGCCTGCCACTACACCGGTAGGCGTTGCTTGAATTTTTACTTGATGCTTTGTCTGCGTGGCTGGGAACGCTAACCGCCAACGCTATCGGCAAGGTTGATGCGCGGCAAGACACGCTACGACACGCCAAGGCCAGAAACAACTTGGGCCACGTGGGACGCCAAAACCACCAGCGTCCCGCATGGCCCAATCAAACTCAAATCAAAGCCGGGCTTCGACCCAACCCTTCACGCCTGCCAGCGCCGCCGGCAGATTCGCCGGTTCGGTGCCACCCGCTTGCGCCATATCCGGCCGCCCGCCGCCCTTGCCGCCGACTTGCTGGGCAACGAAGTTGACCAGTTCACCAGCCTTGACCTTCTTGCTGGCGTCCGCCGTCACACCGGCGATCAGGCTCACCTTGCCGCCCTCGACCGAGGCCAGCACGATCGCCGCGCTCTTCAGCTTGTCCTTCAGCTTGTCGACCGTCTCGCGCAACGTTTTCACGTCCGCGCCCTCGAGCGTTGCAGCCAGCACATGCACGCCGGCCACTTCGATTGCCTGACCGGCAAGCTCATCGCCCTGGCTCGAAGCCATCTTCGACTTCAATGCGCTCAGTTCCTTCTCCAGCGACTTCACCTGGTCCTGCACCTGCACGATCCGCTGCGTCAATTCCGACGGCTGCGCCTTCAACACGGCCGCTGCCGCATTGATCCGCGCGTCGAGATCCTGCACGAAGCGCACAGCGTTGTCGCCCGTGATCGCTTCCACGCGACGGATACCTGCAGCCACGCCGCCTTCCATGACGATCTTGAAGAGTCCGATGTCGCCCGTGCGATGTACGTGCGTACCGCCGCACAACTCGCGCGAAAAGCCGAGGTCGAGCACACGTACTTCGTCGCCGTATTTTTCGCCGAACAGCGCCATCGCGCCGCCCTTCACCGCTTCGTCGAACGGCATCACGCGCACGATACCCGGCGCGTTCGCCAGCACTTCCGCGTTGACGATCGCTTCGACCTGACGGATCTGTTCGTCAGTCATCGGCGCGTTGTGTGCGAAGTCGAAACGGGTTTTGTCCGCATCGACCAGCGAACCCTTCTGCTGCACGTGCGAACCGAGTACTTCGCGCAGCGCCTTGTGCATCAGGTGGGTGGCCGAGTGGTTGCGCTCGGTGCGGGCGCGACGCACCGCATCGATTTCCGCCTTCACGACGTCGCCGACTTTCAGCGTGCCCTGCTCGAGGGTGCCGTGATGGCCGACCACGTCCGCCTGTACCTTCAGCGTATCGGCTACCGCAAAGCGCACGCTCGCGTTAGCCAGCACGCCCTGGTCGCCGACCTGACCACCCGACTCCGCGTAGAACGGCGTGTGGTCGAGCACCACGACCGCCTGCTGGCCGTGATTCACTTCCTTGACCGACGCGCCGTCGACATACAGCGCGATCACTTTCGCGTCGTCGAAGATGATTTCTTCGTAGCCGTGGAACGTGGTTTTCGCGCCCGAGTATTCAAGGCCCTGCGCCATCTTGAACTTGCCCGCCGCGCGCGCCTGTTCGCGCTGACGCGCCATGGCTTCGTCGAAGGCGGCTTCGTCGACCGTCACTTCGCGCTCGCGGCAGACGTCTGCCGTCAGATCGAGCGGGAAGCCGTAGGTGTCGTGCAGCTTGAACGCGAGTTCGCCGTCGAGCGTCTTGCCGCCCTTGGCTTCCAGATCGGCCAGCGCGCTTTCGAGAATCGACATGCCGTGCTCGATAGTCTCGAAGAAGCGCTCTTCTTCCTGACGCAGCACGTCGGTCACGCGTTGCTCGGCTTCCTTCAGTTCCGGATAGGCGCCGCCCATTTGCGCGACGAGGTCCGGCACCATGCGGTGGAAGAACGAACCCTTCTTGCCCAGCTTGTAGCCGTGGCGGATCGCGCGGCGCACGATACGGCGCAGCACGTAGCCGCGGCCTTCGTTGCCCGGAATCACACCGTCGACGATCAGGAACGAGCAGGCGCGGATGTGATCGGCGATCACCTTCAGCGAGTTGTTCGTCAGATCGGTCACGCCGGTTTCGCGGCCCGCGGCCTTGATGAGCGCCTGGAACAGGTCGATCTCGTAGTTGCTATGCACGTGCTGCAAAACAGCGGCGATACGCTCGAGACCCATGCCCGTGTCGACGCACTGCTTGGGCAGCGGCGTCATGTTGCCTTGAGCGTCGCGGCTGAATTGCATGAACACGAGATTCCAGATCTCGATGTAGCGGTCGCCGTCTTCCTCAGGCGATCCCGGCGGGCCACCCCAGATTTCCGGGCCGTGGTCGTAGAAGATTTCCGAGCAAGGGCCGCACGGCCCGACGTCGGCCATCTGCCAGAAGTTGTCAGACGCGTAGCGCGCGCCTTTGTTGTCGCCGATGCGGATGATGCGCTCGACCGGTACGCCGACTTCCTTCGCCCAGATGTCGTGCGCTTCGTCGTCTTCGTGATAGACGGTGACCCACAGCTTGTCTTTCGGCAACTGGTACACGCCGGTCAGCAATTCCCACGCGTAGTGGATCGCGTCGCGCTTGAAGTAGTCGCCGAACGAGAAGTTGCCCAGCATTTCGAAGAACGTGTGGTGACGCGCGGTGTAACCGACGTTTTCCAGATCGTTGTGCTTGCCGCCGGCGCGCACGCTGCGCTGCGCAGTTGTGGCGCGCGCATATGGACGCGATTCCGCGCCGAGGAACACATCTTTGAACTGCACCATTCCCGAATTGGTGAAGAGCAGTGTCGGGTCGTTGCCGGGCACAAGGCTCGACGAGCGAACGATCGTATGGCCCTTCGATTCGAAGAACTTGAGGAATTTCTCGCGGATTTCGGCGGCTTTCATAGCGTGCGGGGGACGGGTTTGCCAGTTCCCTGGCTGTTACCGGCGGCATCATGGGGATGCGCCAACTGTTTGTTTCTTAAACGACTGATTATACGGGATCGGGGCCCGTGCGCGGCGACGGCCCTGTCCCGCCTTGATCCCGATAGCCATTCGGCCAGGTTTGGCCGGGTAGCGAGTGACATGTCAAGACGCGCCGCGCGTCCTATGCCGTTCGGCCGAGTGCGCCTGCGCACGGGAATCGCTTAAGATTGCCCCCATCCGCGGCGCCACGCGCGCCGCTTTGGCATGGGACCGGAGTAAGCGCTAAAGCGCTAACTCCGGTCGACAAAGGAGACATTGAAGAATATGGGCGCTCTCAGTCATATCCGCGTGCTGGACCTCACACGCGTGCTCGCCGGGCCTTGGTGCGCGCAGACGCTTGCCGATTTCGGCGCCGACGTGATCAAGATCGAACGGCCCGAAGTCGGCGACGACACGCGCCACTGGGGGCCGCCGTACCTGAAAACGCCGGAAGGCGCCGACACACGCGAGGCCGCCTATTACCTCGCGGCCAATCGCAACAAGCGCTCGGTCACCGTCGACATCGCTTCGCCCGAAGGCCAGCGGATCATCCGCGAACTGGCCGCGCAAAGCGACGTGGTGCTGGAGAACTACAAGGTCGGGCAGTTGAAGAAGTACGGCCTCGATTACGCGTCGCTGAAGGAAGTAAAGCCCGATCTGATCTACTGCTCGGTGACCGGCTTCGGGCAGACCGGCCCGTATGCGCAGCGCGCCGGCTACGACTTCATCGTGCAAGGCATCGGCGGCTTCATGAGCATCACCGGCGAGCGCGACGGCCAGCCGGGCGGTGGTCCGCAAAAGGCCGGCGTCGCGATCGCCGATCTGATGACCGGCATGTATTCGACCATCGCCGTGCTCACGGCGCTCACGCATCGCGACCGCACGGGCGAAGGTCAATACATCGACATGGCGCTGCTCGACGTGCAGGTGGCCATGCTGGCCAACATGAATTCGAATTACCTGGCGAGCGGCCAGCCGCCCGTGCGCTGGGGCAATGCGCATCCGAACATCGTCCCCTATCAGACCTTCCAGACGAGCGACGGCTGGATCATCGTCGCGGTCGGCAACGACGGCCAGTTCCGCAAGTTCGTCGAGGCGGGCGGACGCCCCGAACTCGCCATTGACGAGCAATTCGCGACCAATCCGGCGCGCGTGCGCAACCGCGACATCCTCGTGCCGATTCTGGCCGACATGGTGCGTCTGCAGGGCAAACAACAATGGATTGCCGCCCTGGAAGCAGCCGGCGTACCGTGCGGACCGATCAACGATCTGGGCGAAGTGTTCGAGAACGAGCAGGTGGTGGCGCGCGGGCTGCAGGTCGATCTGCCGCATCCGTCGGGCGGCACGGTCAAACTGGTGCGCAATCCGATCAATATGAGCGGCACGCCGCCCGAAGCGCTGTCCCATCCGCCGACGCTCGGCGAGCACACCGACAGCATCCTGCGCGATGTGCTCGGCTATGACGAGGCACGGATTGCGGCGTTGCGGGACCAGTCGGTGATTTGAGGCCGGCTGCGTTGTGGGCGAGTGGTCTGGCGGTCGGCTGAGGCGGTGGCAGTTTTCAGCGGAGCTGGCGATGGTGGCCAGCTCACTCGCCGCTCGAATCTCAGCAAATCAGGCGATCACCGCTGCTCGCCTAACGAAGCCAGCCAGCGCCGCCCCTCTTCCCAATCGCCGAGGCCGCTGTCGGCATTGATGTGGCCGCGCGGCCCGATGTCGATCCAGCGGCTGCCCCACGCGCTCGCACACGTCTGCGAAAACGGCACGCCGCCGTATGGATCGTCGCTGCTCGACACGACGATGCTCGCGAACGGCAGGCGCACAAGAGGCACCGGTGCAAAGCCGCTGGCGTCCTGCGGAAAATGTGCCCCGGAGGGATCGGGCACGGCCACCAGTAATGCACCGGCCACTTTGGCCAACTGCTCAGTGCTCGCGTACTGCGACGCCCAGAAAGCGGTCGCGAGGCAGCCCAGGCTGTGCGCGGCGAACACCACCGGCGATTCGGCTGCGGCCACTGCGGCGTCGAGCGTGCGGCACCACGCGTCGCGCGTCGGATGGTCCCAGTCGGGCATCTGCCCGCGCGCGAAGGCGGGATCGAGTGCTTCCCAAAGCGTCTGCCAGTGGCCCGTGCCGGAATTCTGATAGCCTGGCAGCACAAGTACGTTTAGTTTTTGTCCGCTCATTGCGTTCCCCGTCGCAGTTCGTTTTTCAAGTTCGCTTTCACTCAATGCATCACACGACCCACACCCACGCCGCGCGGATCAGCCGCCGGCTCAGGCGTCGTCCCTTCAACGCGAATCATCTGCACATCACCGTTAAACGACTGCCCTTCCAGCGCGTAGCCTCTGGCTTTTAGCTGATCTGCCAACTCGCCCGTGATCGGATGATACGGCTCGAAATAGATCGTCTTAGGCGGCAACAACTGATGATGGAACCGCATCGCAGCCAAAGCGTCGGCAGGCGCCATGTTGAAATCGTACAGGTTAGTCATGACCTGGAAGATCGACGTCAGGATTCGCGAGCCCCCCGGCGTGCCGATCACGAGCGACACCTTGTTGTCCTTCAACAGGATGGTCGGCGTCATCGACGAAAGCGGCCGGCGTCCCGGAGCCACCGTGTTCAGATCGTCAGCCGTTGCGCCGGGCGTGCCGGCGGCAGCCGGTTTGGTGACGAAGTCGTCCATCGCGTCATTGAGCAGGAAGCCGCCGCCGTCCACCACCACGCCGGAACCGAAATCCCCGTTCAGCGTGTAGGTGTTCGACACGGCGTTACCCCACTTGTCGACCACCGAAAAATGCGTGGTTTGCGCTTTCTCCGGCATCACGTCGCCGAGGCCGCCTTTAACGGGCGTGGCGCCCGGCACTTCGTCGGGTTTCACTTCATCGGCGCGTTGCGCGAGGTAGGCGTCGCTGGTCAGTTTGTCGACCGGCACCTTGTACGAATCGGGGTCGCCAATGTATTGCTGGCGGTCAGCGAACACGCGGTCTTCGATCTGCGCGATCAGATGGATATACGGCTCGGAGTTCAACTCAAGGCCTTCGAACGCCGGCTTCAGATCTGCCTTCATCTTCAGCATCTGGATCAGCCCGACGCCGCCCGAACTCGGCGGCGGCGCGGTCACGACCTGGTAGCCGTTCCAGTCGGCGGTGAGCGGCTGACGCCAGACAGCCTTGTATTGAACCAGGTCCGGCTTCGTGACCAGACCGTGGCCGTACATCTGCTGCGCGATCAGATCCGCGGTGCGGCCTTCGTAGAACTCACGACCGCCGTCGCTGGCAATGCGCGAGAGGGTTTGCGCGAGTTCCGGCTGGCGATACATCACGCCCGCCTTCAGGTTCGAGAAGTAGGCGTCGAAATTGGTCTTGCCGGCGAAACTCTTCGCCGCCGCGTCGTGACGCTGCTGCAACCCCTGGTCGACCTGGAAGCCGTCGGTGGCGTAACGGATCGCGGGCGCCAGCACCTGCTTCCATTTCAGCTTGCCGAAGCGCTGCTGCGCTTCCCACATACCCTCGACGGTGCCCGGCACGCCCACCGCGCGATGGCCGACGAGGCTCATACCCGGCACGAGGTTGCCTTTATCGTCGATGTACATATCGCGGGTCGCCTGTTGCGGCGCGCGCTCGCGGTAATCGAGAAAATACGGCTTGCCGTCCATGAACAGGGTCATAAACCCGCCGCCGCCGATATTGCCCGCGTCCGGACAGGTCACGGCCAGCGTGAAGGCGATCGCCACCGCGGCGTCCACGGCGTTGCCGCCGGCGGCGAAGATCTGCTGGGCGGTGTCGGCGCTGTAGCGATCCGGCACGGCCACCGCCGACGCGTCCAGCACGGCCTTTGGCGGCGGCGTTTTCGCGAGCGCGGGGGCCGGCGCGACGACGCTGCCGGCGAGCGCGGCGAACACGGCCGTAGCCGTCACGATCCGTGCGAAAGACAAAGGGGCAAAAGGCGCGCGAGGCGCGTCATGTGACGGGACGGACATCCGAGAAACTCCGGGAACTAGGAGCGCCATGTTGCACGAACGAAAAGCGTCCATGCCAGGGCGGCTCAATGGGTGAGGCGGCCTGCACACCCGGCAGCACTGCGCTCGGCGCTACACGGCGGGTACAGGCAGCGCAATCCGAAATGGCTTGAACGGGGGCGCGGGTGTGCGGCGAGGCTGTCTGGTTTGCGCCGCACGGGCGCAAAGTGGCGCCGGGGGAAAAATCCGTGGGCGAACATCGTGTTGCCCGTGCGCGGCGCGTGGAGAGTGCGCCGCCCGCATCGTAAGTCGCCATGGACCGCGCAAACAAAACGTTTTACCTCCTGTTACAGCACATTAAACGCAGCTTGCAGGATCTCGTCCTGCCCCCAAAAACCGCCCGAAACCGCTCAAACGTTGGCTGCGCGCCGCACTCGCCTGCCGCGAGCGAACGCGTCAGGTAGAATTGACGGATAAGTGGGCGCATTGCGCGTCCCCGACAGACTTTCACCTTCTCGCATGAATACCGAACGCAACGACGCGCCAGCGGCATCCAATTTCATCCGCAACATCATTGACGAAGACAACCGCACCGGCAAGTGGGAGCAGCGCGTCGAAACGCGCTTTCCGCCCGAGCCGAACGGCTACCTGCACATCGGTCACGCCAAGAGCATCTGCCTGAACTTCGGCGTGGCGCGCAGCTACGGCGGCGTGTGCCATCTGCGCTTCGACGATACGAATCCGGAAAAGGAAAGCGTCGAGTACGTCGACTCGATCATCGATTCCGTCCGCTGGCTCGGTTTCGAGTGGGAAAAAGGCGGCAAGGAACAGCTCTACTTCGCGAGCGACTACTACGACAAACTGTACGAATTCGCCGAACTGCTGATCGAACGCGGCAAGGCCTACGTGGACAGCCAGTCGGCCGAAGAAATGCGCGCGAACCGCGGCTCGGCTTCCGAAGTCGGTACGCCGTCGCGCTTCCGCGACCGTTCGGTGCAGGAAAACCTCGACCTGTTCCGCCGCATGAAAGCCGGCGAGTTCAAGGAAGGCGAGCACGTGCTGCGCGCGAAGATCGACATGTCGTCGCCGAACTTCAACATGCGCGACCCGGTCATCTACCGCATCCGCTTCGCGCATCATTACCGCACCGGCGACACATGGTGCGTGTACCCGATGTACGACTACACGCACTGCATCTCGGACGCGCTGGAAAACATCACGCATTCGCTGTGCACGCTCGAATTCGAAGACCACCGTCCGCTGTACGACTGGATTCTGAACGAGCTGGCCGAAGCTGGAATCTTCACACGCCCGCTGCCGCAACAAATCGAGTTTTCGCGCCTGAACCTGACCTATGCGATCACCAGCAAGCGCAAGCTGCTGCAACTGGTGACCGAAGGCCATGTCGAGGGCTGGGACGATCCGCGCATGCCGACCATCGTCGGTGTGCGCCGCCGCGGTTTCACGCCGGAAGCGATCCAGTTGTTCTGCGAGCGCATCGGCGTCACCAAGGTCGATTCGTGGATCGACATGAGCGTGTTCGAAGGCGCGCTGCGCGACGATCTGGACGACAAGGCGCCGCGCACTGCTGCCGTGCTCGATCCGGTCAAGCTGATCATCGACAACTTCCCTGAAGGCGTGACCGAGCCGTGCAATGCGCCGGTCCATCCGCATCACCCGGAAATGGGGGTTCGAGAATTCCCGATCTCGCGCGAACTGTGGATCGAACGCGAGGACTTCACCGAAACGCCGCCGAAGGGCTACTTCCGCCTGTTCCCGGGCAACAAGGTGCGCCTGCGCTACGGCTATGTGATCGAATGCATCGGCGCGGACAAGGACGAGAACGGCAACATCGTCGCAGTCCACTGCAACTACTTCCCGGACAGCAAATCGGGCACGGAAGGCGCGAACACCTATAAGGTCAAGGGCAACATTCACTGGGTCAGCGCAGCAGGCGCAGTTCCGGCCGAAGTGCGCATCTACGACCGCCTGTTCAAGGAACCGCAACCGGACGCCGGCGGCCGTGACTTCCTCGAAGCGCTGAATCCGGATTCGAAGCGCGTGGTCAACGCCTACCTGGAACCGGGCGCGCGCGCCGCGCTGCCGGAACAGCGCTATCAATTCGAGCGCCACGGCTATTTCGTCGCCGACCGCGTCGATTCGAAACCGGGCAAACCCGTATTCAATCGCATCGTCAGCTTGCGCGACAGTTGGGGCAAGCCGGCGTAAGCTGGAGCCACTACAGCGCGAAGCGCATCTGACGTTGCCTGGCCGACGTCAATTACGGCGTGCATTTCGCAAGCGGGATGCACGCCGTTTTCGTTGCATCATGTTCCATCGACAGTGACAGCGCGGCATCCGTGCACGTGCGAGTCCAGGAGACCCGATGAAAGTTGCAGCCCGTCGCGGGGTAAGTGCATGGGACACTGCGCGAGGCGCGGCTCATACGCGTGCCGTTCCTGTTACGCACACAACCCGAACCGCACGCGCCACGCATAGGATGCACAGCGTATTCGTAGCGCTGGTCGCGTTTGGCGCGGCATCGCTCGCCTGCGCCGCTCAAGCGGACGAACTCACCGGCACGCTGAAGAAAATCCACGACGACGGCGTGGTCGTACTCGGCGTGCGAGAAGCGTCGATTCCCTTCTCCTACTTCGACGGCACGCGCACCGTCGGCTACTCGCAGACCATCGCACTGCAAATCGTCGACGAAATCAAGAAAACGCTCGGCCTGCCGCAGCTGAAAGTGCACGAAATCACCGTGACCTCGTCGAACCGCACGCCGATGTTGCTGAACAACCAGATCGATCTGGAATGCGGTTCGACCACGCATACGGTGGAACGCGAAAGCGCGGCCGCGTTCTCGAACAGCTTCTTCCAGTACGCGGTGCGCATGATCGCGCGCAAGAGCAGCGGCATTGCGGATTTTCCGGATCTGGCCAGCAAGACGGTCGTGACGACCGCGGGCACCTCCGACGAGCGCCTGCTGCGCCGCCTGAACACCGAGAAGCATCTGAACATGCGCATCACGAGCGCGCGTGACCATGCGGAAGCATTCAGCGCGGTCAAGGACGACCGGGCCGTGGCCTTCGTGATGGACGAGCCGATCGTGTACGGTTTCAAATCGACCGACCCGCACCCCGAAGACTTCGTGGTAACCGGCACGCCGCTCGGCTATGAGGTCTACGCCTGCATGTTCCGCAAGGGCGACGAGCCGCTCCGCACGCTCGTGAACGGAGTGATCGCACGCGGCCAGCTTGCCGGCGACGCCGAGCGTCTATACAACCAGTGGTTCACCCAGCCGATTCCGCCGCACGGCATCAATCTGAATTTTCCGTTGTCGGAACAGAACCGCACGCTGTTCGCGCATCCGAACGACCGCGCGCTCGACTGAGCGTGTCGGCCGTGCGCGTGGCGGGTACGGGTGGCGGCTAATGCCAGCGCCACAGCCCGAACAACCCATCCACCGCGCTATAGCGTTCGATGCAGTTCCGCGAGTGAAAGCGTGGTCTGAAAAAGCCGTGTGAGACTGCGGCTCGCATACCGCTCGACTTCGTCCGGTGCGGTCCAGCGATATGCGTCCATTTCGGGAATCAGCGTACCGTCTGAGCGGCGCGGAAACAGCGACGTACAGATGCACGAAGACAGATCGAGTTCGTCGGCCGTCGCACGCGCCGCGAACAGATGCAGATCCTTGTCGCGCCGGTAGACGAACAGTCCGAGATCCTTCAGGCGGCCGGCTTCGATCACGATACCGGTCTCCTCGACCATCTCGCGTAACGCCGTGACGTGTGGCGCCTCGCCCTCTTCGCCGTGCCCTTTCGGAACGTCCCAGTGAGACGTTTCGGTGGCGTGCGCGAGCAGCACCCGGCCGTCCGGGTCGAGCAGCACGATGCCGCACGAGACGACCCGCGCGCTCATCGACGCAATGCGCCGCAGGGGCACACGGCTTCAGGCTGCGCCGGCGGCAAGCCGGCGCGCATTGTCACACCCGCCCGCACGCTCAGTGTTTCTTCTGCAATTGCCAGTTGCCGCTGCCCTGTTTGCAGAACTGCGGGCGCAGGTTCATCGACTGCCCTTTCGCATTCAGCACGACGCCGACGTCGCGGCAGGTGCGTTCGCCATCCTTCGCGGTGCTGGCGATGCTGATCGTTGCGTCGATCTTCACGCTATTGCCGGTGCCTTCATTGACCCAGCTCACGCTTTCGCCGTCCTGCTTGTCGTTCAAGGCAGCGAACACGGCGTTCTTGATCGAGTCGACGTCACGTTGCTTCATGTAGCTGATCGGCGTGTCGTTCAGAAACCCGAGGTTTGCCGCTTGCGCGCCGATGGCGCCGCCAAGCAGCAGGCCACCGACGGTCAGGTGAAACAGGGCACGGGGTCGCATCGACATGAAGGGTTCTCCTCGAAGAGTGGTTCGGCGGTCTCGAGCGCGCTCACGGCAGCTCGTGATCTGGACCCCAAAAGCATAGCATGTCGCCCTCGAAGTAGCCGCCCGGATGCGGCGTCGCAACGGCCTACGGCAACGTGTAGCGACCAGCTCCCTGCTCTGGGGAACGAACTGGCGCGACGACCGCTCAGACTTTTTAGGACGCGTCTCATATCTTCTTATGGAGCGTTTTCTTAAGATAGGTCTGTTGCGCTGTAGCGCTGATCAAGCTTCCACTGCCGCCCTATGGACATCTCGTCTGCTCTCGAAACCTTCACCGTCGCGCTCGCGCTCTTTTGCGTCGCGCTGGTGCCGTTCGCCATCGGCCGCGATCCGGGTCTTGCGCGACGCATCGTGCGAATGGACAGCCTCCCTCGCGCACGCTGGCCAAATCTGCTGACACGCGCCGGCATTGCCTGCCTCCTCGTGTCGTTCGCGCTTCTGCTGGTCGGCTGCTATTACATCATTGCCGGCGCAGGCTACTGACCCCGCCCGCGGCGGCACATGCCGCTCAACCGGCCACGCGCCCATCACCCGGCGATCAATTCGCGGCTGCTTGATTTCCCGCTTTATTTCCCGCCTTATATCCATCCGTGAGCGTATTCAAAAACGCCACCACGTCCTTGATTTCAGCCTCGTCGAGCACCGGTTTGTCACCCGGCTTGCGATCGAACGGCGGATCGGTATTCAGGTTGGTCCAGTAACGCTGCGGCAGATCGTCGAACTTCTGCACTTTGCCCTTCACGACCGGATAAAACTTTTCCGGGTTTGTGTCGCGTTGCGCATAAAAACGCACTGCCTGATCCAGCGAATGATAGATGCCGTTGTGGAAGAAACTCTTCTTCAACGCGACGTTGCGCAGCGTCGGCGTGCGGAAGATGCCGCAGAACTCGGCGCGGCCCTTCAGGTCGGTACGCTCCGGCCCGCATGCGCCGAGGTCGTAGAAATGCGGATCGCGATTCACCTGCAGCGCACGGTTGCGCGGCACGCCGATCGCAATCAGACCGAAGTCGCTGAACTGTGGCGGCGCACCGTCCATGGTGCGCTGGCTGATGTGGCAGCTCGCGCAATTGCCCTTCTTTTCGTCGTTGAAGACTTCCAGACCGTGTAGTTCGGCCTTGGTCAGTTGCGTTTTGCCCGCCAGATACGCGTCGTACTTGCTGGTGTACGGGTAGAAAATCTCCGGCGCCTGTTCGAAGGTTTCCAGCGCTTGCAGCACGGCGTTGAAGGTGGCTTCGTCGCTATCGAAAATATGCGCGCCGAATGCCGTGCGGAAAGCCTCCGCATACGGCGCGGCCTTCACCGCCGCCGTGACCTTCGCCGGTGTGCTGCCCATTTCGAACGACGACAGCAGCGGAATACGCGCCTGGTCCGAGCCGCGGTCGACCCGCCCGTCCCACGTCAAGCCGCCGGTCGGCCCGGCATCCACGCTCTCATCGCCTTCGTCGTCCGACTCGTGATAGTGCTCGGCGAACGCCGGCACCGATTGCAGGTACTTGAGCGTCGGCACGGCGCGCATGCCGGTGCGGTGCATGTCGTTGCCGCCCAGCTGTACCGACAGCGAATTCGCCGGCGAAAAACCGTGATCGGGGCTATGGCACGACGCGCAGGCCAGCTTGCCCGAGCCGGATAGCGACGCGTCGAAGAACAGTTGCTTGCCGAGGGCCGTCATCTGCCGCACGGATTCGTAGACTTGCGCGCGGGTCTGACCGGCTTCATGGGCCGCCACCTTGACGGCAGAAGCCGCCGCGGGCGTAGACGCCGGCGACGCGCTCGCCTGGGTCCCGACTTCGGCCTTGGCTCCTGCCGTCTGCGAACCTGCATCACACGCGGCCAGCGTCATGGTCATGGCCGCGAGCGCCATCGCCAGCACCGCGCCAATGCCCAGCGTCCCCACGCGCCGCCATGCCTGCGGCCGAACTGCCGTTTTCCGAATCCCCGCGAGACCAGGCCGCATATGAATGATGTGAGTTTGCGATATTGAAGTCCGCGAGCGTATTTCATCGACATGTCGTTTAAATGACATACAGCCGACGAAAATATCGAAACCCAAGCTATTCGTAATTGGTTACATGTTTCTGTCAAATTCCTTGTTCAAACTTTCGCTCGCGGCCATCCGTGTAAGCAATGCACGCGGCCCGTCCCCAACGCGAGAGAGAGAACACATACCAAATGAACAAGAAACTGATCTGCGCGGCGCCTATCGCGATCGCGGCAGCGTTGAGTCTGTATGCGTGCGGCGGCGACAATGTCACCGCGCCACCGGACATCACGTCGATCAAGACGGTCGTGGTGATCTACGCGGAGAATCGCAGCTTCGACAATCTGTACGGCAACTTCCCCGGCGCCAACGGTCTGCAGAACGTGACGGCGGCGAGCGCCACACAGTTGGACCGCAACGGTACGGCGCTCGCGACGCTGCCGCAAGTGTGGAACGGTCTGACCCAAACCGGCGTGACGCCGGTCGTGACGCAAGCGATGACGGCCAACCTGCCGAACAGCCCGTTCGCCATCGACGACCCGAATGGTTTCAACACGCCGATCACCGCCACGACGCGCGATCTGTATCACCGCTTCTATGAAAACCAGATGCAGATCAATGGCGGCAAGAACGACAAATTCGCCGCGTGGGCGGATTCCGGCGGCCTCGTCATGGGTCACTACACGCTCAACGCGGACAAGCTGCCGTTGTGGAAAATCGCCCAGCAATACACGCTGGCCGACAACTTCTTCATGGGCGCCTTCGGCGGCTCGTTCCTGAATCACCAGTGGCTGATCTGCTCATGCACGCCGACTTATCCGAATGCGGACAAGAGCCCGGCAGCCGCCTCGATCTCGTCGGTCGAAAGCGACGGCGTCACGCTGAAGCTCGCGACCAACTCGCCGGCGTCGGCGCTGAGCGGCCCGCCGAAATTCGTGCTCTCAGGCAACCTGACGCCTGACTTCTACGCAATCAACACGATGCAGCCGCCGTATCAGCCGAGCGGCAACAAGGCAGCTTCGGGCGGCGACGCCAACCTGGCCGACCCAACCGCAGCCACCACATTGCCGGCGCAAACACAACAGCACATCGGCGATCTGCTGAACAACGCGAAGGTGTCGTGGGCGTGGTACGGCGGTGCGTGGGGTGCGGCGGTCTCAGCGGCGCAAACCGGCGCGACGAATGTGATCTACGGCGCGAACCTGACGGCGCCGAATTTCCAGCCGCATCACCAGCCGTTCAACTATTTCGCCGATCTCGCACCGGGCTCCGCGAACCGTTCGCAGCATTTGCTCGACGGCGGTCTGGCTGGCTCCGAGTTCATCAAGGCGATCGACGCCGGCACGCTGCCGCAGGTGTCGTTCTACAAGCCGCAGGGCAACCTGAACGAGCACGCGGGTTACACCGACGTCGCCTCGGGCGACCAGCACATCGCCGACGTGATCTCGCATCTGCAGAAAAGCCCGCAGTGGAACAACATGCTGGTGGTCGTGACCTACGACGAAAACGGCGGCTTCTGGGACCACGTCGCGCCGCCGAAGGCCGACCGTTGGGGTCCGGGCACGCGGATTCCGGCGCTGATCATTTCGCCGTTCGCAAAGAAGGGTTTCGTCGATCACACGCAGTACGACACGACGTCGATCCTGCGTTTCATCACGCGCCGTTACTCGCTGCCGACGCTGCCGGGCATCTCGACGCGTGATGCCGCACTGGTCAGCAACGGCAGCAAGCCGATGGGCGACCTGACGGCCGCATTGAACATCAGGCAGTAGTCCGCTAGCAACGACCCGCCTGACGGTGGGATCTTGACGGGGCAGCTTCGGCTGCCCTTTTTTGTGTTCGTCGCACGGATCACCCCACGGCGCGCGCGACTCGTTATCGACGCAAACAGCGACACAACGCGTTTGCACGACCGGCGTATGCTTCGACGCAGGACTCGATCATTCCCGCCGATGGCGGCTCGAAACCCATAGCAACGTGTTGCAGGCTTGCCCACCTATTCAGGAGCTCGACAGCATGACGGAAAAAATCATCAAGGTACCCGGTCCCGACCATCCGATTACGATCGAGCCGGACAAAGCCCACGTGGTGGTGACGGTCGCCGGCCGCGTGATCGCGGACACGCGCAATGCACTCGTGCTGCGCGAGGCGGCGTATCCGCCGGTGTATTACATCCCGCGCAATGACGTCGAGATGACGCTGCTGGAACGTACCGATCACGCAACGTATTGCCCATACAAAGGCGATTGCGCGTACTACAGCATTCCGCTTGGCGGCGAGCGGGCAGTGAATGCGGTCTGGACCTACGAGTCGCCCTACGCGCCCGTGAAAGAGATCGCCCAGCATCTGGCGTTCTATCCGAACCGGGTCGATTCCATCGGCGTGCAACCGGCGGAGTAAACGGCCTCGCGCGCATCGCAGCGGTGAGGCTTCGATGCGCGGCGCAAGGCTTTTGAAGTACGGCAGGAGGGACTCGAACCCCCCACCCTCGGCTTAGAAGGCCGATGCTCTATCCAGCTGAGCTACTGCCGTATTGACGTGAGGCGATGCAAACACAAACGTGACCAAGCTGCATCGCCCGCAATGAGAACCCGTAGAGGGCATTGGAACCTGTGCTGTATGACCGCCACAGGGTTCATGGGATACCGAAATTCTAACTGACCGGACCGAGGACTGTGGAAATCCGATCCGGCACACGGCAACGCTGATCGGCAATCACCACACAGCATCACAAAACAAACGGGCCCGACTCGTTGAGCCGGGCCCGGATTATAACCGATCGCTTCTTACCCGCCAGTCGCGCGCCAGCACGTGGCGGGCTGTAGCGGGCATGCCGAGCGCAATCAGACCGGCTGCGGATGCAGCATGAACCAGCCGAGGAACACGATCCCGGCGATCACGCAGTACACGCCGAACGAAGCCAGACGTCCACGACCTTCGAAATAACGCATCAGGAAACGCACGCTGAGATACGCGGCGATTGCGGTCAGCACACCGCCGAGCAAGGCATCGGCGAGCTGGTCCGGCGCATGGAACAGTTTCGGCAATTCGAGCACGCCGGCAGCGAAGATGATCGGCGTGCCGAGCAAGAACGAGAACTCGGCGGCCTTCTCGGTCGTCAGGCCGGCCGCGTTACCGGCGATCATCGTCAGACCACTGCGCGAGAAGCCCGGAATCAACGCACCGATCTGCGCGAGACCCACGAAAAACGCCTGACGGAAGGTCAGCTTCTCCGGCGCCAGATGCGCGCGTGAACGTTGCAGGCGATCGCCAAACCACAGCAGCACGCCGTTTACGATCAGGGCGGCTGCGACAATGCGCAGATCGTGAAAAATCAGTTCGAGACGTTTCTCAAGGATCAGCCCGACGAGGCCCGCCGGAATCGTGCCGATGATGAGCGCCCACATCATGTGCGCGTCGTCGTTGCGACGGCCGCCGAACGAAGCGAAGAAGCCACGCACCAGCGCGCACCAGCGCTTGCGGAAGTACCACAGCAGCGCGAACGCCGTACCGAGGTGCAACGCGACGAGGAACGGCAGCAGCTGCGGCGCGTGCTTGTCGATATGCATGCCGAACAGGCCAGGCACGAGCAAGGTGTGGCCGAGGCTGCTGACCGGGAACAGTTCGGTGACGCCTTGCAGCACGCTCAGGAAAATCAGAAACGACAGGTTCACGCGGCGGTCCTTGTAAGGAAAATGTCGGGGAACAGCGCGCCGCACAAGGAAATCGACGACGCGTCAAAAGCGCACCGATTATGCCTGGCTGCAAAGTCAGCGCCAAGCGTTTGAACCGCATTCGGGGAAATATTGATGCGCTGCGTCACAACTGGAAACGGTTGTTACGTCGCAGCAAAAGAAACAGAGCGCCGCCGGTGGCCGCCCTGCGTTTATGAGAAATTCAATGTACTGATGCGCGAGAGTTGCGCCAGGTCCGTGGTACTAGACCCGTTACCAGGCCCGCATTGACGGCCCGGCAGAAGGCGAAGCAGATGGCTGGACTAGCGCTCGAGCTTGTAGAAAAAGTAGACCGTGCTTGCCGCGAACATGCCGAACAGCGCCACACCCATTGCCATTGCGAGATCCATAAAGCCTCCTGAGCCGATCTCTCCCGGTCGTTGAAGGGACCGGGCAGTCAGTGGATTATCGACAAGGATAGTGCTTCCCGGCCACCCGCAATTTCCCGAGAAGGGTTTCCCCGTAGCGCAAAGCAGCGCAAAATCGTTGCTTCGCGAGCTGTTATGCAGCGCCATTCGAACGTTCACAACCCGCCTTCGAGCCGCGCTCCACTCACGCTTGAACCGCACCCAACCTTTTCTCAACCAGCCCATCGACCATGCCCCTCTCCCCGCAACAGGACATTCTCGAGATCGCCCAGGACGCCTCAGTGCTCCGTTTCTCGCCGCAAGCCGGCGGCCGTCTCTTGTCGTGGATCATCGACGGCGAAGAGGTCATTCATTGGCCGGAGAACGCCGACTGGAGCCAGCCGGCCAGGATTCGCGGCGGCAACCCGCTGCTGTTTCCGTTTCTGGGCCGGCATCGCGTTGACGGCAAGATCGGCTTCTGGCGTGACGCACAAGGCACGGTGCGCGAATTGCCGATGCATGGTTTCGCGCGCGACCTGCCCTTCGAAGCCCACGCCGACGTAAACGGCGCCGGTTTGCGCATGACCCTCGCCGACAGCGACGCGACGCGCAGCGGCTACCCGTTCGGCTTCCGTTTCGAAGCGACATACCGGCTCGTCGATACGCATACGCTTGAAGTTACGCTGAGCACCGCCAATACCGGCGACACGCGGCTGCCCTACTACGCCGGCCATCACTTCTATTTCACGCTGCCGCACACGCAGCGCGCCGAGACCTCGCTGGAACTGCCGCCCACCGAACGGTGCTACCAGCAGAGCGACGGCTCGATCAGCACGACCGAGCCGGGCGCGGCCCGCTACACGCTCGACGAGGCGCGGATTCTCGACCGCTTCCATTGCCTCGTCGATGTGCCGAACCAACCGGTGCGACTCGTCGCGCCGGGACTGAACCGGGTCATCACGATCGATCTGCAACGGCCGGATTCGGTGCCCTGGTACGCGGTCACGACGTGGACCGAAGCCGCTGAGTCAGACTTTTACTGCGTCGAGCCGTGGCTGGGTCTGCCGGATGCGATCCACAACGGCCTGGGACTGCGCTGGCTCGAACCGGGACAAACCGAGGCAGCCGTACTCCGTATCAACGTCAGCAAGCTGCGCTGATGGCAGGTTTTCCACTCGTCGCGACGTAACGGGTTACGCGGCTTTTCGCCGCGTTCCCGCCTTGTGCGCCCGCCTCGACATCCGTTTTTCGGATGCTGCAGCGCAAAACCGTTAGAATCGGACGCTTTGCATCTACCTGCCGCGTGATCGGGATCGGCGCGTGGCAGCGCTTTGCGAGGTCCAATGCTTAACACAACAAGAATGAAACGGCTCGCCTGCGCGTCGTTGCTGGCGGTGCTTGCCGCCTGCGGGTCCGCTCCGGTGGGGCCAGGGTTTTACCGCGTCGAACGGGGCGATACGCTGTCGAAGATCGCGCGCAGCAGCCGGCAACCGGTGCAAAACATCGTGCGCTGGAACAACCTGACCAACCCGGACAGCATCGAGGTTGGACAGGTGCTGCGTGTCGCGCCGCCGGGCAATGTGGCGTCCACAGGTGGCGCCGCGGGTGGTGCAACGCGTAGCAGCGGTGCAGGAAGCGCGAGCGCTTCGGCGGCGCCCCGCGCGGCACCCGCCGATAGTGCGCCGTCGTCGGCACCGGCTCCGTCGATCTCGCTGATTTGGCCCGCTGACGGCACGGTGATCCGGCGCTTCGACGGCTCCAATTCGAAGGGCATCGATATTTCGGCGGCGGCGGGCACCCCGGTGGTTGCCGCGGCATCCGGCACGGTGGTCTATGCGGGTAACGGCTTGCGCGGTTACGGCAACCTGCTGATCCTCAAACACAACGCCGACTATCTGACGGCCTACGCGCACAACCGCGTGCTGCTGGTGAAGGAAGGCCAGTCGGTCGCCCGCGGCGATAAGATCGCCGAAATGGGCGACACCGACACCGACCGTGTCATGCTGCACTTCGAACTGCGCTATCAGGGCCGCTCGATCGACCCGTCGCGGGCACTGCCGGCGCGCTAGCCGCCCGGCTTCGGGCACGCGCCCTGCAACAGCAGTCAAGGGAACCGCGCGTGCTATAAAACGCCCAATCCTATGCATGACGCGGCTACACGCCGCGTCTTCCCCTGTTATCTGTAAGGAATCTGCAATGAAGAGCGCACTGGCGTCTTTAACAACGGCCGCGGCGATCGGCCTCGGCCTGCTGACGCTCGGCAGCCTCGGCGGCTGTTCCAGCACCACCACCATGACTTACCTGCCGAGCGGCGATACGGGCTTTGCGATCAACTGCAGCGGCAGTGACGCGAGCTCCAGTTGGGCCGAGTGCTACAAACGCGCGGGTGAGGTCTGCGGCAACTACGGCTACGACGTCGTTTCGAAGGACGTCGACAACGGCGCGACCTCGGGCGGCTCGGTCGGCGGAATTTTCGGTGCGAACGTCAAGAACCGGTCGATGGTGGTTCGCTGCAAGCAGTAGAAAGCAAACCGGTAACGCAATAACGCAGGCGCCAAGGCCGCTCGATCTGGCGGCGGCGCCAGCGGCCAGAGCGCGGATTGACGCGTGCGGCGAATGCGAACAGCCCGCCGAGCGCAATTGGCCAGAGAAAAAAAAAAGCCCGGCACGAGGCCGGGCTAACGGGGGTTCGGCGCATATCGGCAAAGGACCGGTTCACCATGCGCCAGAAGGAAATCTAACAACCCCCTTTTACAAGCGCAATCTATTAATTTCGCGGGTAATGTGACGCGGCGTACGGAGTCCGCATTACGTGAAGAGAAAATGTCGGAAATAAGCGAGGTAAATAGCCTTGCCGGCCCCGTATGAAACCTCATAAAAGCGGCAAGTCAAAGTCGCGCGCGTGGTTCGCGAGGCCTTATAAATCAAGCACCTACCACCCGCCACCAGAAAAGCCTGACGAAAGCCGGTGGGTCGATTCCCGTGAGCCCCGCCCAGCATGATCCGGACGCTTTATGTATTGCGAACCTTTAGTGCGCCAACGCACCATACCGGTGTATTAGCGATTATTGAGAGACGCTAATAAGCAATCGCATTTCCTCATAACAAATTCGCGAATAGCGAATACATTAAAAATCTTCAAATCCGCCGACAAATTGCGAACTTGAAAATCGACCACTGTTAATGAATCAAAGATTGGATGATATGCACAGGTCCTGATTCGTTCAAGCTGGCCTAATGGCTAAAATCGGCCAGCTTGCAGCGCAATCACATCACTCTCAGGCCCAGTTCGGTCACGAGCACCGCCGCCTGCTGATGCGAAATCGTCGCGCCCTTGAACAGTGCCGCATCGACGAGCCGCACGCCGCTCAGATCCGCCTCGCGCAGGTCCGCGCCGTCAAAGCGCGCGCCTTTCAGATGGGCATCCTTCAAGCTGCCGCCGTCGAAGATCGCCTCGCGGAAATCGACGCCGGCCAGATCGGCGTCGGAGAAATCGAGTTGCTGGAGAGTGGCCTTGCGAAACGACAAGCCGCGCAAATGCGCGCCCACCAGCAAGGTCTCGACAAAGCTCAAGCCGAGCGCCGTACAGGCTTCGAAATTGGCGCCCGTCAGCTTGCAGCTGTGGAACGACGCCGAGGCAAGCTTGGTGCGCCGCCAGCTGGTGTTGTTCAGATCGCTCGACTGGAACGCCGCATCGACCAGATCGGCTGACGCGAAATCCGCCTGGCGGCCGCGGCAACGAACCCAGCGCGTGTGCGACAGCGTCGCGCCGAAAAACGACGTTTCGACGATCGTACAGCGATGAAACTCAGCGCCGCGCAGATCGAGTCGCGACAGATCGGCGCCTTCGAAATCGCAGTCGGTGAAATGGAGCGGCTCTCTATTGCCCGCCAGGCTCGCAGCAATGAGGCGCTCCACATCGGTACGCGTGAGTGTGGCGTCGGCCACCACATGAGCTTGCGCGCTCGCAGCGCGCGCCGTTGAATCCAGTGACATGAAGGTTCAGAATGAATTTTGGCGAAAGACCTCAAGCGTACCGGAACGCGCGCCGCCCTGGCGATCCGCGCCGATGGTTTATAGTAACGGCCCCGTCAGAACCCGCTCACGATGACTTCCAACGACGCCACCCATAGCCCGCTGTACGCCCAGCTGCTCGCCGAAACCGCCAAAATCGGCTGGACCGAACTCGAACGCTTTTTCGCGCGCGGCATGCTGCTGCGCGTCGCACGCGACCTCGATCTGGTGAGCGTCGCCGAAGCCATCGCCAGCGACGACACCACGCAGGTCACGCAATGGCTGTCGTCGGGCCTCGTCGAACGCGTGCAGGCGGAAACCGCCGCCGATTTCGCCGCGCGCGATCCCGACCTCTGGGCAGTAGTCGTCTCGCCATGGGTGTGTGTGCAGGAACGTAATTGAGCGACCCCGCGCACGCCCCGAAGGAAGTCCCCTCGGGGAACGGTGCGAGCGCGACGGCTCCCGCCGTCCCGGTGCACTGGCACCGCCGGGTGATGACGCTGGCGTTTCCCATCGTCCTCGCCAATCTCACCCAGCCGATTCTCGGCGCAGTCGACACCGCCGTCGCCGGTCATCTGGACGGCGCGTCCTATCTCGGCGGCGTCGCGCTTGGCGGCCTGTTCTTCAACTTCGTGTTCTGGGGCTTCGGCTTCCTGCGCATGGGCACCACCGGCCTCGTCGCGCAGGCGCACGGCGCGAGAGACCAAGCCGAGCTGCGCAATAACGTCGTACGTGCATTGTTGCTGGCGGCGGCGATCGGCGCTGCGGTGCTTCTGCTGCAGGCGCCGTTGATCGATTACGCATTGCGCGTGATCGGCGGCAGCGACGCGGTGCAGCGCCACGCGCAAATCTACTGCCACGCGCGTATCTGGGCCGCGCCGCTCGCGCTCGGCAACTACGTAGTGCTCGGCTGGCTGCTCGGTACGCAGCAGGTGCGGCTTGCGCTGCTGTCGCAAGTGTTCATCAACAGTGTGAACATCGCGGCGGTGCTGTTGTACGTGTACGTATTCGATTGGGGCGTGGCCGGCATCGGCGCGGCCACGGCCACCGCCGACGCACTCGGCTTCCTGCTCGGCGCCGCGTTGTTGTGGCACGGCCGGCCGCGCGGTTTGCCTGCGCTGAACCGCGCGGCCCTCTTCGACGCTGCCGCCCTCAAGCGCCTCGTGGTGTTGAATCGCGATATCTTCGTACGCACGCTCTGTCTGCTGTCGTCGTTCGGTTGGTTCGCGCATCTCGGTGCGAAGCAAGGCGACGCCACGCTCGCCGCCAACGCGCTGCTGCTCAACTTTCAGACCTTCATGGCTTATGGACTCGACGGCTTCGCTCACGCGGCGGAGGCGCTGGTAGGCGCTGCGATCGGCGCGCGCGACCGGCACGCTTTCGCGCAGGCCATCAAGGTGACGGCACTGTGGTCCGCGCTCGGCGCGCTGGGCTTCTCGCTGGTGTACTGGGGCGCGGGCTCATGGATCATCGAAGGTCTGACCAATCAGGCCCTTGTGCGCACCACGGCCGAAACTTATCTGCCATGGGCCTCGCTCTTGCCGGTGATTTCAGTGTGGGGCTTTCTGCTCGACGGCGTGTTCATCGGCGCGACGCGCACGCATGAGTTGATGACGTCGATGGTGGTCTCGTTCGCGGTGTTCGTGGCGGCCTCGTGGGCCTTGCTGGCGCTGTACGGCAACCACGGTTTGTGGGCCGCGATGCTGATCTTCATGGCCGCGCGCGGTGTGACGCTCGCGCGCTTTTTGCCGGGTGTCATGCGGGGCATGGCGGTGGCGGCGGTCTGAACGACAACGCCGCACACGCAGCACATCGTTACGGCTTGAAACAAGCGCACACATATCACGCGTGCGCGTCGCCCTAGAATGATTGCAGCCCGCGCCGTTCGCGCGAATTCTCTGCGCGGGTCAGAAGCGCCGACGTGCCCGCGCCGGTGCTTCGCTTTCATTCCCTACAAGCGCTCAGGGCGCGGGCGCCATGACGGGCGGACGGTCGTCGGTAGGCACACCGTGATAGTCGACAGGATCTTTCGGCGGCGGGCCACCATGATGGCCGGAAGGATCGTTGGCACAGCCGGCGAGCCCTGCAGCCAGCATCAATACAATCAACAAAACGCGGTTCATAGACTCTCGAAACAGAATGACAATAACGGCAACGAAGCGCCGAGAGTCTACCTGCAATTCGCATTCGACGATGTCGCGGCAGGCCGCGTCAACCTGCTATCCCTGCCATTTTGTTACGCGTGTCCTACTATAGAGGCACAGCTTGCGTGTCATAGGAGACTGCCATGGACGCTGAATCGATCGCAGGTCTGGTCGGACTTGCAATAGGCCTGCTCGTGCTGCTCGCACTGTCGATTTTCGAATCGAGAACCTACCGGCGCGAACATGACGGCGAAGGCATGCTGCATCACTGGATCACGCACCAGCACATGCCGCACTGGATGCGTCGCCGGCATTGAACAGATAAACCGGCGCGCCACACTGGCACCTTTTTTCACCCCGACGCAATTCGTGATTGACTCTGGCACCCAATGCCACGTAGAATCTCGGATTCGTCGGAGCGTAGCGCAGCCTGGTAGCGCATCTGATTTGGGATCAGAGGGTCGAAGGTTCGAATCCTTTCGCTCCGACCACGAAAAGCAATACGAGACCCGCGTAGCCTTCGGCTTCGCGGGTTTTTGCTTTTTGGGCGCGAGAGGTTCACGCGAACTGATGTGACCGTTCGGCACGCGCCATCGCCTTGCGCCCTCACAAGCTCGCATGCGACAGTGATTGAAAACCCGGCGCTGTTATCCACGCCGCAACCAGAGTCAAGGAGACACACATGAATCTGATCCTCTGGCGTCACGCCGAAGCCGAAGATTTCGCCGCTAGCGATCTCGCCCGCGCACTCACCACGCGGGGCCGCAAACAGGCGCAAAACGTCGCCAAATGGCTGCGCACCCGCCTGCCCGAAGACGCTGTGGTCCTCGCGAGTCCTGCGGTGCGCACCATCCAGACCGCGGAAACCTTGAGCGACCAATATCGCGTGGTGCGCGAGCTCGCGCCTAACGCCAGCGCAGACGATGTGCTCGAGGCCGCTGGCTGGTCAAAAGGTATCGCACCGACTGTCGTGATCGTCGGCCATCAACCGACGCTCGGCCACGTGGCGGCACGTTTGCTCGGCAACAGCGGGGCGAGTTGGCCATTGAAGAAAGCCGGCCTGTGGTGGATCGAAAGCCGTGAGCGCGACGGCGACGACCAGGCCGTGCTGCGCGCGGCGATGAGCCCCGATCTGATCTGAGCTGAACTGAGGCGATCAGCTCACGCAACCTGGTACTCAAAGAGGCCCCGTTGCGCCCGCCAGTCCCACGGGTCGCGCGGAAACAACACATGACCTGCCCTACCCACGACATTACAAGCCGCGCGCACGCAGCTTACGGGCAGTCATCCAATCGTCACAGCTTTGCCATGCGAGCGTCACCAGGCGTTACTACATTGGCGAAAAAAGAAATCTCCCTTTTTTCGACCAGGACGCCACATGCGAGAACTGCCGACGCCCACCCTGCCCCTGGCTTCGATCTTCGAAACGCGCCGCCTGCCGCGCGCCGAAGAGACAGTCACCGCCCAGCATCGCCTGCAAGTGACGTGGGCACGCACCGACGAGCAACTGCGCGAAGCCCAGCGTCTGCGCTACCGTGTATTCGCCGATGAAATGGGCGCCCGTCTGACGGGTCCGGCCGGCCTCGACGTCGATGTGTTCGATTCGTACTGCGATCACCTGCTGGTGCGCGATCTCGACACGCTGAAGGTGGTCGGCACTTATCGCGCGCTGCCGCCGCACCAGGCCGCCCGTATCGGCCGCCTGTATGCCGAAAGCGAATTCGACGTGTCACGTCTCACGCACCTGCGCGCCAAGATGGTCGAAGTGGGCCGCTCGTGCGTGCACCCTGACTATCGCAGCGGCTCGGTGATCATGTCGTTGTGGGCAGGGCTCGCCGCGTACATGAAGCACAACGGCTACGAGACGATGCTCGGCTGCGCGAGCGTCGCGATGGTCGACGGCGGCCACTACGCGGCGAATCTTTACTGCTCGCTGCGCGACAACGCGATGACGGCGCCGGAATATCGCGCGTTCCCGCACACGCCGCTGCCGGTGGAAGAATTGCAAACGGGCGCCGACGTCGCGCCGCCGCCGCTGGTGAAGGGCTATCTGCGCCTCGGCGCGAAGATTTGCGGCGCACCGGCCTGGGATCCTGACTTCAACACGGCCGACTTTCTGACGCTGTTGCGTCTGACGGATATCAACGCGCGTTATGCGCGGCACTTCCTCGGCGACGCAACACCGCGCTGAATTGAACTGAGTGGCACACGCGAGCCGCCCGGCAGATTCAACCGGCGGCTGAGCGACTGAAAACCGAAGCGCATAAAAAAAGCCCGGCTAATCCGCCGGGCTTTTTCATTTACCGCGCATGATGCTCAATCGTCCGTATAAACCACGCGATAGGGAATGCCGACCTTCTCCCATTCCGCGGCTTCCTGGATCAGGCTGTAATCCGTCAGCGGATTGTTAGCCACCCACTCGTTCGGCAAACGCACTTCGTAGCCGCCGTTGACCTGCGCAACCGCGATACCCGGCAAGCCGACATCCGCACGCCGGCGGCACAGCAGCGCCGCGAGCCGCAGGCAGAACAGCAGCGGCCATTCCACTTCGCGCGTTTGCGACAGCTTGCCGAGTTTCCCCGCGTGGCCGAGCACCAGCGCGGCGAGCCGCGCCTGGTCGGTGCGCGAAAAGCCCGGCATGTCGGCGTTGCTGGCGATATAGGCGGAATGCTTGTGATAGGCGCTGTGCGAAATCGACAGGCCGATTTCATGCAAGGCCGCGGCCCAGCCGAGGAACATGCGGTTCTCGGCGCGGCGTTCTTCATCCGGTTCGGCAAACTGGTCGTAAAAACGCACCGCGAGTTCACCGATACGCCCGGCCTGCGCGCGGTCCACACCGTAACGGCGCATGAAGCCTTCCACCGTCACCGTGCGCATGTCCTCGTGTTGCGAACGGCCCAGCAAGTCGTACAGCACGCCGAGGCGCAGCGCACCGTCTGTCGTATCGACGTAGTCGACGCCGAGTTCGTCGAACACCGCGATCATGATCGACAGGCCACCGGCCAGCACCGGAATACGATCGCCCTTCAACGCGACCAGCTTCAGACGATTGACGTTTTCCGCCTTGATCAGCGCGCGCTTGAGGCGCTCCAGCCCACCGCGCGAGATGCCGTGCGTGACGCCCGGATCGTTGAAGCCATTGGCCTCGACGAGCTCGGCGAGCGCCCGCGCAGTGCCGGACGAGCCAATCGCCTGCTCCCACCCGGTTTTCTTGTATTCGGCGGAAATGATCTGAATTTCACGGCTCGCGGCAAGTTCGGCCTGGCGCATCGTGTATTCGTCGACATTGCCCGCCGGGAAGAATGCGCGGCTGTGGCTCACGCAGCCGATATACAGGCTCTCCATCTTGATCGGCGTGTAGTGCGAACCGATGATGAATTCCGTCGAGCCGCCGCCGATATCCACCACGAGACGCTTGCCTGCGCTCGCGGGCACGGAGTGTGCAGCCCCTGCATAAATCAGGCGCGCTTCTTCACGCCCGGCGATCACTTCGATCGGAAAACCCAGCGCGGCTTGCGCCTCGCCGAGAAACTCGCCCGCATTCTTGGCGATGCGCAGCGTGTTGGTGGCGACGGCGCGAACATGATCGGGATGAAAGTCGCGCAGGCGTTCGCCGAAGCGCTTGAGCGCGTCCCAGCCGCGCACTTGCGAGGCGCGGTCGAGCATCTTGTCGCGCGACAGGCCGGCCGCAAGGCGCACCGGCTCGCGCAAGGCGTCGACCTGATAAATCTGGCTGCCCGCGTCGGTTTCCTCGACCCGGCCCACGATCAGGCGGAAGCTGTTCGAGCCGAGATCGACTGCAGCGAGGAGTTGTGGAGTAGTGACCATCGAGTAAGCGGACTCCATGCGCGCGAGCGCGGCGGCGGTGGATGCGAAAGGTGCCGGATGCCCACCCGATGCCTTGGGCGCCTTGTGGCCGGCCGCGCTGTTCAAAGACGCCATTCTAAGCGTACCGGACCTCACGATGTCGCCTCGCAGTAATGGGGGTGCCCTATGGTCCCACACACACTGCGTCATAATTACGACACGCAATGAATACGGCGTAGAATTTATAACTTCGAGAATGTCATAACAACGTCATCATACTGTGAGAATTTCCGAGCGTCTTTACGTCTCCCTTCCTGACATTCCATTCTCGCTGCCGATGTCCATCCGCTACCCCTTATTGAATCGCGAGCTGGGCATTCTGGGTTTCAACGAGCGTGTGTTGGCACAAGCTGCCGACCCTGCCGTCCCTTTGCTCGAACGCCTGCGTTTCATCTGCATCACCAGTAGCAACCTCGACGAATTCTTCGAAGTCCGCATGGCCGGACTGCAGGAACAGATGCGCGACAACCCGGGCGCGCTGTCGCCGGACGGCATGTCGCTGCAGCACGTGTACGACCTCGTGGTCGAGCGAGCGCAGAGGCTCGTGCATCGCCAGTACACCATGCTGCACGACACGGTGCTCACCGCGCTCGAAGCCGAAGGCATCTATTTTCACGGCACTGAAGCGTGGAACGAAGCGCAGACCGAATGGGCGCGCAATTACTTCTTCGACGAACTGCTGCCGGTGCTCACGCCGATCGGCCTCGATCCGGCTCACCCGTTTCCGCGCGTGCTCAACAAGAGCCTGAACTTCGTCGTCGAACTCGAAGGCAAGGATGCGTTCGGCCGCCAGGCGATGATGGGCATCGTGCAGGCGCCGCGTGCCTTGCCCCGGCTCGTGCGCATGCCGCAGGAACTGTCGGGCTATCCGCATGGTTTCGTGCTGCTGAGCTCGTTGCTGCAACGCTTTGTCGGCGAGCTGTTCCCGAATCTGGTGGTGCGCACCTGCAACCAGTTTCGCATCACACGCAATAGCGAACTGTTCGTCGACGAAGACGAAATCACCAATCTGCGTGTCGCGCTGCAGGGCGAACTGCCGGCGCGCCATCTGGGCAACGCGGTGCGGCTCGAAGTGTCGGCGGAGACGCCCACGCATGTCGTGCGGCGCCTGCTCGACGAAAGCGGCCTCACCACCAAGGATTGCTATTTCGCCGACGGCCCCGTCAATCTCGTGCGGCTGATGCAATTGCCGGAGATGGTGGACCGGCCCGACCTGAAATTCGTTCCGCATATTCCAGCGATCCCGCCGCAGATCGCCAACAGCACCAGCATGTTCGACGTGATCGATCAGGGGGACGTGCTGCTGCATCATCCTTATGAGAGCTTTCAACCGGTGCTCGAGTTGCTGCTGCAGGCAGCTAAAGACCCGAACGTGATGGCCATCAAGCAGACCATCTATCGCACCGGCACCGACTCGCCGCTGATGGATGCGCTGATGCAAGCGGCGCGCAACGGCAAGGAAGTGACGGTGGTGGTCGAACTGCTCGCGCGCTTCGACGAAGAAACCAACATCAACTGGGCGTCGCAGCTTGAAGCGGTGGGCGCGCACGTCGTGTACGGCGTGGTGGGCCACAAGTGCCACGCGAAGATGATGCTGATCGTGCGGCGTGTCTCGTCGGGCGGCAGGACCACGCTCAAGCGTTACGTGCACCTGGGCACCGGCAACTATCACCCGCGCACCGCACGTCTTTACACTGACTTCGCGCTGATGACCGCGGATCAGAAGATCTGCGAAGACGTGCACCACGTGTTTCAGCAACTAACCGGTATCGGTGGTGAACTGTCGCTGCACGAGTTGTGGCAGTCGCCGTTCACGCTGCATCCGAAACTGGTCGAAGCGATTCGCGCGGAAGCCGAGCATGCGCGCGCCGGCAAGAAAGCGCGCATCGTCGCGAAGATGAACGCGCTGCTCGAACCGACCGTGATTGCCGAGCTGTACGAAGCGTCACAGGCGGGCGTGAAGATCGATCTGATCGTACGTGGCGTGTGTTCGTTGCAACCGGGTGTGCCAGGTTTGTCGGAGAACATCACGGTGCGCTCGATCGTCGGGCGTTTCCTCGAGCATCACCGCATCTTCTACTTCTACGACGGCGGCAAGGAACAGGTGTATCTGTCGAGCGCCGACTGGATGGACCGTAACTTCTTCCGCCGTGTGGAAGTGGCGTTTCCGGTCAACAACCGTCGCTTGAAGCGGCGTGTGATTGCTGAAGGGCTGTCGGCCTTTCTCGGCGACAACCAGTCCGCGTGGCTGATGCAAAGCGACGGCCACTATCGGCGCCGCCGGCCGGGCAAATCCTCGCGCAATGCGCAGATGAGTCTGCTAGGGAAATTCTGTTCGTGAGTTTGTGATTGCCTGATTGCGTTCACGCTCCGCTGAAGCAAGCGGCGCTGCGCATAAAAAAGCCCGCCTTGTCTTGCTCCAGGCGGGCTTTTTTTCAGACCAACGTTTTCAAACCGGTGCCGGTTGCCGACGCGCCGTGCGAAACACCGGGAAGCGCACAGTGAACGTGCTGCCACGCCCCTCTTCGCTCTTCACGTCGAGCTGCGCATCGTGCCGTTGCAGCACATGCTTGACGATGGCGAGCCCGAGACCCGTCCCACCCGTATCGCGCGAGCGGCTGCGGTCGACGCGATAGAAGCGCTCAGTCAGACGTGGAATGTCCGCGGCTGGAATGCCCAGGCCGCTGTCCGTAACCGAAAACACTGCACAACCGCCGTTGGCCTGCCAACTTACCTTGATCGCACCACCATCCGGCGTATAGCGGATCGCATTGGTCACGAGGTTGCCCAGCGCGCTGAGAATTTCCGTTTCGACGCCGGTGACAGTGAGCCCTTCGTCGGCGTCGAACACGATCTTGTGATGGTCGCTCGACAGGCTTTGCGCGTCGTCCTTCAGATGCCGCAGCACCGCGCGCATATCGATCATCTGATCGCTCGGCGGCTTGTTGTCGCCTTCGAGCTTCGCGAGCACCAGCAAGTCGTTGACGATATGGCGCATGCGCGAGGCCTGTTGCTCCATCAACTCAAGGTAGCGTCCGCGCTCGGCTTCGCTTAGCGGCAGTTCCCGCATCGTCTCGAGAAAACCCGACAACACGGTCAACGGTGTCTTCAATTCATGCGACACGTTCGCGACGAAGTCGCGCCGCATCGCGTCGGTACGCTCCAGCTCGGTGATGTCCTGCGACAGCACCAGCTTGCGATTCTCGCCATACGGAAACACTTGCACCGACAGCACGTTCTGGCGCTTCTCGCCCATGCCGCGCATGATCAGCATCTGCTCGTAGCGTTGCGAATTCAGATAGCGCACGAAATCGGGCTGACGCACGAGATGCGTGATGTGCTGACGCAGATCTCGTTTCGCATCGAGCCCGAAATGGAGTTCGGAGATCGCGTTGCACCACTCGATCTGATCGTGGTCGTCGAGCATCGCCACGCCGTTCGGCGACGCCTGGATCGCCTGGATGAAACGCGAATGCTGCTGCTCGACCTGACGCACCTGCGCATGCCAGCGCTTCGCGAGCTTATGCAGACGGTAGTAGATTTCGCCCCAGATGCCGGGGGCGCTCGGCACTTCGCCGTAGACCGGCGCGTCGAGCAGGCGCCACAAACGCTGCTTGTGGAAGGTGCTAAAGAAGCTCTGCGCGAGCAGCATGACGATCGCGAGGGCCAGCCCTGCCTTGACGTTCAGAAGTGCGCCGACCACCACGCACAGAACAGCCAGCAGCACGACCGACACGATGGAGCGCGCCCAGATGATGTTCATGTTCTAGCGATCGAAGAGAAAAGTGCTACCGCAAAGTCACGCGCTCTTCGCGAGACGGTAGCCGCTGCCGCGTACCGTCTCAATCATAGCATCGCACCCGGCCGGCTTCAGTGCCGCGCGCAGACGCTTGATGTGCACATCCACCGTGCGCTCTTCGACGAACACGTGGTCGCCCCACACCTGATCGAGCAACTGCGTACGGCTGTGCACGCGCTCCGGGTGCGTCATGAAGAAGTGCAGCAGACGAAATTCCGTCGGGCCGAGATCGAGCTTGATCTCGCTGCCTTCGGCGTGTGCGGCGACGCGGTGCGTTGCCGGATCGAGCTTCAGGCCGTTGATCGCGACCAGGTCTTCGGTCAACTGCGGCGCACGGCGGCGCAACACCGCCTTGATACGCGCCATCAGTTCCTTCGGCGAAAACGGCTTGGTGACGTAGTCGTCCGCGCCGATTTCGAGGCCGAGCACCTTGTCCTGCTCATCGCCACGTGCGGTCAGCATGATGATCGGGATGTGCTTGGTGCGCTCGTTGTTGCGCAGATCGCGAGCGAACGCGATGCCCGACTTGCCCGGCAACATCCAGTCGAGCAGCACGAGGTCGGGCAATACGTCGCTGATCAGGTTCTGCGCCTGCTCCGCGTTGTACGCGCGAATCGGGCAGTGTCCGGCGTGTTGAAGATTGACCGAAATCAGTTCGGAAATGGCGGGCTCATCTTCAATGACGAGAATGCTGCTGGGCATCGGCACCTCTGGTCCTTATGACTGGTTAACTGAGTGCTTCGCGTTCGAGCGCGTCGCGCGACTTGTGCCGCACGTCGGTGCCCTTGACGATGTAGATAATGAATTCAGCGATGTTTTTCGCGTGATCACCGATCCGTTCGATCGCCTTGGCGATGAACAGAAAATCGAGGCCCACCGAAATCGAACGCGGATCTTCAGTCATGTACGAAATCAGCTTGCGAACGAAAGCGCGGAATTCTTCGTCGATCGCCTTATCGTCACGCATGATCTGCGCGGCGGCAACCGTGTCCAGACGCGCAAAGGCGTCCAGCGCGCGGCGCAGGATCGACACCGCCATTTCGCCCGACAATTTGATCTCGGCGATATTGATGCTGCGCGAAGCACCGTCTTCCATCAGACGCTTGGTGCGCTTGGCGATTTTTTCAGCTTCGTCGCCGGCGCGCTCGAGATTCGTGATGGTCTTCGAAATCGCGATCAGGAGGCGCAAGTCGCGCGCGGCCGGTTGACGGCGCGCGATGATGTTGCTGCACTCTTCGTCGATCTCGACTTCCATCGTGTTCAGACGGTCTTCAGCGGCGATCACCTGCTCGCATACATCGAGGTCGAAGTTGTTGAGCGCGATCATCGCGTTGACGATCTGCGACTCGACCAGGCCGCCCATTTCGAGCACCTTCGAGGAAACGAGGTTCAGGTCGGCGTCGAACTGGCTGGACAGATGTTTATCGGACATGTCGTACTCCGTTGTTTTGCGCGGCGGCTTAGCCGAAGCGGCCAGTGATGTAGTCCTCGGTTTCCTTGCGGACCGGCTTGATGAAGATCTTTTCGGTGTCGCCGAATTCGATCAGTTCACCGAGGTACATATAGGCAGTGTAGTCCGAACAGCGCGCGGCCTGTTGCATGTTGTGCGTCACGATTACAACCGTGTAATCGCTCTTCAACTCGGCGATCAGTTCTTCGATGCGGCCCGTGGAAATCGGGTCGAGCGCGGAACACGGCTCGTCGAGCAGCAGCACTTCAGGGCGGATCGCAATACCGCGCGCGATACACAGACGCTGTTGCTGGCCGCCGGACAAACCGTAGCCGCTCTGGCCCAGTTTATCCTTGACTTCGTTCCACAGTGCGGCCTTGGTCAGCGCCCATTCCACGCGGTCGTCCATTTCCGAGCGCGGCAGCGTTTCGAACATCTTCACGCCGAACGCGATGTTGTCGTAGATCGACATCGGGAACGGCGTCGGCTTCTGGAACACCATGCCGATCCGCGCGCGCAGCAGCGAAATATCGCGCTTGGAGGTCAGCAGGTTTTCGCCGTCCATCAGAATCTCGCCTTCGGCGCGTTGCTCCGGATACAGCGCGTACATCTTGTTGAGCGTGCGCAGCAAGGTCGACTTGCCGCAACCCGACGGGCCGATGAAGGCCGTGACCTTGCCTTCAGGAATCCGCAGATTGATGTTCTTCAGCGCGTGATACTTGCCGTAGAAGAAGTTCAGGTCGTTGATTTCGATCTTCGGACGCGACTGGGCTTGCGCCTGGCCGCTTTGGGCGGGATCGAAACCGGCCGGCGCCGTGGGACGCGTGCCCGGATTGAGTTGAGTTTCTGCCATATTCATCGGATTACACTCCGCCCTTACTTATTCGAAAAGATCGTGCGCGCGAGGATGTTCAATCCCAGCACCGCGAGCGTGATCAGGAAGACGCCGGCCCATGCGAGCGATTGCCACTGCGCAAACGGGCTCATCGCGAACTTGTAGATCGTGACCGGCAGGTTCGCAACCGGCTGGTCCATGTTCCACGAGAAGAACTGGTTCGACAACGCGGTGAAGAGCAGCGGCGCCGTTTCACCGGCAATGCGCGCGACGCCGAGCAGCACGCCGGTGATAATGCCCGCGATCGAAGCTTTCAGCGTGATCGACATCACCATCTTCCACTTCGGCGTGCCGAGTGCGAAAGCGGCTTCACGCAGCGCATTCGGCACCAGCTTCAGCATGTTCTCGGTGGTGCGGATCACGATCGGAATCTGCAGCAACGCGAGCGCGAATACGCCGGCCCAGCCGCTGAAGTGGCCCATCTTCGCCACGACGAGCGCGTAGACGAACAGACCGACGACGATCGACGGCGCCGACAACAGAATGTCGTTGATGAAACGCGTGAGACTGGCGAGCCAGCCCTTCTGACCATACTCGGCGAGATACACGCCCGCCAGAATACCGATCGGCGTGCCGACGAAAGTTGCGAGCGCAACCAGCATCACGCTGCCGACGATCGCATTGGCGAGACCACCGCCATCGGTATTCGGCGGCGGCGTCGACTGCGTGAACAATTCGACCGACAGCCCGCCGATGCCAAGGCGCAGCGTCGTATAAAGAATCCACACAAGCCACAGCAGACCGAACGCCATAGCCGCGAGCGACATGGTCAGCGCAACGGCATTCTTCGCGCGGCGGCGACCTTGCAGGCGCACGCGCATTGCTTCGAGCGCGACGGCGTCGTTCGAACCCGGCATATTCAAAGTGGGCTGGCTCATTTCGCGCCCTCCCCTTTTTCGAGGCGAAGCAGCATGACCTTCGAGATCGCCAACACGATGAAAGTAATCACAAAGAGGATCAACCCGAGTTCCATCAGCGCCGACGTATGCAGGCCCGGATCCGCTTCCGCGAATTCGTTGGCGAGCGCCGAGGTAATACTGTTGCCCGGCGAAAACAGCGAGACGTTATCGAGCAGATTGGTGTTGCCGATCACGAACGTGACTGCCATGGTCTCGCCGAGCGCGCGGCCGAGGCCGAGCATCACGCCGCCGATCACGCCGCTCTTGGTGAAGGGCAGCACGATCTTCCACATCACTTCCCACGTCGTGCAGCCGATGCCGTAGGCCGATTCCTTCAACAGGACCGGCGTGACTTCGAACACGTCGCGCATCACTGAAGCGATGTACGGAATGATCATGATGGCGAGGATGACCCCGGCGCACAGGATGCCGATGCCGATCGGCGCCCCCTGAAACAACGCGCCGACGATAGGAATACCGCCGAGGAGCGTGCCAAGCGGCTTTTCGAACCAGGTCGCGAAGATCGGCGCGAACACCAGCAGACCCCACATGCCGTAGACGATCGACGGAATCGCGGCAAGCAGTTCGATGGCGACGCCGAGCGGACGGCGCAGCCAGGCGGGAGCGAGTTCGGTCAGGAAAAGCGCAATGCCGAAGCTGACCGGCACCGCGATGATGAGTGCAATAAGCGAGGTCGCGATCGTGCCGTAGATAGGCACCAATGCGCCGAATTGCTTGCTTGGTGGATCCCAGTCGGCGGTCCATAGGAACGCGAGGCCGAACTGCTTGATCGACGGCAGCGAAGCGACGATCAGCGAAACGATGATGCCGCCGAGCAGCAACAAGGTGATGATGGCGGAGAGACGGGCAAGGCCGCCGAAGATGACGTCGCCGGCGCGGCTGGGCGCTTTCTGCTGCGACGTGCTGCCGGGCGGTGTCGATTTCGCCGCGCCAGACGCTAATTGGATATCGGACATGAGAGCCTGATGGACCTGTTTCCAGTTGCCGTACGACACTTGTCGCGCGGCGGACAATGCTGGCTAATGCCGGGGTAACGCCATTGGCCGTCCTCGAATGAGGACGGCCAATGTATTGCTGCTTACTGCATGCTACGTCGCTTAGTCAGCGATCGGCTTGCCTGCAGCGTCCTTCACCTTCGACTTCCACTGCGTGCGGATTTCCGACACAACCGAATCCGGCAGCGAAATGTAGTCCAGATCGTTCGCAGCTTGCGAGCCATTCTTGAACGCCCAGTCGAAGAACTTCAGCGTTTCGGTGCCTTGTGCCGGCTTGTCCTGCGCCGTGTGCAGCAGCACGAACGTTGCGCCGACGATCGGCCATGCGTTCTTGCCCGGCTCGTTCGTCAGGATCTGGTAGAACGACTTCGACCAGTCCGCGCCCGCTGCCGCTGCCTTGAACGTTTCCGTCTTCGGCTCGACCACCGTGCCCGACGAATTCTTCAGGCCGACATACGTCATCTTGTTCTGCTTCGCGTACGCCCATTCGACGTAGCCGATTGCGCCCGGCAGACGTTGCACGAAAGCTGCGACGCCGTCGTTGCCCTTGCCGCCCGTACCCGTCGGCCAGTTGACCGTCGAACCTTCACCCACCTTCGACTTCCAGTCTGCGTTGACCTTCGACAGGTAGTTCGTCCAGATGAAGCTGGTGCCCGAACCGTCGGCGCGGCGAACCACGGCGATGTCGGTATCAGGCAGCTTAGCCTTCGGGTTCAGTGCAACGATCGCCGGATCGTTCCACTTCTTGATCTTGCCCAGGTAGATGTCGCCGAGCACTTCGCCCGACAGCGTCAGTTCACCCGGCGTCACGCCCGGCACATTAACAACCGGCACCACGCCGCCGACAACCGTCGGGAACTGGAACAGGCCTTCCTTCGCGAGCTCTTCGTCCTTCAGCGGAGCGTCCGAACCAGCGAAGTCAACAGTCTTCGCGACGATCTGCTTCACGCCACCCGACGAACCGATACCTTGATAGTTGACCTTGCCGCCACCCGACTTCTGGTAGGCATCGGCCCACTTCGTGTAGATCGGTGCTGCGAAGGTGCTGCCCGCGCCGGTGATGTCTGCGGCTTGCGCTGCGATCGCGAAAAGCGCGCCAGCGACGCCAGCGAACACGGTTTGCATCAATTTCATGAGACCTCCAAGGGTGTGAGCGGTGTAAGCGAATAACACGAACACCGCGAAGCTTAGGGTCTCTTTGTGACAGTAACGTGACTAACCGTGAAACGGATGTGACAGTGAGATTACTAAGGTGAAAGGCGTCAGCGCGGACAAATCGCCTCTTTGGCGGCGTCGCGGGCGCCGTTCTACAGATTAGGCGAAAAAAATGGGACGCGAACGTTTGCGTGTGCTTCGAGGGGGTACGGCGAAGGGGTGCGGCGGCGGGGACGCGCTCATTGTCGTCCCTCGCCGCCGTGGGCAAGGCGCAGTTTAGGCAGTGGCCAGCTTGACCGCGTTGGCGATCGCTTCGGAATGGCGAATGGCGTCGTCGACTTTTTCCGCCTCCACCATCACGCGCAGAACGGGCTCGGTGCCCGAGGCCCGGATCAGCACGCGGCCGCGGCCGTTCAGCGCTGCCTCGGCCGTGCTGATGGCTCGGCGGATCGCGTCGCTGCCCTTCCAATCCGCGCCGGGCTGCATCCGTACGTTGATCAGCTTCTGCGGGAACAGCGTCACTCCGTGGAGCAGCTCGGCGAGCGTTTTGTCGCTGCGCTTCATTGCTGCCAGCACCAGCAGGGCCGACACGATGCCGTCGCCGGTCGAATGGCGGTCAAGGGACAGAATATGGCCCGAGCCTTCTGCGCCCAGCTGCCAGCCGTGTTCGCGCAATTGCTCGAGCACGTAGCGGTCGCCCACCGCCGCGCGGACGAACTTCACGCCGGCTTCCTGCAGCGCGACTTCGACCGCCATGTTGGTCATCAAGGTGCCGACCGCGCCTTCCACTTTGCCGTCGGTCGCCATCCGGTCCTTGACCAGCACGTAGAGCAGCTCGTCGCCGTTATACAGGCGGCCTGCCGCGTCCACGACCTGCAGCCGGTCGGCGTCGCCGTCGAGCGCGATGCCGAGGTCCGCGTGATTTGCGCGCACCGCGCGCACCAGCGCGTCCGGCGCGGTCGCGCCGACGCCGTCGTTGATATTGAAACCGTTCGGTGCGACGCCGATCGGAATCACGTCGGCACCGAGTTCATGGAACACGTGCGGTGCGACGTCGTACGCGGCACCGTGCGCGCAATCGACCACCAGCTTCAGGCCGCGCAAGTCGAACGCCGCCGGGAACGTGCTCTTGCAGAACTCGATATAGCGGCCGGCTGCGTCGTCGAGGCGCCGCGCCTTGCCGAGTTGCTCGGAGGCGGCGCATGCGAGCGGCAGATCGAGTTGTTCTTCGATCTGCAATTCCACTTCGTCGGGCAGCTTGTTGCCGTCGGCGGAGAAGAATTTGATGCCGTTGTCGTAGTACGGATTGTGCGACGCACTGATCACGACGCCCGCGGCGAGCCGCAGTGCACGCGTCAGATAGGCGATACCCGGGGTCGGCATCGGCCCGGCCAGCATGACGTCGACGCCTGCCGCGGAAAAGCCCGCTTCGAGCGCGGCTTCGAGCATATAGCCCGACACCCGGGTGTCTTTGCCGATCAGCACCGTGGGCCGTGCGCCCGTTCTCGCCCAGCGGTCCGCGCCCGCGAGTACCTTGCCGGCCGCGTAGCCGAGCCGCAATACAAACTCCGGCGTGATCGGCCCTTCGCCGACCTTGCCCCGAATCCCGTCTGTTCCGAAATAACGACGTGCCATGTTTTATGTTCCTCCTTGGCTTGTGGGTTCAGCCGCGCGCGCGGCTGTGATTCGCCGCGTCGCGCATGGCCGCCCATACTTTCAATGCATCCACTGTTTGCGCGACGTCGTGCACGCGCAGAATTGCCGCACCGCGCCCGGCGGCACACACCGCGGCGGCGATGCTGCCCGCGACGCGCTCCGGCGCCGGGCGTCCGACGACCGCGCCGACCATCGACTTGCGCGACATGCCGGCCAGAATGGGGTACGGCGGCTCGGCCCGCGGCGCCGTGTCCGGCAGATGCGCGAGCAGTGCGTAATTGTGTTCGATCACCGCCTTGCCGAAACCAAAGCCCGGGTCCACGCTGATACGAGCACGAGCGATGCCCGCCTGCTTCAGGGTGGCCACCCGTTCTTCAAGAAACTGCCGAACTTCGCCCACCACGTCGTCATAGGCAGGCTCACCGAGCTGCATGGTCTGCGGTTCGCCGAGCATATGCATCACGCACAGACCGCACTCGCTGTCGCGAACGGCGTCGATCGCACCGGGCATCCGGAAGCCCCAGATATCGTTGATCAGGTCCGCACCCGCGGTCAGTGCGTGACGCATCACTTCCGGCTTGTACGTGTCGACCGACAGCGGCACGTTCGCGCCATGCAGTAGTTCGACCAGCGGGATCACCCGCTCCAGCTCTTCGTCGAGCGGCACGGGCGGCGCACCCGGACGGGTCGACTCGCCGCCGATGTCGATGATGTCCGCGCCATCAAGCAGCATGCGCTCGGCCTGGCGTAACGCGTCGCCGCGCATCGCGTACTGGCCGCCATCGGAAAACGAATCGGGCGTGACGTTCAGGATGCCCATGACTAACGGGCGTTCAAAGGTCAGCTTGAAGCGGCCGCATTGCAGCGGTTCGGGAATGGGAAGAGAGGGAAATTCGACTTTCGACACGTAGCGGTCAATCACGTAAAACGAATAAATGCAAAACGGGCCGGTGTGAATCACACCGGCCCGCACTTTCTACTGGTCGCCGATCAGGCCGGCGCGGTCGCGCTGCCCGGCTTGACCTCGGTGCCCGGGCTGCCGCCCGACGAGGCGTCGCTTGCCGACGGCGGCGAGCTCTTCGGCGAACGCGGCGGACGGCCTGCCATGATGTCGTTGATCTGATCGGCGTCGATCGTTTCCCACTCCATCAGTGCGGCGGTCATCGCTTCGACCTTGTCGCGGTTCTCGTCCAGCAGGCGCTTGGCGAGGTTGTACTGCTCGTCGAGCACGCGGCGGATTTCCGCGTCGACCTTCTGTTGCGTCGCTTCCGAAATGGTGCGCGTGAAGCCACGGCCAAACGGCGTTGCGTCGTTTTCGTCGTCGACGTAGACCATCGGTCCGAGTGCGTCCGTCATACCGAAGCGAGCCACCATGGCGCGGGCCGTAGCCGTTGCCTTGTTGAAGTCGTCCGATGCGCCGGTGCTGATCAGGTTCAGGAACAGCTCTTCCGCGACACGGCCACCGAACAGGATCGCGAGGCGGTCCAGCAGATAGTCTTTCGAATACGTTTCGTTGTCATGCTCCGGCAACTGCCACGTGACGCCCAGCGCACGGCCGCGCGGGATGATCGTGACCTTGTGCACAGGATCGGCCTTCGGCAACAGCTTGGCGATGACCGCGTGACCCGACTCGTGATACGCAGTAGCACGCTTCGATTCTTCGCGAATCACGGCCGACTTGCGCTCCGGACCCATGAAGATCTTGTCTTTCGCGTCTTCGAAGTCGTTCATCTCGACGATGCGCTTGCCGCGGCGAGCCGCGAACAAGGCTGCTTCGTTGACCAGGTTCGCCAGATCGGCGCCCGAGAAGCCCGGTGTGCCGCGTGCGATCACCGCTGCGTCGACGTCGTTCGAAATCGGCACCTTGCGCAGGTGAACCTTCATGATGTGCTCGCGACCACGGATGTCCGGCAGACCGACGTACACCTGACGGTCGAAACGGCCCGGACGCAGCAGCGCCTTGTCGAGCACGTCCGAACGGTTCGTGGCAGCGATCACGATCACGCCCGAGTTCGCTTCGAAGCCGTCCATCTCGACCAGCATCTGGTTCAAGGTCTGTTCGCGTTCGTCGTTACCGCCACCCATGCCGGCGCCGCGATGACGGCCGACCGCGTCGATTTCGTCGATAAACACGATACACGGTGCATGCTTCTTGGCCTGCTCGAACATGTCGCGCACACGAGCCGCACCAACACCCACAAACATTTCCACGAAGTCCGAACCCGAAATGCTGAAGAACGGCACCTTCGCCTCACCGGCGATAGCGCGCGCCAGCAAGGTCTTACCCGTTCCCGGAGGGCCCACCAGCAGCACGCCGCGCGGAATGCGTCCGCCCAGCTTCTGGAATTTCTGCGGATCGCGCAGGAAGTCGACCAGTTCGGAGACTTCTTCCTTGGCTTCGTCGCAACCGGCGACGTCGGTGAAATTGATAGCGTTGTTATTTTCGTCGATCAGACGTGCACGGGATTTACCGAACGAGAACGCACCGCCTTTCCCGCCTCCCTGCATCTGTCGCATCATGTAGAACCAGAAGCCGATGATCAGGATCGTTGGTCCGAGGTAGTACAGCGCGGACACCAGCGCATTCGGTTCGTCATCAGCCTTGCCGCTCACCTGAACGCCATACTTCATCAGATCGCCGACCATCCAGATGTCGCCGGGCGACACGATCTGGTACTTCTGGCCGTCTGCTGGAGTGACCGTGAGGTTCCGCCCCTGGACAATGACGTTCTTGACTTTGCCGTTCTTCGCGTCGTCCATGAACTGCGAATAGGAAACGCCTTCCTGGACACGGGGCTTGTCGAACTGCTTGAACACCGTAAACAGCACCAGTGCGATAACCAGCCACACTGCTGCTTTCGAAAACATATTGTTGTTCAAAGCACCACTCCTTCACTTAGACGGGCGCCTACATTTGCCTTGCGGCACCACGAAAGCATTCTAATCCAGTCCGCAGACCCCTGCCATAAGGTTTCGCTACCACACAAATAGCGCAGCGGGCCATTTCAGCGCCAATTTCCGGTGCTGTCGGCACATTATCGGCAGATGCGGAACCTTCCTGCAGCGCACCTACGCGGGGCGCTTCAGATGCTTACCCAAAATAAACGTTTCTGACGATTTGTCCCGCGAGGCTTTCGGCTTGCGGGCCGCCACCACCTTGAACTGGCGCTTGAACTTTTCGACAATCTGGCTATAACCGCTGCCATGAAAACATTTGACTAAAAGGGCGCCATCCGGCTTCAGGTGGTTTTGCGAAAATTCCATCGCGATATCGCACAGATGCTCGATTCGCGCGGCATCCGCCACCGCCACTCCCGACAGGTTGGGCGCCATATCCGAAATTACAAGATCAACCTGGCGTTCTCCGACTAATTCTTCGAGTTGCTCGAGAACCGAGTCTTCGCGGAAGTCGCCTTGGATGAAATGCACGTCGGCGATTGGCTCCATCGGCAGCATGTCCAGCGCGATGATCGTGCCGTCGATGCCGCCCTCGCGCTCGGCGTCGCGCTGCGAGCCCTTGGCGAGTTTGTTGCGGGCGTACTGGCTCCAGCTGCCCGGCACCGAGCCGAGGTCGACAATTACCTGGCCTGGCCGGATCAGCTTGTCCTGCTCGTCGATTTCCTTCAGCTTGTAGGCTGCGCGGGCGCGATAGCCCTCCCGCTGCGCCATTTTGACGTACGGGTCGTTGATGTGATCATGCAACCACGCCGTGTTGAACTTGTTTTTTGCCATTAAAGGTGAACTCTTGCTGCGAAATGTGGCGCTTTAGGGGATAATACGCGGTTAATTCGCGCGGCCACCGCCAAAACTGGCAGTCATCCGCGATTCTGTTGTTCTGACGCGCCGCCCTGCGCTATTGGCCGAATCTCTCGGAAATGCAGGTGCCGCCATTTTAGTCGAGTCTCCCACTTTCCATGCCAGCCCTTAAAGTCTCTTCCGACCAACGCGCCGAGTTGCGCTCCCAGGCACATGCGCTCAAACCGGTCGTGCTCGTCGGCGCCGAAGGCTTGACCGACGCTGTGCTGTCGGAAATCAAGGTCCACCTTGGCGCGCATCAACTGATCAAGATCCGCGTGTTCGGCGACGAACGCGAAGAACGCATTGCCATCTACGAACAGATCTGCGACACGCTGAACGCCGCGCCGATCCAGCATATCGGCAAGCTGCTGGTGATCTGGAAGCCGGAAGCCGCGGTGCAACCGGCTGTCAAGGCCAAGCGCGGCGCCCTGCCGAGCGCCCGCGAAGCGGCTGTCGAAGCCAAACCGGGCAAAGGCCGCGCACCGCGCGTGGTCACGGTGGTGAAGCCCAGCGAAATCCCGATGCGCAAGCCGAAGGCAAAAGCGGTCGTGGTGCGCGGCAATGAACGCGTCACGCAAGGCGGCAATATCAAACGCGCCAAGAAGCGCCAGACCAGCGCGAAGCGCGCGCATCAGTCGTCGAAGTAAGCGAATGATGAGGGTGCGGGCGGTGTCCGCACCTTGGGGTGAACTGCTCAGCGGGCCCGGGTGATGACTATTTGATGCCCATCTGGGTAACGCAATGGGCAGACCCGCTCAAGCAAGGTAGAACCATACCACTCAACTGGTTACTTTCCCCGCAGCGCTGCGAGCGCCCTGCTCCGTGCTCACGACACCGAGGCTCGCCGGCAGTTTCCACACCAGCGCCACACCCAGCAGGCTCTCGATCAGGTAAAACAGACTCGATACGCCATGCAGGATGCCGAAGCGCGTCGCATAAGCCGAATGTCCGACATCACTGCCCGCTTCCAGCGCGGCAATGCGCATTGCATTCATGAACGGCTGCAGCGCAAAGTAACCCACCAGCACGCACACCAGCATGCCGACGATCAACCAGCGCAAACGGCGATAAGCGTCGCTGCCCCGGCGTACCAGTACGTTCGCGAGGCCCAGCAGCAAAATGCCGCACACCGCACCCAGCACGCCCTCGATACGAAACAGTTGCGCCGCCACGGCGCCCGCCGTCATGCGATCGAGCGACGTGAACAACACCGGCGCGACGGCATAGCCGATAGTCAACAGACTACCGACCCAAACAACCGTCAGCAGACGGAACAGTCGATGCGGCATCAAGGACACCGGGGCCGCCTTCAAACGTAGCTAACCGCGATGATTTCGTACTCGCGCACGCCGCCCGGCGCCTGCACCGATGCAACGTCGCCTTCCGACTTGCCGATCAATGCGCGCGCGATCGGCGAGCTGATCGAGATCAGACCGTGGTCGATGTCCGCTTCATCGTCGCCGACGATCTGGTATTTGACCTTTGCACCCGAATCGAGGTCTTCGAGTTCGAGCGTCGCGCCGAACACCACGCGCCCGTCCGCTTCGACCGCCGCCGGGTCGATCACCTGCGCTCCGGCCAGCTTCGATTCGATTTCGGCAATACGGCCTTCGATGAAGCCCTGCTTTTCCTTCGCCGCGTCGTATTCCGCGTTTTCCGACAGATCGCCCTGGGCACGCGCTTCCGCGATCGAATTGATCACCGAGGGACGCTCAACCGATTTCAGGCGCTGCAATTCATCGCGCAACATTTCCGCGCCGCGCTTAGTCAATGGAACAGTGCTCATAAACAACTCTATGCAAAAAACAGCCGTAAAAAAAATCACCGCGGTTAAGTGCATTCCGCGGGGGCCAGAGCGCCGGACAAAGCCCGGGACCCAGCACCTGCGGAACGCCGCTTAACCGCGGCACTTACATCTTGGACAGGTATTCGAAGCCTTAGTTTAGGCGAGCGTGAAGACCTTGTAAATCATAGACTTCCAGGTCCTTCAAATAGCGCAAACCTTCAACCGCGGCCCGTGCGCCCGACATCGTCGTGTAGTACGTGACCTTGTTCGCCTGCGCGCTCATGCGGATCGAACGCGAGTCGGCGATCGCGGCACGGGTTTCGTCGACGGTCGTGAAGACCAGCGCGATTTCACCGTTCTTGATCATGTCGACGATGTGCGGCCGGCCGTCCTTCACCTTGTTGACGACCTTGACCGGCACACCGGCCGCTTCGATTGCGGCTGCCGTGCCCTTGGTCGCGACGATCGGATAGCCGAGTTCGTGCAGCATGCGCGCGACTTCGACGGCCTTCGGCTTGTCGGCATCCATCACGGTCAGGAGCACCGTGCCCGACTCCGGCAGACGCGACCCTGCGGCGAGCTGCGACTTGAACAGCGCTTCGCCGAACGTTTGACCCACGCCCATCACTTCACCGGTGGAGCGCATTTCCGGTCCGAGCACCGGATCGACTGCCGGGAACTTGACGAACGGGAATACGGCTTCCTTCACGCTGAAGTACGGCGGATCGATTTCCTTTGTCACGCCCTGTTGCGCGAGCGTCTGGCCGACCATCGCGCGCGCGGCGATCTTGGCGAGCGGCAGGCTGGTCGCCTTCGAGACATACGGCACGGTACGCGAAGCACGCGGATTTACTTCGAGCACGTAGATCACGTCCTCTTTCGAACCATCCGCCTGCGGCACTTGTTGAATCGCGAACTGCACGTTCATCAGGCCAATCACGTTCAGCGCCTTGGCCATTGCGCCGGTCTGACGCTTCAGCTCGGCAATCGTTTCCTTCGACAGCGAGTACGGCGGCAGCGAGCAAGCCGAGTCGCCCGAGTGAACGCCTGCCTGTTCGATGTGCTCCATCACGCCGCCGATGAACACGGCTTCGCCATCCGAGATGCAATCCACGTCGCATTCGATCGCGTCGTTCAGGAAGCGGTCGAGCAGCACCGGTGAATCGTTCGAGACCTTCACGGCCTCGCGCATATAGCGCTCGAGGTCACGCGGCTCGTGGACGATTTCCATGGCGCGGCCACCCAGCACGTACGACGGACGCACCACCAGCGGGTAGCCGATTTCTTCAGCAAGCTTGAGTGCTTCGTCTTCAGCACGCGCGGTGCGGTTCGGCGGCTGACGCAGGCCAAGGTCCTGCAGCAGCTTCTGGAAACGCTCGCGGTCTTCGGCGGCGTCGATCATGTCCGGCGACGTGCCGACGATCGGCACACCGTTCGCTTCGAGATCGAGTGCGAGCTTCAGCGGCGTCTGACCGCCGTACTGCACGATCACGCCAACCGGCTTTTCCTTGTCGACGATTTCGAGCACGTCTTCGAGCGTCAGCGATTCGAAGTACAGACGATCGGACGTGTCGTAGTCGGTCGAAACCGTTTCAGGGTTGCAGTTGACCATGATCGTTTCGTAGCCGTCTTCGCGCATGGCGAGCGCAGCGTGCACGCAGCAGTAGTCGAACTCGATACCCTGGCCGATCCGGTTCGGGCCGCCACCCAACACCATGATCTTCTTGTTGTTCGTGGGGTTCGTTTCGCACTCTTCCTCGTAGGTCGAGTACATGTAAGCGGTTTTCGTGGCGAATTCGGCCGCGCACGTGTCGACGCGCTTGTAGACCGGGCGCACGTTCAACTCGATACGGCGCTGGCGCACTTCCGCCGGCTTCGCGCCGAGCAGCTTGGCCAAACGGCGATCCGAGAAGCCGCTTTGCTTCAGATACTTGAGCTCTTCCTTCGACAGGCTTGCCAGCGTACGGCCGGCCAGCGCCTTTTCCTTCAGGATGATCTGTTCGATCTGCGCGAGGAACCACGGGTCGATCGAGGTCTCTTCGAAGATCTCTTCGGCCGTCATGCCGACACGGAACGCGTCGCCGACATACCAGATACGATCCGGACCGGCTTCGCCGATCTCGCGGATGATCTCGTCGCGGTTATTGGTCTTTTCATCGAGACCATCCACGCCCACTTCGAGGCCACGCAGCGCCTTCTGGAACGATTCCTGGAAGGTGCGGCCGATTGCCATCACTTCACCGACCGACTTCATTTGCGTGGTCAGACGCGCATCGGCTTCGCGGAATTTCTCGAATGCGAAACGCGGAATCTTGGTGACGACGTAGTCGATCGTCGGTTCGAACGATGCCGGGGTCTGGCCGCCGGTGATTTCGTTCTTCAACTCGTCCAGCGTGTAGCCGACTGCCAGCTTTGCCGCAACCTTCGCGATCGGGAAGCCAGTCGCCTTCGAGGCCAATGCTGACGAACGCGACACGCGCGGGTTCATTTCGATCACAATCATCCGGCCATCTTTCGGATTGATCGAGAACTGCACGTTAGAACCGCCCGTGTCCACGCCGATCTCGCGCAGCACGGCGAGCGATGCGTTACGCAGGATCTGATATTCCTTGTCCGTGAGCGTTTGCGCCGGCGCGACGGTGATCGAGTCGCCGGTGTGGATGCCCATCGGGTCCAGGTTTTCGATCGAGCAAACGATGATGCAGTTGTCCTTCTTGTCGCGGACCACTTCCATCTCGTACTCTTTCCAGCCGAGCAGCGATTCTTCGATCAGCAGCTCACGCGTAGGCGACAGGTCGAGACCGCGCTTGCAGATCTCTTCGAATTCGTCGCGGTTGTACGCGATACCGCCGCCCGAACCGCCCAACGTGAACGACGGACGGATCACGACCGGATAACCGCCGCTGCCCGTTTGCGTCGCGATGTCGGCCTGCACCTGCAGTGCTTCTTCCATCGAATGCGCGGTGCCCGACTTGGCCGAACCGAGGCCGATCTTGGTCATCGCGTCTTTGAACTTCTGACGGTCTTCCGCCTTGTCGATCGCTTCCGGCGAGGCGCCGATCAGCTCGACCTTGTACTTCTCCAGCACGCCGTGCGCGTGCAGATCGAGCGCGCAGTTCAGCGCGGTCTGGCCGCCCATCGTCGGCAGGATCGCGTCCGGACGCTCCTTGGCGATGATGCGCTCCACCACTTCCCACGTGATCGGCTCGATGTAGGTGACGTCGGCCGTGTTCGGGTCGGTCATGATCGTCGCCGGATTGCTGTTGACGAGAATGACCTTGTAGCCTTCCTCACGCAGCGCCTTGCATGCCTGTGCGCCCGAGTAGTCGAACTCGCACGCCTGGCCGATGATGATCGGACCCGCGCCGATGATGAGGATGCTTTTAATGTCTGTCCGCTTGGGCATAACGCTCTCGCTAATGTATTCCTGAATTCTTTCCGTCGGCGCGCTGCGTTGATACGTTGCGCGCGCTCTGTTGTGTGCGGCTCGCTGCGCTTGTGCGCTGAGGCGCTGTTCGCGCCGCGAGCCGTGCGCCGCCTGGGCGCCTCACACTCTATTGCTTATGCCGCTGTCGCCTTGCCGGCCTTCTTCGTGTCCATCAACGCGGTGAAGCGATCGAACAGATAGGCGATGTCGTGCGGACCGGGCGATGCTTCCGGATGGCCCTGGAAGCAGAACGCCGGCTTGTCGGTCAGCGCGAAGCCTTGCAGCGTGCCGTCGAACAGCGAGATGTGCGTGACCTTGGCATTGGCCGGCAGCGTGTCGGCGTCGACCGCGAAACCGTGGTTCTGCGACGTGATGACGACACGGCCATCTTCGAGATCCTTCACCGGATGGTTCGCGCCGTGGTGGCCGGTCTTCATCTTCAGGGTCTTGGCGCCGAGCGCGAGGCCCATGATCTGGTGGCCGAGACAGATGCCGAACGTCGGAATGCCGCGCTCGATCAGCTCTTTGGTCGCCGCGATTGCGTAGTCGCACGGTTCCGGATCGCCGGGGCCGTTCGACAGGAACACGCCGTCCGGGTTGAGCGCGAGTGCGTCAGCCGCGGAAGCTTGCGCCGGCAGCACGGTGACGTGGCAGCCGCGCTCAGCCAGCATGCGCAGAATGTTGTACTTCACGCCGTAATCGAACGCGACCACGCGGTACTTCGGCGCGTTCTGCGTGCCGTATCCGGTGCCCAGACGCCATTCGGTCTGGGTCCATTCGTAGCTTTCCTTGGTCGACACGACCTTCGCGAGGTCCATGCCCGACAAACCCGGGAACGAGCGCGCGAGTTCGATTGCCTTCGCTTCGTCATCCGAACCGGCCAGAATGGCGCCGTTCTGCGCGCCCTTGTCGCGCAGCACGCGCGTCAGCATGCGGGTGTCGAGACCGGCGATGGCGACCACGCCCTCGTCCTTCAGGTATTGCGGGAGCGTGCGCTCCATGCGGAAGTTCGACGCGAGAACCGGCAGATCACGGATGATCAGGCCGGCGGCATGGACTTTCGTGGCTTCGACGTCTTCGGCATTCACGCCGACATTACCGATGTGCGGATACGTGAGGGTCACGATCTGGCGCGCGTAGCTCGGGTCGGTCAGGATTTCCTGATAACCGGTGATAGCGGTGTTGAACACGACTTCGCCGATCGTATGCCCGGGGGCGCCGATCGAGTAACCACGAAAGACCGTGCCGTCGGCGAGTGCGAGCAAAGCGGGAGAAAATGACGGCAACACGGGAGACTCCTTGGGGAACACCCTGTTGCCGACCTGTCTATCCGACTGCGAGCCGCAGCGAAACGCACCGGCAAGGATGCGCGCGCAGACTCGCTCGCGTACTGCTAGCGACGTCGCAAGGGGCGCGATGGGTCCATTGTGTGGACGGCTCGGCTGGGTGCGGGGCGTCAAAAGCGCGCGGCGGATGAACGGTATGGGAGAGGTAGGCGCTAGGGTGCGGGTTGATAAGCTCAAACCTTGAAATTATAGCGTGAAACTACCCTTCCCTCCAAATCCGAGATGGGGCGCCGGCAGAGCGGCGCGCCCTCCCAAACGGGTCGAAGTCTTGCTGCGCATGGCTCAGAAGCCGGCCTACAAAATTTGCGAGGGCCAGAATCGGGATAGCGCCGGTAAATATGACCCGGCCGGCCGAACCCTCTATAACGACCTTAAACCTGCCGCTCGGCGTGCGCGTGCGCCGGCTGAAGCTCTGCGCGGCCGGGCAATACGTACCAGATCGCGCTTAACAATTGCAGCGCCATCAGAATGCCCCAGGCGGTCAGATGTGCGGCGGCCGGATAGTGTCCGCCACTGGCCGGCCAGTGCGACAGCACCGCTCCAACACCAATCTGGAAGCCGAAAATCAGCAAAAAAATGATCAGCGTCAGGGTGGTATTCACCCGGCCGATCATCTGCGCCGGGAAGTGCCGCGCCATCACCGCGTAGCTGAGAATCCCGGTCCCGCCAAAGATCCCATACGCGGCCCACAGCAGGCTCGCGGGCAGCGGCGCATTGAACATGATCAGCAGCTGGGTCACGACGAACAGCGCCATACCGATGCCGCAAAACACGTACAGCGAGATACCGCGCCGCTCGAGGCTGCGCGCCGCCGCGCCGAAGCCCACACAGCCGGCCATCATCGCGAAGCCGAGAATCGATACCAGCGCGGCAGCTTCTCGCGGCTCGAAGCCCTGCACGTCGCGCAACCAGGCGCCGACCCACAGCGATTGCATCGCGTAGAACACACCTTGCGTCACGACTGAAAACGACGCGATCTTCCAGAATGCCGCGCTCTTCAGGATGTGCAAAGTGCCCTTGAACTGGGCGCCGAGACTTGCCTGGTGATGTGTTTCCTTTGCGTCCGGCGCGAGGGTCCACTGCGCGACCGCCACAAGAACCGTCAGCAAGCCCAAGCCAACGCAGACCGCGCGCCAACTGGCGAAACCCAGCACCCACGTGAGTGGCGAGCCGACCATCACGCCGCCGAAGCCGCCAATTGCCATCACCAACCCGTTCATCAGCGGCAACCGTGCCGACGCGAAATGCTGGGCCAACGCCTTGAAGGCGGCGCCGAGACACACGGACACGCCGACGCCGATCAGCAGACGCCCGATCATCATCGCGCCAACGCCGTGCGCCGCGCCGAACACCCAGATTCCCAGCGCGGCAAATAGCAGAGTGGCCGCCGTCACCCGACGCGCGCCGAAGTGGTCGAGCAACACACCCGCCGGAATCTGCGCACCCGCGAAGCCGAGGAAATACAGACTGGTCAGCAAACCGAGATCAGTGGCCGACAAGCCGAGATCGTGCGTGATGAAGGGCGCAAAGCCCAGATTGACGCCGCGAAACAGGTACGAAACGAAGTAACCGGCAGAAAACAGGAGGAAAACGCGCAACTGGGTGGACGACATGAGCTTTGAAAAGAGCGGCCGACAAGGCCTGAGCACGAACGATAAATGAAATGAGCGAAATTCGCCTGATTTGATCTGCAGAATGAAAAACGCCGTCACCCTGAGGTGACGGCGTCGGAATAACACGGTGCGTGATCGGAGCGCAATTCATGCGCTGCCCCCGCAACGCATGTGGTCACTACCGTGGAGCCGCTTTTTGGTCTACTTACCCTTCTTCGCGTTGGCCACGGTCTTCTGGCGGCTATCTGCCGCGGCCTTCGACGCCTTGCTGGACGTGGAAGCCGACACCTTCGTCACCTTGCCCTTGGTGGCGCCGGACGTTGTCGGCTTGCTCGCTTTAACCACCGGATCAGATACCTTCACCACGGCGGAACGGCCACGACCCTTCTTCTTATCGTAGCGCGAATCGTTCTTCGTGTCTGTGACACGGGTGCCGATCTTCTCGACGCCGCCGCCCTGCACGTCGGTTGCGATGCGCTCGGGACCCGGTTCGCTCGGCATCGCCTTGCCGACCGGCACGTGCAGCACGATCACCTGGCCGCGCGAAACCTGATCGCGATGCGTGCGATTCCACGCTTTCAATTGACCGATCGAAACGCCGTAACGCACTGCGATCGCGGCCATGGATTGATTGCGACGCACGCGGATCAGCATCTTGCGCGTGTCGGGAACGTCAGGCTCCATGGCGAGCACGGCGCTTTCCGCGACGTCGGCGCTGATGTCTTCGTCGTCGTCCGAACCACGCGGCACCACGATCGTGGAGCCCGGTTTCAAACGCATGCCGGCCGGAATCTTGTTCACTTCCATCAGCGTGTCGGCGTCGACACCGATCTTTTGCGCGATAGCCGCCGGTGCCGAACGCTCCGTGACCGTGTACGTGGTCCAGGACGACAGCGAGCCGGAATAGGCCTTCAGATTACGTTCGAAGGCGCTGGCGTTATCGAACGGCAGCAGGATTTGCGGCTGCGTGGCGCCGAGAATCACCGGCTTCCTGAACGACGGGTTCAGCGAGCGGAATTCGTCCGGCGACAGATTGGCGAGTTTCGCCGCCATGTCCACGTCGATGTCGTGCGAAGTCGTGACCGTGACGAAATACGGGTGATTTGGAATCGACGGCAGCGTGAGCCCGTACATCTGCGGGTTCATCACGATGTTCTTCACCGCCTGCAGTTTGGGCACGTAGTTGCGCGTCTCGTTCGGCATGCGCAGGCTGAGGTAGTCGGTGGGCAGCCCCGCTGCTTCGTTGCGCGCGATCGCGCGCTGCACATTGCCCTCACCCCAGTTGTACGCGGCGAGCGCCAGTTGCCAGTCGCCGAACATGTCATGCAGACGCGACAGGTAGTCGAGCGCGGCGCTAGTCGAAGCCAGCACGTCGCGGCGCTCGTCCTGCCACATGTTCTGCTTGAGGTTGTAGGTGCGGCCCGTGCCCGGCATGAACTGCCACATGCCCGCGGCCTTCGCCACCGACAACGCCTGCGGGCTATACGCGGATTCGATGAACGGCAGCAACGCGAGCTCGGTCGGCATATTGCGCGCCTCGAGCTCTTCGACGATGTGGTACAGGTATTTCTGCGAGCGCTCGGTCATGCGCTGCACGTAGTCCGGGCGCTGCGCATACCAGTTGACCTGCATGTCGACGAGGTCGGTTTGCAGATCCGGCATTTGAAAACCACGGCGAATACGGCCCCACAAATCGGCATCCGCGCTCGTCAGTTGACTGACCGAGCCTTGATCGACGTTGATCGTCTCTTTGGCGGTGGCTGTCTTGCGAAGGGCGTCGGCTACGGCTTGCTGGCTGGCGGGGTTTGTTGCGGTGGTAGGGCTATTCGTCGCCGGTCCCTGACTCGCGCAAGCGGCGAGTGTCAGGACCAACAACGCACTAAAGATAAATCGCATGAACGTCTCGGCTTCCACAAGGGCTGGAATTTGCAGCCGATAGTACGAAACGGCAACGTTTACGTCAATCGGAAAATTACGAAAAATATCAAGGAAATCTTGGGCTTGGCGAATTTTTGCGATTCTTCGCGTGAGCAATACCCTGATGCTGAACGGGTCAACGGAAGCGGTTTTTCCATTCGCGCATCAGCGTAAATGCCGCCAAACGATCGGACACTTTTTCGTGCAACTGCTCCTGCAAGGTGGCGCGAATCGCCGGACTGTCGGCGCGTAAAAACGGATTCACGGCGCGTTCGTGGGCGATGGTAGTGGGCAGCGTCGGCACATGGCGCGCGCGCAATTCGCTCGCCGTGTCGCGCCAGGCTTGCAGTTCGGCGTTGCCCGGCTCGCAGGCGAGCGCGAAGCGGATGTTCGACAAGGTGTACTCGTGGGCGCAGTGAACCTCGGTTGCGCCGGGCAGCGCGGCGAGCGAATCCAGCGACGCCAGCATCTGCGTGGGCGTGCCTTCGAACAAGCGGCCGCAGCCACATGCGAACAGCGTGTCGCCACAAAACACGTGCGGCGTGCCGCGCGGGTCGGCCGCCTGAAAATAGGCGATGTGACCGCTCGTGTGACCAGGCACGTCGAGCACGCTGAATTCGAGCGCGGGGGCCGCAATCGTCACGTGATCGCCGTTTTTAAGACGATGCGTGAGATGCTGGATCGCCTCACCAGCGGGGCCGTACACGGGAACGGCCTGGCCGTTCAGCAGATCGGCCACCCCACCGACATGGTCTTGGTGATGGTGGGTGAGTAAAATAGCGCTCAGCCGCCAACCCCGTTTCGCCAGATATGCGCGCACGGGGGCGGCCTCACCCGGATCGACGACCACCGCATGATGCCCGTCGGAAACGACCCAGATGTAATTGTCTTCAAACGCCGGGACCGGTACGTACTCGAGCGCATTCATAGGCGACGCATTCTCTGATATGACTGATCGAGCAATTATAGACTGGCCTGCCTGGACCGATTCGCCGCCCGGGCGCTACGTACTCGAGTGGGAACAGACCCAGCTCGATCGCGTGGTGTCCGACGTGTTCGGTTACCATGCGCTGCAACTCGGCCTGCCGCAGCTCGACGCCCTGCGCGAGAACCGCATGCCGTGCCGCGGGCTTGTGCTCGACGCAGCGAGCGGCGCGAGTGCGCCCTACACTTTTCCACGCGGTCTCGGGCGCGCCGGGAACGGCTCGGGCAAGAACATGGGTAACAGCGCCGCGCAAGGTCTGCCCGCGGGTTTGCCTGCGCCCGCTGGGCGCAGCGCGGTCTGGTGCGATCTGCTCGACTTGCCGTTCGAAGCACAAAGCGTCGACCTGATCGTGATGCCGCATACGCTGGAATTCACGAGCGACCCGCACCGGCTGCTGCGCGAAGCGGAGCGCGTGCTGATGCCCGAAGGGCAGTTGATCATTCTCGGCTTCAATTCGCTGTCGCTGTGGGGCGCGCGCCAATCGGTCGGCAAGATGACCGGCCGGCCGTTCGTGCCCGCCGCAGTCGACCTGATCGCCTTCACGCGCCTGAAAGACTGGATCAAATTGCTGGGTTTCGACCTTGAACGCGGGCGCTTCGGCTGCTATCGTCCGCCGCTCGGCAGCGAACAATGGCTGTCCCGCTATGGCTTCATGGAAGCCGCCGGCGACCGCTGGTGGCCGATTTTCGGCGCCACCTACATGATCAAGGCGATCAAGCGCGTGCGTGGCATGCGCCTCATCGGCCCGCTGAAAGTGAAGAAACCTGTCCTCGCCGCGGGCCTCGCGCCCGCCGCCACTCCGAACACACGCAACCACACTCAATGACTCCCGACATCATCGATATTTACACCGACGGCGCCTGCAAGGGCAACCCCGGCCCTGGCGGCTGGGGCGCGCTGCTGCGCTTCGGCGATCAGGAAAAAGAACTGTTCGGCGGTGAGCCCAACACCACCAACAATCGCATGGAACTGATGGGCGTGATCGGCGCGCTCGAGGCGCTCAAGCGCCCCTGCAAGGCCGTCGTGCACACCGACTCGCAGTACGTGCAGAAAGGCATCAGCGAATGGATTCACGGCTGGAAGAAAAAAGGCTGGATCACCGCCGCGAAGCAACCGGTGAAGAATGCCGATCTCTGGAAACGGCTCGATGCGCTCGTCGCGCAGCACGAAATTGAATGGCGCTGGGTGCGCGGTCACAATGGCCACCCGGAAAACGAACGCGCGGATCAACTGGCCAATCGCGGCGTCGCGTCACTCGCGGAAATGTGACGCGTGCCGTGACGCCCGCGGCGACACCTACGCGCGCGCCCTTCTTTTTTGCTGATTTTTTTAGAGCAGGCTAATCCGACATGCGTCAAATCATCCTCGACACCGAAACCACCGGCCTGAATGCACGAACCGGCGACCGGATCCTTGAACTCGGTTGCGTCGAAATGGTGAGCCGCCGGCTCACGGGCAACAACCTGCATTTCTATATCAACCCGGAACGCGAAAGCGATCCGGGCGCTTTGGCGGTCCACGGGCTGACCACGGAGTTTCTGAGCGACAAGCCGAAGTTCGCCGAGATTGCCGATCAGGTTCGCGACTTCATTCAGGACGCGGAGCTGATCATTCACAACGCGCCGTTCGACATCGGCTTTCTCGATGCCGAATTTGCGTTGCTAGGTTTGCCGCCGGTGAAAACCTACTGCGGCGAGATCATCGATACGCTCGCGCGCGCCAAGCAGATGTTCCCGGGCAAGCGCAATTCGCTCGACGCGCTGTGCGACCGCTTCGGCATCAGCAACGCACACCGCACCTTGCACGGCGCACTGCTCGACTCGGAACTGCTTGCCGAGGTTTATCTGGCGATGACGCGCGGCCAGGAAAGCCTTGTCATCGACATGCTTGGCGATTCGCACGGTGGCGGCGATGCGAGTGCACCGCGCATCGCGATCGATTCGCTGAATCTGGTCGTGATCGCCGCGAGCGACGACGAAGTCGCCGAACATCAGGCCGTGCTCGACGGTCTCGACAAAGCGGTCAAAGGCACGAGCGTGTGGCGTCTCGAACCGGCTCCGGCTCAAGCTGCGGATGAGCAAACCGCTTAAAAAGTACTAGACGAGTCGAAAAATCCCTGACATAATTCGGCTCTCTTCGGGTGGTTAGCTCAGCGGTAGAGCACTGCCTTCACACGGCAGGGGTCACAGGTTCAATCCCTGTACCACCCACCAGATTCGCTGGTTCCCGAAGAACCACAAGAGAAAGCCCTTAGACGAAAGTCGAGGGCTTTTTTGTTTTTGATTCAAGTGCGCGTACGTTGGTAGGCATCTGCGCCCGCTCTGCTTCGAAGTCAACACCGAACTTCCGTACGATTGCGGCGGCCAAATACTGCTGATATAGTCAGTTTTCGGGCACTTGCCCCGTCCATTCCTTCACTTCATTCGACTACAGGGAGGCGTCACATGTTCGCAGTGCATATCGCTCTCCCTGGGATGGCCTCACGACCATTCTCGCGACTTTAAGTTTGTCGCGTTGTCGCTCACGCGGTGCTGCCTGATCAGGCGTTCCGCGCAATTCCCAGACAGTCCGTAGTCCCATTGCCGGCATTGCTGTCAACACAGCGCGGCTCGCTTGACTGTCTCTTCCTTTCGCTTCTTGACTGGAACCTCGGTGCGCTCACGCGCCACCGGGTCGTGGCAAATGACTAGAAAAAAACTCGACTTTCGTGGACAAGCCTTCAAGGACGTCCTCGGCTTTACCTTCCGTCACTGGGCCAAACAGCCCTGGCGCATCTTCGTCACTGCGGCGTTGGTGCTGCTCTCGGCATTGGCCGACGTACTCACGCCGATGTTCGCCGGACGGCTCGTCGACGCGATCGCATCCGGCTCCGCCAGTAACGCCGTCGCGTGGCACGCGGCGATCACGGCCTTCTGCGTGCTGGGTGCGCTCGGGCTCGGCGCCGAGCTGCTTCGTCAAGGCGTGTTCTTCAACCTCATCAGGCTGACGCTCAAGATGATGAGCGAGATCGCCGGCAACGCCTTTCATCGCGTGCAGCGTTTTTCGACAGACTGGCATGCCAACAGCTTCGCCGGATCCACCGTGCGCAAGATCACGCGCGGCATGTGGGCACTCGACCTGCTCAACGACACGTTGCTGGTCGCGTTGCTGCCGTCGCTGGTCATGCTGGTCGGCGCAACGGTGCTGCTCGGCTGGCGCTGGCCGATGATGGGCGCGGTTGTCGGTATCGGTTCGGTGCTGTATATCGCGGTGACCGTGGCGCTGTCGCTCGGCTTCGTTGCGCCCGCCGCGCGCCTCGCTAACGCGTGGGACACACGCATGGGTGGCGCCCTCGCCGACGCGGTCAGTTGCAACGGCGTGGTGAAAGCGTTCGGCGCCGAAGATCGCGAAGAAGCCCTGCTCGAGCGCGTGATCGTCAAGTGGCGTCATCGCACGCGCCGCACGTGGATTCGCGGCACGATCAACGGCGGCGTGCAAGGCAGCATGCTGGTGGCGATTCAGGCCGCCATTCTCGGCGTCGCGTTGCTGTTGTGGGTGCGCGGCGAAGCGAGTGTCGGCGACATCACCTTCGCGCTGACGATGTTCTTCATGCTGCAAGGCTATCTGCGCGACGTAGGGATGCACATCCGCAACCTGCAGCGCTCGGTGAACGACATGGAAGAACTGGTGTCGCTCGAGAGCCAGCCGCTGGGTATCGAAGACCGCCCCGGCGCAGGCCCGATCGCGATCGGCAAAGGCGAAATTCGCTTCGAGCACGTTACCTTCCACTACGGTGCGAAGGCCACGCCGCTCTACGACAACTTCTCCGTGCGCATCGCGCCAGGAGAACGCGTCGGACTGGTCGGACATTCGGGTTCGGGGAAGACGACTTTCATCAAGCTGATCCAGCGGCTCTACGACATTTCAGAAGGCCGGATCACGATCGACGGTCAGGATATCGCCCGTGTGCGGCAGGCGTCGTTGCGCAGCCAGATCGCGATCGTTCAGCAGGAGCCGGTGCTGTTTCACCGCTCCTTGGCGGAGAACATCGCCTATGCCCGGCCCGATGCGAGCCGTGCCGAGATCGAACGCGCCGCGAAGCTCGCGAGTGCGCACGGCTTTATCTCGGCGCTGCCTCAAGGCTACGACACGCTGGTGGGCGAGCGCGGTATCAAGCTTTCGGGTGGTGAACGTCAGCGCGTCGCGATCGCGCGGGCGTTTCTCGCGGACGCGCCGATCCTGATTCTGGACGAAGCGACTTCGAGCCTCGATAGCGAAAGCGAAGTGCTGATCCAGCAGGCCATGGAACGGCTGATGATGGGCCGCACGACGCTGGTGGTGGCGCACCGCCTCTCCACCGTGCGAGCGCTGGACAGACTGCTGGTGCTGGACAAGGGCAAGGTCATCGAGGAAGGCAGTCACGAGGCGTTGATCAGACTCGAGAATGGCTTGTACAGGCGCTTGTTCGAACGTCAGGCGCTGGAGTTGATCAAGGGCCTGGGCGATTCGGAGGTCGCGCACAAGACCAATGCCGCGAAAGCGAATCGACTCGATGATTCGGACTTGCTCGTCGAGAAGTAAATTAAGAAGAAGCATGCGGGACGTCCTGCAGAAGCCGCCGTAACAGGCGCTTTCTGCAGGCGCTCGCCCCCTAACGCACGCCTACACCACGCCCGCAGGCAGCCCGATGCCGCGCGCCATGCCGGTCGCCGCGAACACCATCAACACCAGCAGCACGGTCTGGATCACACTGAAACGCGCATACGTACGCGCCTTTCGCAAATCAGGCGTGGCGCCTTTTCTGATGCTGGCGCGCCAGCGCATCAGGCCGAGCATCGTCGGGACTTCGAGAATGAGGATCAGCACGAGCAGCGTCATCTTCAAGTGAAAGAGCGGCTCATGCAGGTAGTAGTCGGCGCCCTTTTCGAAACCGCCGAAGACGCGCATCAGACCGGTGACGATCAGCACTAAAGCCGAAAGACCCCAGCGCGAGTCGGAGCGGAATACGGATCGCAGCGCAGCAGGCACGCTGGCTCGCCGAAGTGACCAGGTGCGCCGGAGAATCGACGCGAGGGCAAAGCCATAAGCAAGTAGATGAAGGGCGGCAAGCAACCAGCGAACCAGCATAGCGACTCCTGCAAACGACGCAATACGATCGATGTATCTCTCACTCGCCCACTGAAACGCCGGGCGGCACTTTTTCTTACATGTCTTATTATCGACTACCGCACTTTACGACGTCTGCTTCACCCGCGCGTTGTAGCTGACCGAACGAAGCGACAGTTTCAGACTTGCCGCAACGATGTGTCGAGCGCTCGCGCGGCGACCCGATCGCCCTCGGTAGTCAGCGCGGTGCGGAACACGGTTTGCCGGTTGTGGCCCGCCGCAGCCGGCGAATCCCACAGCAATTCGATTTTCGGACGTCGGCCGAAGCCGCCGCGCACCAGCGCAGGCGCGCCGACCGAACCGAGCGGCGCCGCAGGTCCACCCGCCTCGCCGGCAACACCGAACGCCACCGCAGGAGCAGGCGCCGACGGCGCGCTCATGCCAGGGGCCGCCGCCCAGTGCACGGACAATTCGCGGGCGTCGTACTGCCCTACCTTGCGACGCTCGGCCCAGACGACCACCGTGCGTGTGGCCGGATCGAGCGCGACCGCATAGCGGCCGATCGCAAAGCGTCGCGCGGCGATATTGGTTCGCCACAGCGCACGCGGCCGGCAAATCCACACGACCGCCGCGTACAACGCCGGTGCCGCTAACAGCCAGCCGTTGGTGGCTGCCACCGCCTGCGCGGCGCGCCGCCAACCGGCGCTCGCCGCAAACGCGCCGACCGACCAGACAGCAAACAGGAATCCGAGGAAAGCAAACAGACGCACCGCCTGACGCAACCATTGCGGCAGCGGATGCAACGGACGCTCAGCCACGGCGCGGGCGCCCGGCAGGAAGATCAGCAGGAACAGGAACACCAGGTTGATGCACGCCCACGGCGAAGACACCATCGCCGACAACGACGCGCCCAGGTCCATCTGCGCCATCGAAAAAAGCCAGCGAGTGAGGAGCACGAGACCGATGGCGCGCAGCGCGAAAATCATTCCGGCGCCGGGCGCCGCGTTCGCACGCGTCTCTTTCGTTCTCGCCAAAGCATCCTCCTGTCGTCGACGGCGCCGCAGCCAGATTTGCGGCAGGGCCATTATAGGGATATTACCGAGACAGGCTCATGCTTGCCGGTCCCAAAACCGTACTTTCTGCCGCATACGCGCAAAATCGCGGCGCGCATGCAACAACGCCCCGCAGGCGAGATGCACGCGGGGCGTTGCTGGGGCAGCCGGACCATCGATCACTGGGCGCCGAAAGTGCGCGCCCGGCCAGCCGGTCTGGCTGCTTTTACGTACCGTACTTAGCTGGCGCTCAGCTGGCGTTAACTTCGCGCAGCACCGTGCGATGCTTCTGACGCAGCAACTCTTCGTAGGCGGCGACGTAGTTCTGCGCCATCACTTTCGACGAGAAGCGCGATTCGAATGCGGCACGCACCTTGGCGCGCGGCAGCGTGTGCAGACGCTTCACTGCGGCGACCGCGCTGATTTCGTCTTCGACGACGAAACCCGACACGCCGTTTTCGATCACTTCCGGCACCGAACCACGGTTGAACGCGATCACCGGCGTACCGCAAGCCATTGCTTCGATCATCACCAGACCGAAGGGCTCCGGCCAGTCGATCGGGAACACCAGTGCATGCGCGTTGCCGAGGAACTCACGCTTTTCGGCTTCGCCGATTTCGCCAATGTATTCGACGTGCGGGAGCGCCATCAGCGGCTTGATCACTTCTTCGTAATAGGCACGATCGGCCTTGTCGATCTTGGCGGCGACCTTGAGCTTCATGCCTGCCTGGCCGGCGATGCGGATCGCACGGTCGAGACCCTTCTCCGGCGAGACGCGGCCAAGGAATGCGAGGTAGCCCGGCTCGACGTCCTTGATCGGCGTGAGCACGTTTTCCGGCAGGCCGTGATAAACGGTTTGCAGCCAGTTCGCCTGTTGCAGCGGGATGCGCTGGTTGTCCGAAATCGACACCACCGGCACGTCGTTGAACGTGTTGAAGATCGGCTGCAGTTCCGGCAGATCGAGACGGCCGTGCAGTGTGGTCAGGAACGGCACCGGCTGGCGGGCGAACAGCGAGAACGGGTAGTAGTCGATGTGGAAATGCAGCACGTCGAATTCGTCCGCACGGCGGCGCACTTCTTCGAGCAGCAGCATGTGCGGCGCCATCACGTCGCGGATGGTCGGGTCGAGGCGCAATGCCTGCGGCCAGAACGCTTCGAGCTTCGCCGAGGTTTGCGAATCGCCGCTTGCGAAAAGCGTGACGTCATGGCCCTGTTCAACCAGCGCTTCGGTCAGGTAGGACACCACGCGTTCCGTCCCGCCGTAAAGCTTGGGAGGAACCGCCTCGTGCAAGGGAGCGATTTGAGCGATTCGCATAATGAAGAACTCCTCGTAAAAAATCAGGCAAAAGTACTGCGTTTGGTAAAAGCGATTCGCTTGCTCGCCAGGGCAGTCTGGCCGGATATGCCGGCGCGGGCCTGATTCTTTCGAGAAATCCTGCGATGGATCGCTTGGGTAGTGAGCCCAGATCAGCAGTTTGCTGTCTGCGCATGTGCCGGTAAACGCACACATGACACCTACGTTGACAAACTGTCAGATATTTCGGTGGGCTAGCAGAGCATGCATTATCAATGCCGGGGATCTCGCTGCACCACAACATTTCAAAGTCTTTACGTTGTTACAAAGGCGAAACACTTTACAAACCCTTGTTTTATAAGACAGTTCTACAGTAACAACTGGCTTGCAACGCTGACCCGAATACGGCAGCTGTAAGGTCCTGAGTCAACTTTGCCGGCAGGCATTGAAGAAATGCCGCACCGCAGTTGAATGCAATTTGTAATTATATCCCGAAATATTCCGCAGCCTGCGTGAACCACCGCCCGATCGGCGGGTCGAGCAACAGTAGGTCGCGGTCGTCTATCGCGAAATCAGTCGCGCCATCGCCCGGATACACAGGGCGCAATCGCTTTTGCATGTTTACAATGCGAAGCATCGGCTTCGCGGCGAACGCTTTTGCTGTGGCCCATGCCTTGCATGCACAACCTGAAACACACCGACCTCACGATCAATTGGAACACTTAACCATCGCCCAGCGTAACGCCCAGAACGCAAAGCTTGCGAGCTATGCGCACAGGCCGCTTGCGTTTCTTTTCCGCTTTATTCGCCGCCATCCGCTCGCGCATGCGATCGTCCTGTGCAGCGTGTTCGCGGCCGTGGGCTGTGCGCTCGCTTCGCAATACGCGATCAAGCATCTGATCGATGTGCTCGGCGAAGGCCGGCATCATCCCGGTCCGCTGTGGGGCGCGTTCGCCATCCTGGTTGGTTTGATCGCCGCCGACAACCTGCTGTGGCGGGTCGGCGGCTGGGTGGCCGCGCACACCTTCGTGGCGGTGACCGGCGACCTGCGGCGCGACCTCTTCCAGTATCTAAGCGGCCATTCGCCGACTTACTACTCTGAGAAACAGCCGGGCATGCTGGCAAGCCGCATCACGGCAACCTCGAACGCGGTCTACACCGCCGAGAACACCACCGCCTGGAACGTGCTGCCGCCGTGTATTGCCGTGCTCGGCGCGATCGTCATGATCACCGCCGTGAATCCGCTGATGGCCGGCGGCCTGATGCTGTGCTCGGCCATTCTGTCGGTCGTGCTCTACAAACTTGCCGGGCGTGGCTCGGCGCGGCATCACCATTTCGCCACCAAAGCAGCGTCGGTGGACGGTGAGCTGGTGGACGTGATCAGCAACATGGGCCTCGTGCGGGCCTTCGGCATGACGTTTCGCGAGCAGCAGCGTTTCGGCGCGACCGTCAAAGCGGAGATGGAAGCGCGCCAGCAGAGCCTGCTGTATCTGGAAAAGCTGCGCCTGCTGCATGCGGTGATCACGGCGCTGCTCTCTGCCGGCTTGCTGGGCTGGGCGCTGTGGCTGTGGGATCAAGGCAAGGCGACCTCCGGCGACATCGTGCTGGTCAGCTCGCTCGGCTTCACGATTCTGCACGGCACGCGTGATCTGGCCGTGGCGCTGGTCGACGTCACGCAGCACGTCGCGCGGCTCGCGGAAGCCGTTCGCACCCTGCTCGAGCCGCATGGCATGCCGGACCGCGATGGCGCAACCGAGCTCGTGCCGCAAGGCGGCCGGGTCGATTTCGAAGCCGTGACGTTCGCCTATCCGCGCCGCCGGCCCATTCTCGATCACTTCGATCTGCATATCGAGCCGGGCCAGCGGGTCGGCCTGATTGGCAAGTCGGGCGCGGGCAAATCCACCGTGCTGGCGCTGCTGCAACGTTTCTACGAGACGCAGGGCGGCGCCATCAAGATCGACGGCCAGGACATCGCCGCGATTACCCAGGACAGCTTGCGCCACGCAATCGCGCTAGTGCCGCAGGATATTTCCCTGTTCCATCGCACGGTGTACGAAAACATCGCCTACGGCCGCCCTGAGGCGACCCGGGAAGAAGTGGTCGCCGCCGCGCGCGAAGCCCGCTGCAGCGATTTCATCGAAGCCATGCCGGAAGGCTTCGACACGATCGTCGGCGACCGTGGCGTGAAGCTCTCCGGCGGACAGCGCCAGCGTATCGCGATTGCGCGCGCGATCCTGAAGAACGCACCGATCCTGCTGCTCGACGAAGCCACCTCCGCGCTCGACAGCGCATCGGAAGAAGCGATCCAGAAGGCGCTCGACCGGTTGATGGTGGGCCGCACGGTGATCGCGATCGCGCACCGGTTGTCGACGCTGAATAACTTCGACCGGATCATCGTGATGAGCCAAGGCAAGGTTATCGACGACGGCAGTCCGGAAGAGTTGCGCCAGCGGCCGGGCCTGTATCGCGATCTGCTCTCGAAGCAGTACGGCAAGGGCACCACGCTGCATGTCGGCGGCAAGAAGGTGGATGAACAGCACGTGGTCTAGTCAACACACCGCCTTCTGCTGCTTCAGCGAGAATCGCAGCAGCAACAAACAAAAAAGCCGCTTCCGAGCGGCTTTTTTGTTTTCCAGAGGCAATTCTAATTGGCCTCGAAACCACCTATCCGACCGTGGTTTCGCGCGCCGTCTTCTTGCCCGATCCGGCACGCACCTTCACGGTTCTGGTGCTTTTCGCACCATCGACGCGCTGAAGATCGCGCATGAAGTTGTCGCGCCACACCGACACGTTGTTCTCGCGCAGCTGCACCATCATGTCGCGATGACGCGCCTGACGCTCCACAAGCGGCATCTCCAGCGCTCGCGCCAGCGCCTCGGCCATGCCGTCAATGTCGACCGGATTCACGATCAGCGCACCATCCAGTTCCTGCGCGGCGCCGGCAAAGCGTGACAGCACGAGCACGCCCGGATTGTCCGGATCCTGCGCCGACACGTACTCCTTGGCGACGAGGTTCATGCCGTCGCGCAACGGCGTGACGTAGCCGACATGCGCGGTACGAAATAGCGCAGCCAGCACCGAGCGCTCGTACTGCTTATGGATGTACAGGATTGGTGTCCAGTCCAGTTCGGCAAAACGGCCGTTGATACGCCCCGACTCCCCTTCGAGCTGCAGGCGGATGTCCTGGTACGCGTTCATGTCGGCCCGCGTCGGCGGTGCGATTTGGAGGAACGACACCTGGTTGCGCTGCGCGGTGAAATGTTCCAGCAAGCGCTCGAACGCGCGGAAACGTTCGACCAGCCCCTTCGAATAATCGAGGCGGTCCACGCTCATGATCAGCTTGCGCGAATGCAGTGCCGTCTTCATCGTGCGCACCGGTTTGCCGCGCTCACCCGCCTTCGCGAGCTCGGCGATTTCGTCCGGATAGACGCCGATCGGATACGCCGCCGCGCGCAAGGTGCGGCCGAACGCATGGACGGTGAGCGGGCCGCTGGCGGATATGTCGACCGTGCCGTTCGCCTCATTGACGATGTAGTCGCAGAACGCCCGCAAATCCGGCGCGGTCTGGAAACCGAGCAGATCGAACGAGCACAGCGCTTCGACCAGCTCGCGATGCGGCGGCACGGCCAGCAATACCTGCGATGCCGGAAACGGAATATGCAGAAAGAAGCCGATGCGATTCTTCACGCCGGCCGCACGCAACGCCTGGGCGAACGGAATCAGGTGATAGTCGTGGACCCAGATCACGTCGTCTTCGCGCAATAGCGGGACCAGTTGCTGGGCGAGCCACGCGTTGACGCGGCAATAGCCTTCGAAATCGTGCCGGTCGTACTGCAGCAGATCGGCGCGATAGTGGAACGCGGGCCACAGCGTGGCGTTCGAGAAACCGCGGTAGTACTGGTCGTAGTCGCGGCGCATCAGCGCGATGGTCGCGAAGGTCACCGGCCCACGCTCTTCCACCTTGATCTGCGGCTGGCCCGAGCTCAGCACATCGCCGCTCCAGCCGAACCACATGCCGCCGGTTTCTTTCAGCGCGTCGTACACGCCGACTGCCAGGCCGCCCGCCGCCGGGCCGCCCTCCGAGATCGGCGCAACCCGGTTCGATACGATGATCAGTCGGCTCATGAAGCGCGATTCCCGATGCAGTAAGTCATAGTCGTTAGGGGATGAGGCGCCACGGGCGGTGTCAAGATCACGCTCCGCGCGCGGCCGCGACAATCGATTCCAGCCAGTCGAGCAGCGCCGTGACCGACTCGATTCGCGTATGCGCCATCGTGTCGCCCGCGCCTACCTTGATCGACAGGCCACCGCGCTCGTTGACGACGGCAAAGCCTTTCTCGTCGGTCAGATCGTCGCCGGCAAACACCGGCGTGCGGCCCACGAATGGCGGCTCTTCCAGGAACGCGCGCATCGCGCGGCCCTTGTCGACGTCCTTCGGCTTGATTTCGTAGACCATCTTGCCCGGCTGCAACACATACGAACCGGGGTAATCGGCCACCAGCCGCTCGGTCGCCTCGCGCGCCACCGGCTCGCGGTCGGGCGCGTTGCGGTAGTGCAGCGCGAGCGCCGCGCCTTTGATTTCGAGCAGCATGCCGGGATGTTCGTTGACGACCTGCGCGAGCACCTGCTCCATACGCAACAGGCGCTCGTCGTGAAAACCGATGCGCTGTGTGTCGCCGTTCGCGTCGCGCCGCTCCGCGCCATGGAGACCCGCGATCGGCAGATCGGGCATGCCGAGAAAACTGTCGATGCTGTCGATGCCGCGGCCCGACACGATCGCGACCGCGCCGTTCGTGAGACTGCGCAACTCGGTCAGCAGCCCGATCACGCGCGGTTGCACCAGCACGCCGTCCGGCGTGGGTGCGAGTTCGACGAGCGTGCCGTCGAAGTCGAAGAAAAATGCCGTCTCACCAGGAGACAGAACAGCCGGAAGTGCTTGCATCGGTTAATTTTGCCTTTCAGCCTTTTGCGGCCGGAAAAGTGTGCGCATCTTACCGCGCATCCGTCAATTTTTCGAGAAAGTAAGCCAGGACACAAGCCTGGCAGGCCGGCGCAGCCGACGCTGCTCACGATTGCGTTCAAAAAGAGAACAATCAGGCTTCAGCGAGCTTTCAACCACCTGCGTCAAATTGCCTCGCAAACCGCGCGCCCGCGGGCGCTGCACGACGTCATCGAAGATTTTGCGATACAGTCGCTGCCACGCAGACCATTGCAGCGACGACCCTATTCGCACACCATGACAGGCCGCACGCCTGGCACGAATCAACCGAGTCCGTTCACGGGCAGCGTCACGCGCCGCTCTTCAATCGAGTCATTGAACCCTGCTTTGTTCCCCATCCTCTCGCCCCGCCACCAACAGTCGAACCGCTTAACGCCACGCCGGCCGTGGCCCGGGCGCCTGGTCGCGTTGACCGCGATGGTGGGCGCCCTCGCTGCGCTAACCGGCTGCACGCATCCCGCCGAACCGTTCCAGTTGACCAACGTGACCGGCCACTTGCCGGATCTCGACTTCAAGCTAACTGGCGACGACGGCCGCGCCGTAACCGGTGATTCGTTCAAAGGCCGCACGTCGCTCGTCTACTTTGGTTATACGCATTGTCCGGACGTCTGCCCAGAAACGATGGGCCGACTGATGCAGGTACTCGGCAAACTCGGCCCGGACGCGCAAAAAGTGCGCATCCTGTTCATCACCGTCGATCCGGCGCGCGACACGCCCAAAGCGCTGCATGACTACGTCGGCGCTTTCGACTCGCAGCACGCAGAGGGCCTAACCGGCACCGACTGGCAGATCGAGTCGCTCGCCAAGCGCTACCGGGTCGCCTATCAGATGGAAAAGCGCGACCCCAACGGCAACTACGAAGTCACTCATAGCTCGGCCGTCTACGTGTTCGACCCGCAAGGCCACGCGCGCCTGCTCGCCACCGATCACGATACGCCCGATGCGATCGCACAAGACCTGCGCCGCATCGTTGATGACCGTTCCTGACCTTTCCCGAGTTCACCCATGTCGATCAAGATCAAAACGTTCGCCGCACTGAGCTGCACCCTCGCCCTCTCATTCGGTTTCGCATCGGCCGCGTACGCCGCCGGTGCGAACGCGATCAGCGTCAAGGACGCGTGGGTGCGCTGGCTGCCGAACAATCTCCCCGCCGCCGGCTACGTGACGCTGGTGAACGCGAGCGACAAGCCGGTCGACCTCGTCGATATTTCCAGCAACGATTACGGCGACGCGATGCTGCATCAAACCGTATCGAACGGCTCGACGCAAAAGATGGTGATGGTCGACAAGCTGACGGTGCCCGCACACGGCCAGGTGGCGATTGCGCCGGGCGGCTATCACGTGATGCTCGAAGACGCGAAGCACAAGGTCGCGCCGGGCGACACCGTGCATCTGACGCTGAAGTTCTCCGACGGCGAAACGCTCGATACACCGTTCGCCGTCAAATCGCCCGCCCAGACCAAGTAACGTCCCGCGATGAACCTGCTCTACTGGCTCGACCCCTGGGAGTTTTCGCCGACCGTCGTCATCGCCTTGCTGGTGCCGGCGATTCTTTTCGTGCGTGGTGCGCCCAAAGCGAAAGTGTCGATACCCCGGCGCATTTCCTTCTGGTTCGGGTTGGTCGCGCTGTATATCGCGCTGCATACGCGGCTCGATTATTTCTTCGAGCATGAGTTCTTCATGCATCGCGCGCAGCATCTGGTGCTGCATCACCTCGGGCCGTTCTTTATCGCCCTCTCCTATCCAGGCGCCGCGTTGCGCGCGGGCATTCCATTCAGCTGGCGGCAACGCTTCGTGCGGCCTGCGCTGGAGACGCCGGTAGTACGCAAGCTGCTCGACGTGGTGATGCATCCGGTGGTCGCCGTCACGTTGTTCGTCGGCTTGATCTACTTCTGGCTGATGTCGCCAATTCATTTCATGGCGATGCTCGACTGGCGGCTTTATCGCGTGATGAACTGGAGCATGGTGATCGACGGGCTGCTGTTCTGGTGGCTCGTGCTCGATCCGCGCCCGGCGCCGCCGGCGCGTTTGTCGCCCGGCAAGCGCGTACTGGTGGTGATTGCTGCGATTCCGCCGCAGATCATGCTCGGCGCGTTTATCTTCTTTACGCCGCGCGAGCTGTATCCGATTTACTCGATTTGCGGCCGCGCCTTCACGTGGCTAAGCCCAATGCGCGATCAGCAAATCGGCGGGCTGTTGCTGTGGATTCCGGGCTCGATGATGAGCGTGATCGGCGCGCTGTTGGCGTTGCGTCACTGGATGCGCTTGTCGGCACGCGGACGTCTGCGCAGCGAGCGGCGCGTCAAGGCGACGCAAGGCTTGACGCAGCCCGCGTCGGCGCCTGCGAGCAGCCAGCGCTAAGCATTCTCGAATCGATTGAAGTCGCGGCGGTTGAAGCCGGTCGGCGCGCGAGCGCCGAGTCCGGTTGCGGCCCGCTTTTCTAAGCCGAACGCATCCACACGTGTGGGATGCCGTCCTCTTCGTGAATGTTCGACACCGGCGTAAAGCCGAACGCGCCATAGAAGCCTTGCAGATGCGCCTGCGCATGCAAACGGATCGGCGTACCCGGCCACTGCGCGCGGATATGCGCGAGCGAGCGTTCGAGCATCGCGTTGCCGACGCCGATGCCGCGGAATTCCGCCGTGGTCAGTACACGGCCAATGCGGATATCGGTGTCGTCGGCGTCCGGCAACAGCACGCGCAGATAGCCCGCGAGCGCCGGCTTCTTTTCACCGGGGCCAAAGGCAAACAGGTGCCAGGCATCTGAATCGAGCCCGTCGATATCGCCATACAAGCAGTTCTGCTCGATGACGAACACCGCGCTGCGCGCGGCCAGCATCGCGTAAACTTCCGCGGCCGTGAGGTCTTCGAACGCTTTCCAGCGCCATTCGAGTTGCGCCAGTCGCGTGCTGGCAGTTTGCTGCGGTTCAGTCATGGGAAGGCTTCAAAGAGAGGTGCGCCAGCAGGGGTGGCGGCAATGCGAAATTATGCCGCGCGTGGGGATCTTAGACTATGCCGCGCAGATCCTGGCGAGTTCAGCTGCGACCCACGACCGACGCCCCGCCCGCACACATACTGCAGTCAGCCACGCTCAACCGCCACGCGCCGCCCGCGCCTTCGACGCCTGTTTGTGGCTATACATCGCCGCATCGGCCGCAGCGAGCAACTCGGCGATTGATGCATGCCGCTCAGGAACGTACTGAATCTGGCCGACGCTATAGCGGATCTGATAACCACGCTGTGCCTCTGCATTGCGCTCGTCCAGCAGTTTCGTGAGACGTTGCGTGACCTCCAGCGTTTCCATGCTGCCCGAGTCGGTCAGAAGCGCGACGAACTCGTCGCCGCCGAGTCGCCCGATCACATCGCTTTCGCGCAGCGCAGAGCGCAACACCTCGGCGAAGGTCTTCAATGCGCGGTCGCCTTCCGCGTGGCCGTGGGTATCGTTAATCAGCTTGAAATCGTTCAGATCGAAAAACAGCAGCGACGCCGGTTTGTCCATCCGCTTGCAGACATTCAACGCATGTTGTGCGAGCGCTTCGAAACCGCGGCGGTTCGACAACAACGTCAGGTCGTCGAGTGTGGCCAGTTGCACCGCCACCAGTTCCTGTTCGGCCATACGCGCCAGATCGCGCAACAACTCGCGCTCTTCCTCGTCAAGGCCGCGTGGCTTTACGTCGATCAGACAAAGCGTGCCGAGCTTGCTGCCGTTCGGAACCGTAAGGGGACAGCCGGCATAGAAACGGATATTCGGATTGTTCGTGACGAGCGGGTTATCGTGGAAACGCTCGTCCGCCAGCGTGTCGGGGATCATCAGGATTTCGTCGCCGAGAATTGCGTGTGCACAGAACGACACGTCGCGAGAAGTCTCACTCGCGGTCAAGCCGACGCACGATTTGAACCACTGCCGGTCCGCATCGACGATGCTCACGAGCGCGATCGGCACGCCGAATAGCCGTTTGGCGAGACGCGTCAGCCTGTCGAAGCGCTCTTCGGGCAAGGTATCCAGGATGTTCAGCGCACGCAGTGTGTCGAGGCGGGCACTTTCATTAACGGGCGTCAGTGGGACATGCATGTCGTATTCCGTAGAGCCATGGAGGTTGACCGGCGTCGCAGGCACATAGTGTATAGCGGCATCCATACCGTCGGATTGAGCCCGGCTACTGGAGTTCCGCCTGATTGCGCCCTAATCCGGGCCCGCTATCCCGGTATTGACGGTGAATTGCGCCGACGCTGCCGCCCGGCGGCAAATCCGCTAGCAGCTTAAGAAAACCGGCTCGACGGGCTGTGCGAGACAGTCGATCAGGTTACCGGGCCCACACAGATGCAGCGCGCCCACCACCACCAGGGTGCGCTCCGGCCGCCCGAGCAGCGCCGTCACGCGCGCCGCCCACGCGCGATTGCGCGCATCGAGAATGGCATGGCGGATGCCGGGCAGATTGAACATTGGCGACTCGACAGCGATCTGGTGCACGGCTTCCAGATCGCCATGCAACCACGCGGCGTGCATCCGCTCGAGCGTGCGCTGCGGTTCGCCGAGATCGGACATCAGCATGCCGAGCGCGGTGCCAACTGCTTCAAGCGAAATCGATTCGAGCGATGCCGCCACGTCCTGCGCGGTCTCGAGATACTGGTACGGTTTGGCTTGCGTGAGCGCCGAGCGCAGCATGCGCGGCTCGACGCCTTCGACGACCTGCTGGAACAGCGTCGGCGCGACGATCAGTGCGGCCCAAGGACGTAGCTCGACGAGCGGTGCCAACGGGCCCTCGACGGGCCACACAGCCTGGAGCTGATTCCAGGCATCGGCGGAGAGCAAAGGCCGCAACTGATCAGCACCGCCTTGCGCGGGAGCCTTGAGAAACGGCAGGATCGTCGGCGGATCGGATTCGAATACCAGCGATTCGGCCCAGTCATACGCTTCGGCGATCCATGGCGGCGTTCTGCGGCTCGTCGCTGGAAACAGATGCATCGAGCCGAGCAGACGGACGTTGGTGCCGGTGAGTTGTAGGTACATGCAGCCTCGTGTAGACGGGCAATTGCGCAAAGCGGCAATCGGGCAATTCAATCAGCGGCGCGCGGGGCGGCGGCCCGACTCGCGGCCCCTCGCCATGCGGTCCGCACCGTGAACGCGACGAACAGCAGGAAAGCGATCTGCGAAACGTACAGGTCCAAGCGGATCGGATAGTGCAACGCGAACCATGAATTGTGCACCACGTCCGTGAAGATGACAGCGACGCAGAGGATCAGCCCTGCTCTCGGACTCAACAGCAATAGCAGAACCGTTAGCGGATCGATGAAGAGCAGCGACGTCCAGTAGATTTGTGTCAGCGGCGCCGCGCCGCCGTAGTCCCACCCGAGCCCGTGGATCAAAGCCACCTGCAGATGCGTCCAGGTGGCGCCGCAGAGACACAGCGCGTAGATCAGGCGTAAATAGAAGGAGCGGCGAACGGGATTTGAGATACGCATGTCTTATCCGTTTTGCATGCAGGAAGGATTAAAAAAGCCCCGACGTACGGGGCTTTTTCTTTTACGCAGCAAAAGCGGACAGTTTAATCGTCAACATTCGAATCATTCCGTGCCTCTTTTGAACGACTCCAGTTCGCCTGTATAGCGCTCGTTTCGCACACCATTACTGCCGTAATATTCTTCCACTGACTTTACCCAGCGGCCAATCTCAGGCACATACCAGAACGCTTTATAAGTGCGTCCGGTCACCTGAACGGGGCCGGTTTTCTGTGCGTGAGTGATCATGGCGGTGTCGCCTTGCTGCGTCTGCACGGCTTGAGTGACGGTCTGAGTCGGCTCGAGTTGCGCAACCCATTCGCCTTCCGCTTCGACTTTAATCGCCTGGAATTTTCCTGCCGGTACCTCGACGGTTTCAGTATCCACCACCCGATACTGGCTGCTCCACTTTTGCGAAGCGAAGGTCTTGTTCGGATGCTGTTCCGTATATTCGAGGTTCCAGGTTTTGCCCGGCGATAGCGGGAAAACGAACGGCCGATTGACGACCACCTCCGCGCCATTCACGTTGCGCTCGCGGCTCCAGTCGGCGCCTGCTATCACTTCGTTCGGCACCTGGGTCGAGCCCGCCTGCTTCGAGGTGTAATAAATGTGGGCAGGGGTTGCGCGCAGGACCGTCACTTCGTCGTGCGTCTGGCGCCATATTGAAGGCGTTTTCTCAAAGGTGTTGACGTAGGTCCACGAATCCCCGCCTTTAATGTCGGGAGGCGGTGCCGATTGCGCGATCGCCAGCAGTGGCAACCCAATGGTAAACAGCACAGCAGCGGTTATGTTTTTTTTCATTGGTCGTATGTTGTATTAACAGCGGGTTTGCCCTGCCCCGTGCTTTCGCGACCTGGAAACATCTAGAACCATTGCATCGTATCTCTAACGATGTTTCCGAATATGCGAAGCAGCCTGAGCTACTTTACATGATCGGCGCCGAACCGCCAGCGATCAATGCTTTATTCCGGACTCTAAAAAAACCTGGAATAAAATTGAAAGACAAAACAACAGAAATGAAAGACACAGATGACCGGTCACGGCTAACCGATAACAGTCGCGATGGCATGGACCTCTCAGGCTTGCTTGTATTGAGTCACTGCCCTCTTCGTGAATACAGACCGCACGATTCGAGAACGACCCCTCGCTGAATGCAGCCCGTCTTCGACGACGCTTTAATGTCACCGTGCGCTAAAGTTAACCGCGGATCTGTCGTTAAGAATATCGCAGACGCACGATCCATTTGACTTCCTCTATTCGACTTTCTGCGATACCGCAGGACTTCGCCGAAACGACGGGTGGGAAGGCCATATGGCTTACGAGCGCTGAAATCTTAATTACACGCTAACTCGGAAGCTGATCCCCTAAATGAACCTGAGAAACCTCTTTTTATTGCTGTCTATCGCAGCGTTGGCGGGATGCGCGACGACGCCGCCCATGTCGGTAACGAAGCAGGAGCAGCATGAACTTGGGCCGGTAGCCGGTGCGCTATTCATTCCCCAGAATAGCTTGTTGGTGACAGTAACGCCGACCAACGCCGGTGGCGCAGGCCTGCTCGGCGCGCTGATTGTAGCGGGCATCGATGCGGCCCGCCGATCCTCGGCAGAAAGCGCCGCCGCTCCGATGTTTGAGCAACTGCACGATTATGACTTCCGCGCCGTCATGAAGCAGGCGTCCAACGACGCAGTCGGCTCGCTCGAGACCATCAAGTTTGCAGCGCCACTCAATGTCGAGACTGTCAACTCGAGCACGCAGAAAAGAATCGTCTTTGACAATGCTTCAGCAAGCGCAGTCATGTTCGTCGATGTCGGCTACCAGTTGCAGTCTGGAAACCTTTATGTGTCCGCTAATGTCGTGATGTATCCGAAGTCCGACAACTTGCGGCAGTTCAGGAATAAACCGAACGATTCCGACCCGCTCAATTCCGGTAATGCCATATACCGGAAAACGTTCAACTACGCGAAGTTGAATGTGTCTGCTACCGACATCAAGCAGGGTTTGACGGAAGGGGCGAACAACATCGCATCCCAGCTCGCGGCCGATCTGAATCATCCCATTTGATTTGAAGTAGCGGTTGTTCGGCTGCGTGGTGCAACACGGTAAGCGCTGATGCCGGACACCGAAACGCGCCAGGTTGATTTCGGCGACAACGTCGCCGAAAAAAGAAAAGCCCCGACAAGTCGGGGCTTTTCTTTACATCAACTACTGGAGGCGCGAGCCGGAGTCGAACCGGCCTAAACGGCTTTGCAGGCCGCTGCATAACCGCTTTGCTATCGCGCCGCAAGCGGACTGGAATCTAGCTGCAGATTCTCAGATTTGTCTGGCGGGCGACCGTAAGGACTGACCCACCAAACAAAAAGGGAAGCGTTGCTTCCCCTTATGTATGGAGCGGGAGACGAGGCTCGAACTCGCGACCTCAACCTTGGCAAGGTTGCGCTCTACCAACTGAGCTACTCCCGCATTGCCCTACTTCACAACGCCTTGCACTTTTACTGCGCCAAACAACGCGTTGCTTCAAAATTTGGAGCGGGAGACGAGGCTCGAACTCGCGACCTCAACCTTGGCAAGGTTGCGCTCTACCAANTGCGCTCTACCAACTGAGCTACTCCCGCAATGTGCTGCTTTTGCCCTACTAACTGCTGCCTTATTACCGCAACTACTCTCTTACTGCCACCGCGCTTCAAACTGCGTGCATCGGAGAAACGAGATTATGGAGAAACGACTGAAACGTGTCAACCCCTTTTGCGAATGTCTTTAACGGAAAAGATTTCACTCATGCTTGACCGACGTTCGGGCACGCTTCAGCCGCTCGGGCATCGCGCCCCGAACGTTTTCCAATCAGGCGACGCCACTCCGTTCGCGGATCTGCGGCCACGCGAGTTTCATGTAATAGAGCATCGACCAGATCGTCAGGAACGCGGCCAGATAGATCAGCCACAGGCCCCACACGCGCGTATCGACAGACACCCCGCCACCGAACGGCAACGGCCCGTAGAACAGCAGCATCGGAATCGCGACCATCTGGCACACCGTCTTGAACTTGCCGAGCGAATTCACCGCGACACTCTTCGATGCGCCGATCTGCGCCATCCATTCACGCAACGCCGAGATGGCGATCTCGCGCCCGACGATCACCAGCGCGATCGCCGAATCGATCCGTGCGAGTTGCACGAGCACCAGCAACGCAGCCGTCACCATCAGCTTGTCGGCGACCGGATCGAGAAACGCGCCGAACGCCGAGGTCTGGTTCCATTTGCGGGCCAGAAAGCCGTCGAACCAGTCGGTGAGCGCCGCCAGAATGAAAATCGTCGCGGCGGCCAGATTGCGGTGCGCCGGGCTCATCATCATGTCGGGCAAATAGAACACGCCGACGACGAGCGGAATCAGGACGATCCGCAGCCAAGTCAGGAAAATCGGGAAATTAAACGGCATGGGCAGGCGCAGCGTCTGACAAGGGAGATGCAATTGTGCCGTGTCACAGGGCCTGCCACAAGCAAAGCGGCGCGCGGGGCCTGGCAGGCGCCGCGCCGGAGCACCGTTTGTCGGACACTTATCAGCCGCTTGCTGAGCGCTTCTGCGCGACCCATTGGCCGCACGTTGCCCGTCTGGGGCAGCGTGGCGTACTACAGATCAGTGCAATTGCCGATAGATCTGCTCAGCAAGCGCCTGCGAAATTCCTTCGACGCTAGCCAGATCCTCGACACTGGCCGCAACCACCCCACGCAGCCCGCCGAAGCGCGCCAATAGCCTCTGACGCCGCTTCGCGCCTACCCCTTCGAGCTCTTCGAGCCGAGAGGTCTGGCGAGTCTTGCCGCGCTTCGCGCGCATGCCGGTAATCGCAAAGCGGTGCGCCTCGTCACGAATTTGCGCGACCAGCATCAGCGCCGCGCTTTCCTTGCCAAGTTCGAGCGCCGCACGGCCGTCCGCGAAAATTAAGGTCTCGAGACCGACCTTGCGTCCCTCGCCCTTGGCGACACCGACCAGCATGCCGGTATCGAGACCCAGTTCGGTAAACACCTGGCGCGCGATTTCAACCTGACCCTTGCCACCGTCGATCAACACAATGGTGGGCAGGATGCCGCCGGCCGCAGCCGGTTCCGCGGCATCCGCTGCGAGCGACGGGTCCGCGGCCGCGTCGCTTTGCAATTCGGCGGCTTCGTCCGCGGCGTTCGCAGCCGCCTGCGCGACCATCTTCTCGTAGCGACGCGTCAGCACCTGACGCATTGCCGCGTAGTCGTCGCCGGGCGTAATGCCGGTGATGTTATAGCGCCGGTATTCGGACGACTGCATCTTGTGATGGTGATACACCACGCACGACGCCTGCGTCGCCTCGCCCATCGTGTGGCTAATGTCGAAGCACTCGATACGCAGATGCGCAAGGTCATCGCACTCCATGCCGAGCGTGTCGGTGAGCGCGCGCGTACGGGCCTGCTGCGAGCCTTGTTCCGAGAGCAGGCGTGCGAGCGCGAGCCGCGCGTTCTGCTCGGCCATTGCGAGCCATGCGCGCCGTTGACCTTGCGGCTGGCGCAGCACCGTCACCTTGTGGCCGGCTTGCTCGATCAGCACGTCGACCAGTTCGCGCGTAGACGGCGCATGGCTGACCACGAGCACCGGCGGGACGCGATTGCCGATGTAGTGCTGCGCGATGAACGCCTCCAGCACTTCAGATTCGATCCCGCCGACGGTTGCACGGCCTTTGCGTGGCGCCGAAGGCTCGACTTCGGACTCGATCTCATCGCCCTCTTCACCTTCAGCCTCGACAGCAGCATCGGCCTCGTCGTCATCTTCTTCGGACGGCATCTCCCCGGCGATTGCGAGCGCGTCAGCTGCATCGGACGATGTGTTCATGCTGTTCGCGGTCTCGTCAGACACCAGGTCAGCATCGAGCAGCAGTTCATCGTCGCCGCCTTGTTCAAGCCCGCCCTCGCCGACCGTCAATGCGCTTTCCACGTGCGACGGAAAATACGCCTTGTCGCCCAGATGCCGCCCGCCGCGCACCATCGCGAGATTCACGCACACGCGCCCGCCGAGCGCGACCACCGCGAGAATATCCACATCGCTATCGCCGCCGACTTCAATCGCCTGCTGATGCAGCACCGTCGACAGCGAACTCATCTGATTGCGCACCGCCGCGGCCTGCTCGAACTTCAGCTCGCTCGCGAACGCGTGCATCTTCTGCTCGAGCTCCTTCATTACCTCGCCCTGCCGGCCGAGCAGAAAGCGCGACGCATTGGCGACATCACGCGCGTAATCTTCTTCGCTAATCGCCGCGACGCACGGCGCCGTGCAGCGGCCGATCTGATGCAGCAGACACGGCCGCGTGCGGTTGTTGAACACGGAGTCCTCGCACGTGCGCAACTGAAAAACGCGCTGCAGGATCTGGATGCTTTCGCGCACCGCCCACGCACTCGGGAACGGCCCGAAGTACTGGTTCTTGCGATCCACCGAGCCGCGGTAGTACGCCATGCGCGGAAACTTGTGACCGGTCAGCTTGAGATAGGGATACGACTTGTCGTCGCGAAACAGGATGTTGTAACGCGGCGCCAGCGCCTTGATCAGGTTGTTTTCGAGCAGCAGCGCTTCGGCCTCGGAACGCGTGACGGTCGTCTCGATGCGCGCAATGCGCGTCACCATCATCGCGATGCGCGGCGACAGTTGGGTCTTCGTGAAGTAGCTCGAGACGCGCTTCTTGAGATCGCGCGCCTTGCCCACGTAAAGGACCGTGCCCTGCGTATCGTAATAGCGATAAACGCCGGGCAGATGCGGCAATTGGGCGAGCACTTTTTTCGGCTCGAAAACGTCGGTTGCTTCGGGTTCGGTCATGCAAAATCGGTTGGCTGGGACAGTGTCGCGAAGCCTCTGCCTACACGCTACACGCTGAGTGGTCACTGAGGCGCGGAACCGCGGGCGAGTGCTTTAGAATCGCCAGTTTAGAGCATTCCGCGTGCGTTCGAACCCTGCTGCGTCGAATGGTGTGATGCTCCGGTAGAAGCCGGCGGCTGAAGCCGCTTGCGCCACCCGCCAGCAAGACCCTGCCGAACCCGACCGCGCCACCTGTTCCACTCTGCGACCACGCCACCATGTCCTCCGCTTCCTCCGTTAGGCCCGTTTCCGAACAACCCGCGGCCGCGCCCACAGGGATTGCCTGCGACATCTTCTGCGCGGTCATCGACAATTTCGGCGACATCGGCGTGTGCTGGCGTCTCGCGCGCCAGTTGACGAGTGAGCACGGCTGGCAGGTGCGTGTGTTTGTCGACGATCTGCATGCGTTCCAGAAACTGTGCCCGTCGCTGGCGCTGGATCGCGCGCGCCAGGCAGTCGGCGGCATCATCGTCGAGCATTGGCACGAGCCGGCCCACGCGGGCGATACGCTCGAAGTGGCTGACGTCGTGATCGAGGCATTCGGCTGCGAGTTGCCGCCGATCTACGTCGCCGCAATGGCGCGGCGCGAGCGAGCGCCGGTCTGGTTCAACCTCGAATACCTGAGCGCCGAAGACTGGGTCGCGGATTTCCATCTGCGGCCGTCGCCGCATCCACGCTACCCGCTGACCAAGACCTTCTTTTTCCCGGGACTCGGCCTTGGCACCGGCGGCGTACTCAAGGAGCGGCATCTAGACGCCGCACGCGCGGCCTTCGAGGCCTCGCAACCGGAGCGCGAAGCGTGGTGGCTCAAGACCACCGGCCGTGCGCCGCCCCCGCCCACAGCCACAGTCGTCTCGCTGTTCGCCTACGAAAACCCCGCCATCGACAGCCTGCTCGAACAATGGCGCGACAGCGCCGAACCGGTCGTTCTGCTGGTGCCGGAAGGACGCATTTCGGGCGCGGTCGCGCGCTTTTTCGGGTTGCCGGCATTCGCTGCCGGTTCGCACGCCGAGCGCGGCAGCCTCGGCGTTCACGCACTCGCTTTCACCGAGCAACCGGGTTACGACACGCTCCTGTGGGCCAGCGACGTCAATTTCGTGCGCGGCGAAGATTCGTTCGTGCGCGCCCAATGGGCCGCCAAACCCTTTGTCTGGCACATCTACCCCCAGGCCGACGACGCCCATCTGCCGAAGCTCGATGCCGCGCTCGCCCACTACGCCCGCACCCTGCCCACCGAGGCGCGGGACGCCCTCGCGCGCTTCTGGCACGCATGGAACGGCGCGGGCCGGCCGGACTGGGCGGAATTCCAGCGCCACCGCGCGGCGCTGAAGCAGCGCGCGGCCGAATGGGCCGGCGAACTGGCTCAAGTAGGCGACCTTGCCGGAAATCTGGCCTTGTTCGCAAAAACTCAGTTAAAATAAGCGGTTATCCAACGGCCGACGACGCAAGCGCGGCCCGGCCGTGGCGAGGTTTGGCAAACTCGTTTGACCAATTCATCCGGCAGACTCGTCTTGCAAATTCGTCTGGCAAATTCGCCCGGATAATTGGAGCAAGACTCAAGGGCCAGACTCAGGGACCAAACTCAGGGGCTAGACCCACGGGCCAGACCAATTCGCAAGGCAAACCCGGCAGGCCGATCCGCTTGCGCCGTATGCCGTTGAGCAAAAGTTGAAGCTACTTATTTCGTACAGGACAGTTTTATGAAGACCGCACAGGAACTCCGCACCGGCAACGTAGTCATGATCGGCGCAGACGCGATGGTCGTGCAAAAGGCCGAATACAACAAATCGGGCCGCAACTCCGCCGTCGTCAAGATGAAGTTCAAGAACCTGCTGAGTGGCGCAGGCATGGAAAGCGTGTACAAGGCTGACGACAAGTTCGACGTCGTCGTGCTGGAACGCAAGGAAGTCACGTACTCGTACTTCGCTGACCCGATGTACGTGTTCATGGACGCCGACTACAACCAGTTCGAAGTCGAAGGTGAAATGATGGGCGACGCCCTCCATTACCTCGAAGACGGCATGGCTTGCGAAGTCGTGTTCTACAACGAGAAAGCCATTTCCGTCGAACTGCCGACCACGCTGGTCCGTGAAATCATCTACACGGAACCGGCTGTCAAGGGCGATACGTCGTCGGGCAAGGTGTTGAAGAACGCCAAGCTGACCACCGGTTTCGAACTGCAAGTGCCGCTCTTCTGCAACATCGGCGACAAGATCGAAATCGACACGCGTACGCACGAGTACCGCAGCCGCGCCTAAGCGCCTGCAGCCTGAATCCCGCGGCGGAGCCAAGTCCGGCGCGGCGAAAAATAATTGGCAAGAAAAAAGCGCCCACTTTGGGCGCTTTTTCTTTTTTGCGCCGCCGTGTATGGTTGTGGAAATCTTTACCGGCCCTTTCTCAAAAATGCCTGTCCGTTGTGCTTTCCTTCCTATCTCGCGTCAAATAAACCATTGATAAGCTTAAGTAATTGTCTGTGGCACAGTCCATGCTTCTCTCCGATAGAGGCCAGTAAGGCTTGATTCCCTCAACTCCGGAGATGCGACATGAATCACGACATCGCTGAAGGCAAGTGGAAGCAAATGGTCGGCAAGGCCAAGACAGCATGGGGTGAATTGACGGACGATGAATTGACCAAGGCAGAAGGCCGGGTCGACAAATTGGCCGGCCTGATCCAGGAACGCTACGGTAAGACTCGCCAGCAAGCGGAACTCGAGGTACGGCGTTTCTTCGACAGCCATCGGGATTTCTGACCGGTCGAATGAAGAAAATACAGGTGCCCCTCCACGCGTCACATCGCGTCAGGGCGGGCATCCACTGAAAAGCAAAGGACCAGAACTACGTGAGTCGAATCGCCCCAGATCCGCTTGCAGGCCGTGTTCCGCGGCTTGCGCTGCGCCCATGCCAATCGGGCCGCGGCTATCCCGCCGTCCCGGCAGGCGCTGCCCATGCGGTCCGGCATTCGACCGACAGTACCGGCCAGCCATCGCGCCCGTGTCGCGCGCCAGAGCACCGGCGCGGCGTATCGGGTATTCCGTCCATCCAAAAATAGCGCTCGCCATGCCACACGCCCTGATTGTTGAAGACGATCCCAATAGCCTGTCAGGCCTGTCCGCCATCCTCGCCGCCGACGGCTTCTCTGTCGACACCGCGACCACCATCGCCGAGGCCCGGGCGGCATTGACGCGCTTCATCCCCGATGTCGTGCTGGTCGACCTGAATCTGCCGGACGGCAGCGGGCTCGACGTGTTGCAGCACCTGCCCGCGCATCCACCCGGCGGCGCCCTGCCCGTGATCGTGATGACCGGCAACGCGACGGTCGAGAGCGCGATCGAGGGTCTGCGGCACGGCATTTGGGACTATCTGCTTAAACCGGTCAATATCCCGCGCCTGCGCAGCCTGCTCGCCCGGATTCCGCGTCCGTACGAGCTGACCGAAGAAGTCCAGACGCTACGCGCGTCGCTGCGCCGACTCGGTCGTTTCGGCTCGCTACTCGGCCGCAGCGGTGCGATCCAGCATGTCTACGACACGATCGAACATATCGCGCCGACCGAAGCCGCTGTGCTGATTTCCGGCGAAGCCGGCACGGGCAAGCAGCTTGCCGCGCGCACGCTGCACGACATGAGCCGGCGCCGCAAAGGACCGTTCATCACGTTCGACTGCCGGACGGCGGCCAGCGTCGCGGCGCACCGCTCGCTCGACAGCGTGCTGTTCGGCCACGAACGCGGCGCGTTCAGCGGTGCCGAACAGCGCGAGCCGGGCCTGTTCGAGCAGGCCAGTGGCGGTACGCTGTTCATCGACGAAATCGCCGAACTGCCGCGCGCCCAGCAGGAAGCGCTGCTGCGTGCACTCGATTCGCAGACCTTCATGCGAGTCGGCGGCACGAATCAGGTGGCGACAGACTTCCGGCTGATCGCCTCGACGCGCAAAAACCCGCGCGCGGCGGTCGCCGACGGCAGCCTGCACGAAGACTTGGCGTTACGTCTCGAAGCGGCCGCGATATCGCTGCCGCCGTTGCGCGAGCGCGGTGACGATCCGACGCTGATCGCGCAAGCCGTTGTCGACGAGTTGAATCACGAAGCGATCACGCGCGGCACCTCGGAAACGGCCAAGCAGGTCGGACCCAACTTCCTGCGCGAGTGCCTCTCGTACGAGTGGCCGGGCAATGTGCGCGAGTTGCAGGATCGCGTGCGCCGCGCGTATCACGCATCGGGCGACGTCCTGGAATCGTTGCGCGCCGATGAAGCGGGCTCGGTAAACGGGCGCGATCTGAACGGCAGCCGCGTGCAGGTCACCGTCGGCACGCCCCTCGCGGACGTCGAGGAAATGCTGATTCGCGCCACGCTCGATGCGGTCGGCGGCACGCGCCATCGCGCGGCGTCGTTGCTGGGGATCAGTCCGAAGACGCTGTACAACAAGCTGCAACGGATGCGTTTGAACTGACCGGGTGAGGCCGGCTTTGCGGCAGGCCTCGCTTGAATGGAAAAACGGCGCCTGAAAGAGGCGCCGTTTTTTTGTTCGATGCAAACGCTTGAGTTGTGGATTCGCTCTTTACCGGTTGCTCAAGCAAACGCACTGCGCAACAAAGTTTGCGCTTGCAGATACTGCGGCTCGGCGACCAGCTTGCTCCACTTGAGCGCCTTGCCGCGCGGCCGCATGCGCTTGAGCCGCTGCTGCGACTCCTTCGACGGCGTGAAGCGCAGCGCGTCCAGCACCTTCTCCGCTTCGTCCGGCTGATTACAGATCAGCACCATGTCGCAGCCGGCCTGCAGTGCGGCGGTCGCGCCTTCGGTCAGCGTGCCGCCCTGGCGCGCGGCTTCCATCGAAAGATCGTCGCTGAAGACCGCGCCTTCGAAACGCAATTTCTTGCGCAGGATGTCCTGCAGCCAGACACGCGAAAAACCCGCCGGCTTCGAGTCGACCTGCGGATAAACAACATGGGCGGGCAGCACCGCCCCGAGCGACACATCGAGCCAGTCGTACGGCGCCGCGTCCTCGCGCAGGATTTCATCGAGCGAACGGTCGTCGACCGGCATCGCGACGTGGGAGTCTGCGTGCGCGAAGCCGTGTCCTGGAAAATGTTTGCCGCAATTGCTCATGCCCGCCAACGCAAGGCCGTGACTGAGGCTCTTCGCCAGCAAGGTCACGACGCGCGGGTCGCGATGGCACGAGCGATCGCCGATCACCTGCGACTGGCCGTAATTCAGATCGAGCACCGGCGTGAAACTCATATCGATTCCGCACGCGCGCAACTCAGACGCGAGAATGTAGCCGACCGCAGTCGTCACCTTCGTGGCGTGCAGCACGTCGCTGTCCCACAACGTACCGAGCTTGCCCATGGCCGGCAACACCGTGAAGCCGTCGGTGCGAAAGCGCTGCACGCGGCCGCCTTCGTGGTCGACGGCAATCAGCAGATCGTCGCGAATCGCGCGAATCGAATCGGTGAGCGCGATCAATTGTGCGCGGCTCTCGTAATGCCGGGTGAACAGGATCACGCCGCCGGTCATCGGATGGGCAAGGCGGCGTTTGTCGTCGTGGTTCAGCCTTGTGCCGACCACGTCGAGCATTACCGGTCCGGGAGTGAGTTTCATCGAATTCCGCTAGAAAAAGCTTGAAGCAAAGAGAGACACGGCCGACGTGCACCGCGTTCAGAATATTTTTATTCGTCGCTGGCGGGTGCGTGGGGGGCCTCCGGCGTTCGCGCCACATCCCCGGTTTCCGCAATCACAAACGACACCGCGTAATCGCGTTCGTCGCTAATCGTCACGCGCGCCGTGATGCCGCGCGCGTCGAGCCATTCGGCCAGTTCGCCCGATGCCACCACCATCGGCTCGCCGCTCGGCTTGTTGAGCGTTTGCAGCGCGCGCCAGGTCATCGGCCAACGCATGCCGAGGCCGATCGCTTTTGAGAAGGCTTCTTTCGCCGAGAACCGCGTGGCGAGAAATGCGAGTCCGCGCGCCGCCGACCGCGCGTGACGCGCGTGATACACGCGCAGCTCGTCCGGGCCGAGCACCTTCTCGGCGAAGCGGCCGTTGGTGCGTGTCATCACCGCGGCCACGCGGCTGACCTGAACGATATCCGTACCGATGCCGTAGATCGTCATGTTCGGCGCCGCGGCGTTACGCGCTTGCGCCGAGACGGGCGGCGACCATGATCGCCTTCATCTCGCGCACGGCGTTGTCCCACCCGGCGAAGATCGCATGCGCGACGATCGCGTGACCGATATTCAATTCGACGATGCCTTCGATCGCGGCGATCTGCTGAACGTTGGTGTAGTGCAGGCCGTGACCCGCATTGACCTTGATGCCGAGCGTCGCGCCGAATTCGACGGCACGCACCACGCGCTCATATTCGCGCTGCTGTTCGGCGGGATCGTGCGCTTCGGCATAGCGGCCCGTGTGCAGCTCGATCACCGGCGCGCCCGCTTCGTGCGCGGCGCGGATTTGCGTTTCGTCCGGATCGATGAAGAGCGACACGCGCGAGCTCGCTTCGGCGAGTTGCTTGCATGCGGCGCGCACGGCTTCGAACTGGCCAGCGACGTCGAGGCCGCCTTCAGTCGTCAGTTCCTGGCGCTTTTCTGGCACGAGGCAAGTGTCGTGCGGCTGCACTTCGCACGCGATGTCGAGCATTTCCTGCGTGACCGCGCATTCCAGATTCATGCGCGTTTTCAACAACGGCCGCAGCTTGCGCACGTCGGCGTCGACGATATGGCGGCGGTCTTCACGCAGATGCAGCGTGATCACGTCGGCGCCGGCCTCTTCGGCCATCAACGCAGCTCGGATCGGATCGGGGTAAGACGTGCCGCGCGCGTTGCGCAGCGTGGCGACGTGATCGATGTTCACGCCCAGGTCAATCACATTCGGCGACGTAAGAAAGAAGCTCATAAGTTCTGCAAGTCGATCAGTATCTGGCGCGTCGCGAGCGGCGTGCCGCCAAGGTAAGTGTTGAGCAGAAAGCGCATCAGCGTTTTGCTTTGCGCCACAGTCTGCGCTCGATGGTAATCGTCCTTTTCCATATCGAGCAAGGTCTGTCCGGCAATCACCGGCCATTGCGCGGGCAGATCGTCGGAGGCTTCGCGCACGCCGCGCTCCGGATCGAACACGTAGCGGCCTTCGGCCTGCACCGCTTTGCGCGCAACGGTGCGATCGAGCGCCATCGCATAACCGGTTTCCCGCAGCAGCACGCGCTCGAACGAACGCAGCACCTGCACGGGCGGCTCGTCATGCGCGAGGCGCGTCATCGTGACGACGTAGTGATGGAACAGTTGCGGATGCGGGTCTTCGCGCGCGCAGAATTTGACCAGCAGTTCGTTGACATAGAAACCGCAGAGCAGCGCGTCGCCCGCCAAGGGCAACATGCCGCCAACCCATTCGGCGCCGGTCAGCGTGCGCACTTCGGATTTGCCGGTCCACGACAAGGCGAGCGGCTGGAACGTCTGTAGCACGCCGCGCAAAGCGGAGTGCGGACGCTTCGCGCCCTTCGCGACGAGCGCAAGACGGCCGTGATCGCGCGACAGCACGTCGATGATCAGGCTGGTCTCACGATACGGATAACTGTGCAGGACAAAAGCGGGTTGCTCAGCGATCCGGTAATCGGACGCGGAGGTGCGAGGCGCGCGGCGCGGCGGCGCTTTGCGCGGCTCGCCTTCGGCGCCTTGAGCGCCGCTTTGAGCACCCTGAGCGCTTTTGGCGCTCGATGAGGATTTTTTGGTACTGCGAGCCGGTTTGGACGGCTCGCGTGCCGGCGCTGCCGGCGCCGAGTCGTCCGGGTCAGCGTCGGAATTCAGCGTCATCCACGCGTCATTCGTACCCATACGCACGGAGTCCGGCTTCGTTGTCAGCCCAGCCGCTCTTCACCTTGATGAAGGTTTCCAGATACACCGGACCGTCGAACAGTTTTTCCATGTCGAGGCGCGCTTCGGTGCTGATCTGCTTCAGCTTGGCGCCCTTCTGGCCGATGATCATCGCTTTTTGCGTATCGCGCTCCACCAGGATGGTCGCGAAAATGCGGCGCAGACGCCCCTCGGTTTCGAACTTGTCGATCAGCACGGTGCTCGTGTACGGCAGTTCGTCGCCGGTCCAGCGGAACACTTTTTCGCGCAGGATTTCGGCGGCAAGAAAGCGCTCGCTACGATCGGTCAGATCGTCTTCGCCGTAAATCGGTGCGCCTTCCGGCAGGAACGGCTTGATCGTCTCCAGCAAACGCTTGATGTCGTCCGAATTCTTCGCCGACAGCGGCACGATCTCGTTGAACTGACGCAGCGCACTCACCTGCTGCATGAACGGATACAGCGAGTCCTTATCCGACACGCGATCGAGCTTGTTCGCGATCAGCAGCGTGGGTACCGACGGCGGAATCAGGTCGAGCACCTTCTGATCGTCCGGGCCGAAGCGGCCGGCTTCGATCACGAACAGAATCGCGTCGACCGAACTCAGCGTGGACGTGACCGCGCGGTTGAGCGAACGGTTCAGCGCGCCGCTGTGCTTGGTCTGGAAACCCGGCGTGTCGACGAAGATGTACTGCGCGTCTTCAAACGTATGAATGCCTGTGATGCGGTGGCGCGTGGTCTGCGCCTTGCGCGACGTGATACTGACTTTCTGGCCGACCAGCGCATTCATCAGCGTGGATTTGCCAACGTTCGGGCGGCCGACGATCGCGACCATGCCGCAGCGAAAACCAGTGGGAGTGGGAGCGTTCATATTCGGGCTACGGCAGGTTCAGATCGACGCGCGGGGAATGGCGCGCCGATGGAAATCAATGGCCCGCATCGGCGACGCGGGTTTGCACCGCGTCGGCTACGCCGGGTTCGTGTTCGATAGGTGCCGGCACGCCAGGCGTGGGCACGGCTGCGCCGGGTGTGGTTTCACGGCTGCGGTGTTTGTCGGCGCTGCGGGAGACGGCTTCTGGCTTGGCTTCGGCGCCCTTTGCATCTGCGGGCTTGGCTTCAGCAGCCTTTGCGTCTACGGGCTTCCCGGCTTCGGATCTGATTTCAGCAGATTTGGCGTCGGGCTTGTCGGCTGCCGCTTTGTCAGCAGACCTGTCAGCTCTCTCAGCGCGCTCCGACTTGTCCTGCCCGCTGTACTCCACGTGCGCGGCGCGAATCACGGCCAGCGGCGCGGACGTCGCAGTCAGGGTCGGCCGTTCGGCTGCAGACTCCGCCGCCGGCGCCGTGCGGGTTTCACCCCGCCCGGCCCCGCGTTCGCTCTTCCGATCCGGGCTGCGCAAATCGAGCGCGGCCTGTACGCCGGTCACGCCGGGCACAACCTCCTGCTCGGCATTCTTCGCCGCACGGGCGCCCTTTGAACGCTTAGGCTTGGCGACCACGGCGGGCGCGGCGGCCATGACTTCGTCGAGCGCCTTCTTGGCCGCGGCCTGCTCGGCCGCGCGGCGGCTCGCACCGGAGCCGGACACCTTAACGTCCAGTTTCGGCACCGTGCACTCAACTTCAAATTGCTGATTGTGCGCCGCACCATGCGTCGCGACGACCGTGTAGGTTGGCAACGCGATCTTGTGGCCCTGCAGATACTCCTGCAGCAGCGTCTTGGCGTCCTTGCCGAGCGTGCGCGGGTCGATGTGATCGAGAATCGGAACGTAAAGGCGCTTGATGACCGTCTGGGCAGCATCGAACCCGCCGTCGAGGAACACCGCGCCCAGCACGGCTTCGAGCGTGTCAGCCAGGATCGACGGACGGCGGAAGCCGCCGCTGCGCAGTTCGCCCTCACCGAGACGCAGGCCTTCAGAGATATTAAGGGCCTGAGCTATTTCGTAAAGCGACTGCTGTTTGACCAGATTGGCGCGGACGCGCGACAGGTCGCCTTCGTCCAGTTTGCCGAAACGTTGGAACAAAAGCGCAGCCACCGCGCAATTTAGAACGGAGTCGCCGAGAAACTCGAGCCGTTCGTTGTGCGTGGAGCTATGACTGCGGTGCGTTAAAGCCTGGCGCAACAATTCCGCATTGCGAAATTCGTAGCGCAGACGGCTTTCCAACGGAGATAGGGGCATGGGCAGAGTATAACGCGGGCGCCTGCCCCGGCGAAAACGCGGGACGGCCAGCGGAAAAAGCGTGGTGAAGCGACGTTACCGCAGATTCTTAAAGTAGCGTGATAACACGCCGCGACTGATGTTACCTAAGTGTGGGCCACCCGCGCGGCGTGCTGTGCGATCAAGACATGCGTGCTCAGTGGAATGAGCCGATGCGTTTCAGATCGCTGAAGTTCATCCAGATGAAAAACGCGCGACCGACAATATTTTTATCCGGCGCGAAACCCCAGTAACGGCTGTCCGCGCTGTTATCGCGGTTGTCGCCCATCATGAAGTAATTGCCAGGCGGCACTTTGCAGATCACGCCGCGTGCGTTGTACGTGCAGTTATCGCGATACGGATAATCTTCCGCACCGACGATGAACGGCGGCACGGCCGGGTTGTTCAGAATCGCGTTCTTGCGGCCGTCGAGATTTTCTTCGAATTGCTTTGCGTAGCCGAGACGCTCTTCGTCGAGGTAGTCAGGCAGCGGCGTTTCCGGCACCGGCTTGCCGTTGATCGTCAGTTGCTTGTCCTGATAAGCGACAGTGTCGCCCGGCAGACCGATCACGCGCTTGATGTAGTCGACCGATTCGTCTTTCGGGTAGCGAAACACCACCACGTCGCCACGCTCGAGCGGACGGCCTTCGGTGACCTTCGTGTTGGTGATCGGCAGACGGATGCCGTAGTCGAATTTATTGACGAGGATGAAGTCGCCCACCAGCAGCGTCGGCACCATCGAACCCGACGGAATCTTGAACGGCTCGACCACGAACGAGCGCACCACGAACACCACCAGAATCACCGGGAAAAAGCTCGCCGAATACTCGAGCCACCACGGTTGACGCAGCTTGTCGTCACGCAGACGGGCACGCGTTTGCGCCGCGTTTTCGTCGGCGAAACGCTCGCCGACGCGCGCCTGCTGGCGGTCGAACTCGGCGACCACGGCTTCCGCCGCGCGCCGCCGTTGCGGCATGAAAACCAGTTTGTCTGCGACCCATGCGACGCCCGTCAAAATGACGAGCACAAAAAGAATCAGCGCAAAATTCATAGGGTTCCGTTGTTCGTCTTATTTGTCTTCGACACGCAGAATCGCGAGGAAAGCTTCTTGCGGAATCTCGACGGACCCGACCTGCTTCATTCGCTTCTTGCCTGCCTTTTGTTTCTCGAGCAGTTTCTTCTTACGGGAAATGTCGCCGCCGTAGCATTTTGCCAGCACGTTCTTACGCAAGGCTTTAATGTTCTCGCGGGCAATAATGTTCGAACCGATGGTGGCCTGAATCGCCACGTCGTACATCTGGCGCGGAATCAGTTCACGCATTTTCGCCGCGACTTCACGGCCGCGATACTGGCTTTGCGAACGGTGCACGATCACGGACAAGGCGTCCACCTTGTCGCCGTTGATCAGCATGTCGACCTTCACGACATCTGCCGCGCGATATTCCTTGAACTCGTAATCCATCGACGCGTAGCCGCGCGAGATGGACTTCAGACGATCGAAGAAATCGAGCACGACTTCGCCCATCGGGATTTCGTAGGTCAACTGCACCTGACGGCCGTGGTACTGCATGTTGATCTGGTTGCCGCGCTTTTGCGTACACAGCGTGATCACCGAGCCGACGTAGTCTTGCGGCATGTACAGATTCACGGTGACGATCGGCTCGCGCACTTCTTCGATCTTCGAGGGCTCCGGCATCTTGGCCGGGTTTTCGACCATGAGGATCGTGCCATCGCGCTGCAGAACTTCGTACACCACGGTCGGCGCCGTGGTGATCAGGTCCATGTCGAACTCGCGCTCGAGACGCTCCTGCACGATCTCCATGTGCAGCAGGCCGAGGAAGCCGCAACGGAAACCGAAGCCGAGCGCCTGCGACACTTCCGGCTCGTACATCAGCGAGGCGTCGTTCAGCTTCAGCTTTTCCAGCGAGTCGCGCAGCGCATCATACTGGTTCGCTTCGACCGGATAGAGACCGGCGAACACCTGCGGCTTCACTTCCTTGAAGCCCGGCAGCGGTTCGGCAGCAGGACGGTTCAACAGCGTGACGGTGTCCCCCACCTTCGCAGCGGCCAATTCCTTGATGCCGGCGATGATGAAACCCACCTGCCCCGCCGACAGCGATTCGAGGTTCTTCGACTTCGGCGTAAACACGCCGATATGCTCGACCGGATACTGCGCGCCGGTCGCCATCATGCGGATCTTGTCTTTCGGGCGCAGCGTGCCGTTGACGATACGCACCAGCATCACGACGCCCACGTAGTTATCGAACCACGAGTCGATGATCAGCGCCTGCAGCGGTGCTTCCGGATCGCCCTTGGGCGGCGGCACTTTAGCGACCAGTGCTTCGAGTACGTCTTCCACGCCGAGGCCGGTCTTCGCACTGCAACGCGTCGCATCGGTTGCGTCGATACCGATCACGTCTTCGATTTCTTCGATCGCGTTCTCGGGATTCGCGGCCGGCAGGTCGATCTTGTTGAGCACCGGAATGACGTCGACGCCAAGTTCGATCGCCGTGTAGCAGTTGGCGACGGTTTGCGCTTCCACGCCCTGGCTTGCGTCGACGACCAGCAATGCGCCTTCACATGCGGACAGCGAGCGGCTGACTTCATACGAGAAGTCGACGTGGCCCGGCGTGTCGATCATGTTCAGGTTGTAGATCTGCCCGTCACGGGCTTTGTACGTCAGTGCAGCGGTTTGTGCCTTGATCGTGATACCGCGCTCGCGCTCGAGATCCATCGAGTCGAGCACTTGAGATTCCATCTCGCGGTCGGACAAGCCACCGCAGATCTGGATGATGCGATCAGCCAGAGTCGACTTGCCATGGTCGATGTGCGCAATGATCGAGAAGTTACGAATATGATCCATTCAGTGCCGATCAAGCAAAAAAGGCGCGCTCGGACAATAGCGGAGCACGCCTTGTAAGTAGGTGAAAAACCTATCTATTTTAGCCGAAAAGGCTATCGCCCGGCGCATCTTGCAAGGCTCGGGCGGAAAAGACGGCTTAGGAGAGACGTGAAACGGGGTGTGAACAGCGCACGTTCGCGCCTGTTTTGGACCCTTAACCGGATCCCGGATGGGTTACTACAACGCGTGCAGTAAGCGCGGCGCGAACCCGCGCCACGTCAAGGTGATAGTGACACAGTTCGACGCCGTCACAGACCAGAACCGGAACCAGCTCGTTATAACGGGCTTCCAGCAAAGGATCCGTGTCGACGTCGATCACGACGACTTGCGCAGCGAATTCGGCCAGCAACGGCTCGAGCGCGGCGCGCATGTCGTCGCATAAGTGGCACCACGCGCGCCCGTAGAGCGTGAGTGGCGCCATTGACGTCATTTCTGGGCGCGCGGGCGAATCGGCACGAACTGCGTGTTCTCGCCGCGACGGACCAGCAACGCAACCATCTTCTGCGAGTCGAGGTGTGCGGTCAGCTCGTCGAACTGCTTCGCGCTCGTGATATCCGTATCGCCCACACGCAGGACGATGTCGCCCTTTTGCAGTCCAACGCGCACGGCCGGGCCGTCTACCGCGTCGATCTGCACACCGTTGCGCAGCTTCAGCGCCTTCATCTGGTCGGCAGGGATATCGCTAACGGCAAGACCCAACACGTTCGTGGCGCGCTGCTTCGGCACCGGCGGCTTTTTGTCATCCGCCTTGGCGGTCTTGTCCGGCTGCATCTCGGCAATCGTGACCGGCAGATCGCGCGTCTGACCCTTGCGCCAGATCGTAATGGTCGACTTGGTGCCCGGCTTCGTATCGCCGACCATACGCGGCAAGTCCGTTGCCGTGTCGACCGAATGGCCATTGAACTTCAGGATGATGTCGCCCGGCTGCACGCCGGCTTTATCTGCCGGGCCACCCGGTTCGACGCTGCTGACCAGCGCGCCCTGCGCCTTCGGCAAACCAAGCGAATCGGCAACATCTTTAGTGACTTCACCGATCGCCACCGCGATCCGGCCGCGCACGACCTTGCCCGATGCCTTCAGCTGATCGGCCACACGCATCGCCTCGTCGATCGGAATCGCGAACGAGATGCCCATGAAGCCGCCAGTACGGCTGTAAATCTGCGAATTGATGCCGATCACTTCGCCCTGCATATTGATCAGCGGACCGCCCGAATTACCCGGATTGACGGCCACGTCAGTCTGGATGAACGGCAGATAATCGCCCGTATCGCGCCCCTTGGCGCTGACGATACCGGCTGTCACCGTGTTCTCGAGACCAAACGGCGAACCGATTGCCACCACCCACTCGCCCACCCGCACCTTGTTCGAATCACCGATCGTGATGGTCGGCAAGTTGGCCGCGCTGATCTTCACGACGGCGACATCGGTCCGATCGTCCACGCCGATCAGTTTGGCTTTGAACTCGCGCTTGTCAGTAAGAGTGACGTAAATGGTGTCCGCGTCGTCCACGACGTGCGCGTTGGTCATCACGTAACCGTCCGCCGACAGAATGAAGCCTGAGCCGACGCCGCTGTTCTGTTCGGGATCGCTGTTATCCGGCGAGTCCTGGTTGCCGCCACTGCCGCTGCCACCGTTATCGCCACCGCGTGGCGAACCCGGCGATTGCGGCGACTGCGGCAACGGGATGCCGAAGAAGCGCCGGAAAAACTCCGACATGTCGCCATCGTCCATGCCTGGCGGCAACCCGCCGCGGGCACCGCTGGTCGACACGCGCGTGGTCGTGCGAATGTTGACGACTGCCGGGCCGACCTTGTCGACGAGGTCAGTAAAGTCGGGCAGATTGGCTGCGGGAGCGGCCGATGCCGTGTGCGGCACGAGCGGCAAACACGCCGCTACCACCGCGGCCGCGAGGAATTTGCGCACCGAGAAAGTCGTCATATCGTAGCAAGCCGAGGGATTCGTGTGATTCGGAGGATTACTTCGGAGCTTTATATTCTATGGCAGACGCAAATTGCTGCAATGTGGTCTGGGGCACTTCACCAAGCAGAGTAATCCAGAAGTCGCCGCGCCGCTTGACCAGCACGTGCGTGGCGCCGCTACTGCCCGCGCCTTCCTTGCGAGTATTGTTCTCGACCGGCTCGACGAATACCGAAATGGCCGCAAGGCCGTCGGAGAATACAGCCTGATCAACCGGAATGGTGGGCTGGCCGGGGTCACGCGCGGCCATGGGACGGCGAAGCTCGCGAATCTTGCGGAAGCCCGGCACCGTCGGCGTGATTTGCCAGCCTTGCGCAGCCATATCGACCGGCTCGACCGGCGGACGCACTACCGTCCAACCCGTTGTATTACGAATGCCGTTGACGATGGCGGTCTTGTCGACCGGCACGCCGATACGAATCTGCGAAAACGACAACTGTTCGAGCACCTGGCCGTTCGGATCGAGCGTTTGCGCACGCAACAGCAGGCCGGTCTTCTTGTCGGCCCACAGTTTGTAAGCAAAGCGATATGCGTCTTTCGGATCGAGCTCGATTACCTGGCTATCGATACCCGCGACGCGGTCGTCGCCGAGCAGCTTCGGCTCGTAGACGGACAGCACCTGCTCGCCGCTTACAGCGAGCAGCGCGGGAAACGAATCTTTGTTCTGGCGCTTCTCGACCACGCACAGATGTCGCTCGGGCACGAACGTGTAGAGATCTTCGTTGTGACGAAGCATTTTGCGCGGCTTGCCGTCGAGGCTTTCGAGTTGCTCGAATTCGCCGTCAGTACGGGTCGCGTAGTGCGCGATCCGCGACGTCTGGACGAAATTGCCGCGCTGATAGACGAACGCACCCTCGTAGTTCTGCTGCTGGGCAGCCTGATGAATGCGATCGAGCAGCTCTGCGGCCGTGCGACGGGCGACGAGCGGATCGTCGGTTTGTGCAAAGACCCGCGGCGTGGCGGACAACAATACGGCTGCGCAGAACAGAAATGCCGGCAGCCGCCCCCAGATAGTCGTTTTATTCAACCGCGGAGTCTGCATCAAACTATTGGCCTTGCGTAGAAACGGCGGCAGCGCGAATCAGCGGCATCGAGCCCGGCATGACCGGCTGTTGCGCGAATTGCTGGTGAGCTTCCAGATACTGATCGAGACTGGCGTCACGAATGATGTTGGCGTCTTGCGCAACCGGCTGGAGCGTAGCGGCCGGCACCGACGCCATAGCCACACGTTGCAGCGAATCACCATGCGACTGGGTCGACGCGACTTGCGCCACACCCGGGCCGCCCGGCACGCCTTGCAGTTGCGGCACGACGATCCACGTCAGCGTGGCAGCGGCGGCGGCAACAGCAAACGCCGGCACAACGCGGCGGCGCAGCGCCAGCAAACGCCGCGCGACCGGCATTGCAGCAGGCGCGAGCACGTGCGGCTCATTGTCGAAACGTGCGGCAAAACCGCTCAGAAACGCGCTGCTCGCCGCCGGGCTGACCGCCAGATCGTCGGAACGCAGAGCGTCGCCGATCAGGTGATAGCACGACCAGGCGGCACGATCTTCGCCGTCCAGTTCGGAAACAAACGTGTTCAGATGCTCTTCGCCGAACAGCTCACCGTCGACAAAAGCGGACAGACGCTCGCCGCGCGAGCTGGCTTGCGATTGCATCGAGACCGACCCCATGATGCTCCCCATCTTACAAATACCCCGTAGTGACACCACTAATCCAGATATTGCACCCGCGCCCCGTCCGGCGGGCTGGTGTTTACCAGCGCTTGCCTTCAGGTGTGTCAAGCAACGGACGCAATTTTGCCGCAATGGCTTCGCGAGCGCGGAAAATTCGTGATCTGACTGTGCCAATTGGGCAACCCATCATCTCAGCGATTTCCTCGTAACTCAAACCTTCAATTTCACGAAGAGTAATGGCGGTGCGCAACTCTTCCGGTAAAACCGCCATCGCAGCATTGACCGTCTCAGCGATCTGCTTGCTCATCAACATCGACTCAGGCGTGTTGATATCCCTTAGTTGGTCGGCGTCCGAGAAAGTTTCAGCTTCTTCAGCATCTGCTTCGGTCGAAGTCGGTGCGCGCCGCCCTTGGGTCGCAAGGTAGTTCTTTGCCGTATTGACCGCAATCCGGTACAACCACGTATAAAAGGCCGATTCGCCGCGAAATTGCGGCAACGCCCGGTACGCCTTGATAAAGGCGTCCTGAGCGACGTCTTCCACTTCGGCCGGGTCCCGCACGAGGCGGGAGATCAGCCGGAGAATCTTGCGGTGGTATTTGGAGACCAGAAGCTCGAACGCGGCCTTGTCGCCCTTCTGGACGCGCTCGACCAGCACCTGATCAATTTCTTTTTCGCTCACCTGATAAATCCGTTAACTATAGGGCGCATGGCGGGGGACCATTGTAGCGTCCCCATCATCGCGGCACGTTACTCCGGTAACAGCGGTTACAGTCGTTACAGTCAGGCGCCGGCGCCACGCCGGCCCAGCACGGCCAGCTCCCGGAAAACGGCCGCAGGAAGCGCGTCGGCGGCAAGAAGCAGCGTGCGGGAGCGCCCATGATCCGGCGCCAGCGCCAGAACGAGCAGGCGATCGCTCCATTGCGAACAGCCGGCAATGCGACCCTGTGTCAACAAACTGCCGGCCCGGTTCCAGGCGGACACTCCGTCTGGGCCGATTTTCAGCGCGACCGGCTGCGCATGCTCATGCTTTACCGCACAGAACGTCAGCAGCGCCCACACGGAAAACGTCAACGGAACCGCCTGCCAGGCGCCCAGATGCGACGCGAAGCATGTATAGGCAGCGCCAGTCGCCATCAGGACGAACATACCCAAAGCGGCGCGCATGGCGACGGAGCGCCGCAACGTGATCCGCTGCGGCGCTCCGTCGGTTGCCGATTCGAGGGAAACCGCCGGGCAAGCCGGCGTTTTCGACTGGCGTGTCAGCAAGCGATCAGGCGCGCTTGAAGACCAGCGTGCCGTTCGTGCCGCCGAACCCGAACGAGTTCTTCAGCGCGACGTCGATCTTCATCTCCCGCGCGGTGTTGGCGCAGTAATCGAGATCGCAGGCGGGATCCTGATTGAAGATGTTGATCGTCGGCGGCGACACCTGATGATGCACGGCGAGCACGGTGAACACGGACTCCAGACCGCCGGCGCCGCCCAACAGGTGACCTGTCATCGACTTGGTCGAATTCACGACCATGTCTTTGGCGTGGTCGCCGAAAGCGCGCTTGATGCCGGTGGTTTCAGCCAGGTCGCCCAGCGGCGTGGACGTGCCGTGCGCGTTCAGGTAATTCACCTGATCCGAATTGATGCCTGCATTCTTCAGCGCGGCCAGCATGCAGCGGCGCGCGCCGTCGCCATCTTCCAGCGGAGCGGTCATGTGATAGGCGTCGCCGCTCATCCCGTAGCCGCTGATTTCGGCATAAATCTTCGCGCCACGTGCCTTCGCGTGTTCGTACTCTTCGAGCACCATCACGCCGGCGCCTTCGCCCAGCACGAAACCGTCGCGATCCTTGTCCCACGGACGGCTCGCCGTTGCCGGATCGTCATTGCGTTGCGACAGCGCACGCGCCGCCGCAAAGCCACCGACGCCGAGCGGCGACACGGTCGATTCGGCACCGCCTGCGATCATCACGTCGGCGTCGCCGTATTCGATCAGGCGCGAAGCCTCGCCGATACAGTGCAGACCCGTGGTACACGCGGTAACGATGGCGAGATTCGGACCCTTGATGCCGAACTTGATCGACAGGTGACCGGAGATCATGTTGATGATCGATGCCGGCACGAAGAACGGCGAAATACGGCGCGGGCCGCGATTGAGCAGCTCGGTTTGCGTCGCTTCGATCATCGGCAGACCGCCGATGCCCGAACCGACCACCACGCCGATGCGCTCCGAATTTTCGTCGGTGACTTCGAGGCCGCTGTCCTGCATCGCCTGGATGCCGGCCGCGACGCCGTAATGGATAAACGTATCCATGTGGCGCGCTTCCTTACCGGGGATGTAGTCCTCGATGTTGAAGCCCTTCACCTCGCCGGCGAAACGAGTCGAGAAGTTCGACGCATCGAACTTCGTGATATTGGCAATACCCGACTTGCCGGCGACCAGATTGGCCCAGCCGTCGGCAACATTATTGCCAACAGGCGAAATCAGCCCCAGGCCTGTAACAACAACACGACGGCGGCTCACGGTAACCCCTTTTTCATAGATGACAAAAGCACAAAAGCCACAGCGGCCACAGGAACCTGCCCTGTGTGCCCTGTGGCTGTTAGCCGCCCCCTACCCCCGGCGCTTCGCACCAGGTCCCCCCGAGAGGGGCAAGAAAACTTGGGGCGGCCCGGCGTTTTCTTGAAAGTCGGCAATCGCGCGAAAAGTTGCGCTGTCAACATCGCTGGCTCCTGCACGGCAAAAAGCGCCAGCCCTGCTGGCGTCGGAAACCGACACGGCAGGGCGTCATACGCCGCCAACGCAGAAACGCAGGCGCGAATGACTTTAGGCCTTGACGTTCGCGCGAGCGTAGTCGATCGCTTGCTGAACGGTAGTGATCTTCTCGGCTTCTTCATCCGGAATTTCCATGCCGAATTCGTCTTCGAGGGCCATCACGAGTTCAACGGTGTCGAGCGAGTCGGCGCCGAGGTCGTTCACGAACGAAGCTTCGTTCTTGATCTCAGCTTCTGCAACGCCCAGTTGTTCTGCGACGATCTTCTTGACGCGCTGTTCGATATTGTCCATTACCCCTCCAAGGGAAAAGAAGTTCAAAAATACAGGTGCGCGCATTTTATCAGGTTTGACCCGGCAAAAAAGCGGCGCATCGGGTTCCTGTCAAGGCATGCGCCTTACGCTTTTGCAAACGCGTCAAGGCGCGGATAGTAACCGAATTTGGTTACGACATGTACATTCCGCCGTTCACATGCAATGTCGTGCCGGTGATATAGCCCGCTTGCGGCGACGCGAGGAACGCCACAGCGTGTGCGATGTCGTCCGGGCTGCCGAGGCGGCCGAGCGGAATCTGCGTCTTCAGTGCGGCTTGCTGCTCTTCCGGCAGGGTCTTGGTCATGTCGGTATCGATGAAGCCTGGCGCCACGCAATTCACCGTGATGCCTCGGCTGCCGATCTCGCGTGCCAGCGCACGCGTCATGCCTGCTACGCCCGCTTTCGCGGCTGCATAGTTGACCTGCCCGGGGTTGCCGGCCGAGCCGACCACCGACGTGATGTTGATGATCCGGCCGCCCTTGGCCTTCATCATCGGACGCAGCACTGCGCGCGACAGACGGAAGACCGACTTGAGATTGGTGTCGATCACCGCATCCCAGTCGTCGTCCTTCATGCGCATGGCGAGCTGGTCCTGCGTGATGCCGGCGTTGTTCACCAGCACGTGCAGCGCGCCAAATTCCTTCACGGTGCCGTCGATCAGCGCTTCGGCTGCGGCGGCGTCGTTGACGTTGAGCACCGCGCCGCGGCCGCTTACGCCAGCCGCGTTAAAGGCTTCGCTGATCGCTGCCGCGCCGCTTTCGCTGGTTGCCGTGCCGATCACCGTCGCGCCCTGGCGCGCCAGTTCCAGCGCGATCGCACGGCCGATGCCGCGCGATGCGCCCGTCACGATTGCGATTTGCTTGTCGAGAGTCTTTTCCATCTGTCAGTCCGAATGCCCTTTCGGAGGGCTGATTGATTCTTGATGTCAGGCCTGGTGCCCTGCTGGCGCCCCAGGAGGCTGCGTTTAGCCCGCCGTCACCAGCTTGAGCGTTTCTTCGAGCGAAGCCGGGTCGAACACCGAAGCGCCGACCAGATTGCCGTCGATACGCTTCGTCAAGCCCGCGAGGACCTTGCCCGGGCCGCATTCGATCACATGCGTGACGCCTTGCGCAGCCATTGCCTGCACGCTTTCGACCCAGCGCACCGGACCGGCTGCCTGACGCACCAGCGCATCCTTGATCTTTGCCGGCTCGTTGACCACCGCGACGTCGACGTTGTTGATCACCGGAATCGACGGCACCTGCACGTCGACGCTGGCCAGATACTCGCGCAATTGATCCGACGCGGGCTTCAACAGCGACGAGTGGAACGGCGCCGACACCGGCAGCGGCAACGCGCGCTTGGCGCCCTTCGCCTTCGCAACTTCGCAGGCCTTTTCGACAGCGGCCTTGTGACCCGCGATCACGACTTGCGCCGGCGCGTTGAAATTCACCGCTTCGACGACACCCGCGACCGACGCTTCGGCGCAAACCGCGCGGACCGTATCGTCATCGAGGCCGAGAATCGCGGCCATACCGCCGACGCCGACCGGCACGGCCGTTTGCATAGCTTGCGCGCGAAAACGCACGAGCGGCACGGCATCGCGAAACGCGATCGCGCCTGCCGCGACCAGCGCGGTGTATTCGCCGAGGCTATGACCGGCGACGATAGCCGGCTTCGGGCCGCCGGCCTGCTGCCACGCGCGGTAAATCGCGTACGCGGCGGTCAGCATGACCGGTTGGGTATTGGTGGTGAGGTTCAGATCTTCGGCGGGGCCTTCGGCGATCAGCTTGCCGAGGTCCTGATTGAGCGCGTCGGACGCTTCCTGAACCGTCTCACGCACGACCGCGTGATCGGCGAATGCGTTAAGCATGCCAACCGACTGCGAACCTTGCCCAGGAAAAACGAACGCAAATTTCATATCGTCCCCAAAATCGATGTTGTCAGATGTGGGTGGCGCGCCCGATTGATGGCAAGCGCGCTCAAGCGTAGCCGAGCGCCGCAAAGAGCGCTCGCCATAACGTCGCCGCTATCAGTAGCGGATAACCGACGCGCCCCAGGTGAAGCCGCCGCCGACGCCTTCGATCAGCACGTTCTGGCCGCGCTTGATGCGGCCGTCGCGCACCGCGACGTCGAATGCGAGCGGAATGGACGCAGCCGACGTATTGCCGTGCTCGCCCACCGTGACGACCATGCGTTCCTGCGGCAAGCCGAGCTTGCGGCAGGTGCTTTGCATGATGCGGATATTGGCCTGATGCGGAATCAGCCAGTCGATCTGCTCGGCCGACAGATTCGCTTTTGCAAGTGCCTCGACCGCGACCTTTTCGAGCACATTGACCGCGAGCTTGAACACAGCCTGGCCGTCCATATGCAGGAACGCGCTGCCTTCGATCACACCGCCGTTCACATTGCCCGGCGTGCAGAGAATGTTCGAATGGCTGCCGTCGGCGTGCAGAGCGCTCGCCAGCACGCCCGGTTCTTCGGACGCCTGCAGGATCACCGCGCCGGCGCCGTCGCCGAACAGCACGCAGGTGGTGCGGTCCTTGAAATCGAGAATGCGCGAGAAGGTTTCCGCGCCGATCACGAGCGCCGTGCGATGCTGGCCGCTACGAATGAAGCTGTCCGCCGTTGCCACCGCATAAGCGAAGCCCGAACAGACGGCCTGCACGTCGAATGCCGCGCCGTGATTCTTGATGCCGAGCTTGTTCTGCAACAGGCACGCCGTGCTCGGAAACACAAAGTCAGGCGTGGAGGTTGCAACGATGATCAGATCGATGGATTGCGGATCGATATCCGCCGCTTCGATCGCGCGTTGCGAGGCGATGAGCGCCAGATCGCTGGTAGTGACATCGGGTTCGGCGAAGTGGCGCGCATGGATGCCCGTGCGGGCAACGATCCATTCGTCGCTCGTCTCGACACCCTGCTTGGCGAGACGTTCGGCCAGATCCTGATTGGTGACGCGCCCGGGCGGCAGGTAGCTGCCGGTGCCCAGCACGCGGGAATAAATTGTCGATTGAGCCATTATGCCTTCGAGGATTGCGCAGCGTAGGGCTCGGCTGGCTGGCCTGCGATCGGGCTTGCGTGACCCGCACCGCTTGCATCGCGCGCTGCCTGTTCGAGAGAACCTGCATTCTCTTCCATTGCTCGCGCAAGGCGTTCCAGCACGCCGTTTTTGACGGCATCATACCCGCGTTTGATAGCCCACTCAAACGCGTAGGCATCCGCCGAACCGTGGCTTTTGATCACCAGCCCACGCAGGCCCAGCAACGCGGCGCCATTGTATTGCCGATGATCGACGCGCTTCTTGAAGCGCATCAATACCGGCAACGCGAGCACCGCCATCACCTTGGTGAGCCACGAGCGGCCGAACTCTTCCCTGATGATGTTGGAGAGCATCTGCGCGAGGCCTTCCGACGTCTTCAGCGCGACATTGCCGACAAAACCGTCGCAGACGATCACGTCGACCGTGCCCTTGAAGATGTCGTTGCCTTCAACGTTACCGTGAAAGTTAAGTGTACTCGCGCGCAGCAGTTCGCCGGCGCGTTTGATGGTGTCGTTGCCCTTGATGGCTTCTTCGCCAATGTTGAGCAGGCCGATGGTGGGCCGCTCCTTGCCCTCGAGCGCGGACACGAGCGCGTGCCCCATCTCCGCGAACTGCAGCAGATGCTGCGGCTCGCAATCGACGTTGGCGCCCAGGTCGAGCATCATCGTGTAGCCATTGGGATTGGGCAGTGCCGACGCAATGGCCGGGCGTTCGATGCCCGACAGCGTTTTCAGCACATAACGCGAGACCGCCATCAGCGCGCCGGTATTGCCGGCGGAAATGCAGGCTTGCGCCTCGCCTTCCTTGACGCGATTGAGCGCCACGCGCATGGATGAGTCTTTTTTCTTGCGCAGCGCGACTTCGACCGGATCGTCCATGGCGACGATCTCGGAAGCAGGTACGACGGTCAGCGCCGGCAGGTCTTGAGCCTTCAACTTCTTCAGCTGCGCACGAATCGCACTTTCAATGCCGACGAGCAGCAGCTCAGCATCGGGATGCGAACGAACGAAGTTGACGGCTGCGGGAACGGTCACGGACGGGCCGTGGTCGCCTCCCATGCAATCTATCGTGAGCTTTACTGTCATGGAGTGCGACGAATTTCAGGCGCCCTGCATGGAACCACAGTAAGCGCTAAAGCGCCAACTGCGATCGACACAAAAAAGCGGCAGATGAATGCCGCCTTTTTGCCGAGCCGGGAAAATGTCAAGCGAGCCGATCGCCACGCGAAACGCCAAGGGGCGCAACGCAGTGAAACGATTAGTCGTTCTTCGTCTTGACGACTTTCTTGCCGCGATAGTAGCCGTTCGGGCTAACGTGGTGACGCAGATGCACTTCGCCCGTGCTCGGTTCCACGGCCAGCGGCGCTGCCGTCAGGAAATCGTGCGAACGGTGCATGCCGCGCTTCGACGGCGACTTCTTATTTTGTTGAACTGCCATGACTAACTCCTAAAAATTTTCCGAATTCTAACACAGCCCGACCCGGTGTCCGCCATTGACCGAATGGCCAATGCGCCCGCTTCGCGCTCCCATGCAACTGTTCAGTGCTTCTTGTCGCCCGGCTCACCGCGCTTGAGACTTTCGAGCGCCGCAAACGGATTGGGCCGTTCGGGCTCAGCGCCCTCACCAGCTTCGTCCGGCGCAGCCTCGTCGCCCTCGCCTTCTGCTCCAGCCACACCAGAGACAAGGCTCTCGTGCACTTCAGGACACACCTCGTGCTTGGGCACGAGCGGCAAGGAAAGCAGCAACTCTTCTTCGATCAAGTCGATGAGATCGAACTGGCGCGAGCCCACGATCACTTCGACTTCATCCTCGTCGAGCGGAAACTCTTCGGCTTCCGCCTCAGTGCTGACGATCCGGTAAGTTGCATCGACATTGAACGCCTGCAGATACGGTGTCATGCACCGCTGACATTCGAGCCATGCAGCACCGTGAATCGCCAGCCTCAGATAAGGCTGCGGACCCTCGGTGCCGTCGTCCTGCAATTCCGGCTGCGTCGCCCCTTCGGCTTGCCACGTGAACGCGGTATCGCGATCTGGCGCTTCAACCGGGACTTCGTTTAACATGCGCGGCAGTTGCGAGACGCGCACGACACCCGCGGCCTGACGCCCACTCCGCGCAAATTCGAACAGATCGATATCGTGCGGGTCGGACAGACCAGCAGGGTTGCCAGGATGTTGAGTCATGTGCGCTCCTGCGTCGGCAAGGATTTCGCCGGGGGTAAATCGGTTTGCAAAGCAGTCCGCGGAACTCATGCGCTGCCCGGTATTGCTCGGTGTTGCCAGAGCGCGTTACCTAAGCAGTAGCCCGCCTGTGCAATAGCATACCGATGAAAAGCCCGAAATCATATCCGTTTTGTCTTTTCGAGTCAAACACTTAAGCCCGTACACGTGCGCCACCCGCACAGCCTCGTACGACCCGCCTCTCTAGCCGTTGGTTGCACATGCCAGATTCCCTCAATCGCCCGCCACGCCTGATCCTGGCGTCGAGTTCACCTTATCGTCGAGAACTGCTCGAGCGCCTGCGGATTCCGTTCGAAGTCGTCGTCCCGGCAATCGACGAAACGCCGCTCGCCGGCGAAACGCCCGAAGTGACGGCCCTGCGCCTCGCCGAGGCAAAAGCCCGCGCGGTGGCAGCCAAGTTCGGCGCCAGTGAAGCCGCACTTGTCATCGGCTCGGATCAAGTCGCCACTTACGACGGCCTGCAGATCGGCAAGCCCGGCTCGCATGACAAGGCGCTCGCCCAGTTGCAGGCAATGCGCGGCCGCGAAGTGCTGTTTCATAGTGCGCTGTGCCTATTCGACAGCCGTTCGGGGGCGGCGCAAACCGCCGACATCATCACTCGCGTGCAATTCCGCGACCTCCCGGACGCCGCGCTGGAGGCGTATCTGCTTGCCGAAATGCCCTACGACGTCGCAGGCAGCGCAAAATCCGAAGGCCTCGGCATCGCGCTGCTCGAAGCCATTCACTCGGACGACCCGACCGCGCTGATCGGATTGCCGCTGATTGCACTGTCGCGCATGCTGCTTGCGGTGGGCTATCCACTCCTGGGGGCGCAATGAGCGGCACCTTATATCTGATCCCGAACACACTCGGCGAAGGCGATGCCGACGCCCTCGACGCCGTCCTGCCCGCGCCGGTGCGCGCCCGCGCGGCCTCGCTCAGCTATTACATCGGCGAAAATGCGAAAACCACCCGCGCTTTCCTGAAGAAGGTCGGCACCGAAAAACCGATCCAGGAAATCGAGATTCGCGAACTGAACGTCAACACGCCGGCCGGTGAGATCGACAAACTGCTCGCGCCTTTGCTGGCGGGGACGGATGCCGGCCTAGTTTCCGAAGCCGGTTGCCCGGCGGTCGCCGATCCGGGCGCCCTGCTGGTGCGCCGAGCGCATGAGCGCGGCGTGAAGGTCGTGCCGTTTGTCGGGCCGAGCTCGATTCTGCTGGCGTTGATGGCTTCCGGCCTGAATGGCCAGAGTTTTGCGTTCCACGGCTATCTGCCGGTCGACGCCACTGAACGGGCCAAGCGCCTGCGCGACCTGGAACAGCAGTCGCGCAAAGCCAAACAAACGCAGATATTTATCGAGACGCCCTATCGGAATAAGCCGCTGCTCGACACGTTGCTGGCGACGTGCGCGCCCTCCACATTGGTCTGCGTCGCCGTCGATCTGACGCTGGAAACGGAAACCATCGCCAGCCGTACTGTGGCCGACTGGAAAAAGAAACCGGCTATCGATCTCCACAAACGGCCGGCAATTTTCCTGATCCTCGCCGTCTGACCGCTGCCGCGGCTCGAACCGATCAGCTTGCCGATCGGTCGCTGTTTACTAACGGCAAAAAGCAAAAAAAGCCCCGCGCGATCAGCACTCGATCGCACGGGGCTTTTTCCATATTGAATTACCGCAAGCTCATCTTCCCGCCAAGCGCCATCGCGTGAACGGCGCCACTGCCGACTGCCGCACCGAACTTGCGCGCCACGCGGTCCGTAATGCTCTCCTTGACCGTGTAGTCGACGATATCCGGCGCCTTGAAAAGATCGCGCGCAACGTAATCCGCGTCGCCGAGACCATCTGCAAGCCCCAGCTCGACGCTCTTCTGCCCCGTCCAGAAGAGGCCTGAGAACATGTCCGGCGTTTCGTGCAGGCGTTTGCCGCGACCTTGACGCACGGCGTCGATGAACTGTGCGTGAATCTGGTCGAGCATATCCTGCGCATGTTCGTCCATCTTCGGCGTTTCCGGTGAGAACGGGTCGAAAAAGCCCTTGTTCTCACCCGAAGTGTGCAGGCGGCGCTGGATCCCCAGCTTGTCCATCAAGCCGGTAAAGCCGAAGCTATCCATCAGCACGCCAATCGAACCGACAATGCTCGCCTTGTCCACGTAAATCTTGTCGGCCGCCGCGGCCGCGTAATAGCCGCCCGACGCGCACATGTCGCCGACCACGACATACAACGGGATCGACGGATACTTGGCGCGCAGCCGGCGAATCTCGTTGTAGATAATGCCCGCCTGCACCGGGCTGCCGCCCGGGCTGTTGCAACGCAGGATCACGCCTGCCGTACCCGCATCGTCGAACGCACTTTCCAGCGCGGTGTTGATATCTTCCGCGTTCGCGTTCGTATCAGCGGAGATTTCGCCGTCAAGCGTGATCATGGCCGTATGCCGGCCAGTGGTCGTTACCTTGTCGCCCGAGAAATCGAACGCGCCCCATACCGCCAGCAGCAGGACGATCAGGAACACAAACCGGAAGAAGATCTTCCAGCGCCGTGCCGCGCGTTGCTCGGTGATGGCCGCAAGCGCGATGCGCTCGAGCGCGGCGCGCTCCCAGCCCGGCTCATCGGCAGGCGTGCGGGGGCGGCCTGTCAGGGACGGTTCTTTCGGTTCGGGAGTCAAATTGTCGGACATGCGGTGCAGTGGAAAGATCGAAGAGGAGAAAAATCAGGGGGTGGCCGGGCGCAGTTCGCCGTCCGGCAGCCAGAACACGGCACGGCCTTCAGGTGTATCCCGCTCATCAACCTGGACGGGGCGCAAGCGGCCGCCACGGCACGGGCCGCCGACGCATTTGCCCGTATCTGGCGCGTAAATCGCGCCATGTGTGGCGCACATCAAGTATAAACCGGACGATTCGAAGAACTGCCCTTCGGCCCAGTCGAGCTCCATGGGCACGTGGGCGCAGCGATTCAAATAGCCGTATGCACGGCCATCATAGCGAACAAAAAATACCACGACGTCGCCACCACCGAGCCTGGCCGCGCGCCGTACACCGGCGCCGCCATCGACCAGTTCTTCGGACGCGCAAATGCGAACCGCTTCCGTCGCCGCCTCGGTTATACCCGTGCTCATGCGTTCTCTCGCAGCCAACCGGACAGGTCGGTCACGCTCGAGGCGACAAATTTCGGCGACAAAGCCGTCAACGAGCCGGCAGGATGCGCGCCGTATGTGACACCAATGCCCGCGACGCCCGCATTGATCGCCATTTGCAGATCGTGCGTCGTATCCCCTACCATCACCGTGCGCGCCGGATCCTGCCCCAGTTCACGCGTAAGCTCGTGCAGCATCGCGGGATGCGGCTTCGAGAAGGTTTCGTCCGCACAACGAGTGCCGTCGAACAGGCTCGTCAGACGCGACTGGTCGAGCGCGCGATTCAGCCCGACGCGGCTCTTGCCGGTCGCCACCGCCAGCAGATAACCCAGATCGCGCAATTCTTGCAGCATCTCGCGCACGCCGACGAACAGCTCGGTGGTCTGATCCTTCACTAAATAGTGGAAGCGATAGCGCTCCGCCAGACGCGGGTAGTCGGACGGATCGAGCGTAGGCGCGGCGATTTGCAGCGCGTCGCGCAGGCCGAGGCCGATCACATAGCTGGCGGCCTCATCGGCGGGTACCGGCAGACCGAGATCGCGGCACGCCGACTGGATGCTGCGCGTGATGTGCGCGGTCGAATCCATTAGCGTTCCGTCCCAGTCGAAGACGATCAGATCAAATTGCTCTCTAGCCATGCGGTGTCGTCTCCGGGTTTGACCCATTTTGTGATTCACGTAATTCATTGAGCTGCGCCACGAAACTGCGGCATTCGGCCGGCAGCGGCGCCTCGAACTGCACGGGCGCGCCAGTTGCCGGATGCGTCAGCTTAAGGCGGTATGCGTGCAGGAACATGCGTTTTAGACCTGGCTTCGCGTTAGCGCGCGCCAGCGCCTTGTTCAGCGCAAAGTCGCCGTATTTGGCATCGCCGACGATCGGCAGTTCCAGATGCTGCAAATGGACGCGGATCTGATGCGTGCGGCCGGTCTTCAGTTCCGCCTCGAGCAGCGCGTACTCCGGCCAGCGGTCGATCAGATTGAAAACCGTGTGCGACGCGAGGCCGTCGGCCTGGACACGCACGCGTCGCTCGCCGTCCGCAGTCAAATACTTATGCAGCGGCTCCTTGACCGCGCGGCGGCGGCCCCAGTCGCTCGCCCATTCGCCGTGGACGCACGCATAGTAGCGCTTATCCATCTTGTTCTCGCGAATCTGCTCGTGCAGATTGACCAGCGCGGAGCGCTTCTTGGCTAGCATCAGGATGCCGGAGGTCTCACGGTCCAGCCGATGCACCAATTCGAGGAATTTCGCCTGGGGCCGCGCTTCGCGCATCTGTTCGATCACGCCGAACGCCACGCCGCTGCCCCCATGGACCGCCACGCCGGCCGGTTTATCGATCACGAGCATGTGCTCGTCTTCAAAAATAATTTTGAAATCGGCGCTCGGCACTGGCACCTGAGCGATCGCCTCGTTCGGTTGAGCGACGCGAATAGGCGGCACGCGCACCAGATCGCCCAGCTCGAGGCGGTACTGCGCGTCTATCCGGCCCTTATTCACACGCACCTCGCCGCTACGCAGGATGCGGTAAATATGGCTTTTGGGCACGCCCTTACAGACGCGCAACAGGAAGTTATCAATGCGCTGTCCGGCCGCACTGTCATCGATCTCGATCATCGAGACCTGGTCGCTTGCGACCGATTTCTGGGATATTTTGCCTAACTCTTTCATTATGAATATAATTTGCCCAGCAGTCTGCGGCGGCCGGCGCAGTGTCCGGAATTCGGGCGGATTGCGCAGGTGCAAGCGATAAATCGTTATTTTACTTGCGCCGGGGTCTGGTTGCTCACCCTGAAAATGAGATGCAACATGTTGCACGCACGAAGTCAGTGCCCGGCAGGGACGGCGCCCACAGGCGCGTTCGGTCAAGGTCGGCTTCGACGGTAACGGAATTTTGGTAAAAAAGAATTTAACTTTCAGCTTCGGTATCGGGCGGTCTGACGCCCTGCTGTAGGAAGCTGCGAGTTGCGAAAATACGGCGTGCGCCCGAGGCGTCTTGTAGAAAATACAAGACATGGCGACGTCAAAATGAGGCGAGACACCCCCAGCGAGAAAAGACGCGCCGACTGCGCGAACTTCCCGCTGCGGCATGACCGCAGCCTCCGGCCCTCCGGTCACGCGCCCAGTTGGCGCACCGGCGCGAGTGGACGAAAGGCTTATGAAGGTCTGCTGGCAGAACCCGCGGCGTGTCGGGTCGTTATTTGAAGCCGTGTTCGCATGTGCCCTGCGGCACCGCGCCCATTTTTCAATGGGGCCGGGCCCTCTCAGGCAATTCTCCCGCCATTTTTCCCGCTCCAGCGTGCTTGTGAAAACACAATAAGGCGCGGCATGCCGCTGCCCTCGTGGCTCTCGCGACTGACAACCGCGCAGCTGAGGGCTAGCTAAGCCGCCTGGAGCCGTTCAATGAAACGAATGTTGTTCAACGCGACGCAGCAGGAAGAACTGCGCGTCGCCATCGTCGATGGGCAAAAACTCATCGATATCGACATCGAAACCGCCGGCCGCGAACAGCGCAAAGGCAATATTTACAAGGGCATCATCACCCGCATCGAGCCGTCGCTCGAAGCCTGTTTCGTCAACTACGGCGAGGACCGCCACGGCTTTTTGCCGTTCAAGGAAGTCGCCCGCCAGTATTTCCGTGACGGCGTCGACATGCGCTCCGCGCGCATTCAGGACGCCCTCCGCGAAGGCCAGGAACTGATCGTTCAGGTCGAAAAGGAAGAACGCGGCAACAAGGGCGCGGCCCTCACCACCTTCATCTCGCTCGCCGGCCGGTATCTGGTTCTGATGCCGAACAACCCGCGCGGCGGTGGCGTATCGCGCCGGATCGAAGGCGACGACCGCCAGGAACTGCGCGAAACCATGGCGCAACTGCAATTGCCGGAAGGCATGAGCATCATCGCGCGCACGGCCGGTATTGGCCGCTCCGCCGAAGAGCTGCAGTGGGACCTGAACTACCTGATGCAACTGTGGCGCGCCATCGAAGCCGCGTCGCAAAGCGGTTCGAGCGGCCAGCCGATGCTGATTTATCTCGAATCGAGCCTCGTTATTCGCGCGATTCGTGATTATTTCCAGCCGGATATCGGCGAAATTCTGATCGACACCACCGAAATCCATGACCAGGCTCGCGCCTTCATGGATATCGTGATGCCGGATAATGTCAGCAAGGTGAAGCGGTATCACGACGACGTGCCGCTCTTCTCGCGCTTCCAGATCGAACACCAGATCGAAACCGCGTATTCGCGCACGGTCCCGCTGCCTTCGGGCGGCGCCATCGTGATCGACCACACGGAAGCGCTGGTCGCAATCGACGTGAACTCGGCACGCGCCACCAAGGGCGCCGACATCGAGGAAACGGCGGCACGCACCAACCTCGAAGCCGCCGACGAAGTGGCCCGCCAGTTGCGCCTGCGCGACCTGGGCGGCCTGATCGTGATCGACTTCATCGACATGGAATCGGCCAAGAGCCAGCGCGAAGTCGAGCAACGCCTGAAAGACGCGCTGAAGCACGACCGTGCACGCGTCCAGATGGGCAAGATCTCGCGTTTCGGCCTGATGGAACTGTCGCGTCAACGTCTGCGCCCGGCTCTGTCGGAAGGCAGCCATGTGACGTGCCCGCGCTGTAATGGCACGGGCCACATCCGCGATACCGAATCGTCCGCGCTGCAAGTGCTGCGGATCATTCAGGAAGAAGCGATGAAGGAAAACACCGCGGCGATCCATTGCCAGGTGCCGGTCGAAGTGACCGCCTTCCTGTTGAACGAAAAGCGCGCCGAAATCAACAAGATCGAATCGCGTTTCAAGGTCAACGTCGTTCTGATCCCGAACAAGCATCTCGACACGCCGCATTACAAGCTCGAGCGCCTGCGTCACGACGATGCGCGCCTCGACGAGCCGCGCGCTTCGTGGAAGATGGCCGAAGAAGCGGCCCGTGAACTGGAATCGGAAACCGGTTACAGCAAGCGCGCCGAGGAAGTGAAGCCGAAGCAGGAAGCCGCGGTCAAGGGCATCACGCCTGAGAAGCCGGCCCCGAGCGCGCCGGTCCGTCCGGCAGTAACCCCGGCACCGGTGGCTGTCACTCCGGCCGGCGGCGGCTTTATTGGCTGGTTGAAGAATCTGTTCGGCATGCAGCCGGCCGCGCCGGCGCCTGTCGCACCGGCTACGACCGAAAAGCAGACGCGTCCGCAACGCGGCGAACGCACGGAGCGCGGTGAGCGCACCGGCGAACGCGGCGGCGATCGCAACCGCAACCGCCGTAGCGGCGCAGGCGGCCGCGATGCAACGGGCCGTGGCGAAGGCGCGACCGGCGGCCGTCAGGCTCAGGGTCAGCAACCGTCGCAGCGTCGCGAGGAACGCGAACCGCGTGAAGCACGCGAAGGTCGTGAGCCGCGTGAAGCACGTGAATCGCGCGAGCCGCGCGCTAACCGTGAGCAGCGTGAACCGCGTGAGGCCCGTGAAGGCCGCGAACCGCGCGAGGCTCGTGAGCCGCGTGAAGGTCGCGAGGGCCGTGACCGCGACAATCGCGGCAGCGATCGTGCGGAAACCGTCGAGGGCGCACCGCGCGCCGAACGTGGTGAACGCCAGGAACGCGGCGAACGCCGTGAGCGTGGCGAGCGCGCTGAACGTGGCGAACGCCGCAAGCAGCAGCCGGAAGCCGCAGATGCACTGACGCAGAGCGACGCGCAAACGGCGGAAGAGCTGGCGCAAAACCAGACCGCCCTGGGCGAAAACGGTATGCCGGTCGATCAGGAAGCAGTGGCGCGTGAAGGTGAAGAGCGCCGTCGTCGCCGTCGCGGCCGTCGTGGTGGTCGTCGTGAGCGTGAAGAAGACGTGAACGGCAACCTGGCTGCGGACGTTGCGGAAGGTGAAGGCGACAACATCAATGTGACCGATGACGCACCGGTGCGCACCGCGCACCAAGCGGTCGAGCACAAGGCTGAAGTCAACGAAGCGGCTGCAGTCAAGCCGGTGGAAGTGGTTGTTGCTGCTGTCGCGACGGAAACCGTTGTGGTCAGCGAACTGCACGCTGTAACCGAAACGCCGGCGCTGGCCGCCGAGCAGGCTGCGAAGACGGAAACGGTTGTGCCGGTCGCAGAAGCGCCGGTTGCACCGGTTGCGGTCGAGCGGGCCGTGGAAGCGCCGGTGGCGCAAGCCGTTGCCGCGCCGGTTGAAGCCGCGCAAGCTGCGCCGGCTGCCAGCGAGACGGTTTCGCTCGCCGAACCGGTCGCCCGCTTTGAAGCTCCGGTTGAAACTCGGGTCGAAGCGCCGGCAGTTGCTCCGGTAGTTGAAGCGCAAGCCGCACCGGCTCCGGTGGAAACGGTGGCTCCGGCAGCAGTGGTCGAAGCGCCGGCCGCCCAGCCGGCACGGCAAGCCGATATCTTCGAAGCGCAACCGGTCGCGGCAGGGGTCGCACCGGCAGTTGAAGCGGTCGTTGAACCGGCAGCAATTGAGCCGACGCCCGTTGCAGTTGCTGCGCCGCAAGCGCCACGTAATGCCGGTGTGTCGGCTGAAGCCCTGAAGCCGGTGCTGGAACAAGCCGGTCTCGTCTGGGTGAACACCGACGCCGACAAGCTGCGGGCCGCGCAGGAAGCGGCTGCGCAAGCGGCCAAGCCGGTTCGCGTAGGTCGCGAGCGTAAGGCATTGCCGCCGGTCGAAACCGCGCCGATGCAAATGGTGGAAACCGGTAAGCATCCGCAGTAAGCGAACCGCCGCCAAGCAAAAAGCCCGCCCTCACCGGCGGGCTTTTTGTTTTATGGGCGCCGCGGCCCCGTCCGATTACGGGCTTTATGCCCCTCCCCGTATACCCGGACGGCGTCCTGGCGCCGGCAGCCGCCGGATGCATTTCCGCTAGAATGAATATCTAGGTTCCAATCGCAGCACCGGTCGCAGCACCAGGCCCGGCACTTAAGCAGCCCGAAACGAAGCATCAAGCGAAGCAATTCATGTCCCGACGCATCATCCCTGTTGCCGATCTCAGCGCGGTGCCGGTCATTACCGGCCCCGTGCAGGCGCCCAGCGGCGCGCTGCACGACACGCTGGCGCGCCCGCTGCGCGATCTGCGCATCTCGGTGACGGATCGCTGCAATTTCCGCTGTGTCTACTGCATGCCGCGCGCGGTGTTCGACAAGGATTACGCGTTCCTGCCGCATAGCGCACTGCTCAGCTTCGAAGAAATCGAACGGCTGGCGCGGCTCTTCGTCGCGCACGGTGTCGAGAAAATCCGTCTTACGGGTGGCGAGCCGCTGCTGCGCAAAAATCTGGAATTCCTGATCGAACGGCTCGCGCAACTCACCACGCCGGAAGGCCGCCCGCTCGATCTGACGTTGACCACCAACGGCTCGCTGTTGGAGCGCAAGGCGCGCAGCCTGAAAGACGCCGGCCTGACCCGCGTGACGGTGAGTCTCGACGCGCTCGACGACACTCTGTTTCGCCGCATGAACGACGCCGACTTCGCGGTCGCCGACGTGCTGGACGGGATCGCCGCGGCGCAAGCGGTGGGACTCGCGCCGGTGAAAGTCAACATGGTCGTCAAACGTGGCACCAACGACGGCGAAATCGTGCCGATGGCGCGGCATTTCAAAGGCTCGGGCGCGGTGCTGCGCTTTATCGAATACATGGACGTGGGCACGTCGAACGGCTGGAACATGACCGAGGTGCTGCCTTCCGCCGACGTCGTGACGCGCATCGCCGAGCATTTCCCGCTCATGCCGCTCGAAGCGCACAGCGCAGCCGAAACCGCCCAGCGCTGGGGTTACGTGGATGGCGGTGGCGAAATCGGCGTGATTTCGAGCGTGACGCGCGCGTTTTGCGGCAGTTGTACGCGAGCGCGTCTGTCGACCGAGGGCAAGCTGTATCTGTGCCTGTTCGCCTCGTCCGGTCACGATCTGCGTGGGTTGCTGCGCAGCGGCGCGAGCGACGCCGCCATCGCCACCGCCGTCGCCGAAATCTGGCAAAGCCGCAGCGACCGTTATTCGCAATTGCGCGGCAGCAATGCAGCCGCACCGCGCGCGCAGGACGCCCGCCGCGTGGAAATGTCGTACATCGGCGGCTAAGTCGGCCGCGCCCATGAACCCGGCTCGCGAACACATCACCGGTCTGGTCCTCGCGGGCGGACGCGGCGTGCGTATGGGCGGCGTCGATAAGGGTCTGCAAACGCTGCACGGCGAGCCGCTCGCCGCTCACGTGCTGAAGCGGCTCGCACCGCAAACCGGCGCCCTCCTGATCAGCGCCAATCGTCACCCTGAGGTCTATACGGCGCTGGGCGCGCCGTTCGGCGCCAAGGTGTTTGCGGACACCCTGCCCGGCTTCCCCGGACCGCTGGCGGGCCTGCTCGCCGGTCTGCGCGCGGCCGGCACCGCGTACGTGCTAAGCGCGCCCTGCGACACGCCCGGGCTGCCCGCCGATCTCGCCGCCCATCTCACGCAGGCACTGAGCTCGCATCAGGCCGACATCGCCACCGTCACGACCACGAACGCCGAAGGCCACGTCTCGCTCCATCCCGTGTTCGCATTGCTGCGCACGAGTCTCGCCGACGACCTGGCGGCCTTTCTCGACGCCGGCGAGCGTAAGGTTCGCGCGTGGTACGCGCGCCACAAGACGGTCGAAGTCGCCTTTACCGACGAGCGCGCGTTTTACAATATCAATTCGTTACAAGAACTCGCCGACCTCGAGCGTTGCTGAGGCCCCGGTTGAAATCCCGCTCCGGCCGCACGGCAACAGCCGCTTCCGCCGCCGATCGCGACGTCCAGCCCTTCATGACCACGCTTAACGAATTTTCCAGCTGCGTCGCGCAGTACGATCCTCATGCGCTACCTGTTTCGGCCGCCCAGGCGATCGTCCGTCAATGGGCAACGCCCGTCACGGCGGTCGAACGCGTGCCCTTGCGCGATGCGCTCGGCCGCGTGCTCGCAGCCGATATCGTTTCGCCGATCAACGTCCCGTCGCACGACAATTCGGCCATGGACGGCTACGCGTTCAATAGCGCGGCATTGGCAACGAGTGAATCCACGGTCAATTTGACGATCGCCGGCAAAGCGCTGGCGGGTCATCCGTTCCAGGGCCACGTCGACACGACGCAATGCGTACGCGTCATGACGGGTGCCTGCATGCCGGCTGACTGCGACACCGTCGTGCCGCAGGAGCTTGTCGAGCGCAGCGCCGATTCCACCTCGATCCGTTTTGCGGCCAACGCCTTGCGAGCCGGCGCCAACCGGCGCCTCGCCGGCGAAGACCTCGCCCGCGGCCATGCCGCGCTACGCGCCGGCCGCATCATGCGCGCGTCGGACCTCGGTTTGCTGGCTTCGCTCGGCATTGGCGAAGTCAACGTGCGGCGGCGCTTGCGCGTCGCGTTTTTCTCAACCGGCGACGAATTGCGCTCGCTCGGCGAACCGCTCGACCCGGGTTCGGTGTACGACAGCAACCGCTACACGCTGTTTGCGATGCTTCGGCGCCTGAACATGGATACGCTCGATCTGGGCGTGGTGCGCGACGAACCCGCGGCGCTCGAGGCTGCATTGCGCAGCGCCGCAGCCAGCGCCGACGTGGTGTTGACGTCGGGCGGCGTCTCGGTCGGCGAGGCGGATTTCACCAAGCAATTGCTGCAGACGTTCGGCGACGTCGCCTTCTGGAGTCTCGCGATGCGTCCGGGCCGGCCGCTCGCTTTTGGCCGCGTCTGGTCCGGCGCGCATCCGGGTCTCGGGCTACCCGCGTTATTCTTCGGCTTGCCGGGCAATCCCGTGGCCGTGATGGTGACGTTCTACCAGATCGTGCGCGAAGCGCTGCTGCTGATGTCCGGCGCTACGCCGCAGCCGCTGCCGGTCTTGCGCGCCGCCAGCCGCCAGGCCATCCGCAAGCGCGCCGGCCGCACCGAATACCAGCGCGGCGTCGCCGGGCAAGATGCGCACGGCCAATGGCATGTCACGCCGACCGGCTCGCAAAGCTCCGGCGTGCTGAGTTCGATGAGCGAAGCAAATTGTTTCATCGTTCTCGGGCACGATGAAGCCGATATTGGCGAGGGCGAGCACGTCGATATCATGTTGTTCGACGGCCTGATCTGACGCCTGACCGAACGCTTGCGTGGCGGCGTTTTACGGCCGCGCTTTCAGCCTCATTTGCACGCTTTACCCATTACCACTACGACACACGGGTTTGACTTACATGAAAAAACAGATCTCGTTCATTGCACCGGGACAGACGGCCAAAGCGCTTATCCTCGTGTACCTGACATTCTCGGTGCCGATCGTGCTGCTCGGCGTGCTGGTGGCGTTCATCCGCTATGGCTCGGTCGAACTGAGCACCGTGTTCAGTGCGCTGCTGCTGAACGCGATTCTCGGCTTCATCCTGCTGTGGATTGCGTGCCACGCCTACAACTGGGTGGCGTCGCGCTTTGGCGGTATCGAAATCCAACTGACCGACGCGCCGGAAGAAGCGTAATGCCCGCCACGATCCGCGCCGCGACGCCTGCGGATACGGGCGCTATCTTCGCGCTGACGTACGAGCTGGCCGAATTCGAGAGTCTCACGCACGTATTCGTCGCGACCGAAGACGGATTGCGCGACGCGCTGTTCGGCGCGCGGCCCTCGATCGAAGCACTGGTGGCGGAAAACGAAGGACGCATCGTCGGCTATGCGCTGTTCTTCCACAATTACTCGAGCTTCGCCGGCAAGCGCGGACTATATCTCGAAGATGTCTACGTGCAACCGGGTCAGCGCGGTAGCGGGCTAGGCGCCGCGATGCTCGCGAGGCTGGCGGCACTGGCAGTCGAGCGGCAATGCGGACGCTTTGAATGGACCGTGCTCGACTGGAACAAGCAGGCCATTAGCTTCTACGAAAAATTGGGCGCGACAGTGATGCCGGATTGGCGCGTCGTGCGTCTGACGGGCGACGCGCTGGAACAGTTGGCCGCAGCAGCTGCTTACTGAGTTTGAGTTCGAGCCGACGACCATCCGGCTCTACTGCTCGTCGGGATCCACACCCGTTAGCGCATCGCCGAGCAACCCGCTCGCCTCTTCACCCGGCAACGCCTCGACGTCACGCAGCTTGCGGTTCATGACGCGGGTGCGCGTCTCCGCGGCTTCGATCGAACGCGTGACGGTTTCAAGCTGCGCCTTGGTCTTGGCCAGCACGTCACCGAATTTCCCGAACTCCGTTTTCACCGCGCCGAGCACTTGCCACACTTCGCTCGACCGCTGCTCGATCGCCAGCGTGCGGAAGCCCATTTGCAGGCTATTGAGCAAGGCGGTCAGCGTGGTCGGGCCGGCAATCGTCACGCGATAGTCGCGTTGCAGCAGGTCCGTCAGGCCCGGCCGACGCAGGACTTCTGCGTACAGACCTTCGGTCGGCAGAAACAGGAGCGCGAAATCAGTGGTGTGCGGCGGCGACACGTACTTCTCTGCAATCGTGCGTGCCTCGGCGCGAATCCGCGCTTCGAGTGCGCGCGACGCCTCCTCCACCGCAACCGGATCGGCGCGCTCCTGGGCCTCGATCAGCCGCTCGTAGTCTTCGCGCGGGAACTTGGCGTCGATCGGCAGCCAGACCGGGGTGGCTGGACCACCCACCTCCGCACGGCCCGGCAGTTTGATCGCGAACTCGACGCGATCGGCGCTCTTCGGTATCGTCGCGACGTTCTTTGCGTATTGATCCGCTGTGAGCAGTTGTTCGAGCAATGCTTCGAGCTGCACTTCGCCCCACGTGCCACGCGTTTTGACGTTAGTGAGCACTTTCTTCAGATCGCCGACACCCGCCGCCAGCGTCTGCATTTCACCCAAACCGCGATGCACCTGCTCCAGCCGGTCGGACACCAGTTTGAACGATTCGCCCAGGCGTTGTTCGAGCGTGGCGTGCAATTTTTCGTCGACGGTGCGGCGCATCTCGTCGAGCTTCGTCGAGTTGTTCGCCTCGATGTCTTTCAGCCGATGCTCGATGGTCGCACGCACTTCGGCGAAGCGGCGATCGTTCGACTCGGTGAGCTGGCCCAGTTGCAGGGTCAGCGTGTCGCCGAACTGCTTGAGCGTGCGCCCCTGCTCATCGCGTGCCTGCTGCGCCTGCTGCTGCAAGCTGTGACGCACGGCGTCGAGTTGCTGCGCGAAGCCATCGATCTTGCCGCCCTGCACCGTCGTCATACTGCTGAATTGCGATGCCAGCGTTTGCTGGAAGTGCGCGAACCCACTGCTCTGCTCGGTGCGCGAGACGCGCGCCGTTTCCGTGATGTCGTTGCGCAGTTGCCGCTCGAGCCGCTCATAAGCATGCGACTGCGCATCCGCCGCCGTATCGATACGTTCGCTGAGAATCTCGAACTGCTCGCTTCCGTCAGTGCGACTACCGCGCATCAGCAACGCCAACGCGATGACCAAGGCGACCGCCAGCACGGCAACGGCCGCCACCAGAATCATTGTCATGAACGCGCCTTGCCGATGACCTCGGGGTTGATCGGATTCGGCGGCCGGCCGGCACGTGGACCTTCGCCCAGTGCCGCGATTAGATTGTCCGCGGCGAGGTTCGCCATGGCGCGGCGCGTTGCTTCGGTCGCGCTGGCGATATGCGGTGTCAGTACGACATTCGGCACCGTCAGCAGATCCGGATTCAGACGCGGCTCGCCTTCGTAAACATCCAGGCCCGCTGCGGCAATCTGTTTCGTGCGGAGCGCTTCGACCAGCGCGGCATCGTCGACGATGCCGCCGCGTGCGATGTTGGTGAGCGTTGCGGTCGGCTTCATCTGCGCGAATTCGGCTGCGCCGATCGTATGGTGGTTTTCCTTCGTGTACGGCAAGACGAGCACCACGTGATCGGCGCGCTGCAGCAGGTCCTGTTTGGACGCGTATTGCGCGTTCAACTCCGCCTCAATCTCCGGCGCGACACGCGAACGGTTGTGATAAATCACCTGCATGTTGAAACCCTTGGCGCGACGCGCCAGCGCCTGTCCGATCCGGCCCATGCCGATCACGCCAAGTGTCGAGCCGTAAAGGTCGGTGCCGAGAAAACCGTCATAGGTCCACTTCTGCCATTTGCCCGCGCGCAGCCAGTGCTCCGATTCGGCGATGCGGCGCGCCGCGGCCATCATCAGCGCCCAGCCGAAATCGGCGGTCGATTCGTTCAGCACGTCCGGCGTGTTGGTGCCGAGCACGTTCGCCGCGTTGAACGCAGCCATGTCGAAGTTGTTGTAGCCCACCGCCATGTTCGACACCACGCGCAGACGCGGCGCCGCGGCGAGCGTCGCCGCGCCGACTGGATCGCCCGCGGTCAGCGCGCCGTCTTTATCCGCGAGACGGCGCGTCAACTCGTCTGCGGGCAAGACTTCACCCTGGTGCCAGTCGACATCGAAATACTGTTTGAGCCGTTCGATCACATCGGGAAAGATCGGGCGGGCGACGAGGATCTTCTGCATTGCAATTCTCCGGATAGCGCGTCGAGTCCAACGACCTCGGCGTCAGAATAAGCGTGAAACCAGGCGTCAAAAAAACAGCCAGCCGGTGACGAGAAACAGCGGCACCAGCACCACAACCGACCAGCCGAGATACGCGAAAAAGCTCGGCATGCGAACGCCGCGCGACTCCGCGATCGCTTTCACCATGAAGTTCGGTGCATTGCCGATATACGTGTTGGCGCCCATGAACACCGCGCCGGCCGAGATCGCCGCGAGCGTCGTGGCGCCGGTGGTCATCAGTGTCTGCGCGTCGCCGCCGGCCAGGTTGAAGAACACCAGATAGGTCGGCGCATTGTCGAGAAACGACGATAGCAGGCCAGTCGCCCAAAAATACATCAGGTCGTGGGGCTGGCCGGACGGGTTGACCAGATGGACGATGCCGGCGAACGCGCCCGCCTCGCCGGCGCGCAGGATTGTGATGACCGGCGCGATCGTCACGAAGATGCCCGCAAACAGTTTGGCGACCTCTTCGATCGGTGCCCAGTTGAAGTCATTGCCGGCGCGTGCCGCGCGCGGCGTCAACGCCAGCGAGAGCAAGGTGACGCCGATCAGCGCGACGTCGCGCACGGCATTTTGCAACGCGACGTGCGTACCGAAAACGTCGAACACGACGTCGGATTTCCAGAGTCCGCTCATCAGAACCAGCGCAATCACGGCCGCAAGCAGCAGGAAGTTGATCTTGCCGTCGACGCCTAGCGGCGGCGAATCCGGCGTCGGATCGAGAAAGCGCGAACGCTCTTCTTCACGCCGATGAAAATAGTACGAATCCAACGCATAGAACGCGGCCAGCAGCACGACGCAGACAAACAGCATCGGCACCGCCAGATGCGTGGTGGTCCAGAAGAAACTGACGCCTTGCAGGAAGCCGAGGAAGAGCGGCGGATCGCCGAGCGGCGACAACGAGCCACCCGCGTTCGCGACCAGAAAGATGAAGAACACCACCACATGAACGACGTGCTTGCGATTGTCGTTTGCGCGCAGCAATGGGCGGATCAGCAGCATCGCCGCGCCGGTCGTGCCCATGATGCTGGCCAATAGCGTGCCGAGCGCGAGAATTGCAGTATTCAGGCGCGGCGTGCCATGCAGATTGCCGCGCACGCAGATGCCGCCCGCGACCGTATAAAGCGCCGTCAGCAACACGATGAACGGAATGTATTCTTCGAGCACCGCGTGCACCAAGGTTCCGAATGCGACGCCCGTGCCGAAGGTAAGCGCAAACGGCACCAGGAAGAGCAGTGCCCACGCTGCCGCGATCTTGCCGAAATGGTGATGCCAGAATGCCGGTGCGACCAACGGAAACACCGCGATCGACAACAGCACGCCCGCAAACGGCAGGCCCCACATCGCCGACAGCGTCGCGCCATCAAGCGTAGCCGCCGATGCTAGTTGAGGCCACCCGGCCAACGTCAGAGCAGCAGCGAGCGTCATGCTCGCCCACACGGCATGTCGTTTCATATTCTTGAAGTCCTTATTTGCGCGAGTGACGGTGCGCGGCCGGAGGCCTGGCCGCTCGCCACGCTCAAGCGCCACGCACGACGATCACATGCACCCGATACGGCCCATGTGCGCCAAGCACGATAGTCTGTTCGATATCGCCGGTGCGCGACGGCCCGGAGACAAAATTGACCGCGCGCGGAAGTTCACCGCGTTCGCTGCGGATCAGCCCAAATGCCTCTTCATGTCCTGAGACGATGCGCGAAGCCGGCACGATTGCAATATGCGTTTCCGGCAGCAAGCCTGCCGATGCGTAGGTTTCCGGTCCGGACAACAGAACAAGCGTGCCCGTCTCCGCAGTCGCGCAGAAGCAGCCAGTGAGACCGACTACGTCGCCGTCTTCAGGTTTGCGGAATTCGACGTGAAGGCCGGCTTCGGCCCATTGAAGATCTTGCAGGGTTTGCCATGCGATCGCTTGCAGCGGCAAAGCGTGTTCAGTGAGGTAGCGATGCGCGGCGGAAGGCACGTCGCCCAGCGAGTCGACCGTGTCGACCGTGGTGGCCATTCTCTGCGCTTCTTCGATGAAGCGCGTGGTCAGATCGGCCGGCATCTCCGGACGCGGACCCTCGGGATGGCGCGCCAGATAATCCGCAGCCGCCTCGCGCTCGGCAGCGGAGGGCTCAGGCTCGCGCCCTTGTGCCGCGCGGATGCGCGCCAGGATGTTGCGGCGGGCAATCGATGTGTCCATATGCGAAATCCTCGTGTCGACAGCCGTGCGATATGGCGGGAATTATACCGGCCACCCTGCGCGCGAACACCCTGGCCGAACGGCCTAAGGCAGCGTATCGGCCACGCGGCGAGCACGATCTCTGCGAGATCCCAGCAAAATATCGGCACAAGACATCGACACATGAGTCGCACACGCGCCGCGCAGACGCCACCTTACTTCGCCGCGTCTTCCTCGGGTTGCGCAATGCCAAACACCTGACGCAGATACGCGAGATAGGCCTTGTCGTCGCACATGTTCTTGCCCGGCGAATCCGACAGCTTCGCCACCGGCTGACCGTTGCAGCGAACCATCTTGATGACGATCTGCAAGGGGTTGTAGCCCAGGTCGTTTGTCAGATTCGTTCCTACGCCGAATGCCAGCTTGCAGCGGCCGCGGAAACGCTCGTACAGTTGCAGCACCTTCGGAATGTCGAGTGCGTCGGAGAACACGAGGATCTTCGTGCGCGGGTCGCAGCGGTTCGCCTCGTAGTGCTTGAGCAAGCGCTCGCCCCAGTCGAACGGGTCGCCGGAATCGTGGCGCGCGCCGTCGAACAGCTTGCAGAAGTACATGTCGAAGTCGCGCAGGAAGGCTTCCATGCCGTACACGTCCGACAGTGCGATACCCAGGTCGCCGCGATACTCCTTCGCCCACATCTCGAAGCCGAAGATCTGCGAATCGCGCAGCCGCGGACCGAGCGCCTGACACGCCTGCAGGTATTCATGCGCCATCGTGCCGAGCGGCGTGAGGCTGTGCTTCATCGCGTAAAAGACATTGCTGGTGCCGGCGAATTGTTCGCCGAGGCCGTCTTTCAGCGTGAGAATCACTTCTTCGTGCCATTGCTTCGAGAAGCGGCGGCGCGTGCCGTAGTCGGCAATCTTGCAGTCGGCGAATTCCGGGCGGGCGCCGAGCAGCTTGATCTTCTCGACGAGACGGCCGCGCCCTTCACTGTAGTCAGGCTTCTGCTGGGTGTTGCGGAAGTAGACTTCGTTGACGATCGCGAGCATCGGGATCTCGAACAGGATCGTGTGCAGCCACGGCCCCTTGATCTCGATGTCGATTTCACCATTGCCCTTCGGCGAGGGGGAAATCGAAATGTATTTCTCGTTCAGATGGAACAGGGCGAGAAACTCGATGAAGTCGCCCTTGATGAAGCGCATGCGCCGCAGGTAGTCGAGCTCGTCGTCGGTGAAGCGCAGATCGCAGAGCTTGCGCACTTCGTCGCGAATCTCGCTGATATACGGCACGAGGTCGACATTCGGCGTGCGGCAGCGAAACCGGTACTCGACATTCGCCGCGGGAAAGTGATGCAACACCACTTGCATCATCGTGAACTTGTACAGATCGGTGTCGAGCAGCGAAGTAATAATCATGATGGTGCGAACTGGACTGCAGGAAAAACGGAAGGCTTGGCTCGACCAACCGCGTCAACCCATGCGCGTGCGGCGCGCCCCGTGCGCGCCAACCTGACGCATGTTACCCGAATGCATCCGGATTCAGCGCGTCGGCGGGCGGCGCTCGCCGGACGCCATAAACTAATCACAAAAACGTATAAAAGCCGTTGCCCGATGCTGCATGCGGCTCTTGACGTTACGTTACAATAGCGCTTTTGGCGTTTCGCCTCCCCTGATTCCGCATGCAGGAGCTGCCTGAATGACTCACGTTGTGACCGAAAGCTGCATCAAGTGCCGCTATACCGACTGCGTCGATGTGTGCCCGGTGGACTGCTTTCGCGAAGGTCCCAACTTCCTCGCGATCGACCCCGATGAATGCATCGACTGCGCCGTGTGCGTGGCCGAATGCCCGGTGAACGCCATTTATGCCGAAGAAGACGTGCCGGGCGACCAGCAGCACTTCACCGAGCTGAATGCCGATCTCGCGAAGAACTGGCCGAGCATCACCAAGACCAAAGCGCCGCTGCCGGAAGCCGACGAATTCAAGGACGTGAAGGAAAAGCTGGCCCTGCTCGTACGCTGAGCGGCGCCGCGCCCGCCCCTGCCGTTGCATTCGGACCAAATCGAGATGAATGCAGGGTATTGACAGGCGCCTAGTCACCTCCTACAATTTCGCTTCTCTGCTGTTTGTTGTTCTGTTCCTCGATAGCTCAGTCGGTAGAGCGCCGGACTGTTAATCCGTAGGTCCCTGGTTCGAGCCCAGGTCGAGGAGCCAAGAATTGCAAAAGCCCGTTAACCAATACGGGCTTTTTTATGTAGATCAAGTTGTACTGCTGTTCCTCGATAGCTCAGTCGGTAGAGCGCCGGACTGTTAATCCGTAGGTCCCTGGTTCGAGCCCAGGTCGAGGAGCCAAAAATTTGAAAGGCCCGCATTCGTGCGGGCCTTTTTGTTTTGGTCTGGCCTTTTGGTCTGCCCTATTTCAATGCCGGATCCGGTGGCTTGAATCGAGGGGCGACGTGGTCGGCTCCGGCCGGAAGATAGCGCATGACCTGGCGCATTTGCACTGACCCTCTGGCGGCCACACCGTTATACGATGGTGCTTTATCGGCGCGGATCTCTCGCGCCCAACCCAAGCACTCATTCCCGGCCCTCCCATGAAACCCACCGTGATGCGCCTTGCGCTTGCAGCCGCCACAGCCCTTTCCATCCCACTCGTTCACAGCGAAGAAGTCGCCAGCGTCAATACCAACTTCCGCATTACCGGCTCCGACCGCGTGGTCGTCGAGGCTTATGACGATCCGCTCGTCCAGGGCGTGACCTGCTATGTCTCGCGGGCACGCACGGGCGGCGTCAAGGGCACGCTCGGCATCGCCGAAGATCCGACCGAAGCATCGATCGCTTGCCGGCAAGTGGGAGCGATTCATTTCACCGGCCCCGTGAAGCAGCAATCCGATGTGTTCTCGGTCAGCATGTCGCTGATTTTCAAATCGCTGCATGTGGTGCGAGTGGTCGACGCGAAGCGCAACACGCTGGTGTACATGACGTACAGCGATCGTGTAGTCAGCGGCAGCGCGAAAAACAGCGTGAGCGCCGTGCCGATGCCGGCCGGCACGACGATTCCTGTCAAGTAATCGCCGCCCCGCGGCCACGCTCACTACGCAAGAACGTACACGCATGCGTGACCGCAACGGCCGCGGCGCGCTACACTGACCGGTCATGCCGGACCGAAGGATCGCCAGACTTTCACCATGACCGCCCATCGTTTCCAGGATTCCGCCCGCTACTGGCGCACGCCGCTTTTGCCCGGCGCGGATCTGCTCACGGCGGAATATCACGATCACGAGTTCTCGCCGCATTGGCACGATGCGTACACGATTCCCGTGATCGTCGCCGGCGCCGAGGGCTATCGGTATCTCGGCTCGGACTATGTCGCCGAAGCAGGCAGCGTGCCGATCATCAATCCCGGCGAATTGCACACGGGCTCCAAGGCTGTCGAGGCGGGCTGGCGCTATCGCGTGATGTATGCGCCGGTGGATTTCATTCACGAGCTTGCCAACGACGTTGCCGGCAAGCCGCAAGCATTGCCGTGGTTCGCGCCGGGCGTCATCCGCGATCCCGATCTGGCGCAGCGTCTGGCACGCGCTCACTGCCTGCTGGAGGCCGGCGACGATCCGCTCGCCGCCGAGGCCGCGATGCTCGACGCGCTATCCACCTTGCTGGTCCGCTACGCGCAAACGCAGCCGGAAGCGTGGCGCCTCGCCGCCGACGACGCCCGCGTCGCGACAATGCAGGAGCGCCTGACCGGCGACCTCGCCGAAGCTGTCACGTTAGCCGAGGTCGCACGGGCAGCAGGACTCTCGCCCTTCCACGCCGCGCGCCTTTTCACGCAGACCACCGGATTGCCGCCCCACGCATGGCGCAACCAGGTGCGCTTGCAGCGCGCGCTCGCGCCATTGCGAGCGGGCGTTTCCGTAACGGATGTCGCCGCGGCGAGCGGTTTCACGGATCAAAGCCATTTCACGCGCCATTTCCGCCGCATGTTCGGCGTGCCGCCGGGGCGCTGGCAAGGCAACTGACGCACGCTTCGCCCCCATCTACCGCAAGACCACCGCAAGAACGTACAAGCCCCGTCTGCCACCAGTCGCTATGCTTCCCGAATCAAGGAGGCAAGATTGACCCATTCCAACCTAGGCCAGCCCTCAAGCGCAGGCCACTTAAAAGAATTCACCGCCGGCGCGCGCGACATCATCCCGATGATGGTCGGCGCAGCGCCCTTCGGCGTGATCTTCGGCACCCTGGTCGCATCCGGCCCGTTGCATCTATGGCACGGACAGTTGATGTCGCTCGTCGTGTTCGCCGGTTCGGCGCAATTCATCGCGCTGGGCCTGATCGCCGGCCACGCGAGTTTTGCGGTGATCTGGGCGACCACGCTCGTCGTCAACCTGCGTCACGTGCTGTATAGCGCGACGCTCGCGCCACACGTAGCGCACCTGCCCTCTCGCTGGCGCTGGGCGCTCGGCGCGCTGCTCACCGACGAAGTCTTCGCGGTCGCGTGGGAGCATTACCGGCATCGGGAGCCCGGCACGGTCGGCCCGCACTACTTCTTTGGCGCGGGTCTGGCCATGTACCTGAACTGGCAGCTCTGGACCGTCGCCGGCCTGCTGTTCGGCGCGGCCTTTCCGGGCCTGCAGTCGCTCGGGCTCGATTTCGCGATGGTCGCCACGTTCATCGCGATCGTCGTGCCGCAGCTCGTTGCAGTGCGCTATATCGCGGCGGCCGCGACCGCGGGCACGCTGGCTTTCTTCTGGCAGGCGTGGCCGTACAAGCTCGGCCTGCTCGGCGCCGTGTTCGCGGGCGTCGCCATCGGTGTCCTGCTGTCGGCGCCGCGCTTTGGGCGAGGCGCGCGGGGCAATCCCGAATCCTCGCGAGCAGCGTCGCGTGAAAGCCCACAGGGCCCCCGCCGGGACACCCCGAGGAAAACCTCGAAGGAAACCATGGAGGCATCGCGATGAACTACGTCGTTCTGATCCTCGGCATGGCCGCCATTACGTGGGTGATCCGCGCCGCGGTCTTCGTGCTCGGCGACCGGCTGGTGTTTCCGCCGCTCGTGCGCACCGCGCTCGGCTTCGTGCCCGTTACCGTACTGACGGCGATCATCGTCCCGATGGCGGTCTCGCCGCACGGTGCCGACGCCGAACTGACCTGGCGCAATCCGCAACTGGTCGGGGCGCTGGCCGCCATCGTCGTCAGCGCGCTGACGCGGCGACCGCTCCTAACTATCGCGGTCGGCCTGGCAGTCTTTTTTGTCTGGCAAGGCGTTGTGCTTAAATAGGCGCAGCTCATAGCACTGCTCGAGGCCGACATCCCGTGCAAACGGCGCCCACGTTGCCCATAGACGCCAAGCGCGGCGGCCTCGCCACAGGGCGCTGCCCGCCGCGCGCCACCCTCGCAGGCGACGCATCCCTCTAAAGCCGTCGCCAACGCCCCCCACACCCTTAAGTTTTCCCTGAATCCGCCGATATGAAGTCGAGGTCCGCTCATCGGGATACGTCCCGCTGGTTACGCGGCAACAGGCAGGATTCAACCGCGCCAGCACGGGCGTCGCGTCTCACGGGGTTAGTGCGCGAACCGCCGACATGACAATGCAGCGCGGCAGGACCAAACGGGATAACACATGGGTCAAATCACCCTCACGCTCAAAGACGAGACCATTGCGACGCTGCGCAAGGACTTCGACGCTTTTCTGCGGGTTTCGCTGAAGCTCGATCCGCAGTTCGCGACGCCGTCGTTTGAGGATTTTTTGCGCGCTAAGCTGCTCGACAACATGGTGCCGCTAACCGAACACGCGGTTCAGCGGATGTTGCAGGGTGGCCAGTACGCATGGGCAAAACGCACACTGGACAAGGAATTCCCGGACGTCGTCGCGATTCTGATGAGGCAGGCGGGAGAATTCGGTTTCGGCTTTGCGGCCCGCTCGGAATGGACGCCGGAAGAGCTCACCAAGCAGTGCCGCGACTGGGCGGCGGCCATCGTCAAGGAAGCGGAAGGCGACGCAGTGCTGATCGATCCGCTCGCGGCGCAGATCAAGAGCGCCGCGCAGGACATTCAGGCGCTCGAGGAAGTCATGCAGACGCCGGCCTGGCGTCTGGTGGAATCGCTGCGTCAGCGCGTCTACGAAGCGAAAGTGGCCTGCGAAACAAGCGTGGGCAGCACGGCGCGCGAAAAGCTCGGCGAACTGCGCGGACTCCTGCGCCTCGGCATTTCGCACGGCTCGTTCCAGAAACAGGAAGCGCAGCAGATCATGGAATATCTGCGTCTGCTGAAGCCGGAAATCTTCGTCGAAGAACCGTATGACGTGTTCTCACGCCTCGCCGCCTGGCTACGCAATTTCTTTGTGCCGCCGCGTCCGGCGCCGCAACAGCAACAACGGCAGTCGCGGTAAAGGCAGGTTCAGTCCCACATCTTTCTGAGCTTCGCGCCGATCTCGATCTTCGCCTGCGCCGCCGCGGCCAGTCCCGCCGCTGTCGGCGCGCTCGGCACGGGCACGCGCGGCCAGGCGTAGGCGTCGAACAAAGGCATCAGATGCGCCGGAATGAAGCGCGTGCGCGACGCCCACACATGACGGTCACCCATATGCGTCTGGTTGTGCACGTAAAAGCGCTGCGGCACGACGATATGCAGGTCTTCCTTCGCGCGCGTCATCGCTACGTATAACAGGCGGCGTTCCTCGTCGATTTCCTCTTCGCTGCCCGTGCCGAGATCGGACGGAATGCAACCGTCGACGCCATTCAGCACGAACACGTTGCGCCACTCCTGACCTTTCGCCGAATGGATCGTGGACAGGATCAGGTAGTCCTCGTCGATCAAAGGCACGCCCGATTCGTCACTGGTGGCGTCGGGCGGATCGAGCGTCAGCTCGGTCAGGAAGCGTTCGCGCGACGCATAGGTGCCCGCGATGCTTTCCATCTGCAGCACGTCCGCATGACGGATCGCTGCGTCCTCATGGTTGCGCTCGAGATGCGGCTCGTACCAGCGCCGCACCATTTCGAACTCGCCCGGCCACGGCGTCTGCCTCCCGTACACGCTCGACATCAGCTTGACGAACGGATGCCAGTCCTCCTGCGCGCGAGCGGGCGGAGCAAAGGCGGCCAGCGCGCCACCGGCGCTGTGGGTGAAATCGGCCGGATCGCTGTCACGCGCCCGCGCCACAACCTCGTCCAACACCTTCGCAGCGGTGGCAGGACCAATGCCCGGCAGCAATTGCACGACGCGAAAACCCGCAACACGGTCGCGCGGATTCTCCGCCCAGCGCAGCACAGCGAGCACATCCTTGACGTGCACCGAATCGAGAAACTTCAGGCCGCCGAACTTCACGAACGGAATGTTGCGCCGGGTCAGTTCGATTTCGAGCGCGGCGCTGTGATGCGCGGCGCGAAACAGCACCGCCTGTGACTTGAGCTTCATGCCCTGCTCGCGCGCTTCGAGCACCTGTTCGACGATATAGCGCGCCTGATCCGCTTCGTCGGCAACCGTCACCAGACGCGGGCGCTGCGCCGACGCTTTGTCGGTCCACAGATTCTTCGTATAGCGCTCGCTGGCGAGCTCGATCACCGCGTTCGACGCCGCCAGAATCGGCCCGGTTGAGCGGTAATTGCGCTCAAGCGTGATCTGCCTCGCGGGCGGATTGAAGTGCGCCGGGAAGTCGAGAATATTGCGCACGGTCGCGCCGCGAAACGAATAGATCGACTGGGCGTCGTCGCCGACCACGGTCAGGCCGCGGCCGTCGGGTTTCAGCGCGAGCAGGATCGACGCCTGCAGGCGGTTGGTGTCCTGATACTCGTCGACCAGCACGTGATCGAAGCGCGCCGACAGATCGGCCGCGATCGCCGGCTCCGCGGCCATATGCGACCAGTAGAGCAGCAAATCGTCGTAATCGAGCACGCTCTGCTTCTGCTTGGCTTCGACGTACGCGGCGAACAGCATACGCAAATCGGCTTCCCACTCGCGGCACCAGGGAAAGGCGCTGTTGAGCACGTCGGCAAGCGACGCGCCGGTATTCACCACGCGCGAGTAGATTGCAAAGCAGGTGCCCTTGGCCGGAAAGCGCCGCTCTTTCGCCGACAAACCGAGCTCGTGGCGCACGAGATTCATCAGGTCGGCGGAATCCTCGCGGTCGTTAATCGTGAAGGCGGGCGCGAGGCCGATCAGGTCCGCGTATTCGCGCAAAAGCCGCGCGCCGACGCTATGGAAGGTCCCGGACCAGGTCAGCCCTTGCGCCAGCGCAGCCCGCGTACCGAGCGCCGCTCCGGCGATGCGCGTGACACGGCGGGTCATTTCGAGCGCGGCGCGGCGTGAGAAGGTCAACAGCAGAATACGGCGCGGATCGGCGCCCTTCACCACCAGATTGGCGACCCGGTGCGCCAGCGTGTTGGTCTTGCCGGAGCCGGCCCCCGCGATCACCAGCAGCGCGCCCGGCGGCGCGTCAGGGCTGTCTGCGCCATATTCGACGGCTTCGCGTTGCGCGTGGTTGAGCTTGGCCAGCCAGGCGGCGGTATCGTTATCTGTACCGGAAGCAGACGGAGGCGAAGATTCAGCGACGGAGAGCACAGTGGATTCGGGTCTGAGGTGGAATTGACGCGGCGACGCATACTGTATATCCATACAAGTATCGGAGACAAGCGACCCTTTTTTCCGTACCGCATCCCAAAAGAAATGGCCCGGACGCATACGCGCTCCGGGCCATTTCATTGCCAAGACACAGCGAGACGTTGACGACGCCCCGCGGCAAGGCTGGTTGAGGCAGCGGCTAAGCTTGTCGCCGCGCCTTGTGGTTCATCAGAACAACTCAGGCTTAGTGCTTCACGTCGGCGCCGTTGTCCTGATCGGACGCCTGGCCTTGCATGTTCATCTTCATTTCGTTGTTGGCTGTTTGCTTGTCAGCCTTCTGGTTGATTTTGGCGTCGCGCACCTGCTGCTTGTACTGCGACTTGGCAGCCTTTTGCTGTTGCGCCAACTCCGCCTTGGATGCCTTCTTCGACGCCTTGTATTCGGCGTTAGCCTGCGCGTTGGCGTCGCGCTTCTGGACCAGCGGATCGGTCGAGCCCGATGCCGTCAGACGCGTCGGCGCCGGCGTCACCGGCTGCACACCTTGCGCGGCCGGAGCCGCAGGCGCGACGTCGGCGCCTTGGGTTTGGACCTGTGCCTGGCCGTTCACACCGGCGGCCGGTTGCGCGGTCTGCGCGAACGCCGCGGTGGCAGCAAAAGCAGTCAGGGCGGTACCGATCAGGAGCGTACGAATCTGAGTCATGGCTAAATCCTCTCTAAGGTTGTTGTGACGCGAGCGCCGTATCCGGTGCAGCACATTGACGTGTGCTTCATGCCATGCGCACCTCGCCCGGTCTATTCGTTGCCGGGAAAAATCCAGCAAGCTTTCCTACAGACCCGCACTTTACGAGTGAAGTTCGTAATAGACGACCGGTGTTACGGAACGTTTCATTTTCTGACAACTACATAACATCTGCTTGCAATCGCCCGAAAACGCTCCGGCAGTACACGGACTACACGCCGACTATTCATTAGGGCAAGCTTGTGGCTTATGATGCGAACCCTTTGCTTGAAGGCGCAAACGCCATGCCCAACCTTGATTTCACACTGACCGGCGACTACGTCGAACTGCACAGTCTCCTGAAGATAACGGGGCTTGCGGACAGCGGCGGGTCGGCAAAAATGATGGTCGCGGACGGCGCGGTGACCGTCGACGGCCGGGTCGAAACGCGTAAAACCTGCAAAATCCGCGCGGGCCAGGTCGTGCTGCTGGGCGATACGCGCATCGCGGTGCACGAGGCCTGACGCGCCGAGTCCGAGAACTCGGGGGACCGCGCGCACCAAAATCGTGCCCATTCCATCGACATCCCCGCGCCTAAGCAATAAGCTGTCAGTTTCGACAGACAAACAATCGGCTGACAGCCGCCCTACGCTCCGGTGAGCCCGCGCATTTCGCCGCATCGCTGCCTCACCGGCAGCACGCACGCCCCGCGAATCGGCCGGGCTGCGCCCTCCGCCACGCTGTCGCCCCTTCCGCTTCCAAGCGCTCCATGACTCAATCCGGCTTCACCCGGGTGGCCGCCCGGCCGCCGACCCTGACCCGCCACGCCGCCGACACCGCCCGGCTCGCCGCGCCGCTCGCCATCGCGCAACTTTCGCAAATGGCGATGGGCGTCACCGACACGATCCTGCTCGGCTCGCTCGGCCCCGACGCGCTCGCCGCCGGCGGCCTCGGCGCCAATCTGTTCTTCGTTGTGGTGACGCTGCTGCAGGGCGTGCTTACCTCCGTCAGCGTCAGCGTGTCGCATGCGCGCGGCGCGCAGGACGAAGGCCGCGTGCCGCATATCTACTGGACCGGCTTTGTGCTGTCGGTGCTGCTGTCGGTGCCCGCGTTCTTCCTGCTGTCGTTCGCCACGCCGATCCTGCTGGCCTTCGGCGAACCCGCGCTGCTCGCGCACAACGTCGGCGAATACGCGGCGGTGCTGCGTTGGGGCTCGCTCGGCAGCCTGATCGGCGTCGGCCTGATGCGCTCGTTCCTGCCGGCTATCGGCGCGGCCAAGCGGCTCCTGTGGGTGTCGCTCATCAGTGTGTTCGTCAACGGCTTTCTCAACTACGGGCTGATTCACGGCGTCTACGGACTGCCTCGCCTCGGTTTCCTCGGGTCGGCGGCGGCCACCTCGATCACCGTCTGGCTGAGCGCGCTCGTGCTGATGGCCCTGTTGCATCTGCGGCCACGCTATAAGCATTTCGTCGTCGCGACGCGGCCGAACGTGCCGTTGATGGGCGAGCTGTTCGGCATCGGCTGGCCGGTTGCGATCACCTATGGCGTCGAATCGACGCTGTTCCTCGCCACCGGCCTGATGGTCGGCCTGCTCGGCGAATCGCAACTGGCCGCGCATCAGATCGCCTTGAACGTCGCCTCGGTGGCCTTCATGGTGCCGCTCGCGATCGGTCAGGCAGCCAATGTGCGGGTCGGCTACTGGTCCGGCGCAGGACAGCCGCTCGCCGCGCGCCACGCGGGCTTCGTCGCGCTCGCGCTCGGCGTCGGCTTCATGACGCTGTCGGGCATCGTGCTGATCGCCGCGCCGCACTGGATCGTCGGCTTGTACCTGCATCTCGACGACCCGGCCAACGCCGCCACCGTCACGCTGGCGAGTTCGCTGCTCGGCGTGGCGGCGATCTTTCAGATCGTCGACGGCATGCAGACGGTCGGTTCAGGTTGCCTGCGCGGTCTGAAGGACACGCGCGTGCCGATGATCGCCGCGACGTTCGGCTACTGGGTCATCGGCTTTCCGACCGGTTACGTGATGGCATTTCACTTCGGGCTGGGTGCGCGCGGTTTGTGGTGGGGACTCGCAGCCGGCCTCGCGAGCGTCGCACTGCTGATGACACTGCGCTTTCACAAACTGAGCTTGCGGCGCGTGCCGGTTATGCCGGGCACGCCGCCTGCCCCTTCGGCCTGAAGTCACCTGAAGTCACCTGAGGTGAGCCTGCGGTCGGCCTTAACCCGGCATGTCGCGGATGGTTGCGCCCGCAACCATCGTTTCCCGGCAAACACGCCGCGAACGGTAAAATGCGCGCTCTGGCAAAACCGCGCGCACCCGCGCGATGCCACGCGCGCGCCTCACGAAGGCCCGCGCCGCCTGGCGGCCCGACACCCGCCGCCAGCATCCGCCGCTCCTCGCGAGCGGCGCCCCGAGCATGCACCGCGCCTCGCGCCATGCCACCCGACCGACCGCCGAATCTCGCTACAAAACATAACAAAGGACCACCCGTCATGCTTGCCCGCGTCACCCGTTTATTTCCGCTCTGGGCCGTGCTCGTTTCGATTGCCGCATACTTCTCGCCCGCCTCGTTCACCGGTATTGCGCCGCACGTCACCACCCTCCTGACGATCATCATGCTGGCCATGGGCGTCACGCTCTCGGTGGCCGATTTCCAGCGCGTCTTCACACGACCCGCGCCGGTCGTTGCCGGCATCGTGCTGCATTACCTCGTGATGCCGCTCGCCGCGTGGGTCATCGCCAAGGCACTGCGCATGCCGCCAGATCTGACCGCCGGCATGGTACTGGTAGGCAGCGTGGCAAGCGGCACGGCGTCGAACGTGATGATCTATCTGGCGCGCGGCGACGTGGCGCTATCGGTGACGATCAGCGCGTTGTCGACGCTGGTCGGCGTATTCGCGACGCCGCTGCTCACGCGTCTTTATGTGGATGCATCGATTGCCGTCGACGTGCACGGCATGCTGATGAGCATCCTGCAGATCGTCGCGCTGCCGATCGTGGTCGGCCTCATCGTCAATCAGTTGTTCAACAAGGCGGTGCGCAAGATCGAACCGATCTTGCCGCTGATTTCGATGGTCGCAATCGTACTGATCATCGGCGCGGTGGTGGGCGGCACGCAGAAGAGCATCGCATCGGTGGGCCTCGTGGTCATGCTGGGCGTGGTGCTGCACAACGGTATCGGTTTGCTCGGCGGCTATTGGGGCGGCCGTCTGCTCGGCTTCGACGAAGCCGTCTGCCGCACGCTCGCTATCGAAGTGGGTATGCAGAACTCGGGACTCGCGGCAACACTCGGCAAGCTGTATTTCACGCCGATCGCGGCGTTGCCGGGCGCGTTGTTTTCGGTGTGGCATAACCTGTCCGGCTCGCTGCTCGCGGGGCATTGGGCAGGACGTCCCGCGAAAGGATCGACGCATCCGGATGGCGAGCGCGCCTTGAACGTCGAACGCGGATAACCACGAACCTGCGACGCGCGTCGTAGCCACACGGAAGATCGAAAGCCCGCACGCCTGATTCCCCTTAGAATGCATTTCTCGACAGCGTAAGCGCGCTACCCGCGCTGCCGCGATGAGAAGCGTGCAACCCAGGGAGAGCCGGCGTGTCGTGGCATCAAAATCAAAATCAAGATCAGACCGCATCGCATCGCAAGTGCGCATTCATCACGCCCAGCAGGAAGACCTCGTGGGAGACGACGAGACATTTCTTCCTGCTGTGTTGCGCAACGGCATTTCTGACCGCTTGCGCGACCAAGCCGCCCGCCACCGCATTCGACCGTCCGGTCACCCACGCACTGCCCGCCACTGAAACAACGCCGCTTCACACGGCCCTTGCGCCACTCGAAGCCGCGCACCCGGGTCAGACCGGTTTCCGGGTGCTCGCTAGCGGCACCGACGCCTTGCAGATGCGCATTGCGCTCGCACGCGCGGCGACGAAAACCCTCGACATGCAGTACTACATCGCCAACGAGGACACCACCGGCAAGCTGCTGCTCGGCGCAGCGCTCTATGCGGCCGATCACGGCGTGAGAGTGCGCATGCTGGTCGACGATCTGAACTTCAAGGATATCGACCAGACCATGGCGGGTCTGAACTCGCACGACAACATCGAGGTCCGTGTTTTCAATCCGTTCGGCAGCGCGCAGGAAGGCGTATTCGAACGCACGACGAACGTGTTCACGCAGATCGGCCATTTCACGCGCCGCATGCACAACAAGTCGATGATCACCGACAACCAGTTGGCTATCGTCGGCGGCCGCAATCTCGGCGACGAATATTTCAGCGCGAGCGAAACGCTGCAGTTCCGAGACCTCGACGTGCTGGCCGCCGGCCCGGTCGTCGCCGACGTCTCCGCCAGTTTCGACGACTACTGGAACAGCAGCATCGCCTATCCGCTGCGGGCTTTGAACAAGCAGAAGTTCGATGCGAAGGAACTCGACCAGACGCGCGACGATTTACGCCAGCACTGGCGCACCAACGCCGACCCGTACAACGCGAAACCGCTGAACGCTACGCCGCTCGCCACGCAGATTGCCCAGGATCAACTTGGCTTGACGTGGGCGCCGGCCGAATTCAAGGCGGACCTGCCGGAGAAAATCGAACATCCATCGCCGGACTACGTCAGCCCGCCAATGCAGCGGCTGGGCGAGCTGATGCACGACGCACAGAAGGATTTTCTGATTATTTCGCCCTATTTCGTACCGCACCAGAGCGGCGTCAAGGCGGCCGGCGAACTGACGCATCGCGGCGTGCGCATCGCGGTGCTGACCAACTCGCTCGCCGCAACCGATGCGGTAGCGGTGCAGGCCGGCTATAGCCCCTTCCGCGTACCGCTGCTGCAACAGGGCGTGGAATTGTATGAATTCAAATCGCAGCAGAGAGAGCGGCGCGTCGGTTTCGGTGGGTCCAGCTCGCGAGCCAGCCTGCACGCAAAGACCTATGTCATCGACCACAAGATCCTGGTGATTGGCTCGATGAATCTCGATCCGCGCTCAGCCAATCTGAACACCGAGCAGACGCTGGTCATCCACAGCCCGGCACTCGCCGAACAGGTCGCGCAGATCTTCGAACGCGCCATTGCGCCCGAAGCCAGCTACCACGTCACGCTCGCCGACGCGGCGCAACTCGCCTATCTGCGCTCGATCGGTGCGCCCCTCTCGCCGCTCGTCTGGACCGACGTCGAAGACGGCACGCGCCGCACCTATATCTTCGACCCCCAGGCGGGTTTTTACCGGAACGCGCTAACGGGTCTATTCTCCTTATTGCCTGTCAACGCAGAACTTTAAGAAGCGGAGTTAAACCATGGCTGAAGACGTACGAATGGAGCGCGATACGTTCGGTGAAATCGCCGTACCGAACGCTCGTCTATGGGGCGCGCAGACCCAGCGCTCGCTGCAGAATTTCCGCATTTCGTCCGAAAAGCAATCGCCCGAACTGATCACTGCGCTGGCGGTCATCAAGCGCGCCGCCGCCGAGGTCAACCAGGGTCTTGGCGTGCTCGACGAAAACAAGGCGAAGGCGATCATGCAGGCGGCCGACGAGATCATCGACGGCAAGCATCCTGAAGAATTTCCGCTCGCGGTCTGGCAAACCGGGTCCGGTACGCAGACCAACATGAACCTCAACGAGGTGATCGCGAATCGCGCGAGCGAGCTGCTCGGCGGCGAGCGCGGCGAAGCGCGCAAGGTGCATCCGAACGACGATGTGAATCGCGGCCAGTCGTCGAACGATGTGTTTCCGACTGCAATGCACGTGGCCGCCGCCTATGCGATCGTCAAGCATCTGCTGCCCGCGCTGAAGACGCTGCGCGAAACGCTCGACGGCAAGGCAAAAGCCTTCGCCGACGTCGTCAAGATCGGCCGCACGCATCTGCAGGACGCTACGCCGCTGACGCTCGGCCAGGAGTTTTCGGGCTACGTCGCGCAACTCGATCATGGCATCCGTCACGTGGAATCGGCGTTGCCGCATTTGTACGAACTCGCCCAGGGCGGCACGGCGGTCGGCACCGGTTTGAACGCGCATCCACAGTTCGCCGACAAGGTGGCGGCCGCGATCGGCAAACTGACCGGCTTGCCGTTCGTCTCCGCGCCGAACAAATTCGAAGTGATGGCCGCGGCCGATGCGCTGGTGTTCGCGCACGGCGCGTTGAAGACGGTGGCGGCGAGCCTGAACAAGATCGCCAACGACATCCGCTGGCTTGCAAGTGGCCCGCGTTGCGGCCTCGGCGAACTGTCGATTCCGGAGAACGAACCGGGCAGCTCGATCATGCCGGGCAAGGTCAATCCGACTCAATCCGAAGCCTTGACGATGCTGTGCGCGCAAGTGTTCGGCAACGACGTCGCGGTGAATATCGGCGGTGCGAGCGGCAACTTCGAGTTGAACGTGTTCCGGCCGATGATTGCGCACAACGTGCTGCAATCGGTCCGTTTGCTCGCCGACGGCGCGCACAGTTTCAACGACAACTGTGCAGTGGGGATCGAGCCGAATCGCGAGCGCATCGAGACATTGCTGAACGAATCGCTGATGCTGGTGACGGCGCTCAATCCGCACATCGGTTACGACAAGGCCGCGCAGATTGCAAAGAAGGCGCACAAGGAAGGTACGACGCTGAAGGCGTCAGCGCTCAAGCTCGGCTATGTCACCGAGCAGCAGTTCGACGAATGGGTGCAGCCGAAGGATATGGTCGGGCATTCGGCGGGGTGATCGCCGGCGGGATCGGCAGGAGCCTGGCCGGTCTGGCAGATTCGCTGACGTGATTGCAAATAGCAGGCCGCGCGGACGCAATGTTCGCGCGCCCTGTTGTGCATGCTTCTGGCGAGCGGCGGCACGTCTTCCGCAAGGCGTGCCGATGCCGCCCGAGGCGCCGCTTAAACCTTCCCCTGCGCCACTTCTTCCGGCTTTAGTTCGACGATCGCGTCGAGCGCGTCTTTCACGTCCATCGCGTACCTGGCAAGGCGCTTCTGTTCATCCGTTTCCGGGACGAACGCCGGCACCGGCACCGGGTGGCCGTTCTCGTTGACGGCGACCATCACCACCAGGCAGTCCGTGGTTTGCAGCAGCTCGCCGCCCTTCGGATCGCCCGCCTGCACCGAGACGTGGATGTGCATGCTGGTGCGCCCCGTCGCCACGACCCGCGCGCGCAGTTCAACCAGGTTGCCAACCAGGATCGGCCGGCGAAAACGGATATTGCCGACGCTGACCGTCACGCAGTAGCGCCCCGACCACACCGCCGAGCACGCGTACGCGGTTTCGTCGATCCACTTCATCAACGCGCCGCCATGCACCTTGCCGCCGAAGTTGACCGAGCTGGGCTCGGCGAGAAAGCGGAAGGTGGTTTCGGAACGGTCCAGGGGCGCTAAGGCAGGGGTGCTCATCTTGACTCCGGTCAATCGGACGCATTTAAAGGAGGCGATTATACGAGCGCAATATTGACTCCGTCGCGGATCGGGTGGGGACATGTGGCCGAATTTCGGCCTGGACGAGCGCAATTCTTTCGTTTTACTTTCGTTTGGCGACCTGTTTAACTCGCCGCCACAAGCGCAGAAACCGCCGCGCGCTGCGGCACGACCGCCGACTCGAACCGCTCCCGATACTCGAGCGGCAACACGCCGAAGCGCCGCACGAAGGCTCGCCTCAAATTCTGCTCGCTGCCGAAGCCACAATCGAGCGCAATCCGCTTCAGCGGCCGGCGCGACTCCGCCAGCGCCCGCGCGGCCGCCTCCAGACGCAGTGCCGACACCGTTTTAGCCGGCGTGCGGCCCACCTCGTCGACGTAGCGCCGCGCGAAAGTCCGCGGACTCATCTGCGCGCGCTCGGCCAGCCGCTCGACCGACAGGTCGTCGCGCAAATGGCCCGCCATCCAGCTATGCAGCGCTTCGAACGGTCCGCCTGCCGAAGCCTGGGCAGCAAGCGCCGCGCTGAACTGCGACTGGCCGCCGGGCCGTTTCATGAACACCACCAGCCGCCGCGCCGCCTGCATCGCAACCGCGTGGCCGACATCTTCTTCGATCAGCGCCAGCGCCAGATCGATGCCTGCCGTCACGCCCGCCGATGTCCAGACGACGCGCTTTCCTTCGCCATGGCCCACGTCGCGGATAAAGATCGGATCAGCGTCGACCTGTACGTTAGGAAAGCGCTGCGCGAGATGCGGCGCTTCCCGCCAATGGGTGGTTGCCCGGCGGCCGTCGAGCAGGCCCGCCGCTGCGAGATAAAAGGCGCCCGTGCAGACCGAGCAGACGCGCCGCGCCTCCGGCGCACGTCGCCTGATCCACGCGACGAGTTCCGCCTGCAACGTGCAGTGTTCGTCGATTGGGACGCCGGGGACGATCAGCGTGTCGATCGGTTGGTCGTCGAGTGAATCGAGCCGTTCGGTGACGACCGGCAGACCCGGAAAGGTTTGCAGCACGCCGCCGTCGATCGATGCGACCGTCGTGCGATAGGCGACCGGCTCGGCGGCGTTGCCGGACTTGCCCGCCGCAGCCGCCATCGTCAACTCTGCGCGCCAGAACGCCTCAAGCGGCCCGCATGCATCGAGCAGCACGAGATCAGGAGCGACCGCGAAAACGATATGACGTACCGTCATCAGGACACCCCCGCCGCAAGTTGCCGCTTCCGCGACCACGCATACGCCAGCGTAGCCAACGCCGCCATCCCCAGCAGCGGAAAGATCGCGGCATTGATCGTCGCCCAGCCGAAGCGCGCCAGCAATTGCCCGGCAAACAGCGAGCCCAGCGCGGAAAACGCAAACGTCGTGAATTCGCTGGTCGCCTGCGTCTTGGCCCGCTCGGACGGCCGGTACGATTGTGCGAGCAGCGTCGAGCCGCCGACGAACATGAAATTCCACCCCACGCCGAGACAGGCGAGCGCCGCGTAGAAGTGCGGCAGATCGGTCGAGCGCAGCGCCAACACACCGCACAGCGCCGACAGCACGATCCCCGCACCGATCACCGGCAGCACGCCAAAGCGCCGGATCAGCCGCGCGGAGAACAGCGACGGCGCGAACATGCCGACGAGGTGCCATTGGATGATCGCCGCGCCGTCGCCGATCGTGTGGCCGCACGCCACTGCCGCAATCGGCGTCGCGGTCATCACGAACATCATCACGGCGTAGCCGAGCGCGTTATTGGCGAGCGCCGCTGCAAAGATCGGCTGTCGCACGATTTCGCCGAGCGGCCGCGCCGTTTCGTGCGTCACGGCCGCACTCGCGGACGGTGCGGCGTCGCGATACAGCAGCGCCAGCATGGCAATCGATACGAGCCCGAAGCCGGTGACGAGCGCATAGGAGCCGGCGAAGGCCACCGGCGCGAGCCAGTCCTTACTCCATGCGGCGAGCAGTGGTCCGCAGACGGCGGCCACCACGCCGCCGGTGAGCACCGTCGAAATCGCGCGGCCTTTGCCTTCGATTCCCACCGCATCCGCGGCCGCCAGCCGGTAGTACTGCGCGAACGCCTGGAACACGCCGACGGTCGCCGTACCGGCGCAGAACGCCCAGAAGCTGTGATGAAAGATCGCCCACACGGAGACGGCCCCGCCCAGCGCGCCGACACCGGCGCCGAGCATGAAGCCCGCGCGCCGTCCGATGCGCGCCATCAGGAACGACGCGAAGATGGTGGTCAGTGCGGCGGCGACGGTAATCAGTGAAAACGGCAGCGTCGCAAGCGCCTTGTCATCGGCAAGCGTGTAACCGACCAGACCGGTCAAGGTCAGATCGATCGAGACCGATGAGGTGTAGAGCGCCTGGCAGACCGCCAGCACGCGCGCGGCGCGCCGGCTATGAGGATCGGAGTGGCCGGAGTCGGTTTGCGTGCCGGCAAAGGACGAAGCGGCAGAGGGAGCAGCGGGTGGCGGCATCGGTAGGCCTCAAACGGCGAAAGTGGCGATGCCTGGATCGTCACATGGCCGGAGGTGGCAGGAATGACAATGATGCATCAATTCCAGCCAATCGCCGCACTCGGCCACCTGAAAATGTGGCCGCGCGCCTCGCGCTTACTTGCGAACCGTAATACCTTCGTCGATCGTGCCGTACATCGTGATGCTGCCCGTGCCTGCACCCGAGCTCGAGCCGGAACCGCCCTGCGCGCACGCGCTGAACAACAGAACCGCGGCAGCGGCGGCAAGAAGAAATTTCATAACAGCGTGTTCCGGCAAAGACAGAGTTCGATTCTAGCCTGGCGGCCCAACGCGACGCCAAAGCGGCATCGCCGCACCGAAAGGCAGAAACAGCGCCTCATCGAAGCACGTATCAGCCGCCCCTTCCCGCCGGATTTTCGTAGCCACTGCATTCGACGATTCACGCTAAGCTGAAACATCGAATACAGCAGCCAGATACAGTGGACTGCATGGCGCCCTGCCCGCGCCGCCAACCGGAGACGCCTGATGCCCATCACTCTCACAGACGAACAGAATCACTTCCCCGGCTTGAGCCGCATCGGTGCGCTGCTCGCCGATCCCGGCCGCGCAGCGATGTTGTGGTCGCTGATGGACGGCAGCGCCCGCCCGGCCGGTGAACTGACGATGATCGCCGGGCTCTCGCCGTCGGCAGCCAGCGCTCATCTGGCGCGTCTGACCGACGGCGGCCTGCTCGCGCTCGAAGTGCGCGGCCGGCATCGCTATTTCCGGATCGCCTCGCCGGATATCGCCGCGTCCATCGAAGCGCTCGCCAACGTTGCGCAGGTCAGCGCGCCGCAACGGGCCGTGCCGCGGCCGGTGCGCACCGTGCCGGTCGACATGCGCTACGCCCGCACCTGCTACGACCATATGGCGGGAGAATTGTCGGTACGGGTGTTCGAGCGGCTGGTCGAACGCGGTCTGCTAACGCTGCACGGCTCCTCGCTCGAAGCCACGACCGACGGCGCCGCCCGCTTTGCCGAATGGGGCATCGACATGTCCACCCAGAAGAGCCGCCGGCGCCGCTTCGCCTGCACCTGTCCCGACTGGAGCGAACGGCGTCCGCACCTGGGCGGCGCGCTCGGCGCCGCGCTGCTCGATTCGTGGTCGGCGCATGGCTGGGTCGAACGCACTGAGCGGCCGCGGATCTTGCGCATCACCCCGGCAGGCCACCGCCATTTCGACGCGTTCCTGGCCGCTTGAAACACGCTTAACTGATTGACGCGATTACAGAATTTGCGCATTCAGCTTACGAAACGCCTTATCGAGACCTTTTGTTACACGCTCGTGGGGAAGCCTTACAAAAGTGGGGGCCTTGAAACAAACCGCAAGGGTAGAGTGACTCTCACGGATGTCGCACAATGCGCGTCCGTCGGAGCCAAATCATGAGAACAGTAACCACACCCCAACAATCGAAACGTCGGATCACCGGCTACACACTGATCGCCGCCGCGGCGTTCCTGTTCGCGGCGCAAGCCACCCTCGCGCAGGAAGCCGAACAGGCGCCGCCAGAGGCTGCTTCACAACAGAACATCGATCCGCCTGGGCGTGTTGCACGTCTGAACTACACGGCCGGCGCCGTGACCACCGAACCGGCCGGCGCAACCGACTGGTCATACGCACAGATCAATCGCCCGCTCACCTCCGGCGATCAGTTGTGGAACGATCAGAACGCACGCTCCGAACTGCACATCGGTTCGACGGCCGTGCGCCTCGGCCAGTCCACCAGCCTCGACATCCTCAATCTCGACGACAACAGCGCGCAGCTGAAGGTCGCGCAGGGCACGTTGTCGGCACGCTTGCGCGAACTGGCGCCGGGCTCCACCTATGAAATCGACACGCCGAATGTGGCGCTCGGCCTGAACGGCCCCGGCGACTATCGTGTCGACGTTGCGCCGGACGGCAGCAGCACCACCGTCACCGTGCGCAGCGGCAGCGCGACCGTGTACGGCGACAGCGGCCAGGTGCCGGTCGCGGCCGGCCAGCAGATCCGCTTTGCCGGCACCAACCTGCAACAGGTCGCCGACAACGGCGCGCCTGGTCTCGACGGCTTCGATCAATGGGCAGCGAGCCGCGACGCAGCGGAAGACCGCTCGGTGTCGGCGCGCTATGTGTCGCGCGACATCCCCGGCTATCAGGACCTCGACGCCAACGGTACGTGGCGCAGCAGCCCGCAGTACGGTGAAGTGTGGGTGCCGCGTGCGACACCCGCAGGGTGGGCGCCTTATCACGACGGCCATTGGGTATGGCAAGCGCCGTGGGGCTGGACCTGGGTCGACGACGCGCCGTGGGGCTTCGCGCCCTACCACTACGGCCGCTGGGCCTACGTCGACGACTCTTGGGCGTGGGTGCCGGGACCAGTCGTGGTCAGCGAACCGCCTGTCTACGCACCCGCACTGGTTGCCTTCGTGGGCGGCGGTGGCGGCGGAGTCGACTGGGGCGTGAGCCTGGCGATTGGCGGTGCGGTCGCGGCCGGCGTCGCGTGGTTCCCGCTGGGCCCGGGCGAACCGTGGCACCCGCACTGGGGCGATCACGATCATTGGAGCCCGGGTTACTACAACCGCGTCAACAACACGACGGTCGTCAACAACTACAACCGCAACGTGACGAACGTGAATGTGACCAACATTCACAACACGTACATCAACTATCGCGCGCCGGGTGGCGTGACCGCGGTGCCGGCGACGGCCTTCGTGCATGGTCAATCGGTGGGCCGCTTCGCGCAGAAGGTTGACCCGCAGCAGTGGCGCAACGCGCGGATCAATCCGGGTGGTCCGGGGATCGCGCCGGTGAAGGAAAGCTTCGGACCGGGCCTGCGTAACGCGAATTACCGTCCGCCGGCCGGCGCGATGGCGCGCCCGGTCGTGGCTACCCGCAGTCCGGCCGTGCCGGCGGCGTACCACGACAGCCTTGCGCAACGTTTTGCGCAGAGCGGCGGACGAGTGCCAGGCGCGGGCGCGCCGATCGTGCGAACCTCGGTGCCGGCTCACATGGCGGGCGGTCCTGGGGCCATGCCGGTGCAGAACGTGCGGGTCGTGCAGTCGCATATAGCAGGACGGACACCGGGTGCAGCGCCGGGTGCACCGGGTGTGCCGGGTGCGCCGGGTGCGCCTAATGGCATGCAGCAGGCTGGTCAGCGGCCGGGCGAAGCGCCGGTCAACGGTCAACCGCAACGCGGCGGCGAACCACAGGCGCGGCCAGGCATGCCGCCGCAAATGGCCAACGTGCATCAGCAACCCACCGAGGCTGCTCATCCGTCCAATGGTGTGCCCCGTCCGCCGCAAGCGAACGGCGCGAACCCGAACGCTTTCGCGCAGCAGCACGGCGCGCCGATGCAAGCAGGTCAGCAACCGGGCGCAGAAGGAAGGCACGAGCCTGCATGGACGCAGCCGCATACGCCGATGGCCCAGCAGGCGCAGCAGCACGGTGCCCCGCAGGAACAGGCTCGCCAGCCGGAGGCACGTCCTGGGCCGCAGCAACAGGTTCAGCGCCAGCCAGAAGCGCAGCCGCCGCGCGCACCTGAAGTGCACGCCCAGCCGCAGGCGCCCCAGCCGCAACAGATGCAGCAGGCGCAGCAGCAACCGCGTCAGGAATATCGTCCGCAGCCGCAACAGGTACAGCAGCCGCGTCCTGAACCGCAACCGCAGCAAGTGCAGCAGCCACGTCCGGAGCCGCGCCCGCAACCGCAGCAGGTACAGCAGCCGCGCCCTGAGCCGCGCCCGCAACCACAGCAGGTGCAGCAGCCGCGCCCTCAACCGCAACCGCAACAGGTGCAGCAGCCGCGCCCTGAGCCGCGCCCGCAACCGCAACAGGTGCAGCAGCCGCGCCCTGAACCGCGTCCGCAGCAGGCGCAGCAGCCGCGCCCCCAGCCGCAACCGCAGCACGCCGACCAGCATTCGAGCGGCGGCAATCGTGACGAGCATCACAAAGGCTAAAGGTTACGCGCGCAGCTAGATGCGCTGACAACCCGATAGCCGGAAAGCGGCAAGAAAAAACCCCCGCGATTCGCATCGCGGGGGTTTTTTCTTTGAGCAGCCTGCGAGCAGATGCTCAGCGCGCGTTCAGACCGCCATCGGCGCCGTGAGCGGCTCGTGATGCCGGTAGCCGACCAGCGAGAAGTCCGACGGCTCGATCTTCTCCAGCCATTCCGGCTCATACACGCCGGTTTTCGCATAGTCCGGCACACGGTCCGAGATCGCGAAGGCCGGGCTTTCATACGGCTCGCGCGTGAGCTGTTGCTTCAGCATGTCGAGCTGGTTCTCGTAGATGTGCGCGTCGCCGATGAAGTAGGTAAACCAGCGCGGCGTATAACCCGTCAGCCGGCCCACCAGATGCAGCAACGCCGCGCCTTCGGTCAGATTGAACGGCGTGCCGAGGCCAACGTCGTTGCTGCGGATGTACAGACACAGCGAAATTTCTCGCCGCGCAACATTCGGCAGGAACTGATAAAGCAGGTGGCAAGCCGGCAGCGCGATCTGGTCCAGCACGGCGGGGTTCCAGGCATGAAACAAAATTCGCCGATCGGCCGGGTTCTGCATGATCGTGTCGAGGCATTGCCGCAACTGGTCGATCGCCTTGTACAGCAGCACCTTGGGGCTGCCGTCTTCCTCGAATTCCGTCACCACCTGGAAGCCACGCGCCGTGGCATCGGCCAGCTGCGCGGCGGCGCCTGCGTCCAGCACCTTGTAGGCCGGCCACTGGCGCCACTGCACGCCATACACGTCGCCGAGATCGTCCGGGCCCTGGCGATACGGATTGGCGAGCCATTGCGGATTCTGGTTGGCGTTCGCGTCCCAGACCTTGCAGCCGAGATCGCGGAAATCCGCGGCGCTGCGCGAGGCGCGCAGAAAGCCGACCAGCTCGCCCACTGCCGACTTGAACGCCAGTTTTTTCGTGGTGACGGCGGGAAAGCCCTGCTGGAGGTCGAAGCGCAACATCGCGCCTGGCATGCTGATGGTGCGAATGCCGGTGCGGTTCTCCTGCCACGTGCCGGTGTCGAGAATCGTGCGGACGAGGTCGAGGTATTGTTTCATGCGGGTTCCTTCGACGAAGCGCGCGCCTGGTCAGGCACACACGCCACGGAGATTGAGCGGAAAACCCGATTTTAACAAGCGCAGCCCGACGGCGCCCGGTCGAGGCGCGCCGCGGAGAAAATATCGGTGGCTAAGGGGCCACTAAGTGGGCCGCTGAGCGGGCGCTAAGTGGACAACGACGCCCGTCAGAGATGCGGCACCGAGGCCGGCAATTCGCCGTGCGGCGTGACCAGCGGTTCGCCTTCCATATGGCGCATGCCGTGCGAGCACAGCAGGCGATACAGCGTCACGCGTGAAATGCCGAGTTCCTGCGCGGCGTCGCCGAGACGGCCGCGATGACGCAGCAGCGCGAGCTCGATGGCCTGGCGTTCGGCCGCTTCGCGCGCCTGCGCGAGCGAGACCGGCACGATCTCCACATACTCGGCCAACTCGAGATCACGTGCCGTGATCGCGCGCCCTTCCGACATCACGATGGCGCGCCGCACGCGATTGATCAACTCGCGCACGTTGCCCGGCCAGCCGTAGTTATGCAGCGCCGCGATGGCGTCGGGCGCGAAACCGCGCAGACGGCGGCTTGCATCTTTCTTGAAACGTTCCAGCATGTGCCGCGCAAGCAGTTCGATATCCTTACCACGTGCACGCAACGGCGGTTCGTCGATTTGCAGCACGCACAGACGGTGATACAGATCGGAGCGGAACCGTCCTTCGATCATCGCGGCCGTCATATCTACGTGCGTTGCCGAAATGATGCGCACGTCGACGTCGATTGAACCGTGGCCGCCGAGCCGCTCCACCTTGCGCTCCTGCAGGAAGCGCAGCAGGCTCGCCTGGCTTTCGAGTGGCAGATCGCCGATTTCGTCGAGAAACAGCGTGCCGCCGTTGGCCGCCTCCACGCGGCCGATCTTGCGCTGGTTGGCGCCGGTGAACGCGCCGCGCTCATAGCCAAATAGTTCGGATTGCAACAGATGTGGGGGAATCGCGCCGCAGTTGATCGGCACAAAAGGCGCATTACGGCGCGCCGAGCGTTCGTGGATCGCGACCGCGGTCAGCTCCTTGCCGGTGCCCGACTCGCCTGAGATAAATACCGGCGCGTCGGTCATGGCCACTTTGCGGATCGAGCGGAACAGCGCCAGCATCGCGTCGCACGAACCGACCATTTCACCTTCGGCGCCTTGCGAAGCGTCGTTCGATGCCGGCTCGCCGAGCGAAATCATGCCGTATGCATGACCGACCGAATCCACGATCCTGTCGCCCGAGTACGGCACCGTTACATAGTCGAAACAATAGTCCCGCACGAGCCGGCGCAAGGCCGCGTCCTGCAATTGTCCAGGCGTGGTTGCCGCAACCCAGCCGACGTTCGGCATGGTCAGACAGGACTCGAAGGCGGCGATTTCGTGTGGCTGAAAATCACTAGACAGATCGAGCAAGCCGCCCGCCGCCATTCCGGCGCGAACAGCACGGCGCACATCGCGCGCCGACCCCACGACTTCGACATGCCAGCCGCGCTGATGGAAGCGAGTATTCAGTTCCGCGCTCGGATCGCGTGAAACGTAAATCAGTTGCCGCGTTGCGGGTTCCATTATTCAGATCCTCTCGTCAACGAACGTTAAGGATGACGCACGCACCTGAACTTCAGTTCAGACACGCTGACTCGTTCGGGATTCGCGATATAGCAAAAACCGAACGGCCATTCCATTCCGTGCGGACAGCTGATCCCCAAGAAAGCGGCGTGTGTGTTTGAGACGGCCCGTTAGCGGGCTTTTTTAAATCTGAAGCTGTTTTCGAGAGCTTACTATACACGCGCCGCTTGGAAAACAATTATGCGAATTTAATCGGGGACCCCTTGCCCAGCAAGGCCAAGCGGCCAATAAATAGTTATTCAGCTTATGAATAAAAGCATTGTGGAAGCGCTTTTCCTAGCGTAGACCCGAAGGTACTTCATACCGTCGGATTTAACGAATTACAGGTATTTTCTGCCTGCCGTTTCAGCGCTGAAACGTTTTTGTCCGATTTCTTACCTGTTACTCCGCGGTATGCGGGTCACATCCAGACGCACCAATGGATTGCGACTCATGGCACACGTTTCGCTAAATGCTGTGCACCAAGGAGACACATCATGCGACTCGCTTTCCGCATCGACCTGAGCAGCATTGCACCTTGCGCCGCACTATGCGCCGCCGCGGTGACCTTGACCGTGCTGTCCGCTGGCGTCAATGCACAGGAATTCGCGCTGCCTCAATCCGCCACGATGGCCGAAACCGCCGATGCCGGTTCCGCCACCCTCGCGAGCACGACGCTCGCAGCGGTGGCCTCGCCGACCACGACGGTTGCGGATGTCACGCATACGACAAGCGCCGCCGCGGTGGACAACACCGTGGCCGCCACGAACGACAGCGCCGCGCCCCGCAGCGATCTGGCCGGCAACGCGCTGAGCATTTCCGCCGACGCCGCGTCTATGACCGATCTCGTGCTGGACGATCAGGCGCTGTCCCACCAACGCGGCGGCTTCGGCGGCATGTTGATGGTTTCAGCAACGCCGCAACTGATGCGCGGCTTTAACAACAGTGGCAACGGCGTAACGCTGTGGGACGAAATTGCCCCGCCGTCGCAGTTGCCAGTTCCCGTCGACGTCGCCCGCTCCGCTCAAGGCAACGTCACGAGCTACCAGAGAAATTAGCACGACGCGCCGCTCGCTGCCCAAGACCGCACCGACCGATCGTCCGCCCGCAAGGAACTGACATGAACGCCTCAACCCAGAAGCCGAACAGCAGCCGCCCCTCGGCAGCCGTGCTGTGCGCGCTGCTCGGCGTGCTCGCTGCCGGCGCCGTAACGAGTGCCGCCGCGCAGCAGTTGACGCAGCCGGGCAACCTCATTATCGAGCGCGACATCACGCCACGCGATGCATTCGTGCCGGTGCCGAAGAGCCAGGACCCGATCGCAGTCCAGGTCCAGACGTTCCCGAGAGCGACCTTCGATGGCGCGATCGGCACGATGGCGAGCGATCTCGACCTGAACGGCGCGCACGGCACGGCCGGCATCGCCGGCAACGGCTATATGCCTGCACTGGTCGGCGCCAACGGCATCACACACATGCTGGCGGGCGCCGGCAACAACGTTCCGGTCGGCGCGGGCGCCAGCTTCGGCGGCGCAGGTGGGATCGGCAGCTCGATTGCCCAGTCGGTCAGCGGTGCACTCGCCCCCTTGGGCGCAGCTCTAGGAGCCATGAAATGACAACGTCACGCGCACCGGCCAAGCGCCTTCCGTCACGCAAACAGTCGCGCTGGCCCCTGCTTGCCTGGGCAGTGCTTGGCTGCGCGAGCTTCGCGGCCCATGCCCAGTCGCTGCCGGCCCAGATCGACGCGGAGTCGGTTATCGGCAAAGGCGCGGTCAGCGGCAGCCTCGGGGTCATCGCCATCAACGAGACCTCCGGACTCGATAACGCACAAGCGAATCAAGGCGTGTTCACCAACGGAGCCACGCCTCTCAACCTGATCGGCAGCTTGCAGGGCGCGGCCACCAACGCCAAGACGGCGGCTGCGAAAAGCACGATCAGCAGTAACGCATTTTCAAACACCTCTGGCCTTATCGAAGTGAATCAGTCGGCGGGTGTAGGGAATCTTCAGCGGAACAGCGCCGTAGTTGGTTCTGGACCGATTGGAGCGGAGATCGTAGCGGATGGGGTGCTATCCGCTACGACCGCCAAGGGCGGCGGTCTGGGAAGGTCTGGCGAAAACCACGACGTACGCGAGGTATCCATCGGTACGGATGCGCTCAAAAACGTCAGTGGGATCGTTCAGATCAACCAGACAGCCGGCTCAGGTAACGTCAGTTCAAACAGTTTTGTGCTCCGTCCCCCGGCGGGCACCTTTTTCTAACGAGCCACACTCTTTATCGGAGCGTCATCATGAAGCGCACTCTCATTGCAGCGGCCGTCCTGTCGACGTTGGCAGCAAGCTCGGCTTACGCCGAATGCACGGCCGGCTGCGACCCGGCTGAGCTCTTTACGGCAACCAACATCTACACCGACATTGGCGAATTCGGTTTCATTACCTTGCGCGGCCACGTCAATGTGTCGAGCAGCTCCGGCGCCACGGTCAACAACACCCAGAATGTAGACATCGGTGGCGTCAACATGAAGACGCCTCCGCAGAGCTACACCAGCGGCCACGTAACCACGACGATCGATTCGACCAAATCCTGGTTCAATGGCAGCGGCGGTGGCTCGAACTACGCGGTTCACTCGTCGTACAGCGCTGGCTCGTTTGCCGAAGGCTCGCAAGAACAATCGGCTGCAGCTTACGCACAAGGCCACAGCTTCGGCGAAAGCAGCGGCTTCTCGCAAGGCTACCAAGCATCGGTTGCCGGCGGCAGCCACGTCAACACCCACAACAGCGCGAACGGCTATCTGGCAGCCGGCTTTATCGCTGGTCTCGGCGGCGGCAATGGCGTGATCTTCGGCGGGGTAGCGGCAGGCTTCGCCGCCGCACTGAACACGCACTCCTCGGATAACTTCGGCGGCTACTTCGCCGAGCAGTCCTCGGGACACCAGGCCGCATGGGGACAGGAACATTCGTCCGGCTACTTCGCGCAGGCTGCGGAACAAAGCGCCTCGGGCTACTACAAGGCCAGCCATGTCTCCGCGAGCGCCAACGCATGGGGCTGGAGCGCGCATGACAGCATCAGCGCAGGCACAGTGAATGTCTACGGCAGCATCACCGAGCACATCAACACCGAAAAACCGACGGTGATGTCTGCTGCGATCGGCGACGGCGCATTGCAAACCGCGAACGGCAATATCGGCGTCAACATGGCCACCGGTGTCGACAACGCGCAATCCAATGATGCCGCCCTGTCCAACATGGACGTCGGCCCCGTGTTCGGCACTGCGCAGATCTACTCGACGCAATCGTCGGACGGCAAGGCGCGGATTGGTGACTTCAACTTCACCGCCAGCGTCGGAGCCGACGTGCTGAAGGGCGCGACCGGCAACATCGGGGTGAACGTGGCGTCGGGTGTCGGCAACGTGCAAAACAACAGCCTCGCCGCCTCGGCCACCACGGATAGCAGCAGCAGCGGCATGGGCTGGGGTCATAAGGGCGGCAAGGACGGCGGCGAAGTCATCGCATCCGACCAGAACTGCCAGACCGCAGGAGCAAGCGTCAGCGGCAACTTCACCGGTTCGTCGATGCTCGGTGCAGGCGCTCTGTCCAATGCAAGCGGCAACATTGGGGTGAATATCGCGTCGGGTGTAGGCAACCTGCAACACAACGGCCTTGCAGTCGCCAGCGTGTCGCATCAGTAACTAAAGCAGTATCGCAGGAAGACACCGGTCAGCCTCGTGCTGGCCGGCTGTCTCCGCAGGGGGGGACATACCATGTTCGGGGTGAGCAGGGTAACGCACGGCTTTTTCCTGACACTCTTCGCTGGACTCGTGCTTTCGCAGACGGTTCACGCGCAGAGTGCCCTTTCCATGAACGCAGCAGCGGGCGTGCCGTTCGACGTGAACGTGCGTTCGATCCGCGAGATCCGCTACAACCACATCGTTTCGCAGCGTTACGACTACAGCTGCGGCTCGGCCGCTCTGGCCACGTTGCTGAAGTACGGCTACGGCATCGACATTCCCGAACCCGAAATGATCCAACGCATGATGGTGTTTTCGACACCAGAGGTGGTGGTCAAGAACGGTTTCTCGATGCTTGACATGAAGAAGTTCGTCGAAACGATCGGCCTGCGTGGCCGGGGTTTCCGCGTGACCCCTGAAGCGCTCTATCACCTGCAGATTCCTGTGCTCGTGCTGATGAACAGCGACGGCTACGAGCACTTCGTGATCGTCAAGCACGCGGAAGACAGCCGCGTCTTCATTGCCGACCCGGCGCTCGGCAACCGCATCGTCATGGAAGACGACTTCGTCAAGAAATGGAACGGCCTCGTATTCGCGGTCGTCGGCAAGCCATTTATGGAGGATTCTCCGCTCTTGCAAGGCAACGAGTCGCTCGCGCTCAAGCTGCGTGAACGTGCACTGGAAAACGGCACGGCTGCGACTCCCTTTGTTGAATACGGTTTGATCAAGGCAGAGTTGTTCTGACTCATCATGGACCGAAACTTACTCACCATTGGCTGTGCGTTGTGTTTCACAACGTGCGGCCTCGCATCAGTCGCACACGCTGCCGAGCAGACATCTACGGTGTTTGAAGACGTCGGCGCGCTCAAGCTCCAACCTGTCGACGACGCCATCCTCGCCAACCAGACCGGCAAAGGCATCGTTGGGGACATCATTTCGGGTGTCGTTATCACCCTGCTGTCGCAATGGCAGTTGCCGAACGGCGCCACCGCTGTCGCCTCGGGCTCGCTCGCCATCGGTACAAACACGCCCAACCAGCCGAACGTCCAGTTCAATTCAACGGCCTCCGTGACCGGTCCGAACATGGGCGGCGGCAGCGGCGCCAACCGCAACGCCAGCGCAACCGGCGGGCAGAACGTCAGCGTCAACGGCGTCTCGCAGATTACCCAGGTGGCCGGCAACGGCAACCTCGGGACGAACCAGGCGCTGATCGATTTCGACGCCTCGCCTGGCAGCCTGGCGGGCGGGTCCTATAACAACGCAACGTCGGCCGCCGCAAGCAATTCGAACGGCTCGGTGAAAGCCTCCGTCAGTCTCGCCAACGGCGGCATTTCGATTTCGTTGCAGACGCCCAGCGGTATCGCGACCCAAACCATCGCGCCGTCCAGTGCGCTGCAGGCCGGCAAGATTGCCCAACTCTTGCAGATCGCAGGCAATAACCAGCAAGTCGCCAACCAGTTGCAACTGCATTTGCAGACGCAGCCGATGTCGGCCTCGATGCTGCGCCAGATTGGCGTCCTACAAGCCCTGCAAAACACGGTAAGGAGATAACACGGGCCGCCACCCGACCAGGAAGGAGACCGAAGTACCAAACGACCGCGTGATGCACAAGGAGACATGCGACGCGCAGTCAGAATACCGGGGGAACAAAAATGATCAGATTCTCAAAGAACGGGGCGCCGCGCATGGCGTTAGCGGCTATTCCAGCCGCCGTCATGCTGTTTGCGCTATCGCAGGGGGCCAGCGCGCAAGCGCTCGCCGATCAATCGGTTGAAGAACGGCTGAACACGCTCATGCGTGTTGTCAGCGAGCAGCAAAAGCAGATCATCTCACTCGAACGGCAGGTCACGAACCTCGAAATGTCGCAGCGCGGCCGCGGCGCACCGGGTTACGGTGAGCAGGCCGGCAGCGCGGCGGTCGCCGAGCAGCCTGGCGCAGACGGCCTGCCTGTGCCGTTGCCACCGCTTGCCCAGGTGAACCCGGGTACTCCCGCGCCGGGGGGCGCCACGGGTACCGCGACAGGTGTGCCGGTCACGCCGCCCGTGCCGGAAGGCAGCGGTGGTGGTGGCGGCCTGCCGGCCGCGACCGACGGCAGCGGCGCGATCGGCCAGACGCAGAAGGCCGCGCAACCGGTGCGCACCCAATCGGAAGACGCAGTGGTGCAAAGCCAGCAGCACACGCCGCTGTTCGAGCACAAGCTGACCCTCGACTGGGGTATCAACGATACCTACTACGATCGCCGCCAGTTGCAACTGTCCGGCTTCCTCGCGCTCGACGCGATTTTCCTCGGCAACATCAACCTCGGCGAGACCAAGTCGCACCAGGTGATGGCCGACCTCGACACGCGCTACGGTCTGACCGACCGCATCAGCGTCGACGTCGACGTGCCCTATGTCTACCGGCACAGCAATTTCATCGTCGGCGGAGCCGGCGGAGCGGCGAATACGGTCTCGGATGCCTCGGCAAATTCGAGCAATATTGGCGACGTCAATTTCGGGATCTACTACCAGTTCCTGAAGGAAACCAACAATCTGCCGGATGTGGTCGGCAGCCTGCGCATCAAGGCGCCGACCGGTACGTCGCCGTTCGGCATCAAGCTGGCGCAGGTCGATGCCAACAACACCAACCTCGTCGCCCCCACCAAGCTGCCCACCGGCACCGGCTTCTGGAACATCACGGCGGGCCTGTCGTTGTTGAAGACCTACGATCCGGTCGTGCTGTTCGGCAGCGTTTCGTACACCTACAACATTGCCCGCTCGTTCCAGGACATCTCGTCGGTCATCGGTCAGACCGAACCGGCGACGGTCAAGATCGGCGACGTCGTGCAATTCGGCGGCGGCGTGGCGCTCGCGTTCTCAGACAAGGATTCCGCCAGCATTTCGTACACCATGGCGCTGGAACCCGAGTCGCAGACCAAGTCGCCAGGCGGAACCTATTCGAAGGTGCCGGGCAGCGAGACCACCGCTGCCGCACTGACCTTCGGCTTGAATCACGTAGTGAACAAGCACTTGACGATCAACGGTTCGGTATCGGTCGGCCTCACGCCCGACACGCCGAACTTCGTGATCGGTGTGCGTTTTCCCTACACTTTTTGACGTGTCAACGATACGAGGTTGATCGTGCGCGAATCACCCCATTTGAGCAGCGTTACACCGCCCTCCGGCACTCATCTGTCGATTGCCCGAGCGTCGGATGTTTCTGTGACACGGGCAGCGGAAGTCCTCGTGGGACGGCCGTCGGAAGTCTCTTTGGCGCGACCTCAGGAAGCCGCTGTGGGACGCTTGCACGAGGCGTCCCCTGCCGCGAATGGGAGCGGTCTGCTGCATGCGCGGACCGATCGGTCGCTGCTGTACGTCGCGCGCACGCCGGACGAGGCGCTCGCCGCTCATCTGAAGAGCCGCGGCTGGCATGTGATGGTGGCCCGCTCAGCGCATGAGGTCTCGCGCCTGCTCAAGCCCGACGTGATATGCGCCGGCATCGTCGACCTGGCCAGCTTTGCGCCGCGCGATCTTGGCGGGCTCGAAGCGAGCCTGCGTCAACAGCAGATCGGCTGGATTGCGCTCGCCACTTCGGAACGCCTCGCCGACGCCAACGTGCGGCGCCTAATCCGCCACTACTGCTTCGACTACGTCAAGACACCGGTGGCCAACGCCACGATCGACTACCTCGCCAGTCACGCATTCGGCATGGTGACGCTGTGCGATGCCGATGAGATTCCGCCTGCCGCGCCCGCTGCCGACGACGAAGATGAAATGGTCGGCACCTGCGAAGCGATGCAGCAACTCTTCCGCACGATTCGCAAAGTCGCCAACACCGACGCCAGCGTGTTCATCTCAGGTGAATCCGGCACCGGCAAGGAACTCACGGCGCTGGCGATCCACGAACGCTCGCCGCGTCGCAAGGCGCCGTTCATCGCCATCAACTGCGGCGCGATTCCGCACCATCTGCTGCAATCCGAACTATTCGGCTACGAACGCGGCGCGTTCACCGGCGCGAACCAGCGCAAGATCGGCCGGGTCGAGGCCGCGGACGGCGGCACCCTGCTGCTCGACGAAATCGGCGACCTGCCGATGGAAAGCCAGGCGAGCCTGCTGCGCTTTTTGCAGGAAGGCAAGATCGACCGGCTCGGCGGCCGCGAATCGATTCCCGTGGACGTGCGAATCATCTCCGCTACCCACGTGGATCTCGAGATCGCGATGCGCGACGGCCGGTTCCGCGCCGACCTGTTCCACCGCCTGTGCGTGCTGCGTGTCGACGAGCCGCCGCTGCGCGCCCGCGGCAAGGACATCGAGATTCTTGCGCATCACATCATGCACAAGTTTAAGACCGACAGCGCGCGCAAGATCCGCGGCTTTACGCCATCGGCGATCGAGGCAATGTACAACTACGGCTGGCCCGGCAATGTGCGCGAACTGATCAACCGGGTGCGCCGCGCGATCGTGATGGCGGAAAACAAGCTGATTTCCGCCGAAGACCTCGACCTTGCGCAGTTCACCGAGCAGGAGACCATGAGTCTCTCGCAGGCGCGCGAAGCCGCCGAGAAACGCGCGATCGAAGCTGCGCTGCTGCGGCATCGTCATCGCTTGAACGAGGCGGCGATCGATCTGAATATTTCGCGCGTCACGCTGTACCGGCTGATGGGTCACCATGGACTGCGGGAATTGGTCGCCGTTGATGACAAAGCGTCGTTTGAACCGAGCGTCGCCGACGAGGCTGCTCACGAATGATGCGGCGCCTGGCGGGGTACCGGCTGCCCGGCCGGTGCTCCGCCGACTTGCATGGCGGCACGGCGTTGCACCTCAGGTAGAATCATCCTGGTTACGTTCCCCTTTCCATTCGATGACGACGCTCACCTTGATCGTCGCTCGCGCCAATAACGGCGTGATCGGCCGCGACAACCAGTTGCCCTGGCGACTTCCCGAAGACCTCGCGTTCTTCAAGCGCACCACGATGGGCGCGCCCATCATCATGGGCCGCAAGACGCATGAATCGATCGGTCGGCCGCTGCCGGGACGGCGCAACATTGTCGTGACACGGGATGCCGCACGGCGCTTTCAGGGCTGCGACGCGGCCACCACGCTCGAAGACGCGCTGAAGCTGGCCGCCCAGGATCAGGCGCCGGAAGCGTTTCTGATCGGCGGCGCGCAGTTGTATGCGGAAGGTTTGCGTCAGGCGGACAAGCTGATCATCACCGAGATCTCCGCCGACTTCGAAGGCGACGCCACCTTCCCCGAACTCGACGAAAGCGAGTGGGAAGAAGTCGCGCATGAAACGCATCGCGCCGACGCGCCGAATGACTTCGATTACGCGTTCGTGACGTATAAGCGCAAGGGCATTTGAGGGTGTTGCAGCGGGACTGACTGAGGGTCTGCGGTTCGCTTCGCGCATTTGCCATTCGTCTTTCGCCGCTACTCATCGTGCACGCATAAAAAAACGCCACGCAATTGCTTGCGTGGCGTTTCTGTTTGCAGCGCCGTTGTGCAGCCGGCCAGCGCTTGATCGACCCGCTTACTGCCCGGCGATCGTCATCCGTTCGATCAGCACCGAGCCCGTTTCCTTGGTGCCGCGCGTAATCGTATCCGCGCCGATCGCGACGATATGGCGGAACATCTCCTGCAAGGTGCTCGCCACCGTGATTTCCTCGACCGGATACTGGATCTTGCCGTTCTCGACCCAGAAGCCCGACGCGCCGCGCGAATAGTCTCCCGTCACATAGTTCACGCCCTGCCCCATCAGTTCGGTCAGCAACAGGCCCGTGCCGAGCTTCTTTAGCATTTCTTCGAAGTCGTCCCCCGGGCGCGTCTTCGAGCTGCGCAGCGACAGATTGTGCGAGCCGCCGGCGTTACCGGTTGTCTGCATGCCGAGCTTGCGCGCCGAGTAAGTGGACAGGAAGTAGCCTTCCACCACGCCGTCCTTCACCACCGAACGTTGTTTCGTGCGCACCCCTTCTTCGTCGAACGGCGCGCTACCCATTGCACGCGCGACGTGCGGATCTTCGACCACCTGGACGTGCGGCGCGAACACCGGCTTGCCGAGGCTATCGACGAGGAACGAGGTCTTGCGGTACAGCGCGCCGCCGCTCGTGGCCTGGACGAACGCGCCGAGAATGCCGGCCGCGAGCGGCGCTTCGAACAGCACCGGCACCTTGCGGGTGTCGAGCCCGCGCGCGCCGATGCGCGACAGCGCCCGTTGCGCGGCGTAGCGGCCCACCGCTTCCGGATCGGCGAGGTCGGCCGCGCTGCGTGTCGACGTGTACCAGTCGTCGCGCTGCATGTTGCGCGCGCTGCCGGCGATCGGCGCGCAGGCGATGTAGTGGCGCGAGTACGGATAGCCGGCAAGGAAGCCGCGCGACGTAGCCAGCACGAACTGCGAGTGCTGCGCCGAGACGCTCGCGCCTTCCGAGTTCTTGATCTGCGGATCGGTGGCGAACGCGGCGTCTTCCGAGCGACGGGCGATTTCCACCGCTTCGTCGGCCGTCAGATTCCACGGGTGATACAGATCGAGATCGCGCGGCGCGGTTTCGAGCAGGTCTGCTTCGGCGAGACCCGCGCAGTCGTCTTCCGCGGTGAAGCGGGCGATGTTGTACGCCGCCGCGACCGTGTCCTTCAAGGCCTGCGACGAAAAATCCGAGGTGCTCGCGTTGCCGCGCTTGTTGCCGATGAACACCGTCACGCCGACCATCTTGTCGCGGTTGTGTTCGATCGTCTCGACTTCGCCGCGCCGCACGGAGACGGACAGGCCGTCGCCTTCGGAGATCTCGGTCGCCGCGTCGGTGCCGCCGAGCGACTTCGCGTGACGAAGGATGTCCGAGGCGATTTCCTTCAGTTCATCCTGGGTATGCGGAAAAAAGCGCTGCTTGACGTCCATGTCTGCTGCCATTGTCGTTGCCGTCCTGTTCGGGGCCGAGCGGCCCTGTGTGTTCGCCCATGCCACGCACCTGCGTGCGCATTTGCTGGTGCATTTGCGTGCGCGTTTGCGTAGTCACGCATCCCGCGATCATAGCAAGGGTTGCGAAGCCGTACCTGGCATTCGCCGCGTCCGCCGGAGCCGGCGAGCGCACTTGTGCACAGCAGCACGGCGGGTCCGGCGTGCGCGGCACGCTACAATATCGGTATGACACGCAAAACCCGCATTCAACCCATCGAATCCGCCGAGCCGGAAGTCGACGAGAACGGCTACGACCGCCCCAGCAAGTCCCAGCTCAAGCGCGAAATGCACGAGCTGCAGGAACTGGGCGCGGCGCTGATCGCCCTGCCGAAAGATGCGCTCAAACGCATGCCGATGCCCGAAAAGCTCGACGACGCCGTGCGCGAAGCGCGCCGCATCACCGATCACGAAGGCAAGCGCCGCCAGGTGCAGTACGTCGGGCGCGTGATGCGCTCGCTGCTGGACGAGGAAACCGCCGCCCTGCGCACCGCGCTCGACACCTATAACGGCGTCAACAAGGCGGAAACGGCCAAGCTGCACTGGATCGAGCGCACCCGCGAAAAGCTGCTCGCCGACGACGCCGCGCTGACCGAATTCATCCGCCAGCACCCGAACGCCGATCCGCAGCAAGGCCGCACGCTGATCCGCAACGCCCGCAAGGAAGCGCAGCAAAGCAAGCCGCCGCGCTACTTCCGCGAGCTGTTCCAGTGGATCAAGAACGCCGACGGCCCGTCTGCCGACACCGATTCCGATGCAGAAGACGCGCTGGAAGACGACGATGACGACCGCGACGAATAAGGCAACGCGCAATCTGGTCCGTAATCATCCGGACGAAATCGTGATCGGTCTCGTGTCGATCAGCGATCGTGCGTCGACGGGCGTCTACGAGGACAAAGGCATTCCGGCGCTGCAGGAATGGCTCGGCGCCGCCCTGACCTCGCCGTTCCAGGTGGTCACCCGCCTGATTCAGGACGATGCGCCCACCATTTCCGCCACGCTGATCGAACTGGTCGACGAAGTGGCTTGCGATCTGGTGCTGACCACCGGTGGCACCGGCCCGTCGCGCCGCGACGTGACGCCAGAAGCGACTTTGGCGGTAGCGACCAAGGAAATGCCGGGTTTCGGCGAGCAGATGCGGCAAATCAGCCTGAATTTCGTGCCGACCGCGATTCTGTCGCGCCAGGTGGCGGTGATCCGCGAAACCGCGGATCACGCGGCGCTGATCGTCAACCTGCCGGGGCAGCCGAAGTCGATCAAGGAAACGCTGGAAGGTTTGCGTGACGCAGACGCGGGGGGCGCCGTGAAGGTGCCGGGGATTTTCGCCGCGGTGCCTTACTGCGTCGACCTGATCGGCGGCCCGTATGTGGAAACGAACGCCGACGTGGTGAAGGCGTTCCGGCCGAAGAACGCGGTGCGCGCCCCCCGGCAGGGTTGAGTTCAAAGCCGCGGCGATGTTACTCCACTAACAGCGCAACCGCCGCCGCAGCCACAGCTGCGTTACTCCGCCGCCGGCGCTTCCGGCGCCGTCGGAATCAGGAAGTGCTCGCGGTAGTACTTCAGCTCGTCGATCGATTCATGGATGTCGGCCAGCGCCGTGTGCATGGCGCGTTTCTGGAAACCCTTGTAGATCGCCGGCTGCCAGCGGCGGCACAATTCCTTCAGCGTGCTGACGTCGAGATTGCGGTAATGGAAGAAGCGTTCCAGATCCGGCATCCAGCGCGCCATGAAGCGGCGGTCCTGGCAGATCGAGTTGCCGCACATCGGCGATTTGCCCGGCGGAACATAAGCGCCAAGAAATTCGCGAATCTGTTCGGTAGCGTCGGCCTCGCTCACCGTCGACGCCTTCACGCGGTCGATCAGCCCCGAGCGGCCATGCGTGTTCTGGTTCCACTGATCCATTTTGGCGAGCGTTTCGTCGCTCTGATGAATCGCCAGCACCGGCCCTTCGATCAGGCGGTCGAGCGTCGAATTCGTCACGACCACCGCGATTTCGATGATGCGGTCGGTGTCCGGCTCGAGCCCGGTCATTTCCATGTCCAGCCAGACGAGATTCATGTCGCTGCGCACGAGCGGCGGCTGTTCGGTGGAGGCGAGGATGTCAGTCATGAAGGCAGCCCTGATGGCCGCGCAGACGGCTTCTCCGGAAGCGCGCTTGCCGCGGCGAATGTTCGTATGAGATTGGTTAAAGCCGGGTTTGATCTTATCCCCCCGCCGCCAGGCGGGAAGAAACATATAATTCTCGCATAGATACCACGGAATCCCCGGATGCCTACCCTGTACTTCACTGTTCTGTTCGTCGTCGCCGTCGTGGCGATGGTCGGCACCAAGCTGTGGCTCGCGTCGCGGCAGATCCGCTTCGTCGCCGGCCATCGCGAGCAGGTGCCGAGCCAGTTTGCCGGCACCATCGCGCTCACCGCGCACCAGCGCGCCGCCGACTACACCGTCGAACGCACACGCCTCACCATGATCGAGATCGTCGTCGGCGCGGCAGTGCTGATTGGGCTCACGCTGCTGGGCGGCGTGCAGGCGCTCGATCTGGCGATCTCCGACTGGCTGGGCCGCGGCTACGCCGGTCAGATCGCGCTGGTCGCGGCGGTGATCGCGATCACCAGCGTGATCGATCTGCCGTTCGAGTACTACCGGCAATTCGTGGTCGAGCAACGCTTCGGCTTCAACCGCATGAGCAAGGGTATTTTCTTCCTCGACCGTCTCAAGGGCGTCCTGCTCGGCGCCGCGTTCGGCCTGCCGCTGCTGTTCGTCGTGCTATGGCTGATGAACCAGGCGGGCAGCCTGTGGTGGCTGTGGACGTGGATCGTCTGGGTCGCGTTCCAGTTGCTCGTGCTGGTGCTGTATCCGTCGTTTATCGCGCCGCTCTTCAACAAGTTCGAGCCGCTCAAGGACGAAGCGCTGAAAAGCCGCATCGAAGCGCTGATGAAGCGCTGCGGGTTCGCCGCCAAAGGCCTGTTCGTGATGGACGGCAGCCGCCGTTCGGCACACGGCAATGCGTATTTCACCGGCTTCGGCGCGGCCAAACGGATCGTATTCTTCGACACGCTCCTCGCGCGCCTGTCGGGCAACGAGATCGAAGCGGTGCTCGCGCACGAACTCGGCCACTTCAAACGCCGTCACGTGATCAAGCGGATGGTCGTCATGTTCGCGCTCAGCCTCGTGATGCTCGCCCTGCTCGGCTGGCTGACGCAATGCGTCTGGTTCTATGAAGGACTGGGCGTGCGGCCGTCGCTGATCGGCGGCAATAGCGGCCTCGCGCTGGTGCTGTTCTTCCTCGCGCTGCCGGTGTTCCTGTTCTTCGTCACGCCGCTCGGCAGCCTCAGCTCGCGCAAGCACGAGTTCGAGGCCGATGCCTTCGCCGCGACGCAAACCGATGCGCAAGACCTCGTCAATGCCCTCGTCAAGCTGTACGAGGACAACGCGTCAACCCTGACGCCCGATCCGCTCTACACCGCGTTCTATTACTCGCATCCGCCGGCGTCGCAGCGGATCGACCGCCTGCTGCGGCACGCATGAGCGGCCGCTCCCCGAAAGCGCCGCGCGCGCCGTCCAGCACGCGCGTAGGCGGCCTGGTGATTGCCGCTCACGGGCGACACTACCTGGTCGCGCCGGAAGACGGCAGTCCGATGCTTCAATGCTTCCCGCGCGGCAAGCGCAGCGAAGTGGCGGTTGGCGACCGCGTGATTTACGAACCGACTTCGGCGGATCAGGGTGTGATCGTCGAGATCGGCGAGCGGCGCAATCTGCTGTATCGCTCCGATCAATACAAGTCGAAACTGTTTGCCGCGAATCTCGACCAGTTGCTGATCGTGCTCGCAACCGAGCCGCATTTCAGCGAAGACCTGCTCGGCCGCGCGCTGGTCGCCGCTGAGGCAAACGAGTTGAAGCCGTTGATCGTGCTGAACAAGATCGACGTGACCGGCGCGCTGGAAGGCGCGCGCAAGCGGCTCGAGCCGTACCGCGCGCTCGGCTACACCGTGGTCGAAGTGTCGATCAAGACGCAGCCTGAGGCCGCGCGCCCCGCTTTGCTCGAGCATCTGCAAGGTCACTCGACGCTGCTGCTCGGCCAGTCCGGCATGGGCAAATCGACGTTAGTGAATCTGCTGATTCCGGATGCCGAAGTCGCGACGCGCGAGATCTCGACCGCGTTGAACAGCGGCCGGCACACCACCACGTTCACGCGGCTCTACCCTTTGCCTGGCGCCGACGGCGGTGCGTTGATCGATTCGCCGGGCTTCCAGGAATTCGGCCTGCACCATCTGACCGAAGGCCGGCTCGAACGCGCGTTTCCCGAGTTCCGGCCGTTGCTGCCGAACTGCCGCTTCTACAACTGCCATCACTTGCAGGAGCCGGGTTGCGCGATTCTCGAAGCTGTCGCCGATGGCCGCATCCGGCGCGAACGGCATGCCCTGTATGCACAACTGGTGCACGAAGCCAGCCAGATCGTGCGCTAACGCGCGCCGCTGTCAAACCATGGATTCACGATGAAATTGATGCGCGCGCCGAATCTGATCATCGGACAGCATTGGGTCAATGTGCTGGAGACGGCGGGCATCGCTTGCGAGTTGCACAACCGCTATCTGAACGGCGCGCTCGGCGATATTCCGGCGGATCAGTGCGCGCCGGAGCTGTGGCTTGTGGATGAGCGCGATGAGGTGATGGCACGGCGGTTGATCGATGCGGCTTCGCATGGCCCGGCTGCGGGGTCGCCTTCGTGGCGATGCCGTCAGTGCGGGGAGACGCTTGAGGCGCAGTTCACGGTGTGTTGGCAATGTGGGACGGCGCGGGATCCGCTGGATGGGTGAAGGGGTTGAGACTCAGGTGCGGCGCGGTAAAACCACCGTGCCGTGGGCAATAAAAAAGCCGGGTTCTCATGACCCGGCTTTTTTCTGCGTTGCGTTATTTGCGCGCTGACTCAAGCGAGCTGCATCAGGCAAGCCACACCGCGATCGTCAGCATCAACAGCAAAATCATCCATAGCACCACCGCACGCCACACGAGACCCACCGCCGATTGCAGCGTACGCGGCGTGCAGTCGTCGCCGACCTGCATCGGGCCGCCGTCGCCGGTGGTCAGTGCATCGAGGCTCGAGGGTTCAGCAAGCGGCCCGCTCAATCGCGCGCCCAACGCACCGCTTCCCGCAGCCAGCAACACGCCGTCGTTCGCATCCGGCCACTGACGCGCATGGTTGCGCCATGCATAAATCGCGTCTTCGAAATTGCCGACAATCGCAAAGCCCAGCGATGTGAGCCGCGCCGGCACCCAGTCGATCACGAAGAAAGCACGTTGCGCGAAGCTCGAAAACGCCGCCGTGCGATCGTCGACCGGCCGTGCCCACGTGCGCGCCAGATACTCGGCGATGCGATACAGCACCGCGCCCGCCGGCCCGACCGGAATCAGGAACCAGAAGAACACGCCGAACACATGGCGATGCGAGGCGACCACCGCGTGAATCAGCGTATGACGCACGATCTCGCTGACGGGCATATCCACGGTATCGAGCCCGGTCCATTCATTCAGGATTTCACGCGCACGCGGGACGTCGTCGTTGTTCAACGCGAGGTGGATGTCCGTGAAGTAATGGCTGAACTGCCGGAAGCCGAGCGTGAAGTACAGCACCGCGACGTTCCACAGGAACGCCAGCGCGAAGTGAATGTGATACAGCACGTAGTAGATGAGCGCGACGGCCAGCGTCCAGGGCACCACCACCACCAGCCACGCGAGCAAGCCGTGCTTGGGCTTGCCGGCATCGAATCCGTGCGCCGCCGACTCCGCATGGTATTGAAGCAATGCCGCCACCGGATTGTTCAGCGACAGCGCGCGGACCTGTTCAATAATCAGAGCCAGCAATACGGAGAAAAAAGTCATGCGATGCGCCGTGCTTTTCGAGTTTTTACGATTGTTTTATAACGATAGCACAGGGTCGGATGCCACTGAGCACGGACGTTGACAAACACCCAACAAGTGCACAACCCGCGGCGATTCAAGCCGCGAGAAAGCGATAGAAGTTGCGCAGCATCGCCGCCGTCGCCCCCCAGATGAAGTAGTGGCCACCCACCTGCCCCTCGCGGTCCGCAGCTTCCGCCGACTCGGCCCGCGGATAGGGCATGGCGAAAAAGCGGCGCTGGCCGCCTTCGTAACGAAACACGCGCTCTTCGTGATGCGCAGGGTTCATCAGGAAAGCGAGCGGTACTTCGAAGACTTCGGCCACTTCGAGCGCATCTGCTTTCAACGTGAAGGGCGGATGCACCAGACCGATCACGGGCGTCACCCGAAAACCGGTGCCCGTCAGATAGTCGGGCAACGCACCGAGAATTTCAACGCGCGACGGATCGAGACCGACCTCTTCCTGTGCCTCGCGCAACGCCGTGGCGGTTGCATCCGCGTCGAACGGTTCATGACGGCCGCCGGGAAAACTCACCTGGCCGGCGTGGTCGTTCAGATGGTCGGCACGTTGAGTCAGGAGGACAGTGAGGCCGTTGTCGCGCACGACCAGCGGCACCAGCACGGCGGCAACGCGCGGATCGACGTGCGTATCGCGCCACGGTGCTTCGATAATCGGCTCAGGCGTCCAACTCAGACGCTGCTCGAAGCGCGCACGCAGACCGTCGGGCGTCAGGCGCCCGGCAACCACCGGTGGCAGATCGGCACCCGTCGCTTCGACAGGTAGAGTTTCAGGCTCAAAGGCGGGGCGGATCAACGGGTCTCTCGGAATGAGCGGTTAGGGGACATTCCGCTATTTTGACCTGGCAAACAAAAAAGCACCCGCGAGGGGTGCTTTTTCTTACAGCTTTTACGCTTCCGGAGCAGCGCGGTCTTTCTTGGCGACCAGCTTTTCCTTGATCCGAGCCGACTTGCCCGAACGGTCGCGCAGGTAGTACAGCTTCGCACGACGCACATCGCCACGACGCTTCACGACGATGCTTGCCAGCAGCGGCGAGTACGTCTGGAACGTACGCTCGACGCCTTCGCCCGACGAAATCTTGCGGACGATGAACGACGAATTCAGACCACGGTTACGCTTGGCGATCACGACGCCTTCGTAAGCCTGAACACGCTTACGCGTACCTTCAACCACGTTCACGCTGACGATCACCGTATCGCCAGGGGCGAATTCGGGGATGGTCTTCTCGCCGAGGGCACGGCCGATTTCTTCCTGCTCGAGTATTGCAATCAGATTCATCACTGACTCCTAGGTCCATCTTGTCGGCGTTCGTACCTGCCTCACAGAAACTGCTTGGCTACGGCCCCGATAGAGGATGGGTTCACATCTGGCGCCGTACACGCATGCGCGGCACCGCCTATGTCCGCTCGAAAGCCCAAGGCCTTACGCCTTCGACACTTCCTTCGCGAGACTCGTAAGCCATGCCTCGTCGGCACGGCTCAACATCTTGTTCTTTCTGGCCTTCACGATCAGATCGGGCCGTTTGTTCAACGTGTTGCGCAAGGCTTCACGCCGACGCCACGCTTCGATTTCCGCATGATGGCCGCCAAGCAGCACATCAGGCACACGCACGCCGTCGTATTCCTCCGGACGCGTGTAATGCGGACAATCCAGCAGCACGTCGACGAAACTGTCCTGCACCGCCGACTGCGAATCGTTCAGCACGCCGGGCAACTGACGTACCACGGCATCCATCAACGCCATCGCCGGCAATTCGCCGCCTGACAGCACGAAGTCGCCGAGGCTGACCTCTTCGTCGACGACACGGTCGAGCAAACGCTGATCGATCGCTTCATAGCGCCCGCACAACAGGATCAGACCGGGCTCAGCCGCGAACTGCATGACGCGATCGTGATTCAGCGTGGCGCCTTGCGGCGACATCATCACGACGCGCGACGCGCCGATGCCCTGCTCCGCCTGCGCTGCTTTCGCCGCGCCGATCGCGTCTTCCAGGGGCTTGGCCAGCATCACCATGCCGGGGCCGCCGCCGTAGGGGCGATCGTCGATTGTGCGGTAGTTGTCGGTAGTGAAATCGCGTGGATTCCACGTGCGCAACCCGTAGCGCTCCTGCTTCGCCGCACGGCTGGTGATGCCCCAGTCGGTCAGCGCACGAAACATGTCAGGAAAGAGCGTCACGACATCGAACTGCATCGCTCTCTCCAGTCAGCGAGTTATTTAGTAATCGGTTTCCCAGTCGACGATGATCTGCTTCGCCGCCTGATCCACCGTTTTGACAAAGACGCCGACGAACGGGATCAAACGCTCGCCGGTGACCGGCTTGCCGCTTTTGTCGGTATCCGGATATTCGATGCGCAACACCGAGTGCGCACCGTTGTCGATCATGTCTGCAACCTTGCCGAGGTGGACCCCGGCAACGTTCACCACATCCAGGCCGAGCAGGTCGACCCAGTAGAATTCGTCGGCCCCGAGGGCCGGAAATTCGCTGCGGCTGATATAAACGCGCGTGCCGCGCAGTGCCAGTGCCACATCGCGGTCAGCTACGCCGCCCAGATGAGCAACGATACTGTCGCTATGCGTTTTTGCCTGTAATGACGGCGCCGACTTGCGCTCGTGGCCTTTCAGCAACCACCAGCGCTTCGCGCTTAGCAATGCGTCTCCGCCGTGGCCGGCATCCGCATGCGCGGCTACCTTGACCCAGCCTTTGAGGCCGTAAGCGTCGACGATTGCACCGACCTCGACCGCATCGGCCGGCCAGCTTTCCACCGTTTCCGCTCGCATTTCTGCTGCGCTGGAAGCGGCGTTTACAACTTTGGCTTTCGCCTGCCCTTCGGCCGCTTCGGCCGGCTTGCGGACGAATGCACCGAACGGCGCCTGACCAGACGTCTTCGCGCGCGGGGCTGCCGCTTTTGCCTTTACGCGACCTGAATTGCCGGAATCACGTTCAGACATAAGAGAACCTCGCTGCCAACTTCGACGTCTGCTTCAGCAAAACTCGCGCATCGGACTGCTCACGCAAGCTGCGCGAGCCGCCGGCCGAACCGACGACGATACGCTTGCTAGCTACCATTAAGCAGCCGGCTGCGCCTTTTGCGCTTCTTTCACGAGACGCTGAACGGTCGGCGACAGTTGTGCGCCAACACCTTGCCAGTACGTCAGGCGATCTTGAGCGATACGCAGCGACTCACCCTTCGTAGCGACCGGGTTGTAGAAGCCAACGCGTTCGATGAAGCGGCCGTCACGACGGTTACGCGAATCGGTTGCGACGATGTTGTAGAACGGGCGCTTCTTGGAGCCGCCACGAGCCAAGCGGATGATGACCATACTAGAATCCTTGAAAACCGGGGTTCGGAACGACTGAAACACGCGATTATAGCGGGAAACCGACGCCATAACAAACACTTACCGGGATAAACTGCACGACGGGGTTGTGCCGGCCATACAGGCCAAGCCCTCGAAACACGCCGAAACGCCCGAATTACCTGACGGAACGCCCGTGAAACTCCTGCCGCCAGCTGCGTTTTTTTTCGCTTCACGCGCCGTCTTTCGGCGAGCTGCCGGCTTTTCGCCGATTACAGGCTTTTTGCGCGCCGCCCGCGCTCAAGCCCTGCGAGCAAGCGCAGCGTTGTTGCTCGCCGCCACGGCCCTGCCGGTGCTGGCCGCGCTGCCGGTCGAGCGCATCAAACTGCCGCCCGGCTTCCACATCGAGGTCCTCTCGGACGCCGTACCAAGCGCACGGGCCATGGCGCTCTCGCCGAAGGGCATTCTTTATATAGGCAGCCTTGACGGTCACGTCTACGCGCTCGAATTGCAGAATGGGCGCGTCACGGCTCGCCACGTGATCGCCTCCGGCCTGGAAACGCCGGCAGGCGTGGCATGGCGGGATGGCACGCTGTACGTCTCCGCAGTGTCGAAAATTCTACGCTTTGACGCGATCGACGCCCATCTGAATGATCCGCCCAAGCCGGTCGTGGTCACCGACTCACTGCCGACGGAGACCCATCATGGCTGGAAATTCATCGCTTTCGGCCCGGATGGCAAGCTGTACGTGCCGCAAGGTGCGCCCTGCAACGTCTGCCTGAAGGGCCGCGACCGCTTTGGGATGATCGGCCGCATGGACCCGGACGGCAGCCATTATGAAGTCGTGGCGCGCGGCATTCGCAACACCGTCGGCTTTGCGTGGCATCCGGTGACGCATGAGTTGTGGTTCACCGATAACGGCCGCGACCTGATGGGCGACGACGTACCGGACGACAAACTCAACCGCGCTCCGCGCGCCGGCATGGATTTCGGCTTTCCGTACTGCCACGGCGGCGACACGCCCGACCCCGAATTCGGCAAAGATCATCCATGCAGCGCCTTCACGCCGCCGGTTGTCAAACTCGGCGCGCACGTCGCCGCGATCGGCATGCGTTTTTACAGCGGCTCGATGTTCCCGGCCGCTTATCGCAACAATATTTTTATTGCCGAACACGGCTCGTGGAATCGCAGCAAAAAGGTCGGCTACCGCGTCGTGCGAGTGATCACCGACCCGGACGGCAGCAACGCGCGCCAGGAAGTCTTTGCCGAGGGCTGGCTCCAGCCAGGCGAATCAGTATGGGGCCGCCCCGCCGACGTGCAACCAATGCCTGACGGCTCGCTCCTGATCAGCGACGACTACGCCGGCGCAATCTATCGCGTGACCTATTCAGCGCCTTAGCCTTAGCCGTATGCGTGCCGCGGGCGTAGAATGCGCGTCGGCCCGCCCACCGGCGCCCCGCTCCTTCCAATTGCCTGTTGTCACTCTGCCCTCGCCTACATGTCCACCCTTGCTTCGACTTCCTCGCATTTCAGATCCAAGACGATTACCGCAGCGCTGGCCTTCTTCTTCGGCAGCATCGGCGCACACCGCTTCTATTTGTACGGCTTGCGCGACATCTACGGCTGGGCGCACCTGCTCGGCACGCTGATCGGGATTCCAGGCGCCATGCTGGTGGTGGCGAGTGAACGAGCCTCGATGCTCGGCTGGGTGCTCGCGTTTTTCGGCGCCGTTTCGCTGCTCTCCGCTTTTCTGGCCGCGATCGTCTACGGCCTGCGTCCGGATGAAAAATGGGACGCGCAGTTCAACGCACAAACCCAGCGCAAAAGCCGCTCTGGCTGGACCGTCATTTTCATCGTGATCTTTTCACTGCTGATCGGCGCGTTCCTGCTGATGACAGGCCTCGCGATCTCGTTCCAGACTTACTTCGAAGGTCAGGTTCAGGCCGCCAAAGCACTGTCGCAATGACCCACTGCGCGCCGCGCTAAAACAGCCTCAATTGGGGATTGTCGTGCGGCGAAGGTTCAGCGCGCACCGGCTCAACCCGGCGAAAGTGCGACATATCCAGAATGCCGCGGTCGCGCCGATTTAACCCAAGCCGGCGCACAGCATTGTGGAAGCGCTGCTTCAGCAAATCCGCCCACAAACCCTCCCCCTTCATTCGAGTGGCGAAGTTCGAGTCATAGTCCTTCCCGCCCCGCATATCGCGCACGCGGCTCATCACCCGGTCAGCCCGATCGGGAAAATGCGCCGCGAGCCAATCCTTGAATAGCGGTGCCACCTCCCACGGCAAACGCAGCACGATGTAGCTCGCATGGCTTGCGCCTGCCTCCGCACACGCTTCCAGCACGCGCTCCATGTCCGGCTCGGTGACGAACGGAATCACCGGCGCGATGCTGACGCCAACCGGAATACCCGCCTCGCTCAACGTACGGATCGTGCGCAACCGCCGCGACGGCGTGGCCGCACGCGGCTCAAGCGTGCGCGCGATATCGGCGTCCAGCGTGGTGATGGTGATCGCCGCCATGAACTGCCCGCGCGCCGCCATAGGCGCAAGCAGATCGATATCCCGTTCGATCAGCGACGATTTGGTGATCGCCGCGAACGGTTGTCCACGCTCGCTGAGCACCTCGACCACGCGCCGCGTAAGGCGCAAATCGCGTTCGACGGGTTGCCAGGCGTCGGTGTTGACGCCAAGCGCGATCGGCTCCGGCACATAAGACTTCTTCGACAACTCGCGCTCGAGCAACTCAGGCGCATTAATCTTCGCGTAGATACGGCTTTCGAAGTCGAGCCCCGGCGACAGCCCCAGATAACTATGCGTGGGCCGCGCGAAGCAGTAGATGCACCCATGTTCGCAGCCCCGATATGGGTTCAGCGACACGCTGAACGGAATATCCGGCGACGCGTTACGCGTGAGGATGGTCTTGGCCCGCTCTTCGAAAACCTGCGTGCGTAAGACCTTGGGTTCACCGTCTTCCTCCGACGACGCAAGCCAGCCGTCGTCCACCACTTCACGCTGGTCGACTTCGTAACGGCCTTGCAGATTCGTCACCGCGCCGCGCCCCTTGCGAGGCGTGGGCGGAGCAATCGGAAATTCGTTGGCGGAGTGGGTGTCGGAGTCGGTCACGGCTGGAGCACGCAAAAAGCAAAACGGCGCAAAACACCTGTATAAATATACAGTGTTTACGCCGTTTGTCGAGCCCAGCTACGCAACTCCCACGCGAGCTAATCGCCGACCGCAATCGTCAGCGTTTCCTTGATCTCTTCCATGACCACGTAGCTCTTCGACTGCACCGCGCCGGGCAGTTGCAGCAGGATGTCCCCCAGCAGCTTCCGGTAGTCGGCCATTTCGCCGATGCGCGCCTTGATCAGATAGTCGAAGTCGCCCGAGACGAGGTGGCACTCCAGTACCTCGGGGATCTTCTGCACCTCGCGGCGGAACTGGTCGAACATGTTGCCGCTCTTGTGATCGAGCGTGATCTCGACAAATACCAGCAGCGCCGCGCCCAGCTCGGCCGGGTTCACACGCGCGTGGTAGCCGGTGATCACGCCGTCGCGCTCCATCCGCTTGACGCGTTCGATGCACGGCGTGACGGACAGCCCGACCTGCTCGGCGAGGTCTTTCATCGCCATCCGGCCGTCCTGCTGCAGGAGCCGCAGAATCTTGTGATCGAGTTTGTCGAGAGCCCGGATCGGTTGGCGCTGTGTACGCATGGTGTTTTTGCTGAAAATCTTGAAAATACAATAACAAAACCTGCCTGACTGTTAATAGTATAGCGGTTATCACTGGGCGATCCGCGTTACACCTTGTTAATCGAATGAATTCAAACGAATCGACGAGCGCACCGTCCTCAGACCTCTTATTGAACATCCTGGAGCAGCTATGCGAGTCGTCGTTTTGGGCAGTGGCGTTGTCGGAGTGACGAGTGCTTATTACCTCGCGCGCGCCGGTCATGAAGTGACCGTCATCGACCGCGAGGCCGGCCCGGCGCTCGAAACCAGCTTTGCCAATGCCGGCCAGATCTCGCCGGGCTACGCGTCGCCGTGGGCCGCGCCGGGCGTGCCGCTGAAGGCCGTCAAGTGGATGTTCCAGAAACACGCGCCTCTCGCGATCCGCCTCGACGGCACGCAATTCCAGTTGCAATGGATGTGGCAGATGCTGCAGAACTGCACGTCGGCGCGTTATGCGGTGAACAAGGGCCGTATGGTCCGCCTCGCCGAATACAGCCGCGATTGTTTGCAAGCGCTGCGCGCCGAAACCGGCATCCAGTACGAAGGCCGCACCGGCGGCACGCTGCAGGTGTTCCGCACGCAACAGCAGTTCGACGGCGCAGCGAAAGACATCGCGGTGCTGCAGGAAGCCAACGTGCCATATGAACTGCTGTCGGCGGCCGAACTCGCGCAAGCTGAACCGGCACTCGCCGCGGTGTCGCACAAGCTGACGGGCGGCCTGCGCCTGCCGGGCGACGAAACCGGCGACTGCCAGATGTTCACCACGCGCCTCGCCGCGATGGCCGAGCAACTGGGCGTCAAATTCCGCTACAACACGCCGATCGACTCCCTCGCCATGGCGGGCGACCGCATCGCCGGCGTGCAGTGCGGCGATGAACTGGTGCGTGCGGATTCGTTTGTCGTCGCGCTCGGTTCGTATTCGACCAAGTTCCTGTCCGGCCTCGTGAAGATTCCGGTCTACCCGCTCAAGGGCTATTCGATCACGGCGCCGATCGTCAACGAAGCATCCGCGCCGATTTCGACCGTGCTCGACGAAACGTACAAGATCGCGATCACGCGCTTCGACGACCGGATTCGCGTCGGCGGCATGGCGGAGATCGTCGGCTTTGACAAATCGTTGCGCCAGGCGCGCCGCGAAACGCTGGAACTGTGCGTGAACGATCTGTTCCCGGGCGGCGGCGATACGTCGAAGGCGACCTTCTGGACTGGTCTGCGTCCGATGACGCCGGACGGCACGCCGATCGTCGGCCGCACCCCTGTGCCGAACCTGTTCCTGAACACGGGTCACGGCACGCTGGGTTGGACGATGTCGTGCGGCTCGGGTCAGTTGCTGGCCGACGTGATGTCGAGCAAGCAACCGGCCATCAAGGCGGACGATCTGTCGGTGCATCGCTATCTCGGCGAGATCGGCGGTGCGCATCGTCCGGCTTATGCCTAAGGTTTAATGTTTTAACGCTTCGCGAGCGGTTACGCCGGTTCGTCATCGCAGACAAACCGGTCTGACAAAACAAACGGCGCCTTGAATAAGGCGCCGTTTGTTTTTTACGCGCGAGCCTTCGCTACCTGGCTCGACAGAAAGGCAACATCAGAACTGATCGTCCGACAACGCCAGCACACTCTCTCCACCCTTCGCGCTGACGATCGAAGCTTCCAACGCCGACGCCAGCGGCAGCACATGCTCAGCATAAAACTGCGCGGTTGCGATCTTCGCGCCATAGAACGACGGATCTTCAGCGCGCTTTTCGGCCGCCACGAGCAACGCACGCGCCATCTGCCAGCCGCCCAGAACAATGCCCGCCAGCTTCAGGTACGGCACGCTGCCGGCGAACACCGCGTTCGGATCACTCTTCGTATTAGTGACAACGAAATCAACCGCCGCGGCGAGCGAGCGATGACCCTGGGTCAGATACTTCTTCATCGATTCAAACGCAGCGCCTTGCTGCACGCCGAGCGCCTCGATCGTTTCAGCCACGCCGGCCAGCAGCGCCTTCGCCACCTTGCCGCCGTCGCGCACGGTCTTGCGTCCGATCAGGTCGTTGGCCTGGATCGCGGTCGTCCCTTCGTAGATCGGCAGAATGCGCGCGTCGCGGTAGTACTGCGCGGCGCCGGTTTCTTCGATGAAACCCATGCCGCCATGCACCTGCACGCCGAGGCTCGTCACGTCGATCGACAACTCCGTGCTCCAGCCCTTCACGATCGGCACCAGGTATTCGTAGATCGCTTGATGCTCAACACGTTTTGCTTCGTCGGGATGACGATGCGCGATATCGCAGTGAGCCGCGGCGACATACGCCAACGCGCGCGACGCTTCGGTGAGACCACGCATCGTCGCAAGCATGCGGCGCACGTCCGGGTGCTGAATGATCGCCACCGATTGTTTCGCGGAGCCATCCACCGGCCGGCTTTGCACGCGATCCTTCGCATACGCCACCGCTTGCTGATACGCACGGTCCGACACGGCAACACCTTGCATGCCCACCGCGAAACGCGCTGCGTTCATCATGATGAACATGTACTCGAGGCCGCGATTTTCTTCGCCGATCAGATGACCGATTGCGCCGCCGTGATCGCCGAATTGCAGCACCGCGGTCGGGCTCGCCTTGATGCCGAGCTTGTGCTCGATCGACACGCAATGCACGTCGTTACGCTCTCCAAGCGAGCCGTCTTCGTTAATAAGAAACTTCGGCACGATGAAAAGCGAAATGCCCTTCACGCCTTCCGGTGCATTCGGCGTGCGCGCCAGCACGAGATGGGCGATGTTCTTCGCCATGTCGTGCTCGCCCCACGTGATGAAAATCTTGGTGCCGAACAGCTTGAACGAACCATCGCCCTGCGGCTCGGCGCGCGTGCGCACCAGCGCGAGATCGGAGCCGGCCTGCGGCTCGGTCAGGTTCATCGTGCCGGTCCACTCGCCGGAAATCAGCTTGGGCACGTAGGTTTGTTTCTGCTCTTCGCTGCCCGCCGTGAGCAGCGCCTCGATGGCGCCGTCTGTGAGCAGCGGGCACAGCGCGAACGACAGGTTCGACGCGTTCAGCATCTCGATACAGGCTGTGGCGATCAGCTTGGGCAGGCCCTGGCCTTCGTAGTCAACCGGATGTTGCACGCCTTGCCAGCCGCCTTCGCCGAACTGGCGGAATGCGTCCTTGAAACCGGGCGTTGTGGTGACCACGCCGTCTTTCCAGCTGCTCGGATTGCGATCGCCTTCCACATTCAGCGGCGCCAGCACTTCGCCGCACAGTTTCGCCGATTCGTCGAGCACGGCTTGCGCCGTGTCGAGGTTCGCATCTTCGAAGCCTGGCAGCGTCGCGATATCTTCGAGACCGGCCAGTTCTTTCATCACGAACAGCATGTCCTTGATGGGCGCCGTATAGCTCATTTCAGTTCTCCTCCTGCCTGTCGATATGAAAAAGGGCGCCGGACTTGATAGGTCCCACGCCCTTTGTGTGCTGCCAGACGCCTTTTACATGGCGCTGTGGCTGTTAGCCGAGCTCGCTAACGAGTTCCGGCACGACCGTGAACAAGTCGCCCACCAGACCATAATCGGCGACGCTGAAAATCGGCGCTTCCGGGTCCTTGTTGATCGCCACGATAACCTTCGAGTCCTTCATGCCGGCCAGATGCTGGATCGCACCCGAGATACCGACCGCCACATACAGTTGCGGCGCGACGATCTTGCCGGTCTGGCCGACCTGATAGTCGTTCGGTACGAAGCCCGCATCGACGGCCGCGCGCGATGCGCCCAGCGCTGCGTTCAGCTTGTCCGCCAGCGGCTCCAGAACCTTGGTGTAGTTCTCGCCATTGCCCAGACCACGGCCACCCGAGACGATGATCTTCGCCGAGGTCAGTTCCGGACGATCCAGCTTCGTCACTTCACGGCTCACGAACTGCGACAGGCCCGTGTCAGCTGCCGCTTCGATCTTCTCGACCGTTGCGCTGCCGCCTTCTGCTGCGACCGGGTCAAAGCCGGTCGTGCGGACCGTGATGACTTTGATCGGGTCTTGAGATTGAACCGTGGCGATCGCGTTGCCCGCGTAGATCGGGCGCTCGAACGTATCGGCGCTGTCCACTGCGGTGATATCGCTGATCTGCGCGACGTCGAGCTTCGCGGCGATGCGCGGTGCGA